>NZ_QLYZ01000004.1:0-113149 GCF_003350325.1 Vibrio rhodolitus | reverse complement strand
TGGCTCTGGCTCTGGCTCTGGCTCTGGCTCTGGCTCTGGCTCTGCAAGAATTATCTCATCGTCTTCGCTGGCAACAAGCGCTTGCAACTCTTCGTCTTCTGACAACAAAGAGGTGAAGTAATCATCCAGTGCCTGTTCACTTGAGAGCAGCGTATCTTCACTCATCGATCGCTAGCCTCTCTAGATGCAATAACAACTGCTTGTAGGCAAATACGCCACGGCTACCCGAGGCGAAATGCGAAACCGGCAGGTGTTTTAAACTCGCATCTCTAAATTTCGTATCAATCGGTACAGCCGAAGACCATACTTGATTTGGGTAATCCTTTTTCAACTGCTGCAACGTTTGTAGTGAAGCGCGCGTGCGCTTATCGTACATAGTCGGGACAATCGTCACTTTAAATGGCTTACTGCGCGATTTTTGCATGATGGCTAGCGTGCGCACCATGCGCTCTAGACCTTTCATCGCCAAAAATTCCGTCTGTACCGGGATCAGAATTCGATTACTTGCCGCTAAAGCATTCACCATCATCACGCCTAGAATTGGCGGACAATCGATCAATACGTAATCGTAATGGTCTTTAATCGCCAGCAGTGCACGTTTTAAGATCAAGCCCATGCCGCTACGGTTACCCATAACGCGGTCAAGAGTCGCCAACGACATGTGCGCTGGAATAATATCGATACCCGGAATATCACTATCCATAATCAAAGGCATCACCGTATTTTCGGTAAACTCTTTGATTTGGAAAAGATCAAACAAGCTCGACGGCACGTTGTCAGAATCAAAGCCTAAATAGGTAGTCAAAGAAGCATGCGGGTCAGTATCAACCAACAAGACCTTTTTGCCTTGCTTGCTCAGCAAACCAGCAAGGGTAATCGTGGTGGTAGTTTTACCCACACCGCCTTTTTGGTTTGCAATACTCCAAACGATCATAGCCTCACCTCTATGCTAGGCCTATTTCGACCAGCATACGTTCAGCAATTCGATCTAGTGGTAAATCTTCTGAAGAGATACCTTCTTTCGCCACTGCTTGAGGCATGCCGTAAACAACACAGCTTTCTTCGTCTTGCGCCCAGATTGTCGCACCCGCATTTTTCAGCATGCGCGCACCTTCACGCCCATCGGCACCCATCCCGGTTAACACCATAGAGAGTACTTTGTCATGGTAGATTTTTGCAGCGCTACCAAAGGTCACATCGACACATGGTTTGTAGTTCATGCGCTCACCACCATCGATGATACGCAGCTTAGCACTACCAGGACGACCTTCGATCATCATCTGTTTGCCACCCGGCGCCAAATAAGCGACACCCGCTTGCAACACATCACCATCTGCAGCTTCTTTAACTTGGATCTTACACAGCGAATTCAAACGACTTGCAAAGGCTGCAGTAAATGTCGCCGGCATATGTTGGATCAGCAAAATCGGATGTGGGTAGTTTGCTGGCAGCTTAGTTAAGATCTTTTGCAGAGCCACTGGACCACCGGTTGAGGTGCCAATCGCGGTTAACTGATACTTCTTACCTGACGCTTTAAAACGAGCTGCTGGCGATGGCGTGCGCGCGGCTGGTGCAGCGACTGGACGTTGCAGAGCTGAAGCGGCTGGACGCGCAGTCGAGCGCTCTAGCGGCGCCGCTGTCGGCGCTACTCTTGGTGCAACCGGTCTGCGCATAAACGTGCGTCGTGAAGCAATTTGCATCACGCGCTGCTGCAGTAGGCTTACCGCTTCGTCACGGTTACGAGCGATGTCTTCAAACTTCTTCGGCAAGAAATCCAATGCGCCTGCATCCAGAGCATCTAGCGTTGCTTTAGCGCCGTCGTGAGTCAGCGAAGAGAACATCAGAATTGGGATCGGGTTGGATGCCATAATCTCACGGACGGCAGTGATACCGTCCATGATTGGCATTTCAATGTCCATAGTGATGACATCAGGTTTGATTTTCAGTGCTTTCTCAACGGCTTCTTTACCGTTGGTAGCTACATCAATCACTTCTAGTCGCGCATCCGAGTTTATTATCTCACTCACTCGGCGGCGAAAGAAGCTGGAATCGTCAACTACTAAAACTCGTATTGCCATATCTTTCCTTTTTAATATTCAACGATTAAATGCGCGATGCCGCAGCGTAACGTTTCAATAGATCTGGCACATCAAGGATTAGTGCAATATGACCGTCACTGGTGATCGTTGCACCCGCCATACCTGGCGTACCTTGCAACAAGTTATCCAGAGGCTTGATAACCACCTCTTCTTGTCCAATCAAGGTATCAACCACAAAACCGACTCGTTGGCTGCCTAACTGAACAATCACCACATGCCCATGCCCTTTACGCTGCTCTACTGCTGCTGAACGTGGCGACAGCCAGTTCTGCAAGTAGAACAATGGGATAGACTTATCTCGAACAATAATCGTTAATTGACCATCAACTACGTTGGTGCGACTTAAATCAAGGTGGAAAATCTCATTCACGCTCGCCAATGGCAGAGCAAACGGATTACCGCCAACGCCAACCATCAGAGTTGGAAGAATCGCCAGTGTTAATGGTACTTTGATTGAGATTTGCGTTCCTTTGCCCATCTCTGAATCAATGTCGATTGAGCCGTTTAAGGTGTTGATAGCTGTTTTCACCACATCCATACCTACACCACGGCCAGAAATATCGGAGATCTTCTCTTTACTTGAGAAGCCCGGCATAAAGATAAGGTTGAAACACTCTTTGTCTGTCAGACGTGAGGCTGCGTCTTCATCCATCATGCCGCGTTTAACCGCGATACCACGCAGCACATCCGGGTTCATACCACCGCCATCATCAACGATAGCCAGTTCAATATGATCACCTTCTTGAGCGGCAGAAAGAATCACTTTACCAGTACGAGGTTTACCCGCTTTTACGCGGTCCTCTGGCATTTCAATACCGTGGTCAACCGAGTTACGCACTAAGTGGATTAGTGGATCGGCAAGAGCTTCAACCAAGTTTTTATCAAGATCGGTATCTTCACCACGCATTTCTAGCGTGATGTCTTTATTAAGGCTACGCGCTAAGTCGCGAACAACACGTGGGAAACGACCAAATACTTTTTTGATTGGCTGCATGCGGGTTTTCATCACCGCACCTTGTAAGTCAGCAGTGACAACATCAAGGTTAGCCACAGCTTTCGCCATTTCTTCGTCGTTACTGTTCAGACCAAGGCTTAATAGACGGTTACGCACCAATACCAACTCGCCGACCATGTTCATAATGATGTCGAGTGTGGAAGTATCAACACGAACCGTAGCTTCAGCTTGAGGTTTTTTCGCTGGTGCCGACGCTTCTTTCTTCGCAGGTACATTCTCTTTAGAAACAGGTGCTGCTGGTGCAGCAACTGGCGCTGGAGTTGCCACTGCCACAGGAGCCTCTTCAACCACGACTTCAGGCTCTGCGTTTTGATACGCAGGCTTAGTCGCCATCTCTAGCTCTTCAACACTTGGTCCTTTGCCCTGACCATGTAACTGATCAAGCAGCTTCTCGAACTCATCGTCAGTCATTAGATCTTCATCAGCGCCACTAGCTGCTGGTGCCGCAGGAGCCGATTGAACGGGTGCAGGAGCTTGAACCGCGGCTTCTTTGCCCGGACCTTGACCCACACCATGCAGTTCATCTAATAACTTTTCAAATTCATCATCTGTAATGTCGCCGCTTTGCTCTTGAGGCGCAGCAACGGCTGCTGGTTGAGAAGCCGCCGCAGCTTTGCTGGCACCCGGTGCAGCACCTGCGCCGTGCAGTTCATCTAACAGCTTTTCAAATTCGTCTTGGGTAATCTCGTCGATAGAACCTGCATCTACAGTGGTGCTAGCAGCAACTGGCGCTGGTTCAACAACAGGTTCAGGCGTAGGCGCAACGACTTCAGGTTGAGTTGGAGCTACAACAACCTCTTCCTCTGAAGCCGGTTTGCTTAAACGATGAAGTTCATCAAGCAATGACTGCTCTGCAGGCTCTAATGGTTCACGATCTTGTACTGCTTGGAATTGTTCATTGACCGTATCCAATGCCTTAAGCATGGTATCCATCAAACTTGCGGTAACTTCACGCTGACCGTTACGTAAGATATCAAACACGTTCTCTGCACCGTGGCAGGTATCAACAAGTTCTGTGAGGCTCAAAAAGCCGGCACCACCTTTTACCGTATGGAAACCACGGAAGATAGCGTTGAGCAGATCCTTGTCGTTCGGGTTATTTTCAAGTTCTACCAACTGCTCGGATAGCAACTCTAAAATTTCACCCGCCTCAACTAAAAAGTCCTGAAGAATATCTTCGTCTAATTCGTAGCTCATAAGTTACCTCTAAAACCCAAGACTGGAGAGTAAGTCGTCGACTTCGTCTTGCGATGAAACAGCATCATCCCTTTCAATGGCGTTAAGGATTGGTCCTTCCGCTTCGGTTGATGCTTTTTTCTTGTTATTGGATATACCTTCGTCCAACTGATTTTGACCAAAAACTGTAAGAATATCAACGAGTCGCATTTCAACTTCGTTAACTAGCTCAATAACACGTCCAATGATTTGTCCGGTAAGATCTTGGAAACCTTGCGCCATTAAAATGTCAGTCAGTAAGCTGCGTAGTTCGCTGCTATTACCTTCCACCTGACCTAGTAAATCATCGATACGGTGACAAAGCGCTTTAAACTCAGTTAGGTCTATTTTGCCGTGCATTAACTCGTTCCACTGAGGTCTTACTTGGAGTAAGCCATCGTGGAGGCTATCGGCGATTGGCATACAGCGATCGACTGCATCCATCGTTTGGTTTGCTGCAACTTCAGTCTTTTCAATAACGTATTTAAGGCGATCCCTCGCGTCAGGGATTTCGTCATTGGCAAGCTGTGAAATTCGTTCATCAAGATGAAATTGCTTGATTGATTCGTGCAGGTCGCGAGTCAGTTCTCCAATTTCTTGCAGCATTGGTTCGCTTGGTATGTCGTAAGCGCGTTTAACTAAATCGTCTGCGTCTTGCTGTTTACCATCTTCCAAAAGCTCAACGAGTTGTTTGGCTTGTTCTAATGAAATCATTCCTAAATGGCCTTGTTCGCCCAATTCAACATAGTCAGTTTTTTGACTATAAACGCTCAAAGATCTTATCTAGTTTTTCTTTTAGCGTTGCTGCTGTAAATGGCTTAACAATGTAACCATTTACACCGGCTTGAGCAGCCTCAATGATTTGTTCGCGTTTTGCTTCTGCCGTGATCATCAGCACTGGAAGGTGCTTCAGCTCTTGGTCTGCACGGATATGCTTTAACAAGTCGATACCTTGCATGCCTGGCATGTTCCAGTCAGTAACAACAAAGTCGAAATCGCCCTTCTTGAGCATAGGCAATGCTGTTAAACCGTCGTCCGCTTCTTGGGTGTTATTAAAACCCAAATCACGAAGTAGGTTTTTAACGATACGGCGCATTGTTGAGAAGTCGTCAACAATCAAGATTTTCATGTTTTTATTCAAAATTGCCTCCACTGATTATGATGTCAGTGATTTCTAGTCATTGTTTGTCCACGCACTCAATTTGGTGCGCAAACGTTGCATCGATTGGCTCAATATTTGGCTAACGCGTGATTCGCTAACTCCAATTACTTCACCGATTTCTTTAAGGTTTAACTCTTCATCGTAATAAAGAGAAAGCACCAAAGCTTCACGCTCTGGTAGAGATTTTATCGATTCTACCAAAGCTTTTCTAAAATATTCATCCGCAACACCTTGAAAAGGTGTATTTTCTTCATCGGTATCTTCAGAAGTAATGACATCCTCAGAAACACCGAGGTCTTCGATCCCTACCAAACGAGAACAGTTGATGTCAGTTAGAACCGAATGATATTGCTCTAACGACATGCCTACGTAATTTGCTACTTCTGCATCCGTAGGATCTCGATTCAATTGCCCTTCAAGAATCGCTATCGCCTGATTGAATTCACGGCTATGTTTGTGAACTGAACGTGGTACCCAGTCTCCACGACGAATGTCGTCAAGCATAGCGCCACGAATCCGTATTCCAGCATAGGTCTCAAAACTTGCACCCTTGCTGCCATCATAGTTCTTTTGCGCTTCGAGAAGACCAATCATTCCCGCTTGGATAAGATCCTCGACCTGAACACTCGCTGGTAATCGTCCCAGCAGGTGGTGAGCAATACGTTTCACCAGCACCGAATATTTTTCTAAAAATTCTCTTTGGCTGTTGTGATTTCCGTATTGGTCATAGGTCAACGCCTTATTCACCAAATGGTTCCTCTAATGGTTGTGGTCGGTTGAGCAAACGTTCAACAAAAAACTCTAAGTGCCCACTTGGGGTCTTTGGTATTGGCCAAGTCAGTGCTTTGTTCGCCAATGAACCCAAAGCCAGTGCGGCAGGTGAGCGCGGAAACGCATCAACGACAATCTTTTGTTTTTTCACTGCTTGACGCACTTTATCATCTAAAGGGATACAAGCGACGAGCTCAAGGCTCACATTCAAGAATCTCTCTGTGACTAAGGTCAACTTTGCAAACAATTCTCGCCCTTCACGGTAGCTTCTGACCATGTTGGCAACAATTTTAAAGCGTTGAACTTGATGCTCTTTACTCAACAGTTTGATCAGCGCATAAGCATCGGTAATCGATGTTGGCTCATCACACACCACCACAACCACATCTTGTGCTGCGCGAGAAAAGCTGATCACCATGTCTGAAATACCAGCTGCGGTATCAATCAGCAGCACGTCCATTTCATCTTCTAGACTACCAAACGCACGAATAAGACCGACGTGTTGTGCGTGGCTAAGCTCCGTCATTGACTGGGTGCCAGAAGTCGCTGGAATAATTCTGATGCCGTGCGGACCTTCCACAATCGCATCCGCCAGATCGCACTCACCCGCGAGGACGTGGCCAAGGTTACGCTTTGGTCGAATGCCAAGCATGACATCGACATTAGCTAGACCCAAATCAGCGTCTAAAACCATGACTTTCTTGCCTTGGCGAGCCATACAGATTGCCAACCCGAGAGTGACGTTAGATTTACCCACACCACCTTTACCGCCAGTTACAGAAATAACCTTGGTTAGTGATGGTTGAGTTAAGCGGCGCAATCCGCTAGCTTGGTCTTGTATCATATTCTCTGTCATCATCGCCGCCTAGAACCTCTCTACTTCACTATTCCAATAGTGCGGTTCATCGTCCGCCGATTTCTCAAGTAAGTCATTTGCTTTAGCCACCATGTATTTTGGCTGAGCAATAACGATATCTTCGGGTACGCGTTGTCCATTCGCGATGTAAGCCACTGGTAATGCATTTTGCACTACTACGCTGACGAACTCTCCAAGGCTTAGTGACTCATCTAATTTGGTCAAGATACAGCCAGAAAGAGGAATGCGTTTAAAGTGGTCAATAGTCTCTTGCAGCACTTTTCTCTGTGCGGTTGCAGGTAATACCAAGTAGCTGTGAATCATCTCACCGCTATCTTGCATCAGAGTATCAAGCTGCTCTGAAAGACGAACGTCTCGCTGCCCCATACCTGCAGTATCAACCAACACAAGACGACGATGGCGTAGCTGATATATTACATCGGCTAACTCTTTGGAATCTTTAGCGACTTTTACCGGGCATCCCATAATTCGTCCGTAAATAGCCAACTGTTCATGAGCACCGATACGATAGGTATCGGTGGTCACTAAGGCCACATTGTCAGAACCAAACTCCATCGCAGCTCGAGCTGCTAACTTAGCCACAGTGGTAGTTTTACCCACACCAGTCGGACCAAGCAGCGCAACAATACCGCCACGCTTTAAGATGTCTTGCTTAGAAATTGGGATTTGATCAGCGACTAAGCCCAGCAGTGCTCGCCACGCTTTCTTCGGTGGGGTGTCTTCTGGAATGTAACAAGCAAGCTGATCGGCAAGCTCCAGTGATAAGCCCATACGCTCAAGACGCTTAATCAACATGGCGCGCAGCGGTTCACGACGTTCCACTTCTTGCCACATAAGCCCAGAGACTTGATGCTCAAGCAGACGGCGAATAGAGGTCATTTCCTCACGCATATCGGTCAAGTCTTCATTGGAGACTGCCGCTTCACGTGGCGAACTATTACGCTCGTAGCGAGAAGGGTCTAGCTGAGGCTTAGGTCTTTCAAGGCGACGGTCTTCGGCAATTAAGCGCGCAAGAGGTGAATCTTCTTTGAGCTTAATATCGCTGTTTTGCGCACGATGGCTAGATTGACGCTTGAGAAGAGCAGTTAGCGAGTCATCCGCCTCCCCTTTCTCTGGTACATCATCATAGCCAGGGCGAGTGTTGCTGTATTGCTTCAACATACTGGCAAAACGCTTGGTCATCGAACGACCCGCTTCTGCACTGCTGTTTAAACTGACACGATCATCGTCGAGTGCGCGAGTCTCGGCACGAGCTTCCAAACTTGGCGACACTTGGGTCGGCATTGTTCTAGGATGCGAACTGTAACCACCATTGACTCTTGCAGTTGCTGACTCTCCGTCTACTGCCGCAACAATTTCAACTCCACCAGCGACTTTTTTGTTCGACATGATTACAGCGTCAGAACCTAACTCTTCCTTCACTTGAAGTAGAGCTGTTCGCATGTCCTTGGCAAAAAATCGTTTAATTTTCAAAATTGATATCCGTTATTTGTTAGTAACAGAATGGGTTAGTAACAGAATTTAATTTCCCACCGCCTGTACAATGCGGATTTGTTTCTCATCCGGGATCTCTTGATAAGAGAGCACGCGTAGCGATGGGATAGTGTTCTTAACAAATTTCGCGAGGGTAGAACGCAATACACCGGATGTCAGCAGCACTGCCGGTTCACCTTTCAGTTCTTGCTCTTGAGTCGCTTGGCTCAGAGACATTTGTAAGCGCTCTGCTAGACCCGGTTCGATACCAGCAGATTCCCCTCCAGAAGCTTGCATTGTTTGATGCAAGATTTGTTCCAATTCAGGAATCAGAGTAATCACTGGCAACTCAGGCTCTATGCCATTGATTTCTTGAACAATTAGTCGCTTAAGCGAGATGCGAACGGCCGCAGTGAGAATGTCAGGTTCTTGACTCTTTGACGAATACTCGGACAGAGTTTGAACTATGGTGCGAATATCTCGAATTGGCACAGCCTCATTGAGCAGGTTCTGCAGAACTTTCACCACCACACCAAGTTGTAATTGGTCAGGGACAAAGCTCTCCACCAATTTAGGCGTGCTACGTCCAAGCATTTCCAACAGGTTCTGTACTTCTTCATGACCAATCAATTGCGACGCGTTGTTGGTCAACAGTTGGCTTAAATGTGTTGCCAGTACGGTTGAGGAATCAACAACGGTGTAACCCAGTGCCTGCGCATGCTCACGCTGCTCTTCGCGAATCCAAACCGCTTCCAAACCAAAGGCAGGGTCGATGGTTGGCTCACCTTCAATCACGCCATAAACTTGACCTGGGTTGATTGCCAACTCTTGGTCCGGTCTGATTTCAGCTTCACCGACCGCCACGCCCATTAAGGTGATGCGATAGCTATTTGGTGTTAATTCAAGGTTGTCGCGGATATGCACCGCAGGGATAAGAAAACCAAAATCTTGGGATAGCTTTTTACGTACGCCTTTAACTCGCTCTAGTAACTCACCACCTTGATCGCGATCCACCAGCGGGATCAAACGATAACCCACCTCAAGACCAATAATATCAACCGGTTGTACATCATCCCAAGAGAGCTCTTTAGGCGTGGTAGGCTCGGTAGCTGTAGTCGCTGGAAGGTTGGTTTTCTCTTCCTCTTTTCGCTTGTTCTTGCGAGTCATCCAGTAGGCGCCCGCACCTGCCATTGCTGCTAATAGCAAGAAAGCAAAATGTGGCATGCCAGGCACGATACCCATCACAAACAAAATGCCTGCGGTAATCATCAAGGCTTTAGGGTTATCGAACAGCTGGAAAACAACCTGTTGTCCCATGTCTTCATCGGTGTTTTGACGCGTTACCATGATCGCAGCGCCAATAGACAAGAGTAGAGAAGGGATTTGCGCAACCAGACCGTCACCGATCGTCAGTAGCGTATAGATTTGCATTGCCTCAGCAAAGCCAAGACCATACTGCGCCATACCGATGGATAGACCACCGATGATGTTGATAAATAGGATCAGAATACCGGCGATAGCATCGCCTTTAACAAACTTTGACGCACCGTCCATCGAACCGTAGAAATCCGCTTCTTTGGTCACTTCTTGACGACGAGTTCGCGCTTGGTCTTGATCGATCAAACCCGCATTCAAGTCGGCATCGATCGCCATTTGCTTACCTGGCAAAGCATCTAAGGTAAAGCGGGCACTTACTTCCGAAATACGTCCTGCACCTTTGGTCACAACCATAAAGTTAATGATCATCAGGATAATGAAGACCACGAAACCAACTGCGTAGTTACCACCTATCACTACGTTACCGAATGCTTCGATTACGTTACCTGCCGCACCCGGACCTTCGTGACCATAAAGCAAAACCACACGCGTCGAAGCCACGTTCAAGGCTAAACGAAGTAAGGTCGCGATTAGAAGTACCGTTGGGAAAGCTGCGAAATCGAGCGGACGCCGAGTGTAAACCGTCACCAATAACACCACCAACGACAGAGCAATGTTAAAGGTGAAGAACAAGTCGAGCAAAAACGCCGGCATCGGCAGTACGACCATCGCTAAGGTCGCCAAAACCATCACTGGGGCGCCAATCGCTGGCATTGCTCGCTTAGGTAACGGAGGTAATTTGTCCGTAAATGGTAGAGTAAACTTCATAAATCAGAGGCTGATACAACTAAATTGTCTTGTTTGCACAGGTAGTTAGCCACTTATGCAAAGATTAGTCCACCAAAAAAGTCAAATAGTTGTCGCTTTTGAGACGAAATGTTACGGCTTAAGACTCCAAACCAACTCGCCTTGCTGTTTTTCGACATTGTATTCAACGCAAACCATACCAGAAGTTGGGAACATAGGTGGTGCCATATCGACTACAAGATCAGCGGTTAGATAACCGACTAAAGGTAGGTGCGAAACCAGAAGTACCGATTCAAGTTGCTCAACGTCTATAATCGCCTGCAGATAATCAACCACAGATTCTGAATCACCGTAAGGGGTGATCTCTTCACACAGCTGAACATCTTTGGCATCGAAGATTTCTTCTAGTTCTTGCCAAGTTTGTTGGGCGCGTTTGTATGGACTAACTAACACTTTATCAAACTGCGCGATACCTTCTTGAGTGCATCGTTGCGCGACATCTCTTGAAGCACTACGACCAAACTTGGTTAGCGCTCGCTCAGCATCACTTTGTGCGAATGTTTCCGCCTCGCCATGACGCATAATCACGATTTTCATACTTATTCCTATTGCGTGAGCACTTATCTTCGGCTCACTGATCTTTGGGCTCAAAATATACCCCAGCAACCTCGCCGAATAGTTCGCTTTATCTTGGCGCTTAATACTATGAAGTCACTTGGGTATATCTAAATAATTATATCAAGTAACTTGCTAAAGACTCAGACTTTCTTAACAATCTTAAAGGTAAATAGCGTCATTTTGTTTCAAGATGTGCCGTGCGATGTTCTATGTGTGGTTACTTGTTGCTATCGATATCAAGACATTCTTGAATATAGTAGTTTGCAGCCAGTTTAAACACGTTCATACTTAAGCATACCCTCAAGGTCTGGAGAAATACTGTGCATGTAAGCCCAAACGATACCAATCAATACCAGTACTTAACTCTTGAAAATGGTTTGAGGGTCCTCTTGATTCAAGATGACAGTGCACAGAAATCTGCAGCGGCTTTAGCGGTCAACGTTGGTCATTTTGACGATCCGATCGACAGAGAAGGTATGGCGCACTATCTTGAGCACATGCTGTTTCTCGGTACCGAAAAATTCCCTAAAGTCGGCGAGTTTCAAAGCTACATCAGCCAACATGGCGGTATGAATAATGCGTGGACTGGCACCGAACATACCTGCTTTTTCTTCGATGTAGACAACAACGCGTTTGCTAATGCACTTGAGCGATTCAGTCAATTTTTTACCGCGCCTCTGTTTAATGCCGAAGCCTTAGACAAAGAGCGCCAAGCAGTCGATTCAGAATATAAAATGAAGCTAAACGATGACTCTCGTCGCCTGTATCAGGTGCACAAAGAGGTCATCAATCCACTGCACCCCTTTGCTAAATTTTCAGTTGGTAATCTTGAAACGCTCGGCGATCGCAACGGTCAATCGATACGCGATGAAATCGTTGCTTTTCATAGCCAGCAATATTCAGCCGATTTGATGACGCTGGTCATGATAGGTGAACATTCCATTGCAGATATGCAAGCTTGGGCAACCGAGAAATTCTCTGCTATCACTAACAATCACCTTGCTGGCAAGTCCATTGAACAGCCTTATACTGACGCGCGCTCGACCGGAATTTGGGTGAATGTCGAACCAGTAAAAGAGATCCGCAAGTTGATCCTTGCCTTCCCAATGCCAAGCACTGCCGAGTATTACCATACTAAGCCCCTCTCCTATTTTGCCCACTTACTGGGTTATGAAGGGGAGAATAGCTTAATGCTCGAACTTAAAGACGCGGGTTGGATAACGTCTTTATCGGCAGGCGGTGGCGTAAGTGGCAGCAATTACCGCGAATTCACCATCAGTTGTACCTTGACCCAAGAGGGGCTTGAGCACACTGACGACATTATCCAAGCTGTTTTTAACTATATCGCGATTGTTAAAGCTCGCGGTCTGGACGAATGGCGCTATCTTGAGAAAAAAGCCGTTCTCGAATCCGCATTTAGATTCCAAGAGCCAACCCGTCCACTCGATGCAGCCAGTCATCTCGTGGTCAACATGCAGCACTACCAAAGCGAAGATATTATCTACGGCGACTTTAAAATGGCTGAATATCAGCCAGATATACTGCAAACGCTCTCACAGCACTTTACTACTGATAATCTGCGCGTAACGCTGATCGCTAAGGGATTAACCTACGAAGAAACCGCAAAATGGTACCATACGCCCTATTCTGTTCGCTTGATTAGCCCTGAGCAAAAAGCGTTTTACCAGCAACCAGCAAAAATCATCGCCCAGTTACCCGAGCGCAATCCATTTATCTGTTATGACCTAACGCCGAAAGAGCTGGTTGAGCAACAAGATGTACCGAGCATCATCAGTGATTTGCCCGGCTTTAAGCTCTGGCATTTGCAAGACAGTGAGTTTCGCGTGCCGAAAGGGGTGGTCTATGTTGCCATTGATAGTCCTCACGCGGTCGCCAACCCGATTAATATTGTCAAAACTCGTCTATGCGTGGAAATGTTTCTTGATGCGCTCGCCAAAGAGACCTATCAAGCAGAGATTGCCGGGATGGGGTACAACTTATACGCTCATCAAGGCGGGGTCACCTTGGCGGTTTCTGGCTTTACCGAAAAGCAGCCTGAGTTAATGAAAATGATTTTGACGCGCTTTGCTAAACGCGAGTTTAGTGAAAAACGCTTCAACACCATTAAAACTCAATTGCTACGAAATTGGCGCAATTCAGCGCAAGATCGCCCTATTTCACAACTATTTAATGCCATGACGGGGATCTTACAACCAAACAATCCACCTTATGCAGTACTGGTTGAAGCGCTAGAAAGCATTGAAGTCGACTCGCTAGCCAGCTTCGTACAAGCCATTCTTGCCGAGCTACATGTTGAAATGTTCGTTTATGGTGACTGGACAAAAGATGATGCTCTGGCTTTAGGTGAAACCCTTAAAGAGGCGTTACGAGTACAAGGGCAGCAATACGAAGAAGCACTTCGCCCGTTAGTCATGCTAGGTGAAAATGGCACTTTCCAAAGAGAAGTGGATTGTAATCAAGAAGATTCAGCAATTGTGGTTTACTACCAATGTGAAGACACTTCGGCAAAAAACATTGCGCTATATTCATTAGCAAATCATCTGATGTCAGCGACCTTCTTCCATGAGATTCGCACCAAGCAGCAATTAGGCTACATGGTGGGTACTGGCAATATGCCTCTCAATAAACACCCGGGGATTGTGCTGTACGTCCAATCACCAAACGCTGCACCGATAGATTTAATCAGCTCGATTGATGAATTCCTCAATGCTTTTTATATGGTGTTGCTTGAGCTCAATGAGTATCAATGGCACAGCAGTAAACGCGGACTTTGGAATCAGATCTCAACCCCAGATACGACACTCAGAGGGCGAGCACAAAGGCTTTGGGTCGCGATTGGTAACAAGGATGAGCATTTTGATCAGCGACAGAGAGTGCTTGCCGAGCTGAAAAAGCTTACCCGCAGTGACATGATCCGCTTTGTGGTTAACGAGCTTAAACCTCGCACCGCTAACCGTCTGATCATGCATACCCAAGGCAACGCGCACCAAGATGCCGAACCATTAAGCCTTGGGTTGGAAATCGGCTCAATCGAAGAGTTTCAACTACGGCCAAAAGATATTGAATTGGGCTAATCTTGCCGACTTAGCCCTTTGTTTCTCGGAGTTTAAACAGACTGCTCAGAAGCAACTATCGCCTTAAGTGAATGGGGGTGAAGCTTAATGCACACTCCCTGATGCTTAAAGGCAACCGTTGGATTGTTTAGACGTTCACCTTCGCCTTTCGGGCTAGATAGCTTCACTTTGATGCCCATATCCGCCAGGCTATCCCACTGCTCGGCTAACGCTGGAAAACGCTGCTTGAGCTCCTCAGCAAATTCATCTGCCGTTTGCGCCTGTGATGGAATCACAAATTCGACATGCTCCCAACTTTGTTCTGGATATAGCTTTCCTTCAGCTGGATATGGCAATTCTAAACATTCTATTTGCCAATTTAACGCCTGTAGCGGTTGGTGGAAAGCTAACACAATGATTGGGCGCCCATTGATTTGCGCATTAGAGATTTCTACGCCTTCATTTAGCCATGCTTGGTGTGCTTGCTGTGCCAGTTCCTGTTCATTGATGCGTAATGCAATATGGTCGGCTTGAAACTGAGTCAAATCGATTTGTAACTTTTCACTTAAACTTTGAATTTTAAGCATAAATTCTGGCAGCTTTTGTTTTAACTGCTCTGGTAATAATTCAGCACTTGCTAACGACATGAGGCTTTTTCCTTAAGTAAAAGGTTACTTTTTTCCTAATAGTAACAAGATCATCAAGAAAAGTAGAAAAATACTCAAATTACTCCCTGTATGCGGTTTAAGAAAATTGGTATCATGTGCGCCAATTTGTGAACTCGATTTGGTTTGCCGCTATTTTGAACGGCGCCGATACTGTAAGTATCCATTTTCGCCACAATCGGCAAACCCCAATATTTCCTAGATTTGAAGGAAGCGCGTGTGAATATCCAAGCACTTATTAATGAAAAAGTTTCTCAGGCTCTAGAAGCCGCTGGCGCACCTGCAGGCAGCCCTGCCGCTGTTCGCCAATCAGCAAAACCTCAGTTCGGTGACTACCAAGCTAACGGCGTTATGGGCGTAGCTAAACAACTAGGTACGAACCCTCGCGAGTTTGCGCAAAAAGTATTGGATGTTCTAGATCTAGACGGTATCGCAAGCAAAACTGAAATTGCTGGTCCTGGCTTTATCAATATCTTCCTAAGCGAAGAGTTCCTAGCGAAACAAGCAGATCTTGCACTTGCTGACGCGCGCCTTGGCGTTGCGGCAGAAGAAGCGCAAACTATCGTTGCTGACTACTCTGCACCAAACGTAGCAAAAGAAATGCACGTAGGTCACCTACGTTCAACCATCATCGGTGATGCGGTAGTACGCACGCTTGAATTCCTAGGTCACAAAGTGATTCGTGCCAACCACATCGGTGACTGGGGTACTCAGTTCGGTATGCTGATCGCAAACCTAGAGCGTGTACAACAAGAGTCTGGCGAAGTTTCAATGGAACTTGCTGACCTTGAAGGTTTCTACCGTGAATCGAAAAAACTGTACGATGAAGATGAAGAATTTGCAGTAAAAGCACGTGGCTACGTAGTTAAGCTGCAAGGCGGCGACGAGTTCTGCGCAGAAATGTGGAAGAAGCTGGTTGACGTAACCATGATTCAAAACCAACGCAACTACGATCGCCTAAACGTATCACTTACTCGTGATGACGTAATGGGCGAGAGCATGTACAACGACATGCTACCTAAGATCGTTGCAGACCTTAAAGCACAAGGTTTAGCGGTTGAAGATGACGGTGCGCAAGTTGTGTTCCTTGACGAGTACAAGAACAAAGACGGCGAACCTATGGGTGTTATCGTGCAAAAACGCGATGGTGGCTTCCTATACACCACGACTGACATCGCGTGTGCAAAATACCGTTACGAGCAACTAGGTGCGGATCGCGTGCTGTACTTCATCGACTCTCGTCAACACCAGCACCTAATGCAAGCTTGGACTATCGTTCGTAAAGCGGGTTACGTGCCAGAATCAGTCTCTCTTGAGCACCACGCGTTCGGCATGATGCTAGGTAAAGATGGTAAGCCATTCAAGACTCGTGCGGGCGGTACTGTTCGTCTAGCTGATCTTCTTGATGAAGCAGAAGTTCGTGCAGCACAGCTGATCGAATCTAAGAACCCTGACCTAGAAGAAGACGAGAAGAAAGCGATCGCTAACACGGTTGCAATGGCGGCAGTTAAATATGCTGACCTATCTAAACACCGTACTACTGACTACGTGTTCGACTGGGATAACATGCTTGCATTCGAGGGTAACACAGCACCTTACATGCAATACGCATACACTCGTGTAGCTTCTATTTTCGCTAAAGCTGGCGTATCAATGGATGAGCTACAAGGTGAAATTAAGATCACTGACGAGAAAGAGAAAGCACTGATCGCTAAACTAATGCAGTTTGAAGAAGCAGTACAGTCTGTTGCTCGCGAAGGTCAACCACACATCATGTGTAGCTACCTATTCGAACTCGCTGGTCAATTCTCTAGCTTCTACGAAGCATGCCCTATCCTTGTGGCAGAAGACGAAGCAGTGAAACAAAGCCGTCTAAAACTTGCAGCGCTAACCGCGAAGACTATCAAGCAAGGTCTATCGCTACTGGGTATCGAAACTCTAGAGCGTATGTAAAAGCCGAAGCGGGAGCGCAAAGCTTCTTTGAAGCTTTGCTTCGAGATGCGGGAACGCTTCGCTACGAGATAAGAGAGAACCGACGTGAAAACGTCGGTTTTTTTCGTTTTGGGAGGCGGGAACCTTCAGTTAAAGCTGAACTTACGGAATACGGAATACGGAATACGGAATACGGAATACGGAATACGGAATACGGAATACGGAATACGGAATACGGAATGCTTACCTAAAGATAAGCTTGCGGCAAGAGCAAAAATCTCTAGTTCCAATTTCCGTAGCGGAGTGTTCCCGCATCCGTAGTGAGACCGCAGGTCAAATGTTCCCAAGTCCGTAGCGAAGCCCTCGGCTGAGCATTCCCAAACCCCGCATCCGTAACGAAGCTTTGCTGCGCGTTCGATTCCGCTACGTTATAATCCCCTAAACTCCCCAACCGGAAATAATAATGAGCTTTGAACTGCATCCTCAATTGGCTAACGACACCACAGTACTTGGTCACTTTCCTTTAACGGTGGCGCTGCTGCACAAAGACAAGGCTGTGCCTTGGGTTATATTGGTCCCTAAGCGCGCTAATCTAAAAGAGCTACACCACTTGCCAATGCAAGAGCAGCAGCAGTTTCTACTTGAGTCTCAAGCCGTGAGCCAAGCGCTTGAAGCGACCTTTCAGCCAGATAAACTAAATCTTGGCGCGCTAGGTAATATGGTGCCACAACTGCATATTCATCATATTGCTCGCTTCAAAGATGATGTCGCTTGGCCAGGTCCTGTTTGGGGCAATACCAAAGGCGAATTTCGTAGTGAAGAAGAGCAGCAAGCCATCGCCACTCGAATTGGCAATGTCCTTGGGTTAAGTAGCCTGTTTACTAAAGCTTAATAAATGTAGTACGCGACACTACGCCAAATATGCAAAAAGCCACTTCAGATGAAGTGGCTTTAATTTAAAACGGCAATTGCTTTACATGGTCACTGTCAGTGACAAGGCATTAGCTTGATTGGCTGAATATCGAACTCGCGTTACTTTGTCTGCTTTATTGGTATCAATCATGCGCGAAATCACGCCTTTCTTCACCCATACTGACAGCATCGCATCAACACCATCTTCACTTAGAGCAAATTGCTTCGCCAATTCCTGACGAGATGCACTGCCCTGTGCGTCAATGTATTGTTTCAGTTCAGCTAAAATCATGCCATTTGCACCTCTAAAGCTTGTTGTTTCTTACCCGCAGCTTTTAGCGCTCGGTAAACCAAAGCAGCCACAACTAGAATACCGGCAATCCATGCACTGCTGGTCGCTGGGTGATCAGCAAAGTGTGTTGCTTGGTAATACAATGCCGCACTACCGTAAGCTAAACCCATGGTCCATACCGCGATGAAACGCGCGTATTTTTGACCAAATTCACGAACATAAGCGCCCATTGCTGCGACACATGGCGTGTAAAGCAAGATAAAGATCAAGTAGGCAAATGCTGCGTTACTCGATGCGAAATAGCCTTTCAAGTTACCAAAGATAGAGGCATCTACTTCTTGCTCTTCTGCAACCGCCGAGCTGTCGGTGAGATCGCCCACTTCAACACCAAGAGGATCTGAGTAGTTTAGACCCGCCAAGTTATCAGGAATGGTCATTACTGCTTCTTCCAAGCTTGCCATTAGATCGTATTCGCCACCGTCTTCACCTTCACTCGGCGCATATAGACTGTTTAGCGTACC
Source organism: Vibrio rhodolitus (assembly GCF_003350325.1). Taxonomy (GTDB): domain Bacteria; phylum Pseudomonadota; class Gammaproteobacteria; order Enterobacterales; family Vibrionaceae; genus Vibrio; species Vibrio rhodolitus. The sequence goes on along the minus strand of NZ_QLYZ01000004.1, from coordinate 94,399 downwards.
AACAACCGCTTCTTTCGCAAAAATGCCGGTGATAATACCTACGGTTGCTGGCCAGTTATCTTCCTGTACGCCAATAGGAGCAAAGACTGGTGTTACGACTTGTGATGCTTTAGATAGTACTGAGTTTTCTGAGTCTTCGTTACCAAAGCTACCATCCATACCTAATGAGTTGAAGAAGCTAAGAATCGTCACAACAACTACGATGGTTTTACCAGCACCAAGTACGAAGCGCTTAAGCTTTTGCCAGGTTTTAATCATCACATTCTGCATGGTTGGCAGTTCGTAATCCGGCATTTCCATTACCAAGCTATCGCTTGAGCCTGGGTAAAGTGTGTGCTTAAGCACTAAACCAGTAAAGACTGCAGCGACAATACCCAACAGGTACAGTGCAAATACCACGTTTTGACCACTTTCAGGGAAGAACGCCGCAGCAAACAGCGCATACACTGGAAGGCGTGCACCACATGACATAAACGGAGCCATAGAAGCCGCCAGTTTACGCTCGCGCTCTTGATCTAGAGTACGAGTTGCCATAATCGATGGTACGTTACAGCCAAAACCAAGTACTAAAGGCACAAACGCTTTACCCGGTAAACCAATCTTCTGCATTACTTTATCAAGCACGAACGCAGCACGCGACATGTAACCAGAACTTTCCAATACCGCTAGGAACAAGTACAGACCAGCAATGACAGGAATAAACGTCGCTACGGTTTGAATACCACCGCCAATACCATCGGCAATCAACGTCGCTAACCAAACTGGTAGGTGGTCATCAAGGAGGTAGTGTCCGCCATCAACCAACAATGCACCGACACCAATATCAAAGAAGTCGATAAACGCACCACCGATGTTAATTGCGAACATAAACATCAGGTACATCACGACGAAGAAGAAAGGCACACCAACCCATTTATTCAAAATGACATTGTCTACTTTCTCGGTAAAGCTGTGGCTCAGTTTACCTTCGCTGCGGCGCACCTTTTTGCATTGCTCATGTAAGAAGGTGTATTTCGTATCGGCAACGTGCAGGTCAACGTCAACATCTAATGCAAGGCGCTGTTGATTTACCTGTTCACGCTGCTCTGGTTTCAGTGAGTTAATCACCAAAACATCATGCTCAAGAGCGCGGATCGCTAGAGCACGTGGTGCCGATTCTTGACCAACAAAATTTGCTTCAAGGCTATCCAGCGCTGCTTCAAAAGCGGCACCGTACTCAAGCTTCATTGCATCTAACGTGACACCTTGCACCACGACCTTATGAAGCAACTCTTTAAATTCATCGATTTGTTCGCGGTTATTGGCAGACAGGGCAACCACAGGACAACCTAGTACTTTTTCTAAAGCTTTAGTATCAATGATTTGGCGCTCTCGCTTTAGCGCGTCCATCTTGTTTAAGACTACAACCATTGGACGACCAAGCTCACGCAATTGCAGCGTCATATATAAGCTGCGCTCTAGGCAAGTTGCGTCTAGCACATTAACGATAAGATCTGCTGGGTGCGTCAGTACTGCTCTCGATGCGATTGATTCATCAATACTGTTACTGTCATTACCACTATCAAGTGCATAGATACCTGGTAGATCGGTCAATAAAAATTCATCGCCAGAGTGTGTGTATCGACCCGTCTTTTTCTCTACTGTTACGCCAGCCCAGTTACCCACTTGCTGCTTAGCACCTGTTAAGCCATTAAACAGTGTCGTTTTGCCGCTGTTTGGGTTACCAACCGTTAAAATTTGATACTGCATTATTTTACCTCTACCAATATTGCATCGGCGATATTAGTTCTCACTGCAATAGAGACGCCACGCACTTCAACTTGCAACGGGTCTCCCATTGGCGCGAAGCGAATCAACTTAATCGGTGTGTTCGGTAAAAGCCCCATAACCATCAGTTTCTTGCGAACATCGGTCGACAGTTCAGCAAAGCCAGTGATGGTGGCTTCTTGACCTTGGCTTAATTTGGATAGTTGCATCGGGAATTCCAATATCTGTAAGCGTTCTTAATAATGAGAGTAATTACTATTTACTCAGTAATAGTAACTAAACACTGCGGGGGGATTGTTGTCTGAAATCAAATTTTACATTTATGAAAAACAGTTTATTTCCATTTTTCCGCGTAAGTTTCGTCAATTTAACCCTCGTCAAAAACGTCAATCTCAACTCATCAAAAGTAGAAACACTCCTTTTCACAATGATTTATTAGTTTTAACTTTACAAATTAACACTTTAAAAACAGTCACTTAATTCAAATGTCGCAAATCTTATGTCAGGTTGGCGTTAATTTTATAAGTAAAAAAAGTTAAGGGCTTTATAGTGGTTTCCGTCGGGCAAACATTGCCTTAGACAAAGAATTCCAGAGGTGGTGCACACGCACCACTCCGGCAGCAAGCGAAGGTGTCATTGACGCCCGTGGTATGGTCCCCCCGGCTATACCACGAATTTTTTTTTAATCTTCTGTTATATCTGCAAAAAATTTCACCATATATTCCCCCTTACCTAATCATGACTCTGGCGTATTGTTATTTGTTATAACGCTATCATTTAACTTTGCATTTTTTCGCGACTCTAAATATTAAACTAGTCAACAAGTACACCATCAAAACCAAGGCTGGGCAGCTAAGTACGTGCAGCATGAAATGAAAAGCAGCGAGAATTATGCGAAAGCACCTACGCTTGCCAAGGTGTTCTGTTATACCGTCATCGCGCAATTCGCTTGGTGAAGATAGCCCAGAATGCTCACCGTGTAGCATTTAACTACACGGAAAAGAAGGAAAGATCAGAACACTTCTTCGTGCTGAGCATCACTTTGCTCAACAAACTGTGTCGGTGACATGCCAAAGCGATGTTTAAACCGCTGACTAAAGTAGGAAGGGTCATTAAAGCCACATTCAAAAGCCACGTCTGCGACTTTATGCCCTGCAAGTAGATAGCGACAAGCGTTATCCAGACGTACTTCAGTGAGATAATCTAAGAACGTGCGCTGCGTTGCACCTTTAAAGCGACGTTGTAAACTTCTCTCAGAAACGAACAGCATTTTCGCCGCGGTAGAGGTACTAAAATCTGCATCAGGGAAATGCTGCATGACCAGCGCTTCAACTCGCTTGATAAATGGGTCAAAAGAATCAGACTCGACACTGGTTAACGCTAAGCTTTCCAGTGCAATCACTGAGTTTTCATCAAATGCCTCACTTCGACGCCAAGCAAGGTGCACAGTATTTTGTGTTTCTTGTTGTGTGACCTCAATGCGACCACCACTGGTCGCTACCAAGGTTGTCACCTCGCTCCAATGACCTTGCGCATTCCTTTCAATCGGCGCGCCAAAGTCTGTCATGGTTAATATGACATCGTCTTGGGTGCAAGAAAGTTCAACATAGACGATTTGATGACGCGAGCAGCGTTTAACTAAGCTATCAAATAGTAAGTTTAACAAGATATCGAGGTTGAAATAATCTAAGACAACGTAACTGTCCGTATCAGGCAAAGACTGAAATTCGACAGCAATACCCGCTTTAGCTAACTCCTCTTGCCAACCAATAAAGGTCGAGTTAAAAATCATTGATAAGTTATAGGCTGGCAGCTCTTGTCCTTGCGATTCGCGCACATTGAGTAGCAGTTCTAACTCTGAAGAAATCTGCTCGACAACGCGCATTTGCGTTTGATGATCTTCACGATCCATCTTCAACTCAAGGTTACCTAATCTATCTCTAAAAGCCTGAATTGCTTGGCTAAAGATAAGCCTTCTGACTTGTAGCTGTTTACGTAACTGATGGTTATTGCTGAGCAAAATACGGCTTTGGTGACGCAACTGATTGGTTTTAAGTGCCACTTGTGCTTTGAGTCGGCGGTTGGCACTGCTCATCATTCTAGAACGCCAATAAACGGCGGCAAAAAGCAGCACTAATGCAACCGTAATATAACCAACAAAAGCTAAGGCGCTTAAATACCAAGGCTCAGTGACGACAAACGCTAAGCTTCGCTCCGCACCATTACCTAACACGTTGACCACCGGGCGAACATGCAAGGTGTATTTACCTGGCGTTAAGCCTTCAATGGCAATTTGGTAACCTTCCAGCTGGGTCCAATCGCTCTCATGGTCAAGGCGGTACTCAAGAGACGAGCCACTGATATTTGGCATGATACCCATTTGTACCGATATCGAGTCGCCATAAGGCGCAACAATTTCAGTTTGCGCTATCGAGCCAAAAGCGACCAATTTTTGGTTAACGCGGACCTGGGAAAACAGCACATTCGCTTCAGGGAGCGGGCTGACCATCAAATCACGGCTATGGATGCGGATCAAACTGTGCCATGAACCCAACAGCAATGTATCAGGATCACTAGCATCTTGAAGGCAGAAGCTATTGCGCAGTTCATTGCTTATCAAGCCAAATGGCTGACCATAGTGGGCAATCGCCTGTCCCTGATGGGAAAAGTGGGTTAAGCCAGCCGATGAAGTCAGCCAGATGCCAGTTTGGTTACCAATAAGACACTGCGGTCCAATATGTTCATCAACTAAAGGCACCGCAGAAAACGAGGTACGCGCGGGATCAAGAATATTGACGCCGTAGTTGCTGGCAACCCAAATTTGACGGCTGTCACCTTCAATCATACTTAGAACCGCGCCATATTTTTCGCTTTGAGAGAAATACTTAAGCTGTCCGTCTCGCAGTAGATAGAGACCATTTTCACTACCCAGCAACAGCTCATCGTCACTGGTCACTAACATGGTTTTTAACTGAGCACCAATCTGGCTACCCTGCATCCATTGCTCAGCAATTAATTGTGCTTGCCCATTTTCGACGTTATAACACCAAACGCCCTCACTATTCGCTATCCAAATATTGCCTTGGCTATCCATAGCCAAATGAGTGATTTTTTGCTGGTAGAACTGTTTGACTAACGGATGATTATTGATCTTGCCGCCCGTTTTTTGCTCTAACGCGACAATACCATTGTCCGTCGCCAACCAGACAATGTCATCATGCTCTAATACGTTATGCACACGACCAGAATAAAGCAGTTGCTTGTGTTTATGTTTGCCAAGTACCAAACGATAAAAGCCTGAATCTTTTACTACCCAGTAGCCACGTTTGTTTTGCATAGCAATCAAATTGTTCATGCGCTCATGAGGCTCAGTTGAGCTTAAATCTTGGCTAGGAAAACGCTCAAATTTATCGCCAAACAGCGAGTAGAAGTGAATACCTTTATTGGTCGAGATCCACATGCCGCCTCGGTTATCGTTGACCAAGGCATAAATTCTACGCCCAGCAAGGGTGTAACCTGCGTCTCTCTCTCCGGAATATTTTTCCAATCGCCCACTGATAAAAGAGTATACGTACAAACCATTTTGCGTGCCGATCCAGTAAGCGTGAGTGGTTTCCGACACTGAAGTTACGTTAGTGGCAGGAATAATATATTTAGGCTTTGAGGTATTATTAATGTCATAAACGACCGCCCCTCTGACTGAGCCTAGAATCAACTCACGACGATTCTCTGAGTAATATAGATTATCGACCCCATAATCTTTTGAACGAGCAACATGGCGAAAGCCTTGTTTTTCAGAGACGAAAACCCCTTTCTGGGTTGCTAATACCCAGCTGTCTTTAAGCAATAGTGCATCATTCACGCTAAGGCTGGTCGAAGAACTGTAGCGATACAGTCCCATCAATGAATAGGTGCTCAACTCGCCACTTTTAATATCATAAGCATGAAAATGCGCATCATCGATTGCCCAGATAAAACCACTGTCGGTGCCAAGATGCTGAATTTCGCTGCCAGGCGGCAGCTGGAAGGCTATTTCTGGTTGAGTATTCGAGGTTGAGCGGTAAACCGAATTATTGCGAAAGGTCCAAAAGCGGTCATTCTCAACCACTAATTTTTCACTGGGATAAGGTAGCGCGGAGCCCCACTTGGGACTGACTGACTGGCCATCAAAAAACAGCACATTGCCACGGACATCATGGATCCATAAGCCGCCATTGGTGGCTAAAAATAACTGTTTTGCGGCAAACACACGCCCTTGGCTCTCAGTCGGCAATGGATAGAAAACCGACGGTGAAGAGTCAAAGGCATAAACAAAATGAGTAATAAAATAAAGCAGCGCTACCCAAACAGTGTGTTTCACAAAGCCAATCCTTAAAGCATAAGAAGCAGCCCAGGTGTTGATCCAATCAGGGCAGCATTGCGCTCTATTTTATTGAATAAACACCTCGTTGAATACTGAAACCACGCTATTAGATATGACTAATCATTAAAAGTGGGCGCTATTTGCTCAAACACTCTGCAAAGCTGTTAGCAATTTGATCTATAAAGACAAAATAGCTGCCATCGCTCACTGTTACGCTAGAAGCTACTGGGTCTAAAACACCCAGATTGGCGTTACTACCACGCATCACTGACTCCACCACAGCTGGGGTAAACTGCGGCTCAGAGAAAACACACTTAGCATTTTCGCTGCGTAATTCATTACGGATCTTAATTAGGGTTTTGGCGCCAGGTTTACGATCTGGTGTCACGGTAAAATGCCCTAGGTGGTTTAGTTGATAGTCTTGCTCAAAATAGCCATAAGCATCATGGAAAACGTAGTAACCTTGCTGCTTTAGTGGGGCTAATTGCGCTTTGATCTGCTCATGCTTAGCTTGGTATGTCGCGATAAAATTAGCGTAATTGGCTTGATAAAGCTCGGCATGCTGCGCATCAACTTCACTTAGCTTGTCGGCGATAAACTTGGCAACTTGAGTGGTTGGTTCATAGCCCAGCCAAAAGTGTGGGTCATGACTACCGTGATCATGCCCATGATGATCGTGGTCGTGTCCATCATGGCTAAACTCACGCAACGCTAATCCTGGAATTTGACCTAACTCGACCGCATCTGATTTGTTCTCAAGTACTCCAGACAAGAAAGGTTCAAGATCTTTACCGTACCAAATCACTAAATCCGCATCGCTGACCTTCTTTACATCTGAAGGCTTTAGCGCGTAGTCGTGCGGTGATGCATTTGACTTCAATAAAACGTCCGGCTCTTGCGTACCTAACATGATTTCGTGGGCAATCATTTGAATCGGCTTGATACTTGTTAGCACTTGCAGTGATTCCGCGTAGGCACCAGCACTAAAGGCAGCCACAAGAGGGGCAACTAAAACAGCAAATTTTGTTTTCATGGTCTTGATCAACAGCTATCTGGAATTAAAGAAGAATAAATGTTACATTATAACATTAGTCAATTGCAAATGAGTTCCATTCATGACTGCGCTCATCGAGCTATCTAACATCAGTGTTCAGTTTGACGGTCGGCAAGTGCTCGATAATGTCAGTTTAAGCATCAACAAAGGCGAAATTATCACCTTAGTCGGCCCAAACGGCGCTGGTAAGTCGACCTTAGTAAAAGTTTTGCTTGGCTTACAAAAACGTTATAAAGGCACCATTACTAAGCCAAAGAAACTCAAAATTGGTTATGTACCGCAAAAGCTCAAGCTCAATGAAGCCTTGCCTTTAGACGTCTCTCGTTTCTTGCGCTTAGCAGGACGCTTTAGCCAACAAGAAATTCAAGATGCATTGGAGCTAACTGGCGCAGCACATCTACTCACCAGCGATATGCACTCGCTCTCTGGAGGCGAAACACAGCGGGTATTACTTGCCCGAGCATTATTGCAACGTCCTGATATCTTGGTACTTGATGAACCAGCACAAGGTGTTGATGTACAAGGTCAAATCGATTTGTACGATCTCATTGATACGATTCGCAAACGCTTTAACTGTGCCGTATTTATGGTGTCACACGATTTACATCTCGTGATGGCCAAAACCGATCACGTCATTTGTTTGCAACACCATATCTGTTGCTCTGGCGCGCCGGCAGCAATCACTCAACACCCGAAATACATCGCTTTATTTGGCGAGACCCGCCAAGAAAAACTGGCGTTTTATCACCATCAACATGAGCACCATCATCACGACTTAGCCGGTCAACCGGTTGGCGGCGAAGGCGCTAGTTGCTCTCACCACTCGCACGGTCACCATCATCATGATTGAGTTCTTACTGCCTTCAATTTTCGCTGGATTAGGCATTGCCCTAATTGCCGGTCCACTTGGTTCATTCGTCGTATGGCGTAAAATGGCCTATTTTGGTGATACCCTCGCCCACGCCTCACTGATGGGGCTCGCGTTTGGCTTTTTGCTTGATGTGAATTTATATTTGGCACTGGTTGTGTGCTGTTTGCTGCTGGCTGTACTGCTAGTAACCTTACAAAGACAGCAATTAGTTGCGGCAGATACTTTGCTTGGCATTCTTGCGCACAGTGCGCTTTCACTCGGTTTGGTTGCCGTCAGTTTTCTTGATGATGTGCGCATAGATCTGATGAGCTATCTGTTTGGTGATTTGCTGGCTGTTTCGCCCGAGGATTTAATCTTTATCTATTCCGGTGTTGTCGTAGTTGGGATCATCTTAGTGCTATTTTGGCGTCCGCTACTCTCAACCACCATCAACGAAGAGTTGGCATCGGTTGAAGGACACAACGTTGATTTAATGCGCTTAATTTTAATGCTCTTGGTCGGTTTAGTGATCGCAGTTGGGATGAAATTCGTTGGCGCACTGATCATCACCTCACTGTTAATCATTCCCGGCGCTACTGCGCGTCGTTTTGCTCGCACACCAGAGCAAATGGCAGCTGTCGCTTCTGTCATCGGCTCAATTGCTGTGTTACTTGGTTTAAGTTTGTCATGGCACTTTGACACCCCTGCCGGCCCGTCGGTAGTCATCAGTGCAGCAGCATTGTTTATCTTAAGTCAGTTTAAAAAAGTGGCGTAAAAAAACGGCTTCCTAAGGAAGCCGTTTTTTCAATACTCTGCAATTTAGCTGCTTTTACGCACCTTCATTGTACAGCTCTAGGCTAGCTAAATCTTGCTGGATTTCTAGCTGGGTTTTCGCATCATCACTACGCAATGACTCAAGGTACTCAAGGTATTGCTGGGTAATATCACCCGTTACGTATTCGCCGCTAAAGACTGAAGTCTCAAACTTAGTAATGTCAGTATTGCCTGAGCCAACAGCAGCAACCAGATCGTCCAAGGTTTGGAAAATCAGTTCATCAGCACCAATTTGTTTGCAGATTTGCTCGTTGTCACGACCATGAGCAATCAGCTCATTGGCACTTGGCATATCGATACCGTAAACGTTCGGGAAACGAATCTCAGGCGCAGCCGACACCATGTAAACCTTCTTAGCACCGGAATCACGCGCCATCTCAATGATCTGCTCTGATGTAGTACCGCGCACGATTGAGTCGTCCACCAGCAACACATTTTTATCTTTAAATTCCGAACGAATCGCATTGAGCTTACGGCGAACCGATTTCTTACGCTGCTGCTGACCTGGCATAATAAAGGTACGACCAACATAGCGGTTTTTAACAAAGCCTTGGCGGTAAGGAGCATCAATCGCTTGAGCAATTTGCAGCGCGATATCACACGATGTTTCAGGAATTGGGATAACCACATCAATATCAAGATGGCTATACTCATCACGAATACGCTCACCCAATTTCTTGCCCATTTCAACGCGTGCTGCGTAAACTGAAATCTTATCAATAAACGAGTCTGGGCGAGCAAAATAGACATACTCAAACATGCATGGGTTTAGCTCTGGGTTATCGGCACATTGCTGTGTATATAGCTCACCATCAAAAGTCGCATAAACCGCTTCACCTGGTGATACGTCACGAATAAAGTCAAAACCAACCGCATCCAGTGCCACCGACTCAGATGCCACCATATACTCAGTTTTACCCGCAACTTCACGCTTACCTAAGCAAAGCGGACGAATGCCTTTTGGATCGCGAAACGCAATCATGCCATGGCCAATGATCATCGCAACCACCGCGTACGCGCCGCGAATAGTACGGTGCACATTTGTCACTGCACGAAAAACATCTTCTGCGGTCACATTGCCTTTAACAGTATCAATTTCATGCGCAAGCACATTGAGTAGGACTTCGGAATCTGAGGTGGTGTTGAGGTGACGGCGGTCTTTAGCGAAAAGTTTCTCACGAACATCGTTCGCATTAGTGAGGTTGCCGTTATGAGCGAGGGTAATACCGAATGGAGAGTTTACGTAGAAAGGTTGAGCTTCTGAGGCGCTTGAACTGCCTGCGGTCGGGTAACGAACGTGCCCTATGCCAACGTTACCTTGCAGCCTTTGCATGTGCCTTGCTTCAAATACATCCTTAACCAAACCGTTCGCCTTACGCAGACGAAAACGATTGCTTTCTATGGTACAAATACCAGCGGCATCTTGGCCACGGTGCTGCAATACAGTCAAAGCGTCATAAATAGACTGATTAACAGGCGTTGTGCCCACGATTCCAACAATACCACACATGTCCTAACCCTCGATTTGCGACAATGGCTGGCGCGTTACGTCGCGCCAGATAAGAAACTCGATGATGCTTGTAGGTGTTCAAAAAACGGTTCAATGATCAATTTAAAATGAGGGACTAATTGTGAACTTGTCCACCACTCACTTTGATCTAGAGTCGTAAAGGTATCAATAAAAAACAGTACCGCAGCAACAATCAGTACGCCACGCAAACCGCCAAACACAATACCCAATACTCGGTCTGTCCCTGACAAACCCGTTTTTTGGATTAACTGCCCAATCACATAGTTGACCAACGCCCCCACAATCAACGTGGCAACAAAAAGAGCAGCGATGGCCGCGCCATTACGAAACATCTCATCTTCGATTTTGGTGAAGTACACCGCCAAGCGAGTGTAGTACTGACTGGCAACAAAAAAGGCACCAAACCAAATAACCAAAGACAAAGCTTCTTTAGCGAAGCCGCGTATTAAGCTGATCAATGCTGATAAAGCAATCACGCTTAAAATGACAATATCTAACCAATTCATGTGTATTCACATCTTCAGTTGGCGCGCATTTTAACAGAAAAAACGGCGACGCAAACGTTTTCTTAAGGATTTAGTGGTTTAAATTTAAGCAATCGACCTTTTGAACCAGTAATTTTTTCCAGCTCGCTAATCTGACGCTCGAGTTTATTTTTTGATACATCCGGACCAATAATGACTCGTGTAAATCCATTTTCGAGTTTGGTGTGCGCTTGATACCCTCTCTTTTGCAAATCTTTCACTACATTCGCAGCATTGTCAGCATTCTTTAGTGCCATCAGCTGAATGATCCAAGCGCTCTCTTGATATTGGTTACGCTCAGGAACCTCTTTAACCGCAACCACCACCTCGTCTTGCTCAACTTGTGGCGCTGAGTCTTCTACCACGACTTCCACCGGAGATGGTGGCAGAGCAGCGCTGTCGTCTTCTGGCGCCAGCACTTCGAAGGTTTCAACGTCACTATCAAGCTCAGGTTTGATCGGAATACTCGCGATCTCTTCCTTATAGTGTGTTTTCTGTCCATCGAGAATGTCGGGTAGGACAATAACCCCTATCGATACCAAGATAATGGTACCTACGAGACGATTTTGGAACTTACTTGCCATTTACTCTCCTTTTGCCTGCCAGTGTTCAAGTACTTCACCGACAGTATGGAATGAACCGACAACGATAATGACATCTTGTGCCGTTGCTTGTGTCATTGCTGCTTCAAAAGCCTCAACTGGAGAGGTGTACTTCTCCTGACCTTGTGGTAGGTGCTGGCACAACTCGTCAGCAGTTGCAGCGCGTGGACCTGTTAAGGACGCCGGATACCAAGCACTCGCAAGCGGGGCTAATATTTCCAAAGTCGACTTAATATCTTTATCGTGCAGCATAGCCACAACCATGTGAATGCGAGTGTCAGCGTATTGCTGTTTAACCCGTTCAACGAGGTATTGGGCTGAATGAGGGTTATGGGCAACATCAAGCAGCACGGTTGGCTGACGATGAATAATCTGCATACGCCCTGGTAGCGTCGCCTGATTTAAACCATTAACGATGTTGACGTCGCTAATGTCCAAATGCGCGGTGGCAAGTGCCATAAGAGCGGTCGCGGCATTGGGTAGCGGTAAGCTTGGTACTGGCAGCGCTTCAAGTTGGAATGAACCATGGCTCCAGCTCCAAGTGTTACCTTCAGTCAAAGCGTATTGATACTGAATACCCACTTGATAGAGTTCAGCTTGGATATCATCGGCGTGCGCAGCTACGGTTGCTGGTGCGTGTGGTTGTCCACAGATCGCGGGCTTACCACTGCGGAAAATCCCCGCTTTCTCAAAACCGATAACATTAATATCGTCACCAAGCCAATCCACATGGTCAATCGCTAAACTGGTGATCACTGACACATCGTGGTCAACAACATTGGTGGCATCTAAGCGTCCGCCTAAGCCAACTTCCAACAACACCACATCAACCTGTTCAGTTTGGAACAAGCGCAGCGCTGCTAAAGTGCCATATTCAAAAAGGCTTAAGCTGATTTCTCCACGCTGTTTTTCAATAAAGTCGAATGCTTGGGCGTGTTTTTCATCGCTAAGATCTTGTCCATTGATACGGACACGTTCGTTGTAACGAATAAGGTGTGGGGAACTATAGACACCAACCGAGTAGCCAGCATCAAGCAAGATGGCTTCCATCAAGGCACAGGTAGACCCTTTGCCATTAGTGCCGGCAACAGTAATCACTGTGGGTGCAGGTTTAGTAAGATTGGCTTTGGTCGCAACTGCTTGAACACGGTCCAAGCCTAGGTCGATCGCTGAAGTGTGTATATTTGCTAAATAATCAAGCCACATCGCAAGTGGGGATGTGGCTTGAGGAATAGGAGTCTGACTCATCTAACTTTAACCAAAAATTCCGTGGTTGTAGGTTAGTGATACTTTAACCTTTTTCGTTAGCTTCTGGTACAGAATACTCGGCTTCTTGAGGAGAATCGTTAACCGATACCACCAAAGGTGATGCAGAGTTAGTCAACTTAGCCAATAGGCTGCTCACACGCTGACGCATTTCACGTCGATCGACAATCATATCGATAGCACCATGCTCAAGTAAGAACTCACTGCGCTGGAAGCCTTCTGGCAGATCTTCACGCACGGTTTGCTCGATTACACGACGACCAGCAAAACCGATCAATGCTTTAGGCTCACCGATATTGATATCGCCTAGCATCGCAAGACTCGCCGACACACCACCCATAGTTGGGTCAGTCATTACCGAAATAAACGGCAGACCTTTTTGTGATAGTCGCTCAAGCGCTGCACTGGTTTTTGCCATTTGCATTAGTGACATAAGTGCTTCTTGCATACGCGCACCGCCACTTGCTGAGAAACACACTAAACCGCAGTTGTTTTCCATTGCTGCTTCAACTGCTTTAACAAAGCGAGCACCCACAACCGAACCCATTGAGCCACCCATAAATGAGAACTCAAACGCACACGCCACAACAGGGATGCCGATCACTTCACCTTGCATTACAACTAGCGCGTCTTTCTCGCCACTGCTCTTTTGCGCAGCAGAGATGCGGTCTTTGTAACGTTTAGAGTCTTTAAACTTCAGTTTATCTTGCGGCTCTAAATCGTTTGCCAGTTCAACTCGATTGGTGTCGTCTAAAAATGTTTCCAAACGGCGACGCGCTTTCATGCGCATGTGATGGTCACATTTTGGACATACTTCTAGGTTACGCTCTAGTTCAGCGTGGTAAAGCACTTGCTCACACGACGTACATTTAGTCCAAACACCTTCAGGGATAGACGCTTTACGTGAACTTACGATGTTGCTTTTTTCTAAAATCTTTTCAAGCCAACTCATGGAAGACCTTTTCTCTATCAATCTTCCGCGCAATGCGAAAGATATTAAAATCTGAATATATGCGTGAGGATTAAAGCATATAAAATGCCAACTGTAGACAAAAAACTGGTTGTACCTATTTTTGCTACTCTACCCCAATGCGCTGTTTAACAAGCACACTAGGCAAGTCACGATACTCTCACCTAGTGGGTATTACTCTTATTTATGAACTATTTACTATAAATTAGTTCAAATTATCTGGCAAAAATAGCGGCCCGATCGGAACACGTGGCAGATCAAATTCTTGAGGATAATCAACGTCAACCAAGTACAAACCTTCTGCCTTGGCGGTCGCGCCTGCTAATTTACGATCTTTTGCTTCTAACAACCATTTAATCCACTCTGGCTGTTGTTCGCCACGTCCAACACACAGCAAACTGCCAGTAATGTTACGCACCATGTGGTGAACAAACGCATTCGCTTTGATATCAATCACTACATATTGACCATGACGCGTCACATTCAGGTGCATAAGGTTGCGCCAAGGACTATGGGATTGACAGTGCACGGCACGAAAAGAAGTGAAATCATTTTCGCCCAGCAAGTATTGACCTGCTTGGTGCATTTTCGCTTCATCCAGCTCACCATGATAGTGGCTGACACCAGAATGCAAAATGCCCGGTCTTAAAGCGCTGTTAAAGATAATGTATCGGTAACGGCGAGCGGTTGCCGAAAAGCGAGCATGAAACTCATCTGGAACTTCTTTTGCCCAGCGAACAGCCACATCTTTTGGCAAGTTAGCGTTCACTCCCATCATCCAAGCTACCATCTTGCGGTTTGCCGTGGTATCAAAGTGAACAACCTGACCTGTACCATGCACGCCAGCATCAGTGCGACCCGCACACTGCACTTCCACCGGATGATTGGCGACTATGCTTAACGCGCGTTCCAGCTTTTCTTGGACACTTTGAACATCTCTTTGGCGCTGCCAGCCAAAGTATTGAGTACCGTCATATTCAATGCCTAAAGCAATTCTCATCTTGGTCTCTCTTAGAAAATGGGGTCGGAAGTATAGCGAAACTACTATACCCAAGCTACCCCATCGTCACGCAACAACTCGATTAAAAACAAAGGGGCATGAGCCCCTTTGAAAAATGTTCCAACTGTAAGAAGCAATTAAGCGCGACTATTAATGCTATCTATTAAGCGCTTTGCTTCACGACGAATATCATCACTGCCGTCAACAATTGCTTCTTCTAGCAGTCTAACCGCTCCAGTTGAGTCATTCATTTCAATGTAGATTTTCGCCAGATCGAGCTTACCTGCCGCTTCTGAATTAGAATCAACGTCGATATCGCTCATCTCACCAATCACGTCCGGAAAATCCGCCAAGCCAACATCTAATTTCAACTCTTCAGCATCTGGGTCAAACCCTGCTTCTTGCTGCTCGACTTCAGCCATTAGTTCATCAATAGTACGGTACTGATGTTCACGTGGATTAAAGTCTGCAAGATCATCTTGGCTTTCCCAATCTTCATCATGAATATTGGCTTGAGCAGGCTGCTGATCACCCGCCCAGATTTGCATTTCATCTTCAGGAATATCATCAGAAATGCTGGCTTGCTGCTCAGGCGAAAGACTAAAGCCATTCCAGTCTTCACCGCCCATTTCAAGCATTGCTTCCAAATCCATCCCCGCAGAATCACTGACCTCTCGATCAAGTGGTTTGGAAATCGGCGCGTAGTCTTGGTTTGCTTCATCAAGCAGCTCGTTGAGCGTTTGCTCATCATACTGCTGAGTGGCGGCTGTTTGCTGAAGAGGCGCGTTCTCCGGCTCTACATCAGTATCAATGTCGTTAAGCGCTTCGCCGCCAAACAAACCAGCTAGCACATCACTCTCATCCAGTGTACGGTCAAGCACTTCGTCATTAAATGGCGCTAGCTCTTCCGGCTCAGGCAACGACTCACTGATAAGATCTTCAGGTGCTGGCTCTGACGCCGTTAACTCTACCTCATCAAACTCAGAAGACTCAGAAAACTCATTCTGCTCTGCAACCGGCTCTGTTTGTGGCTCTACTGACTCTGGCTCCACCTGCGAAAGTGTGTCTAACTCTGGTGAGAGTTCTTCTTGCTGCACTACTTCACTCGGCTCTGCTTCATCTTGCTCAACTAGCGTCGATGCTTCGTTTGCCTGCAATGCATCAGGGTCACCAGCAGCAAAGTCAGCTAACGCTTGTTCTTCACCGTATTCTGGTAAATCTAGATCATCAAACTCAAACCCGCTGCTCTGCTCAAGCTCCGCTTCTACTTCTTGTAGTTCTTGCGGCTCAGTATCTAGTGACTCGACAAGATCTTCCTGCTCTAAAGCAGTTTCTGCTTGAGGCTCAACAGGCTCTGGTTGCTCCTGTGACAATGTATCAAGTTCTGGCGCAGCAGCTAATTCGTCAGTAACTATTTCATCAGTCACTAATTCTTCGCTATCTAGTGCGTCACTATCAGGCTCACCTGCAGCAAAGTCTGCCAGCGCTTGCTCTTCACCATATTCTGGTAAATCTAAGTCATCAAACTCAAACCCGCTGCTCTGCTCAAGCTCTGCTTCTGGCAGCTCTGGCTGTTCAGTAACCGGCAACTCAGCACGCTGTTCCTGCTCGGTAGCCGTTTCTACTTGCGGCTCAACAGGCTCTGATTGCGGCAATGTATCAAGTTCTGGCGCAGCCGCTAATTCGTCAGTCGCTTTTTCATCAGTAACTAAATCGTCGGTGTCTAGTACGTCACTATCAGGCTCACCCGCAGCAAAGTCTGCCAGCGCTTGCTCTTCGCCATATTCTGGTAAATCTAAGTCATCAAACTCAAACCCGCTGCTCTGCTCAAGCTCTGCTTCTTGCAGCTCTGGCTGTTCAGTAACCGGCAACTCAGCACGCTGTTCCTGCTCGGTAGCCGTTTCTGCTTGCGGCTCAACAGGCTCTGATTGCGGCAATGTATCAAGTTCTGCCGCAGCAGCTAATTCGTCAGTAACTGTTTCATCAGTCACTAATTCTTCGGTATCTAGTGCGTCACTATCAGGCTCACCTGCAGCAAAGTCTGCTAGCGCTTGCTCTTCGCCATATTCTGGTAAATCAAGATCATCGAACTCAAATGCGTTGCTCTGCTCAAGCTCGGCTTCAACGTCTTGCAGCTCTGGCTGTTCAGTGCCGGATAAGTCAGCACTGTCTTCCTGCTCGGTAGCAGGTTCTGCTTGAGGCTCAACAGGCTCTGGTTGCGGCAATGTATCAAGTTCTGGCGTAGCAGCTAATTCGTCAGTAACTGTTTCATCAGTCACTAATTCTTCGGTGTCTAGTACATCACTATCAGGCTCACCCGCGGCAAAGTCTGCCAGTGCCTGCTCTTCGCCATATTCTGGTAAATCTAAGTCATCAAACTCAAACGCATTGTTTTGCTCAAGCTCAGCTTCTGTTTCTTGCGGATCTGGCTGTTCAGAGCCCGGCAACTCAGTACGCTCTTCCTGCTCGGTAGCAGGTTCTGCTTGAGGCTCAATTGACTCTGGCTGAAGTTCTACCGAATCTGATTCGGCGAACGGTTCTAGTTCATCAAACGCAAGTGGGTCTTGCAAAACAAAGTCATCGTCAGAATCAAGCGTAGGCTGCTCGGAAGCCTCAGCTTGCGCTAAATCCTCCGCCATCATTTGATCTAACTCTGTGGCAAGTTGCTGATCATCAATATCTGACTCAAGCTCTGACTCGCCCGCCAGCATGCTAGGCTCGTTTTCCGTCGCTTGTGGTTGCAGCTCGTCTTCTCGCAATTGCTCGTCAACAAGCTCTTCGCCGCGCAACGCTGCAAGCGCACTTTCTACTTCTGAGTCGCCATCCACTAACCAATCTTCATCACTTGGCGAGCCAAACTCGTTGTCTACTGCAGGCAGTCTGGCTCTGGCTCTGGCTCTGGCTCTGGCTCTGGCTCTGGCTCTGGCTCTGGCTCTGGCTCTGGCTCTGGCTCTGGCTCTGGCAAAGAAGCTTGTTCTAGTTCCTGCTCCTCGGCAAGAGCTGGCTGACTTAATTCTTCGCCTAATTGGTCAAAATTAAACTCACCCAGCAACGGATCTTCTTCCGGTGCTACCTCTGCCATATCATCAACAAAGTCGGCACTGGAGAACTCACGCTGTGCTTCTTCTACTGGTTGATTTTGCTCTTGTGTCGCTAGACTATCTTCGCTTACGTGCTCATTGCTTGGCTCTTCTTCGTCAAGCAGCAATTCATCAAGGTCAGCTTCGCCAAGAAGTTGCTCTTCTTGCTCATTGGCTTGCTCTAAAAGGTCAGAATCTGCCTGACTCTTTTCAATCTCAAGTAACTCTTCAAACAGGTCGGTGGCTTCATCGCCAAACTCGGAATTGTCCTCATCGTCGCCATCGCCGCTCAATAACTCATCAAGTAAGTCAGTATTATCAGCATCATACGCAGATGGTTTTTGCGTCTGTTCAAATTCTTGCTCATCCAACAATTCATCCAGCATTGCGGTTGAATCAAGATCTAACTCATCGTCTTCATCTTCAAAATCGAAGCCGCTTTCTTGCAGCGCTTGATCAAACGATGGCTGAGAGGTTGGCAGCTCATCTTCTTGTTCGTCACCCTCAAGCAACTCATCAAGCATCGCCGTCGAGTCTTGAGTTAAACGCTCCAGCGACTCATCATCGCTGTCTTCAAGCCACTCATCCAGCAGAGCAACGTCGCCATCATCTGAACTTAAGTCAAAGTCATCTTGGTTTGAATCAAGTAGCTCATCGAGCATTTGTGGTTGCTCAATATTTGATGGCGCATGCTCAGCTGCAGGATCATAGAGCTCATCAAACAATGCTGATGTCTCATCTTCCAACTGCGCTAATGACTCACTCTCGCTCGCTTGCTTATCCAATTCATCGAGATTTGACTGAGCTTCAACTTGTGCAAACAGTGCATCAATCTCGTCATCAGAAGCGATGCTGAGTGAATCAAGTGATTGAGTATCTTGCTCGTCCAAATCAAATTCATCATTTGATTCCGCAAGCAAGTTGTCAAAATCAAGCGTTGACTCCTCATCCTCTGCCGCACTTTCTGTCAGCAGTTCATCAAGCATAGCTTGATCAAGTGAAGAGTCGGAGTCTGCATCATCACCGGCCAAAGCAGAGCTAAATAGATCATCGAGCTCAGCTTGGCTAACGCCGCTATCAGAGAGGTCAAAGTCGCTCTCTCCGCCCTGATCTTCAATGATCACGTCATCTAGAGCGCGCTCCATCTCTTCAAGACCCAGCGCCTTCTCATCCGCTCCTACACTAATACCGTTGCTACTAATGCCAGGCGAGCTTAATGACTCATCAAGTACGCCATCTTCACCAATCGCGGCAAATGGATCGTCGCCGGTTTCATCTTCTAAGTTAAACTCTAGATCGCCATCATCGAGCCCTGCAAAAACATCCGCTTCGGCATTTTCACCTTTCTCGCCCTCGAGATCATCTGAGAACAGCAATTCATCATCGCTCGACTCACCAAATAGGTCATCATCGAGGTCAAGCTCATCCTCAACTTCTTCGTCCAAGGTCTCCGGCATAATTGGCGCAACAGGTGTTGGACCATTGCTAGCTTGACTTAGCTCTGGTGAAGCTTGTTCGCTTTCCGCTCGCTTGCGACCCAGCAGCATCATCACCAATAAGCCAATCAGCAGACCTGGTACAACGGCAAGCCCCGCCACCATCCAACCATTTGACAAGATTTTGTCTAACGTGCTTGGCGCATTACGCTGTTCGTCAGCAAGGCGTTGACGCTCAGCTTCTAGCAAGCGCTCGACTTCACTGCGAATACGGTTTTCATCGCCTAATTCTTGCTTAAGACCATCGACCTCTGTTTGCACTTCAGCCAACATTAAACGCAAACGATGATTCTTTTCTTCTAGCGCGGTAAGTTCTGACTCCGAACTTTGCAATTGCTGCTCTAGGTTAGTGACCTCGGCAGGCTTAACCACAGGTGTTGTGCTCGGTTTCGTACTTGGTTTTGCAATAGGCAGGCTTGGTTTAGCAGCAGCTTGCGACTCAACGCTGGTTTTTTCTGGCGTTGATCGTGGTGTTTGATTTGCTTGTGGAGCCGACGGTTTGGTGCTCGCAGGACGGACTTCTGTAGGGGCAACGCCACTATTTAAGCGCGCCTGATGAAGGTCCATAATTCGCACCGCTTCCTCGTTTGAGACACTGCTAACTTGGGCTAAAGAGGGAACGCGCAGTGTGCTACCGGGGATAAGAGTATGAATATTTTGATTTTCAAACGCTTGCGGGTTGAGCTGATAGATCGACAACAAGGTTTGCTGCACCGAAACTTGGTTCGATGGACGTAATCGAGACGCAACAGACCAGAGTGTCTCTTGTCCTGTGGTTGGTCCGTAAAAGCGCGACGGCTCGTTCGCGGCAGAAGTTCGGCGCGTAATTTGTTCAGAAAATTGCGGTGAAGATTGAATCTCACCATTCGGCCCGGTGAGGCGAATACTCTCTGCACTTACAATGGTAGTCTGAGTCACGGCTACCAAAGCAATTGGCATTAGTAGACGTTGAAGAAGTCGACGCATAGAAGGCTCAGCTCGGTGCTCATAGTAAATTAAATCGGTGATCTGCTAAATATATCGGATAATGCGGGCAAAACTATAGCCATAGAGCCCAAAAATGTGTGGCTAGCTTAATAATCGCATTAATCTCACACATTTTTTTCAATATTGACTAAAAAAGCCCCGCTTGTGCGGGGCTTGATAGACATCATCAATCAGCTTAGTAGTAATCGCGAATCAACACTTCCGCAATCTGCACAGCGTTGGTTGCTGCACCTTTACGTACGTTGTCTGCAACCACCCAAAGGTTGATGCCGCTATGGTGGCTAATATCATTGCGGATACGACCAATCATGACGTGATCTTTACCACCTGCGTCACGCACTTGTGTTGGGAAGTCTTCACCATGGAACACTTCAACACCATCGGTGTTTTCAAGCAGTTGAATAACTTCTTGAGCATCAATTGGTGCGCGAGTTTCAACGTGTACCGCTTCCGCGTGACCATAGAACACAGGAACTCGTACACAAGTCGGGTTAACTGTAATTGAAGGATCGTTGAAGATTTTCTGCGTTTCCCACACCATCTTCATCTCTTCTTTGGTGTAGCCGTTTTCCATCATCTGATCGATTTGCGGAATACAGTTAAACGCGATTTGTTGCGAGAACTGTTCATTCTCGGCAGGAATACCATTCAGCAGCTTAGCGGTTTGACCAGCAAGCTCATCGATACCACCTTTACCCGCACCAGATACTGACTGGTAAGTTGATACGTTAATACGCTCAATGCCTACTGCATCATGAATCGGCTTTAGTGCCACCAGCATCTGAATGGTTGAGCAGTTCGGGTTGGCAATAATATTGCGGTTGCGAAACTCTGCAATTGCTTCAGGGTTAACTTCAGGAACCACAAGAGGAACATCGTAGTCATAGCGGAAGTGCGAGGTATTATCGATAACAATAACACCTTCTTCAGCCGCGATAGGTGCCCATTTCGCCGATAGCTCACCACCTGCTGAAAACAGTGCGATATGTGCTTGTGACCAATCAAACTCATCCACGTTTTGCACGCGAATTGTTTTGCCGTTAAAGCGGTAAGTTTTGCCTTCACTGCGCTCACTTGCTAGCAGAAATAGCTCGCCTACTGGGAATTTGCGCTCTTGCAGTACTTCAAGAATTGTTTCACCGACAGCACCCGTCGCACCTAGTACGGCCACATTATATTGTTGGCTCATTCACTTACCTCAATTTGAAAACCTAATTTCGCTAGTGGCGCTAAGTTACACTCTTGGTCACCAACTAACGTGACTGCGCCATATTCGCGGCGATCCCAGTAATCCTTGCGCATTTTGTCAAACGCACCCGGTTTTGCGATCTCACGGCGGAACAGCGCATCGTCTTTACGCACATCATAGATGATCTGAGTCAGATTGTGCAGCGTTGCTTCATCCCACGCATATTGCAGCTTCGCGGTTGGGACAGGAGCAATTGGCAATAACGCCGCAGCAGAAGCCGTTTTCGCCTCACCTAGAAACTCACAATAGCTGTTAAAAATCATTGTAGTGCCGCGTGCTTTACCCTCAAGGCCATAGCCTGCAACATGCGGGGTCGCGAATGCTAGCAGAGGTAGAAGCTCCATATCAACTTCTGGTTCAAACTCAAACACGTCTAATGCCGCACTAAAACCATCTTGCTTTTGCAAACGCGCTTTAAGTGCTTGGTTATCAACCACAGGACCACGTGCCGCATTAATTAGAATTTGATCACCGCGCAGTGAGTTAAGTACTTGCTCATCAATCATATGGTGCGTTGGGTAATCGCCTTGACGGGTGATCGGCGTGTGCAAGGAAATGATGTCAGCTTGTGCCAATAGCGTTTCCAGCGGTGTAAATTCACGCGCATCACCTTCTGCTTGCTTAATCGGGTCATTAATTAGCACCTTAATGCCAATGCCTTCAAGGCAGTGTTGTAAGTAGCTACCCACCTGACCTGCGCCAACAATGCCGACAGTTTTATCAAACACAGAAAAGCCTTGCTGCTGCGCCAGTACCATCATCACACTGAAAACATACTCCGCTACACCAACTTTGTTGCAACCCGGCGCTGCAGTGAAAAAGATGCCGCGCTCACGCATCAACTCTTGATCCACGTGATCCATCCCAGCAGTCGCGGTGCCAACAAACTTAAGCTTTTTCGCTTTGGCGATTAAGTCAGCGTTTACTTTGGTCACAGAACGGATCATTAGCGCGTCCACATCCACTAAATCATCAGCGGTTAGGGTACGACCAGGCTTTAAAATCACTTCGCCAAGTTGCTCAAACAACTCTTTGGCGTAAGGCATATTTTCATCAATTAGAATTTTCATTTCACTTGGTATTCTTATTACGGTTTGACTAGATTGTGCAGAATTCATTAAACAGTGTCGAGTGCTGCGTCATGCTTATTATGAATGGTTTTAGCACAGCATTCAGATACCCACTTCGCAAACTGTTTGGCGAAATGCACTGCGTTTGCTTGCTTTTTGTACAAACACACTAACTTTAATGAATTCCCAAACCGCAGATAATAAAAAACCGGCCTCAAATGAGGCCGGTAAGGTCCAGAACAAAAGGATTTGACCCGCTCTCCATGGGCCAAATTTTGCGTCTGTTCGACCATTGCCTAGCGGCGTTGGTCAAGCTCTGGAAACTGGGTTATCAGCGAAAAATTGCTCGCCGATGAATTCAGTTAACCTTGATACTTTTTGATCACTAGCGTGGCGTTAGTACCACCAAAACCAAAACTATTCGACATAACCGTAGTTAGCTCAGCGTCACGCATTTCCGTTACGATATCCAAGCCGTGCGCAGCTTCATCTAGCGCTTCTACGTTAATGCTTGGTGCAATGAAATTGTTATCTAGCATCAAGGTCGAGTAGATAGCTTCATGCACACCAGCAGCACCAAGTGCGTGACCGGTCATTGCTTTAGTTGCTGAAATCGCTGGGCTGTTCGCGCCAAATAGCTCTTGAATCGCTCCGAGCTCTTTCACATCACCAACCGGTGTTGAAGTACCGTGAGTGTTCACATAGTCAACGCCGTCAACATTTTGCATCGCCATCTTCATGCAACGCACCGCGCCTTCACCTGATGGCGCTACCATGTCGTAGCCGTCAGAGGTTGCACCGTAACCTACAATCTCACCGTAAATTTTAGCACCACGAGCAAGTGCATGCTCAAGCTCTTCAATCACTAGCATGCCGCCGCCACCAGAGATCACGAAACCATCGCGAGCCGCATCGTAAGTGCGTGATGCTTTTTCTGGTGTGTCGTTGTATTTAGTAGATAGTGCGCCCATTGCGTCAAACATCATAGTTTGCGACCAATCAAGCTCTTCACCGCCACCGGCAAACACGATGTCTTGTTTACCTAGTTGGATAAGCTCCATTGCGTGACCAATACAGTGCGCCGATGTTGCACACGCAGAACTCATTGAGTAGTTCACGCCACGGATCTTAAATGGTGTTGCTAGACAGGCTGACACTGTTGATGACATGGTACGCGGCACCATGTATGGACCAACGCGCTTAACGCCTTTTTCACGCATTGTATCTGTTGCGATCGTTTGGTTAAGTGCCGATGCACCACCAGAACCCGCTACGATACCAGTGCGGTCGTTTGATACCTGCTCTTCTGTTAAGCCTGCATCTTCAATTGCTTGTTGCATTGATAGGTATGCGTATGCAGCCGCATCACCCATAAAGCGCATCTGCTTACGGTCAATGTGTTCTGCTGGGTTGATTTTCAGATCACCCCAAACTTGAGAACGTAGACCGTGTTCTTTGAACTGCTCAGAGGCAGTGATACCAGATTTACCCGCTTTTAGAGACGCTAACACTTCTTCGACGTTGTTACCGATACTTGAAACAATACCCATACCGGTGATTACGACTCGTTTCATTATCACATTCCTATAATTCAAAATACCGCTAGATAATAACTAAGTTAACTGACAAAAGTGGTCAGCTTTCCCTTAAAACCGTACAATCAGCACAACTTTACGGTCGATAATCACAAATTTTAGACACTATGACTACGATAACCAATGCCCAACTTGGCTGGAATGACGCCGGAACCCCTGTTTCAGACCAATTCGATGATGTTTACTTCTCCAATGTAAATGGTTTAGAAGAGACGCGTTACGTCTTCCTCAGCCAAAATCATCTGCCACAAAGATGGCAAGAATATGACCAGCGTCGTTTTGTGATTGCCGAAACTGGCTTTGGTACCGGGCTGAACTTCCTCGCGGTGTGGCAATGGTTTGACACATTTCGCCAGCAAAACCCGCAAGCAGAACTGCAAGAGCTACACTTTATCAGTTTTGAAAAGTATCCACTTAGTCAACAAGACCTAATCAAAGCTCATCAAGCTTGGCCAGAGCTTGCAAAGTACGCGGAGCAACTGCAGCGTCATTACCCTATCGCCGTGCCTGAGTGTCATCGCATTGTGTTAGCGGACGGAGCGATCACCCTCGATTTGTGGTTTGGCGATATCAAAGACTGCATGCCATTGGTACCAGTGCCGCAGCAAGGTTTGGTTGACGCTTGGTTTCTTGACGGTTTTGCGCCAAGCAAGAATCCAGAAATGTGGAACCAAGAGCTGTTCAATGGTATGGCGAAACTTGCCAAGCAAGATTGTAGTTGCGCCACCTTCACTGCTGCTGGTTTTGTGCGCCGAGGTCTGATTGAAGCTGGCTTTGACATGAAAAAGGTCAAAGGCTTTGGCACTAAGCGTGAAATGATTGCTGGTCGCCTTTTAGAGCGCCATAGCGAAACCAATATCAAGCCGTGGTTTCATCGTTCAGCAAGCTCACAGCATCAAAACATAGCCATCATAGGTGGTGGGATTGCCAGTGCCGCGCTTGCTAATACGCTTGTCCGTCGCGGTCAGAAAGTCACTCTGTACTGCCAAGATGAAAAAGCGGCAATGCGCGCCTCTGGTAACCGCCAAGGTGCGGTCTACCCACTACTGAATGGCGAGCACCAAGGGGTATCACGTGTTTTTGCACCTGCATTTTTATTCGCTCGTCAATTTGTTAACCAAGCCGCTGAGCAGTTTAGTTTTGACCATAATTGGTGTGGTGTGACCCAACTTAAGTGGGATGACAAGTCAGCCGCAAAACTGGATAAAATGCTGGCAGGTCACTTTGACCCACAATTAATTCACGGCTTAGATGCCACTCAAACCAATGACACGGTTGGACTTGATGTTGATATGGACAGTGTTCACTACCCGCTTGGTGGTTGGTTGTGCCCTGCCGAGCTAACCCAAGGTTTGATTACGCAGCTTGAGAAAAGCGACCATTTCACCGCGTTATTTGAGCATAAAGTTGATGCACTTAAGCAAACCGAGCACGGTTGGTTACTGCAGACTAATGGACAAAGCATTGAGCACGATTGTGTCGTGATTGCTAACGGTAATGAATTTGCCTCTTTTGCCCAAAGTGAATTTGTCCCGCTTGGACAAGTAAAAGGGCAAGTAAGCCACATTCCAACCACTGCCTCACTAAGCCAGCTAAAGAGTGTGCTTTGCTATGATGGCTATATGACCCCTGTGAATCCAAATAACCAGCATCACTGTATCGGTGCCAGTTACGATCGTAGCCAACTTAACTATGATTTTGACCCAGTCGCGCAGCAAGATAACGGCAATAAACTGCGTCACTGCCTGCCAAATCAAGCTTGGACAAGCGAGGTCGATACATCGAGCAACCAATCACGCCAAGGTATCCGCTGCGTCAGCCGTGATCACTTGCCATTTGTTGGTAACCTAGGTGATTTTGAACAAATCAAAGCGGTGTATGCCGATCTGGCTGATAATCAGCAAGCGATGCCAACTACGCCGCATCACGCCAACTTATTCTGCTTTTTAGGTTTAGGTTCGCGTGGCTTAAGCTCTGCACCACTAATGGCAGAGGTACTGGCTTCACAAATTTGCGGTGACCCGCTGCCATTGCCAGTTGATTTACTTGAGCAAATTGACCCAAGCCGAATGTGGGTGCGTAAACTACGTAAAGGCAAAGCGATTACCGAGCTATAACCCAGCAGCAAACCCAAGCAAAAAACTCCCGTAACTGGGAGTTTTTTTATCCTCGGGGAAAAACTAGTCAAGTAAGCGCTGCACTGTTTGAGCGACTTGATCGGCAAGCTGTTCAGACTTGAATCGACTGGTTGCCAAGTCAAAATTGTCATAGAAGCTTGGCACCGACAGCGAAGCTTTAAGCTGAGCAGAAAAGTAACCTGCCGAGCCACTCGCAGCCGCCAAAACGTTACTCGCTCCGCCAGGGCCCGGCGAAGTAGCGAAATACACAGCTGGTTTGTTTTGAAACACTTTTTGCTCGATACGCGATGCCCAATCAAAAAGATTTTTGTAAGCCGCCGTGTAAGAGCCGTTGTGCTCTGCAAATGAGATGACCAACGCATCCGCTTGAGCTATCTCTGCCAAAAACTCTCGCGCACCTTCAGCCTGACCTATCTGCTTTTCCGCATCTTCACTGAAAATAGGAACCGGATAATCGTTGAGGTCGAGTAGTTTTATTTCAACATTTGGGAGTAAATGGGCGGCGTAATTAGCAAGAGTGCGGTTAATCGAAGTGGAACTGGTAGAAGCGCCGAACGCGACGATAAGCATAGTGGTTGTCCTTTATATTCTGATGACCCTTTTCAGCATAGAAATAGAGTATTAAAGCAACAACCACTAGAGAGAAGAATGTGACTAATTAAGCGTTATTCGCCAGTTCATTCCAAAGATCATTAACAATGATTCTGTCGGCAGGTGTCAGCTCTGCACGCGCTTGGTCAAGACTTGCAACGATGCGCTGTTTAAGCTCTTCTACATCGTTAACGCCTTCTTCTTCACATGATGCCGCCGAAAGTGAAATGTGACCACGTAGATAACCACCTGCGAACAACTCATCATCAGATGCCGTCGCGATACGAGCATCGATCAGCTCTAAAAGCTTTTCTTCAAATTCAATAATCATGTTGTGTTTAGTCAATTCAGTTTGATTCTCAAAAAGGATGCTGAAGCTTCTCACATTGCGAAATTGAACGCAAACCCTATGTATATCGGGGCATCAGCATATGGCACAAGCTATGCAATCTAACGGATTACGACTCACTAATCAGAGAAAAAGTTATGCCAACAACGTTTTCAAAGCTGGGTTTAATCTCACTCACGGCTTCGAGTTTTGCTCTGAGCTCGGTCAGCTATGCTCAGCAGCCTTTTAATAATTGCCCGACAGAAGCTTTCCTGATCCAAAACCCCTCGGGCACGCCAGTCGCCTACGGCGTTGATATTGACCTTGGTAGTTATCGCACTTTGGACTCCACTTTAGGGTCCGCAAAGTTAAACGGGGTCGGCTTTAGTCAACACGACAACTTCATCTATGGCTGGGACTATGGTGCGAAGTCTTTGGCGCGAATTGATGGTAACTTTGAAAAATTCGCACTTAGTGTAACTAAGCCCTCTGGAGTGCCTAGTGCAATTTATGTTGGTGACGTATCGCTGGATGAAAATGCTTGGTATGGCTATCGCCCTGCAGACGGTCTATTTAAAGTCGACCTTGATACCATGCAAATGTCTCTGGTTGCCAACAAAGCCCAGTTTGGTTCCCCAAGCATCTTTGATATTGCGTTCCATCCGGATAACTCTTTTGCCTACAGTATCGATTCTAGTGGTTACTTGTGGCAGATTGATGTCGGCGCAGGCACAAGCACACGCCTTAACCAGTTACTCGACAAAACCGTGCTCGGTTTTAGCTTAACTTTCGGTGCGGTCTACTTTGATGTCGATGGCAATTTCTACGCCAGTAATAACAGCAATGGCTATGTTTACAAAGTCGCTATCAACGGCATGCAATCCAGTGCCAACTTTTTTGCCTATGGTCCTTCAAGTAACTCCAATGACGGTGCACGCTGTGCGCTCGCCCCAGTTGAAGCAAGCCCCAATACTGATTTTGGTGACGCGCCTGACAGCTACAATACTGCCTATGACAACTCTGGTGCTCGTCACGGCATCACCACTTTGATGCTCGGTAGCGTCATCGATGGCGAAACAGATGCCAGTCTTCCACCGCTGAGCGACGATGTTTCTGATGGGGTTGACGATGAAGATGGCATCGCCTTCCCTTTGCCGGTTCAGGTTGGTCGAATGTCAAAAATCAAAGCAACAGTCAGCGGCGCGACATCAGGCAGTGTGCTTAACGCATGGATTGATTTCGATGGCGACGGCAGTTTCGAAAGTGACGAACAAATCATTAGCGACAGTTCAATGTCCAATGGAGAACAAGATATCTTTTTCTCCGTCCCCCCTTGGGCGCAAACGGGTTCAACTTGGGCGCGATTCCGCTTAAGTGAAATATCGGGTATTGGTCCATCAGGCGGCGTTCCAACGGGCGAAGTGGAAGATTATCAGATTGATATTACTGAAGAAGGTGTAGTAACCGAAGTGTATCCAAGTGGTGCAGACTACACGACGTTCGCCTATGAGGATCAATACCCAATTGCGGGTGATTACGATATGAACGATGTACTAATGAACGTTAAGTACACCGAATATCAACTAGATGGCAAAGTGATTCGTTTAAAATTCGAAGGACAAATCGCCGCTTTGGGTGGTGCGCGCCACTCAGGCTTTGCTATTCGCTTGCCAGATGTTGCACCAAGCGATGTTCGTGATGATTTGATTGAGCTGACGATTAACAACCAAGTGGTTTCCGCCACCGTATTAGAGTCAGGCACAACAGACGCAGTTCTGATTATCCACGAAGATCTATGGGATATCACTGAGGCTGGAGAAGCGGAAGCATGTACCTATTTCCGCACCCAACAGGGTTGTGGTACTAGTTATCGCCCGACTTGGCAGCTAACGGTCACCATGCGTAATGCGATTGATAACTCACAGATGCCCGCCTTTCCTTACGACCCATTCATCTTTGCCTCCCCTGGTCACTATTATGGTGATATTGGTTACCAGTTAACGGGAGGTTACCCGGGACGTGGTTTAGAGATCCATTTGAAAAACAAAGCGCCTACCAGCAAGTTTGATGTGCGCTATAAAGCGCTTGGAGATGACACATCAAGTGGCGATACCCACTTCCACTCTGCGAATGGTCTGCCATGGGGTATTGAAATTCCACTCAACTGGCAGCACCCACTAGAGCAAGTCAACATTCTTAAAGCGTATCGCTATTTCGCCACATTTGCTGCCGACCCAAGTGGGCAAACCGCTCCAACTTGGTACGCAGCAACGGAAACAGAGAAAGATAATCGCAGCGACGACAACACTGATGATGACAACATTGATGAAAACAATATTTACTTTGATTAAGACGGAGGAGAGACGATGAAACAACCTATCACACTGTTAACAGCACTTTGTCTTAGTCTGACCCTATCAGCCTGTGGTGGTGGCGGAGGTGGTGACGGTGGTGGCAATCAAGGAGGGAGTGGTTCAGCGAGCCCTTTAGCCGCGAGCACCACCAGTAGTAGTTCTACAAATAGTGCGCCGGCAAATCCAGCACCGACACTGGCACCTGCTCCTCCTGCACCAACAAGTGGTCCAGGAACGCCAGCCCCACAAGTGCAAAACATCGAGAGCTTGTCGATAGCCGCTGACAATAACTTGGCTTCAACTTACCAAGTTACTGTCGATGTGAATCTAACCCAGTTAGCTGGTAAGCAGGCGTATATTGCGATTTGCCCAAATAGTGGCGCGAGCATTGAATATGAGAAATGCGTGGTCAAAGCCAGCCTTGATGATGGCATCGGCTCATTTGATTTGACCTTACCTAATCACCTCGACGCATTGGTGGCGGAAATCACACCGATGGAAGCCAACAGTTCACCACTTATCTACACATGGGACTTTAACAATCAGGCACAAAACACTTGGTTGATCCCATAGCCAAAGCCCATACAACAAAGCCCCTTATCAGGGGCTTGGTTTTTTCAGCAAACGAATCACTACTTGATTTGGAACATCTCGGCAGTAAGTGGCTCAACGTGATAAAAAGAACGCATTGCCTCAGACAGCATTTTCACTCGTGGTGGAATGCCTTGTTCAAGAATTGACAGCACTTCTGCGTGGACTTTACCCATAAATGCTAAGCGGTCTGGCTCAAAATCGCCATTAAGATTGTCGCAACTAACATTAAATGGAAAACCAGCACTCAAGGCTAAAATCCATTCATAAGCTTGTGGGCGAATTTCAACTTTCTCAAACTCGGCTTGAACTTGCGCAGTGCGACCATCAGGCTCATACCAGTAACCAAAATCTTCCAACAAGCGACGCTCAGGACCGGCGACACACCAGTGCGCAATCTCATGTAACGCTGACGCGTAGAAACCTCGGGCAAAAATAATGCGGTGATAATCAAACTGGTCATCGGCAGGCAGGTAGATTGGCTCATCACCCCCAAGCTCTAACTTGGTATTAAAGCTGGTGTAAAAAGTGTCATTAAAGATTTTGATAAGATCTTGGTAATCGTGTGTCATGGTCGCTTTATAGTAAAATCGGTTACAGCGCAGGCATTCTCTCACATTTCTTCGTCATTGCAATTCCCTACTTTCGCTAATGACATTAGAAAAATTTATCTGAAAAACGTTTTCGCGACCAACAAAACTCATTCGCCTTTTGCCTTCACAACCACTACACTCGCCTATCCGTTTTATAAGATGGGGTTTCCTATACCTGCCTCACTGAGAATTGCCTCAGCACTATTTTCGTGAGCACAGGTGAGTAACCGTGTCTATCTCCCCCTAGATTTAGTCGAGTAATCGTTATGCTACTGAGCGTGTTATACATTATTGGTATTACAGCAGAAGCGATGACCGGAGCCCTTAGTGCTGGTCGTCGTAAAATGGACTGGTTTGGCGTGATGTTGGTAGCCAGCGCAACCGCGATTGGCGGTGGTACTGTGCGTGATATTTTGCTTGGTCACTATCCGCTTGGTTGGGTAAAAAACCCCGAGTTTTTAGCGATTACCTGCATTGCTGGCGTGTTAACTACTGGTCTTGCCAAATGGGTGATCAAACTTAAAGGGCTGTTTATTCGTCTTGATGCACTCGGTCTGATCGTGTTCAGCATTATCGGCACTAAAGTGGCACTCGGCATGGGCTTACATCCTGGCATCTGCATGGTTTCAGCACTGGTGACCGGCGTGTTCGGCGGTCTGTTGCGTGACTTGATCTGTCGTCAAACACCGCTGGTCTTGCATGAAGAACTCTACGCCTCGGTTGCTCTCGTCGCTTCAGGTCTTTACTTGTTACTGCTGGAGTTTGGCATTGATGATGTCACCGCGACCATATCGACTCTCATCGTCGGTTATCTACTACGTATGGCTGCGGTGCGCTTTAAATGGCGTTTACCTTCCTTCCATTTGGAAAGTGAAGAGCCGTTGCACTAAACGCACTTCTCGATCGAACACCCACGATCAAAAAAGCCAATCTTCGGATTGGCTTTTTACGTTTTAGCTATTCACATAACAGCATCGTTAGATACGTGGCGTTTCCGTTGTCACACCATGGTTTTGCCCGCGATGACGCAGCAAATGATCCATCACAACAATTGCCAGCATCGCTTCAGCGATTGGCACTGCGCGAATCCCCACGCAAGGATCGTGACGACCTTTGGTAATCAATTCGGTCGGTTGACCTTGACGATCAATCGTTTCTCCGGGAACGGTAATACTTGAAGTCGGTTTAAGTGCAATATTGGCAACGATATCTTGTCCCGTCGAAATGCCACCTAAAATACCACCAGCATGGTTGCTGCCAAAACCTTGTGGCGAAAGCGTATCGCGATGCTCACTACCCTTTTGGCTGACCACATCAAAACCATCACCGATTTCAACGCCTTTAACCGCATTGATACTCATCAGCGCATGGGCGATGTCCGCATCGAGACGATCAAATACTGGCTCACCAAGCCCGACTGGCACATTGGTTGCGACCACTTGGATCTTGGCGCCAATCGAATCACCCTGTTTTTTCAAATCACGGATCAGTTGGTCAAACGCTTCCACTTTATCGGCATCAGGGCTAAAGAATGGATTGTTTTCAATCTCATTCCAATCCACTTTTTCAATCGCGACATCACCCATCTGTGATAGATAAGCGCGGATCTCGACACCAAACTCTTGTTTGAGGTACTGCTTAGCAATTGCCCCCGCTGCAACACGCATTGCGGTTTCACGCGCTGACGAACGGCCGCCACCACGATAATCGCGCACACCATATTTTTGGTGGTAAGTGTAATCTGCATGCCCTGGGCGGAATTTATCTTTGATGTCTGAGTAATCTTTTGAGCGTTGATCGGTGTTCTCAATCAAAAGCCCAATCGATGTGCCGGTAGTTTTACCTTCAAATACACCAGATAAAATCTTAACTTGATCGGGTTCGCGACGCGCAGTGGTATAGCGAGAAGTGCCAGGACGGCGACGGTCCAAATCCACTTGAATCATTTCTTCTGAAATTTCTAACCCCGGAGGGCAACCGTCAACGATACATCCTAGTGCGATACCGTGACTTTCTCCGAATGTCGTCACTCGAAAGTGTTGTCCGATACTATTTCCTGCCATTGCTTCCCCAATTATGTCGCTGTAAATGACCTGTTTACAGCCTTCCTTCCTGTTATTCGTGTTTTCATAGTCGCTTGATTACGAATTGATGTAAACCCCCAATTTGCAACAAATTTAGCCTTTTTCCTTGCCGCCAATAACAAAAACGCCATGCATAAGCATGGCGTTGAATGACTGAGTATCAGCTCAAATTAGTCAATGTACAGTTTAAAATCTTCTGCACACTCAACTAGCTGATCGCGGGTTAGCATAAATACGCCGTGACCACCGTTTTCAAACTCTAGCCAAGTAAATGGAATGTGTGGGTACTGTTCCATCATGTGCACCATAGAGTTGCCCACTTCACAAACAAGGATACCTTGCTCTGTTAAGTAGTCAGGCGCGTTAGCTAGAATGCGGCGTACCAGTTTCAGACCATCTGTACCCGCTGCTAGGCCCAGTTCTGGCTCGTGAGTGAACTCTTCTGGCAAGCTATTCATATCTTCCGCATCAACATAAGGTGGGTTAGTCACGATAATGTTGTACTTCTCTTTCTCCAGATCACGGAATAGATCTGAACGGATAGGGAAAACTTGCTGTTCCATACCGTGATCTTGAATGTTCTGCTCCGCCACTTGCAGTGCGTCAGTCGAGATATCAATCGCATCTACTTCAGCATCTGGGAACGCATGCGCACACGCAATCGCGATACAGCCACTGCCCGTACATAGGTCCATAATGCGCACTGGCTCTTCAACTAGCCATGGTTGGAACTCAGCTTGGATTAGCTCACCGATTGGCGAACGTGGTACCAATACGCGCTCATCAACAAAAAATTCTAATCCACAGAACCACGCTTTGTTGGTTAGGTAAGCAGTTGGCGTACGCTCATTAATGCGTTTTACCACGCGCTCAACGATGCGCATGCGCTCGCTGGTTGTTAGGCGTGAGTTAAGTACATGTGGAGGCACATCAATTGGTAGATAAAGGGTTGGCAGGATCAGCTGAACCGCTTCATCCCACGCGTTATCTGTACCGTGACCGTAAAACAGGTTCGCTGCGTTAAAGCGGCTCACTGTCCAGCGGATCATATCTTGAAGGGTATGGAGCTCCGATACCGCTTCTTCTACAAAAATCTTATCCAAAATTGTCTCCGAAAAGCGCTACAATACTGCCAATGCAAATTAGTGATGCTAAAAATAACATCAAAGTTTATCCCATGAGTAAAAAAGACATCGATGCCGACGACGATTTCGCCCTATTTAGGGATGCAGTACAAGGCGTAAAAAAGTTGCCACAGGATACCATAGTCCAGCAACCAAAAAAAAATACTAAGCAAAAAGAAATTAAACGCTCAGCGCGCGAAAGCAGTGATGCCGAGTTCTATTTCTCTGACGAGTTTGTGCCACTTCTTAGTGAAGAGGGACCAACCCGCTATGCCCGTGATGATGTATCTACCTATGAAGTAAAGAGATTACGTCGTGGTATTTACGTTCCTGACGTGTTTCTCGATATGCATGGTATGACCCAACAAGAAGCCAAACGCGAGTTGGGGGCGATGATTGCCCATTGTATCAAAAACGAAGTGCATTGTGCGTGCGTACAGCACGGTATCGGCAAGCATATTCTTAAGCAAAAAGCACCACTTTGGCTGGCGCAGCATCCTGATGTAATGGCGTTCCACCAAGCGCCACTTGAATACGGCGGTGATGGCGCGCTGTTGGTGCTGTTGTCAATTCCAGAGAAGTAAAACGTACAGCGTTTTTGAGATTTGGGATGCGGGAACGCACCGCGCAGATCGCTGTGCAACGGATAACGGATAACGGATAACGGATAACGGATAACGGATAACGGATAACGGATAACGGATAACGGATAACGGATAACGGATAACGGATAACGGATAATTTTGCCCGGTCTTGTTTACTAAGCAAGTGTGTTGATAGCAATTCTGTAAGCGAGGTAGAGCCGAGCGTTCCGGAAGCGAATGCGCTCCCGAGTCCGTTATCTATACGGTTATTGTCTCAAATCCGGCGGGATCGGTAGCTCTGATGCTTTTAGGTTTGGACGCTGACCGCCTCTTCTGCGGTACTGCTTAAGCTGGAATACATACGCCAGCACTTGCGCTACCGCGGTAAATAAACCGTCAGGGATCTCTTGCTCAAGCTCGGTTGAGTGGTACAGCGAACGAGCCAGTGGTGGTGCCGGCACGATATAAATATTATGTTCACGCGCCACTTCACGAATTTTCATTGCCATGTGATCAACGCCTTTGGCAACCACCACCGGGGCGCGATCTTTACTTTGGTCATAACGTAACGCGACCGAGAAGTGCTCCGGGTTGGTAATGATAACGTCCGCTTGCGGCACTTCTGCCATCATACGTCTTTGCGCCGCTTCACGCTGCAACATACGAATACGACCTTTTACTTCCGGCTTACCTTCGGTCTCCTTGTATTCGTCTTTGACTTCCTGCTTGGTCATCTTAAGCTGGTTGGCGTGTTGCCAGATCTGAAATGGGATATCAATACCCACTACTATGAGTAGTGAACAACTGATGAGCAGAATGAAGTTGAGCAGAATATCGAGCGCATGAAAAATGTTTTGCGGGAAAACGTCCAAGCTGAGCTGGAACAAATCCTCTTTAGCAGCATTGATAAGATAAAACGCCATGCCAGAAACGAGGGCAACTTTAAGGATCGACTTAATCAGTTCAACCCAGCTTTGCATCCCCACCATTCGCTTTAGACCGCTCAGCGGGTTCATCTTCGACAGTTTTGGCATGGCGGCTTCTGCAGAAAAGCTGATCCCACCAACGCCCGCAGCCCCAACCAATGCCGCGATAAAAAGCACAAATAAGATCAGCAATAACGGCAGCATTAGTGCGCTCAATGAACCAAGAGCAATATCGAATAACTTAGTTTGATCGAAAATTTCTTCGCGAGAGAGGTCAAACAAGCGCTCCATAATCCGGTATAACGCGCGTGACAGTCCCTCGCCAAACCACATCAAAGCGATAGAACCAATCACCAATACCGAAACTGACGCTAACTCTTTAGACCTTGCAACCTGCCCTTTCTCTCGAGCCTGTTGCAAGCGCCTGGGCGTGGCGTCTTCGGTGCGTTCTTGACCGTCTGATTCTGCCAATCTTCTCTCCTAGCAATCCAAACGAATAAGGCGACAAATCTGCTGTTCACCTTCCAGCCATATCAACTCATAGTGAGTGAACAGACCACCAATGATATACCAACACAGCAACAAGCCGACAATCAAAGCAAAGGCAAAACCGAGTGAGAAAATGTTCAGCTGCGGCGCCGCACGCGTCATCACACCAAATGACAGGTTAATGGTCAAAAGCGCGATGATGCCCGACAACGACATGCTCAACGCCAACTGGAACATGGTGCCTAACCACAGCGCCAATTCACGAAAATCAACCGCGGTTAGCGAGCCACTGCCTATTGGCAGCGATTTAAAGCTCATCACCACCAGCATCAACATTTTTAAATGACCATCAGTGGCTAAGAAAAACATCGTTGCCAGGAACATAAATAACTGACCCAGCAAAGGTGTGTTCTGACCATTGGCAGGGTCAACCATTGAGGCAAAACCAAGGCTCGATTGCATACCCAAGATTTGACCCAAGATGACGAAAATCTGGATCATAAAGGTGGTGACTGTGCCCATCGCCACGCCAATAACGATCTGCTCAAACGTCGCCATAAAACCAGCAAACGACAGCAGCTCTAAACTATCTGGAACTTTAGGAATTGCTGGCATCACCGCAAAAGTAATTGCTAAGCCAAGAAAGAGTCTGACCCGATTTGGTACAAAGCGTGCGCCGGTGACCGACATCACCATCAACATGGCAGCAATGCGCGTATAGGGCCAAAAATAGTTGGCTATCCAATCAAGTACGACACTGGCTGGGTATTCCATCGCGTCGCCTAGTAGAGAACTTGCGGCAGACGTTCAATGATCGAGTAGAAATACTCGGTCATCATTTGCGTCATCATATGCCCAAAAAACATCAGTGCCAGTAACGTCACCACCAAACGGGGCAAAAAGCTCAAGGTTTGTTCGTTGATAGAGGTTGCCGCTTGGAAGATCGCCACAACTAAACCAATCAACAAGCTGGGGATCACAATCGCGCACACCATGATAAGCACCATCCACAGCGCGTCACGAAACAGCTCTACAAACATTTCAGGAGTCATAAGCTTCTCCCGCTACAAGGCAAAACTGCCGGCTAAAGTGGACAAAATCAGATTCCAGCCATCAACTAACACAAACAGCATCAGCTTAAATGGCAACGAAACGATCATAGGAGAAAGCATCATCATACCCATTGCCATCAGTACCGATGCCACCACCAAATCGATAATCAAAAATGGCAAGAAAAGCATAAAGCCAATTTGGAAAGCCGTTTTCAGCTCTGAGGTGATAAAGGCAGGGATAAGCACCGCCATTGAGACCTCTTCTGGGTTTTGCGCGGTTGAGCCAGAGATATTAACAAAGGTCTCTAAGTCCTTCACACGCGTTTGCTTGAGCATAAAGTCTTTCATCGGGATCTGCGCTAAGTCAAACGCTTGGCGCGCAGTGATCTGCTCGTTGATATAAGGCTGGACAGCGGTGTCATTTACCTTGCTCAGCACTGGCGACATAATGAAGAAGGTGAGAAACATCGCAATACCGATGATCACTTGGTTGGACGGGGTCTGTTGTAAACCCATCGCCTGACGCAAGATAGACATTACCACCACAATCCGGGTAAAGGATGTCATCAAAATAACCATGGCTGGCAAAAAGCCCAGCATGGTCATTAAGGCTAAAATCTGCAGATTAACTGAATAGTCTTCAGTGCCGTCGCCGTTGGTGGTCACCGTAAAGGCAGGAATGCCGCCGCTACCCCCAGTAATGGTACTGGTCGAGATGGTTTTTGCCGCGCCCGCTTCTCGCTCCATAGCGGAAGCCGTCACTGAACTTGCAGCAACCGAATCATTGAGTGGTGTTTCTAACTCTTGATTGGCAAAAGCCATTGCCGACACGCTTGCCAACAACAATGTTAAAAGCAGCGTCACAAATTGATTAGCCAATGAGCGATTATTTTTTATCATTCTTTTTTAGTAGCTGAGTCAGTTGATTGGCAAATGGACTGGCTGCCAGCTCCTCCTGAGACAAAGGTTTTTCCAGTTTATAGATCAATTGGATCGACTGCGGGGTAATACCGACCAAAAACTGCTCTTCTCCCGCTTGTACAATAGCAATACGCTCGCGTGTTCCTACGGCGATTTGTCGTACCACACTAAGTCCTTTTTGATTGGCAATAGTAGGTACTCGCATACGTTTGAGTAGCCAAGCCAAAAACAAAATCAGGGCAATAACGAACAAGAGCGACCCAAACGTGGTCGCCCAATCAAGCTGACTAGACGGAGCCGCAGGCGCCGCCATTGCCGTTGGAGATAACATCAGTAGCCACGATAAACTCGGCTTCATAGCTTACCTAAGCTTCTTAATACGCTCAGTTTGGCTAATTACGTCCGTGAGACGAATACCAAACTTATCGTTGACCACGACCACCTCACCATGGGCGATCAGTGTACCGTTAACTAATACATCTAATGACTCACCCGCTAGGCGCTCAAGTTCTACCACTGAACCTTGGTTTAGTTGCAGCAGGTTACGAATGCTGATCTGTGAGCGACCCACTTCCATCGAAATCGTCACCGGGATATCTAAAATGGTATCGAGTTTACGACGCTCATCATCAGTAATTGGCGCAGAGGTATCTTGCAACTCATCAAGTTGCGCCGCCATCACCTCATCAACGTCAATACTTGGTGCGCTTGGATCTTCGCCTAATGCTGCCGCCCATTCGTCAGCCAGTCTTTGATCGTCACTTGGTTCCATACCTATGTACCTATCTTATATTGTTAATCTTCAATTTCGCCGTCATCGTGCTCTAACTCGGAGATCACATCTTTACCGAGGAACGCGATGTCGGTTTTCACCACATCAGGGCGTTTAATTTTTTCTGACACTTGCACCGCAAGCTTGTCACCTGAACGACCCATTTTCACGCGATATGTTGGCAATTCTTCCACAAACATCACCGCATGTTCAGGCATATCAATCGGAATAATGTCGCCCGGTTGAAGTTCCATTAAGTCGCGCAGCGAGATGTCTTTTTCCAGCAAATCAACGCGGAAGTTGACCGGAACATCCATAATTTCTTCGCGCAGCGCTGAGCTCCAACGCACGTCCGTTTCCATCTTGTCTGACTGGACACCAGCATCAAGTAGTTCACGGATCGGTTCGACCATCGAGTACGGCATAACCATATGGAAATCGCCGCCACCACCATCAACTTCGATGTGGAACGAGCTCACGACAATCACTTCAGTCGGGCTGACGATGTTCGCCATACTTGGGTTCACTTCCGAGTCGAGATACTCAAACTCAACCCCCATCACCGGAGACCAAGCTTCTTTGTAATCTTCAAACACTATTTTCAGCAACAACTGAATAATTCGACGTTCAGTTGGGGTAAATTCGCGCCCTTCGATACGGGCATGGAAGCGACCATCACCACCGAAAAAGTTCTCTACTAGGATAAACACTAAACGTGCTTCCATGGTGATAAGCGCAGTACCTTTTAATGGTCTAAAGCGCACCATGTTCAAACTGGTTGGTACATACAGCGTATTTTGGTATTCACCAAACTTCATCATCTGAACACCGTTGATCGATACCTCGGCGGTTTTACGCAGCATGTTAAACAAACTAATGCGCATATGACGCGCAAAACGCTCGTTGATAAGTTCGAGCGTCGGCATTCGACCACGAACAATTCGGTCTTGTGACGAGAAGTCAAAGTCGACCGCATCACTATCACTGACGACCTCATCATCATCGACGTCATCAACATCGTCTACGCCATGCAGTAGCGCATCAATTTCGTCTTGGCTTAATAAATCGGTCACTCTAATTCCTACTGAATAACAAAGTCAGTAAACAGCACACGCTCAATCACTGGCTGTCCGACTGCGCGAGTTAAACTCGCTTTAATATCTTCGGTTGCTTTATCACGTAGCTCAACGCGACCGTTGGCACTGCGCAGTTGATCGACGGTTGCCGAGGCAAACGTCGCCAGCAACGAACTTTCAATCAATGGTGAATGGTAACGAGCTAAGTTTTCGTTATCGATACCACGCACCATCATTTGCACATTGATTTGTACTAGGCGATCTTTTTTATCACCTGTAACGTTAAACAAAAACGGTTGTGGGATATTAACGTATGAGACCGGTAGCTCGGTTGAAGCAGGGGTCACTTGAGCGGCGGTGTCAGACTTGGCACTCTCACCCGAACTCATAAAGAAAAACGCTGCGGCACCACCACCGATTAACAGCACCAACACTGCAACGATAATGATGATCAGTTTTCCTTTGCCCTTAGGGGCGTCATTTGCGACTTCTTCTGCTGCCATAATGTAAGATTCTCTCGCTAATCAATCCGTTAATTCCATGCACCTTGGCATAGTCTAAGCGTAATAACTGATTCCATCACGCTTTGCCGCCACATTCAAATCAAGTTTGACGTCCGGTTCAAGGTTTTCTTCTCCTGAGAAGTGCTGACCGCTGCTCCCTTGACCAGTTCCACTGTCATTTCCAGTTGCATAGCGACCTTGTTGTTGTCCAGAGGCTTGTTGTTGAACCGAGGACTCGCCAAGTTGCATTCCTTGTTGTGCGAGCATTTCACGTAGTCTTGGCATCGCTTGTTCGACGATATCGCGCGCTTGTTGGTTAGCAACGGTAAAATGGACCGTGGCGTTATCGCCATTCATGTTCATGCGAATTTGCATGCGTCCCAGTTCCGGTGGATCAAGACGAATGTCGATGTTCTTTAAGTTTTTCGACAACATCATCTGAATGCGCTCGGCTACTTGCTCACCAGCCATTTCACGACTTAGCTGCAGTGCCGGTTGCGCTTGGGCGGTTTGCTCAGCGCGCATCTGTGCCGTCACACCATTTTGCCCAGCCGCTTGCCCTAACTGCTGAGCAAACGAAGCTTCACTGCCGTTACTGTTTTCACCTGGCGTGGCTAACTTGCCGATAGTGGCTGCCGCTTTGGCGCCAAGTGCGCTTTGCAGCATCATTTGCTCAGGTTTCACCGCAGGCGCAGCACTAGCTTGCAATTGCGCGGCAGCAGAAAGATCCATCGGCGTTGCTGGGGTTAGCGCGCTCGCTGGCGTACCAGACACTGCAGGGTTAGCCACTTGGCTGTTAGTTGCGCCATTGGTCACGGTCGCCGCAACGCCCGCTTGCAACTGGGCAGCATTGGTGGCTGGTTTATGGGTTTGCTTATGCAAAAGGTCGGTCTCAACCATTTGCTTGCTAATATCATCGGTAGCGACTGCGCTGTTACTTGACCAAGCAATCGCAGGTGCGATGGCTTCACCATCACCTCTCACAGTTGGCTCACCTTGCTGTTCGGTCATTGGGCTTGTAAGCCCAACCTCATCGGTATCTTGGCTAGTCGTTTTAGCACCACTCACCATATTGGCTTGGCTCGCATGCGCGGCTGCTACCTCAGCTTCGCTCATTGTTGGCGCTTGCTCGCCAGATGCGAGTGCGGCGCTATTAGTTTGCTCGGTTTGAACACCGTTTTCGGTCAGATTTGGCAATGATTCGGCGTTTATCGGCTGCTCACTAGTCGGCGCTTGAGCCGCAACCGCCTGTAAAGTCACACCATCTGTTGAATGGGCAGTTTGTGCTACCATCACGTCATCGCCGAGTGATGATTTTTCATCTAGCGCGGCTGTCTCACTGGTTAGCTCAGCGTCTTGCGGAGGCAAAGTGTTGCCGTCTTTCGCTTGCAAAGCCTTGTTAGCTTGCTCTAATCGACCCAGTAGAGCCTCACTTTCGGCAACGGTCTGTTTAACCTGCTGACTACTGGATTCAAGCTCGTCACTGTTTTCGATAAATTTTTCTAGCTCTTTCGGCACCGCGACCGCGCTTTCTTGCGACTCCTTCGCCGTTAACTCGCTGCTCGCTTCCACTTCAGACGCTTCACCTTCAAGCTCAGCATCAGCACCTGAAAGTAGTGCATCAGTACTCTGCGCTTTGCCGCCTTCAAGCACCTCAGCATCTTCTGAACTTACTTGCTCTGCTGCTTTGCCTGACGCACTGTCAACGCTTTTTAACTCAGACTTACTCTCACCTTTGAGCATCGCCGTCAATTTGGCGAAAAAGCCTTCCGCTTCTGTCGCTTCATCACTCGCTGTCGTCTTATCTGTGACGCCTTTGGTGATTTTGCTCGACTCTGTCGCGGATGTTAAATTTACATTCATGGTCGCTGACTCGCTATAACAAACTGATATTGTTGAAGTGTTTATCTTGCTGTTCACAACCGCTGACATTGAAGATGCCAACAAACAGTCGTACAAAAAACAAACATTTATTTGTATAGAACAAAGCAAAAAACGCGCCAATAAGCTAGGCTAGCTTAAACGATTCGCTTGCTGACGAGAAAACTGCAAGGTCGAGAATTCATCCATCTGCTTCTGCTCACGAATGTTTTCCAAACGCTGCTTTTCAGCCTGTTTTTTCTCAATCAACCACTCGTAAGAGCGGCGCTGCTT
This sequence comes from Vibrio rhodolitus, assembly GCF_003350325.1. GTDB lineage: Bacteria > Pseudomonadota > Gammaproteobacteria > Enterobacterales > Vibrionaceae > Vibrio > Vibrio rhodolitus. Next base: position 51,881 of record NZ_QLYZ01000004.1, on the reverse strand, counting down.
GCGACACTCTAACCAATGGTTTTCACAGTTTTCGACTTGATCTTTAAAGTGAGATTCCGCTTGTTTCTGCTTAGACAAGGTATTGTCTAGGGTGGTAAGAAAGCGATTTAAGTGGGTATATTGACTGGCAGTCAGACCTTGTTTTCCGCGATCGACTAACTGCTGACAATAATCTAAACGGTATTGCTCGATTTGCTGTAACTGCTGGTAATAACCATCCAGATCGGTGCGCGCTTTATTGAGTGCCAGAACGGCTTGATTTTCGCGCTCTTTCGCTTGCTCTAAAAGAAAGTCGAGGGCATTATTCATAGACTAGCTACTCCCCTTTCAATAAGCGTCCGAGCATATTGACGCACATGTCATATGGCACGCTCTCTTTCATGCTTTGCTGCAAGAACATATCGAGCTTAGGCTTAAGGGTAAATGCCGCATCAATCGCCGGATCAGTACCCGGTTTGTACGCGCCAATAGACACCAAATCTTGGTTTTTACGACACAATGACAACACTTGGCGCACCGCTTTTGACATCAGAACATGCTCTTCAGTCGTAATTTGTGGCATAACACGGCTAACCGACTTCTCAACATCGATTGCTGGATAATGACCGGCATCAGCCATTTCACGCGACAGGACAACGTGACCATCTAAGATCGCTCGCGAAGCATCAGCGATAGGGTCTTGTAAATCATCCCCTTCGGTAAGCACAGTAAAAAATGCGGTGATAGAGCCTTGTTCAGGACTGCCGTTACCTGCTCGCTCAACCAGCGCGGGTAATTTAGCAAACACAGATGGCGGATAACCTTTGGTTGCTGGAGGCTCACCCACCGACAAGGCAATTTCACGCTGCGCTTGGGCAAAACGTGTCAACGAGTCCATCAACAGCAACACGTCTAAACCTTGATCGCGGAAGTATTCAGCGATGGTCAATGCCGTTTGACAGCCTTTTAGACGCATCAAAGGGGATGCATCCGCAGGCGCGGCGACAACCACAGAACGCTGACGACCATCAACGCCAAGAATCTCTTCGATAAATTCTTTAACTTCGCGTCCACGCTCACCAATCAAGCCCACCACAACCACTTGTGCGGTAGTGCCGCGAGTCATCATGCCAAGTGTGACCGATTTACCCACACCAGAACCAGCAAACAGACCGATACGCTGCCCTTTGCCGACAGTCAGCAAACCATTTATTGCCTTAAGCCCCACATCAAGTGGTTCGGTAATCGGCTTACGTGCCAGTGGGTTAATTGGTTCGGCGTTAAACGAAGCCCGCTTTTCGGTATAGATAGGACCTAAGCCATCTAACGGGTTACCGACACCATCAATCACGCGCCCCAGCAACTCCATTCCAACCGGCAAGCCGGCATCACTGGTTAAAGGGGTTACTTTCGCGCCAGGCAGAACACCTGTGATTTGCTCACTGGGCATCAAGAAAAGGTTGTCACCGGAAAAACCGACCACTTCAGCTTCCATCTCACCATGCATGGTTTCGACTTTACATAAGCTGCCAATTGGCGCGCGGCATCCGGTCGCTTCAAGAGTAAGTCCAACCACGCGAACCAGCTTGCCAGCCGCAACAGGTCGGCAAGTTAATCCTTGGGTTTTGTATTGGGAGAGGCGATCAGCCAGCGCAAGCACTACTCACCACCTTGGTGGCGATTAACGCCGCAAAAACTCTTTAGCACGTTACGAATGCGCTCTTCCATGCGGTAATTGACGCTCGACTCACCCGCTTCGATTTGCACATCGCCGCGGTTAAGAGCTGGCTCGTCAACTAAAGTCCAGTTACGAAACTCGAGTGATTCTTGACCATAAGAAGAGCGAATAATCTCAACATCATCGGGGTGCAATTTTAAGGTGATAGCGTGCCCAGAAACAGGCAGCGCTTCGACTGATTGCTTAATGGTATCGAGAATAACTTGCGGATTAGTTTGTACTTCTACATGGACCACCTCTTTCACTAAGGTCAGCACCATATCGACTAACTGTTTTTCCACTTGCGCATTCATCAACTCAAGTGGCTGAGCAAACTGATTAGCAAGACCAACAAAGGTTTGCACTTGCTGCTGGATAAACTCTTGTCCTGCCGCAACACCTTCAAGCTTACCCGCTTCAAGACCTTCTTGGTGACCTTGTTCAAGGCCTTGCTCTTTACCTTTGTCATAACCTTGTTTAAAACCCGCTTCTTGCCCTTGCAGCAAACCTTCTTGATAAGCTTGCTGCTTAATCAAGTCGATCTCTTCTTGGGTCAACTCCGCCGGCGCTTCTTCTTCAGGCTCAGCAAAGTTTGGGATCCAACTTGGGTCATAATTAAGCGCGGTTGAACGCGCTTCAGAGCGGGTTTCTGGCGTGTAGTCAGGTAAGCCCCACTTCTGGGCTTTTTCGACTTGTTGATCATCATCGAGGCGCAAAAATCCGCGCTTTCTCTCACCTGACATTGTATTCACCTTGCAAGAGCAAAAATATTAGAGGAACTCGTCCGCGCCACCAGAGAGCATCAACTCGCCTGCATCGGCCATGCGACGAGCAATCGCCAGCACTTCTTTCTGTGCAGTTTCCACGTCAGAAACTTTAATCGGTGGCATCGCTTCAAGATCATCACGCATCATCTCAGCGGCACGCTTAGACATGTTCTTGAAGATCTTATCACGCAGTGCATCATCGGCACCTTTAAGCGCACGTTGCAGTACATCTTGTGGTACGTCACGCAGCAGCTTTTGAATACCTTGGTCGTCCACCTCGATAAGGTTTTCGAACACAAACATAAGATCCTGAATTTGGGTCGCCATGTCTTCGTCTTGATCGCGGATTTGCTCCATCAACACGCCTTCGATGTTATTGTCCATGTAGTTCATGATCTCGGCAGCCGCCTTCAGACCACCAATCTTCGCGGCCTGTGCACCAGCTTGACCTGCAAACTGTTTCTCCATGATTTCGTTCAGCTCTGCCAATGCCGATGGCTGAACTTCTTCAAGGTTGGCGATACGCATCATCAAATCAAGACGGTCACGCTCAGCAAACTGAGACAAGATTTCCGCCGATTGATCTGGTTCGAGATAAGACAGAACGATAGTCTGAATTTGCGGGTGCTCATTGATGATAATGCTAGCCACTTGACGTGGGTCCATCCATTTCAATGAATCAAGACCTTTTGAACCGGTACCCAGTAGGATCTGATCGACCAAGTTATTGGCTTTATCTTCACCCAGAGCGGCAACCAGCGTATTACGCATAAAGTCTTCGCTGCCCATACCGATGTTGGTGTATTTCTGAATATCTTCCAAGAAGGCGCGATGAACCGCACCCACTTTATCTTGGCTAAGATCGGCTGCGCGCGCCATCGCACTACCAACGCGCTGCACTTGTTTTGGTTCTAGATGACGGATAATTCCGGCGGCATCTTCTTCATTAAGACTCAGCAGCAAAATCGCCGCGCGCTCTTCACCAGGAATCGTAGAGATATCCACGGTTGCTTCTGCAACTTCGCCGCCTTGGGCTTGTGGGACAATTTCGTTAGCCATCTTTCATCCAGTTCTTCACAACTTGTGCCGCTAGCTCTGGCTCATTAGCCACCAGTGCGCGCACCGCTTTCAATACGTCTTCATCTTTATGTAAGTTTGGCAAATCAATGCTTGAACCAAACTCAAATAGCTCGCCGCCATCAAGATCACCACCAATGAGGCTGGTTTCACCATCGACGCCAATTGGCAGACCATCCGGTCCATACATCTGGTTCTCTTCTTCCGCTGCAGGGTTGAGAAGTTTCTTCATTGCTGGGCGAACCAGAACAAGCACAACGATAATAATCACCAGTGCACTGGCTAACCAACGTACCCAGTCGTTAAAGTTCGGGTGTTCCCAAATCGGCACATCAGCGATGGTTTCAATTTGCGGCTCAGCAAACTGCATACTTAACACGTTGAGTAAATCGCCACGTGCTTGACTAAAGCCCACCGCGCCAATGAGCACTTGACGAATTGAATCCAGCTCTGCCGTTGACAAAGGCTGATAAGTCGTCGCGCCTGTTTCAGGATTAACAATCGGACGGTTTTTGATCGCCACTGCAACAGTTTGGCGGTTAACCACACCGGTTTGACGGCGTTCATGGCTGATGGTCGTATCGAGTTCGAAGTTACGCGTAGCTTCTTTATGTACTGAGCCTTGACCAAGTACTGAGCCATCTTTCATCTGCGCCACATCTTGCGGAATTGAGGCATCAGCTGGCGGCTGATTACTCAGAGCACCTGGTACCCCCGCCACGACACTGCCGTTGTTGTAATCTTCTAGCGTGTATTCACTGCGCGTAGCTGGAGTGTTGGGATCGAAACTCTTACGTGTTTGCTCAACCGCGCTGAAATCAAGTTCAATATCGACCTGTGCGGTGTAGTTACCAAAACCAAGAATTGGAATAAGTACCGAGTCAATTTTTTCACGTAATGCCTGCTCTTGTTTACGCTCAAGCTCATGCTCTTTACGACGTGCCATTGAAGCTTCGTCTTGCGAGCCCGAGCTGAGTAGACGACCATGTTGATCGGTAACCGTTACGCGAGTTGGCTTCATGCCAGGTACTGCGCTTGAAACCATATCGACAACCGAGTCGACTTCTTCTTGCTTCAGACCACTGCCCGTTTTTAAGGTAAGAAAGACCGAAGCCGACGCCTCTTGGTTGTGACGAACAAAAACGCTTTGTTTTGGCAGGGCAAGTAACACGCGCGCGCGGCGAACTTGCTTCATTTCTTCAATCGCTTGAGAAAGCTGACGCTCGCGGCTTAGCTTAAGGCGTTCAAGCTCGAGGCGTTGAGAAACACCAAAGCCCATATCTTGTAGCAAGATATCGTCACCCGCTTCAGTTGCTTGGTTAAGACCTGCTCTGGCAAGGTTTAGCTTGAGGTTGTTGTATTCACTAGTTGGCACCAAAATGGTATTGCCTTCTAGTTTGTATTCGGTTTTTTGCGCATCAAGGTGATCTAAGATCGGGATAAGTTCTTCGGTTTCATAAGCGCCAAGCGGACGCATTTCAGGTTCTTTAACCCAAAAAAACAGCATCACGATGAGTGCCACACAGATCGAAATGGAAAGCACGAGTACGATCTGACGCATTAAGTCGAGATCGCCGACAGCTAAGTCAAACTTGGAGCTGCTTTTTTCATCTAAATCTGGATTTTGACCTTCATGATCTAAATCGTTGTGGGCAACAAGCGCGCCATCCGATGAAGAGCCTGATAAGGCTAAATCTGTTGACTGGTTTTGTTCAGACACTGACGATACCTAAATTAGACTGGCATATTCATCAATTCTTTGTACGACTCAACAAGCTTGTTACGTACTTGAATTGTGGCCTCAAACGCAACACTCGATTTGTTACGTGCGATCATTACATCCGACAACGAAACGTTTTCATCGCCACGATCAAATCGAGTTTGGAGTTCACTGGAAGTTTTGGCGAGGCTATTAACGTTATTAATGGCGTTGTTTAATAGATCTTTAAAATCCGCACCCACGGTTTGACCGGTTGCGACAGGTTTGCTGTTGGTTGCTTCCAACATAAGCGCCTGCATTTCACTATTAAAGCCATCAATTCTCATCGTTACCCCAGAAGTCAATTCTTTGACTGCCAACTCCGTTATTTTAATGACACTGCAAAGCCTATGCCATCAAGTTATGAATTTACGAAAATAGCACGTTAGTTTGGAATATCAATCCCCGCATCGCGCATTTTCGCTAGCTTGTAGCGCAACGTACGCGGGCTGATCCCCAGTTTTTCTGCCATTTCTTTGCGGCGTCCACCGCACTCAACTAAAGTGTCGAGAATAATAGCATACTCTTGATCTCTAAGCTCATTTCCTAACCCTGAATGGTTAGATAATCCGCTCAGCGTCTCGACTTCTGCCACAGGCTTAATCGTTGGTGCGACAACGGTTCCATTTTCTACCACTTGTTGCAGACTTGTTGCATCTTGCCAATCAAGACCTTCTAGCAGGATATGTTCGCCGCTAATGTGTCCGTTTTCACTTAAGATAAGCGCACGTTGCACCACGTTATCCAACTCACGCACATTACCCGGCCATGGATAAGCCAACAGCTTTGCCACCGCATCTTGGTTTAAACTTGGCACTGGCAGGCCTTGTTTTTGACAATGGCGCTCAACCAAATGTCTTGCCAGTGGCTCAATATCACCTTGACGATCACACAGTGCCGGCCATGCGATTGGGAAAACGTTCAAGCGGTAGTATAAGTCTTCGCGGAAGTTACCTTCTTGCACATATTGTTTAAGATCGCGGTTACTGGTTGCCAATACTCGCACGTCCAACTTAATGCTCTTGCGGCTGCCCAAACGCTCCACTTCACGCTCTTGTAACACACGCAATAGTTTGGCTTGTAGGCTCAAGTCCATTTCACTGATTTCATCCAGCAAAATCGTACCGCCTTGCGCTTGTTCAAACTTACCTGGGCAGGCTTGCACAGCGCCGGTAAACGCCCCTTTCTCATAACCAAATAGGGTCGCTTCCAGCATATTGTCTGGAATTGCTGCACAGTTAATCGCCACAAATGGACCATCTTTACGATTCGACGCGTTATGGATGTAACGTGACATCACTTCTTTGCCCGAACCACTTGGACCAAGTACCATCACGTTGGCATCAGTTTTGGCAACTTTCTCTGCCAAGGCGAGCAGTTTTAAACTCTTTTCATCAGCAACGACTGCATCACCATTGTCATCCGATTTCACTGGCGCATAGCGACTGACCATGTTGAGCAGCACTTCTGGTGCGAAGGGTTTAGCCATGTAATCAATCGCGCCATCTTTCATTGCAGAAACCGCATCTTCAATGTTGGCGTACGCGGTCATCAGTAATACTGGTAAATTCGGCCAATGCTGTTTGATATTGCGCAATAGAGCTAAACCGCCCATGCCAGCCATCTGCACATCCGACACTACGATATCGACCGTGTTCGCTTTTAACTTGATCAGTGCATCTTCCGCGCTATCCGCCTCGAGCCACTCGTAGCCCGCAAGCGCTAAAGTATCTACGAGCGCTTCGCGCAAACCCTCGTCATCCTCTACGATAAGTACTTTGCTTTGAGCCATGTTATTCTCCAGTCGTTACTGATTGGTCTTGAGGTTGAGTGCGCTCTAAAGGAATGCATACCGTAAAGCATGCGCCCTCACCCTCTTCAGAAATTAGTTCTAGTCGGCCATCATGTGCTCGACACACCATTTGCACTACTGCCAGACCAAGCCCTGTGCCTTGCGAGCGGGTAGTGAAAAACGGTTCCATGATTTTTTGTTGTAGCTCTGGCGGTACGCCGGGACCACTGTCTTGCACCGAGATTTTTAGCTCGCCGTTCACCGGTCTAAAAAAGACATCAAGCTGAGACTCTTTACCGGCAATCTGAATCGCATTCATCACTAAGTTACTCAGCGCAGAGGCAATCGCATTGGCATTGCCCATCAAACGCGTCTCTTGCTCTTCCACTTCAAGGCAATAATCTATCGCGTTGTTTTTCAGCGCCGTTTCCACCATAGGAGAAAACTCTGCCACCAGTTCAGCAACCGTAAATGGCTTAACCACTTTATTGTCGCCACCTTTCGCAAACAGCAGCATATCATTAACTTGTTTTTCAAGATCTTGCAGGCGATCAAGCAATTTAGTTTGAAATCGTTCTTTGGTTGCCACAGGCAAGTTTGGCGCGCTTAGGTTAGCGGCATACAACATGGCACTAGAGAGCGGCGTACGAACTTGATGGGCTAAAGAGGCGACCATACGTCCTAATGACGACAGCCTTTGCAGATCACTGATGCGCGATTGCAATAAACGCGTCTCGGTCAGATCAGTAATTAGGATAAGTTGTCCGGTGGTTGAAGCCGAGATAGCCAAGCGCACTTTGCTGCCATTGCGCAAAGAGATTTCGTGTCCATCATCCTCACGCGGGGCAAATGCCCACTGAATCACTTCAAACCATTTGTGCCCTACCAGAGGGACTTCTAACAGGCGCTGAGCTTCTGGGTTTGCTTCACGCACTACCCCTTGGGTATCAAGCAGGATCACGCCAGCGGGCATCACATCCAATACCTGTTTATAACGTTCTACTTGTTCTTCTAACGAGCCTAAATGGTTATCCATCCACTGACCAACTTAACTGTTGTTATATTGCTTTAAATACTACAATGGCTTGGAATGCAAAAAGCAAGCCAAGCCATTATTGTTTATTATCAAAAACTTAATTGAGAGTCATTATTTTGACACGCACCAATTAGCGCTGCAAATTGTACTTACGCATTTTTTCCACCAAGGTGGTTCGACGCATGCCTAGCATATCTGCTGCTCGCGCCACAATGCCGCCTTGCGCATCCAAAGCTTGGTTGATCATAGTAACTTCAAGATCCGCAAGCATCTCTTTTAAGTTCACCCCTTCCGGTGGCAGTGCTTGTGGTGCATTGCTCTCTGCAGAGAAGATATCCATGTGATCAACGCTGAAATCTTCCGAGAAAATATTCTGCAGTACATCACGCTCTTGCTCTTCCACCGACATAACCGGGTTATATTCAGGTTGGAACTCTGGAATATCACTATAACGATACTTGGTCGGTAGATGGTTCACATCCACTAAGCTATTTGGATAAAGAATGATCATACGCTCAACCAAATTCGCCAATTCACGCACATTGCCCGGCCAGTTGTGCTCCATTAAGGAGTTAATTGCACGAGGCGTGAAGCAAATTGGCTGCGCACCTTCTGCTTCCATACGCGTCATTAGCTCTTGTAGCAAAAGAGGGATGTCCTCTTTGCGCTCACGCAGTGCTGGCATCTCAATTGGAAATACGTTTAGACGGTAGTAAAGATCTTCTCTAAACAGACCATCATTGATCATTTCTTCAAGGTTACGATGGGTCGCAGCGATAACGCGCACATTGGCACGAATGGTATTGTTACCACCTACTCGTTCAAAACAGCGTTCTTGCAATACTCGCAATAACTTAACTTGCATTGGCATTGGCATATCGCCAATTTCATCCAAAAACAGCGTACCGCCATCAGCCAGTTCAAAACGCCCTTTACGTGCCGTAATCGCCCCGGTAAAAGCGCCTTTCTCATGACCGAACAGCTCACTTTCAAGCAAATCTGGCGGAATTGCACCACAGTTAATGGGCACAAAAGGCCCACCACGACGAGTCGAATGGTAGTGAATATTGCGCGCCACAACTTCTTTACCAGTGCCTGATTCGCCGAGGATCAGCACATTGGCTTCTGTCGAAGAAACTTGTTCGATTAAATGACGAACTTCTTGAACGCCATGGCTCTGTCCGACCAAACTGCGAAATAGCGTATTTTTGCGCGAACTCGCAACAACATTGACCCCTTTACGCCCCAAAAAGTCTTTGCAGTGGCGCAAAGCTTCACTGAGCTGCGGGTAGTTGAGTGGAAATGCTAAATCACCAACATAGTTGGTTAGATCTTCTACGAAAGGAAAGGCAGAATTGGCAATAAGTAGGGGAATATGGCTCGCGCTGGAAAGTCGATCATTCAACTTAGCGGCATCATCAGCATCATTAATTGAGCCGACAATACAACCAGACCAAATGCCTGCGAAGTCGAGCGAATCAATTTGAGCTGCACTGACAACTTCACATTGTTCGCCCACAAAATCTAAAATAGTAGCTAGATTGGTTTGCGCTTGAGCGTCGTCTTCAATGACAAGTAATTTTGCTAAGCCTTGCATAGGTGAGAATGATTGCCTTCGTTAATACTTGGAGTCGCACGAATACAAATACCAACCTCATTAGTTTGAGTCATTTTTAGCTGATATTTAGTTTAAAAAACGCGCAACTGAAATTAGCCACTAGGGTTATAGTGGCTTCTATTCTATTTGATAAAAAAAATAAGGCAACCAAGCAATTATATGGTGTGATGTTTACCCAAGGCTGAAGGTTCTATACCACCAAGTTAATTAGCAATAAATTAACAAACTTTTTATACGCCAACTTCCTTCGCGGTAAGGTTATGAAACTCAGCTGGTATCTGATCCCACGCCGATTTGATCTCACGAATGATGTCTATTACGTCATCTATCAGTTGCGGGTCATTTTTGTGGTTGGCCGCAGTTATCTGTGTAATCATGAATTCGTACAGTTGATCAAGATTTTGAGCGATATCACCGCCATCATCCATCGAAAGACAGCTACGTAGGCTGATAATGATGTCCAATGCTTTACCCAAGCGCTCCCCTTTTGCTGGGATATTGCCTTGTTGCATTGCCGCTTTACCTTGAATCAAACGCTCAATCGCACCAGCCATTAGCATCTGCACAATTTTATGCGGGGAGGCCGCACTGAGCTGGCTATCTACCGATACCTTCTTGTAAGCCTGTAATGAACCGCGCATAACCTTCCTCTTTATAAAAACTTTTTGTATTGCTGAACTGACTTATTACCATGTCGATACTTGTGTAGCGACTGACCGAGTAATGTCGTTTGTTCTTGCATCAATTTGACCACTTGCTGTGTCTGCTGCACTGCAGCCTGCCAACGCTCGCTGTTAGCAAGAGATGGCACTGTCTCTATCATGCTTAACAAGCCCAGCAATAATTGTTCCCTGTTATCGACCAATTGAGCAATTTCTTCAGCATTAATGTCGGGCAATGTAAGCCGACCGATAATTACTTGATCTAAATCACACAAATTCTGCAATTTAGTATAGAAATCATCCTCCAAGTGCATTCATCATCCCCGCGAGTTGCTGTTGCATTTTGCTGGTTGAATCTTGCATCGCCGTAAATTTGGCGTGGGTGCGTTTCTCCAGGCTATCCATACGACGATCTAAATTGGCTTGGTCATCTTGAATGCGGTAATTACGCTCGACCAAACTCTGCTCACGCGTGCGCAGCGCGCCTTGCACTCCGGTAATGCCATGAATGGCGTCTTCCACTTTTTTGGCAAAACCTTGGTTACCACCGAAAAAGTCTTCGAGTTTGTTAAAGTTATTATTGAGCTGGCGATCAAGCATCGAGTAGTTGATTTCCAACGTACCTTGACGCGTTGTCGTAATACCAAACTCTGTCAGCGATTTAAGATCTTCCGGCGCCGGTTCTATTTTCGATGAGAAGACTGCTTTTAAGCGCGAATCGGCGCTGCGAACCACACTGTCACCAGAAAGCGGACCTCGCTGCCCAGTAACTGGGTCAACACTGGCGAGATCTTTTGAGAGCTGATAGAACTGGTTATACGCTGAAACAAATTGCTCGATATCCTCACGCACGCCTTCGCGGTTGTATTCAATATCGATCTCTGACGCTTGTTTACCTGGCTGAGTGCGCCCTTTTAACGTTAGGTCGACACCATCAATGGCATTTTCAATGATGTTATTGTTACTCGAAAGCTGCGCCACGCCATCAAGCATCACTTTAGAATCTTGCGCCGCCTGAACTTGGCTCATACCACCGTAAGCATCAAACGAAGATTGCGCGGCTTTAAGATCTTGCTGCGCTTTTTCAATTCGCTGTAAATAGTCGCGCTGCTCAGGCGGTAACAAATCGAGTTTGGCTTGTTTTGCTTGGTTGTCATTCATTTCACCAGCAGCCAAAGCGGCATCAATCTTATCTATCTCTGTTTGGTTGGCTGCTGCAATCACCGCTTGTTCGGCGGCGAGCTTTTTGTCGAGCGCCGCTTGCGCTTCTTTCGGCGTAACGTAAGAGTCAGTTAAGGTACCTGAAGCCGTGTTGCTCCAGCCCGGGATATCGCCCGATTTTTCAAGCGCTTTATCATCCAGTTCAGGCTCTGGTTCCCAGTAGGAATCGAGTAGCGTGCCCGATGCAGTTTCGGTCCAGCCGGGAATTCGATCTTCTGGCTTAATGTATTTATTCGCCGCTTGCCCTGCACTGGCAGCCGCAGCGACGGCTTTATCCGAAATAGGATTGGTTGGCGTGACATCTTTGGCTGCATTAGGGTCGACAACACTTGCCGCTTGCTTGGTGGCATCGGCAATTTCTTGGTCGACATTTTTTGCCGCATCGATATTGCGCTGAGCAATGCGATCAGCCACCAACTGTTCTTGTTCAGTCAGCGGGCTAAGCAGCTCTTGCGCTTGTGCGCGTGCTTTTTCTAAATCGGAGACACGTTGCTCAAGGGTTTTGTATTCAAAATTCTTCAGCAAGTTATTCGGTTTGTCGGTCTCAACGCTCATGCTAACGGCGTTGTCTTGACCAGATAAGTCTGATGCCACGATTAGACGTGGACCATTGGTATCATTGATCACTGAAGCGCGCACTCCAGGGTTACTTTTATCGCCGTTTATTGTGCGGACGATATCGGTTAACTTGGAGTGCTCTTTTACATCAACAACAAATGACTTGTTGCCCATCGCGATACGCAACTTACCCGCACCAAACTTTGCATCCTCTGGAAGTACATCGGAGGCAATTTTGTGGCTTTGAGCAAGTTGCAACACATCGACAGCATAACGACCTGCGATCGCTTCAGTAGTGGCGGTTGCTGACACTACGGCATCATCGGTCGATTCAACCTTTCTTGCCGCAAACGCCTTTTCCTGACGAAAGCTCGCCATTAAGTTTTTCATCGTATCCAGCGACTCTCTGAGCCGACCATAGGCACTGATACTAGAATCAATCTGGTTAAGCTCATTGTTGATGCGTTGCTGCTTTGGCGCGCGCTCCGCTTCAACAATTTTGCTCACCATGGCATTGATATCCATGCCAGTATTCATCCCTATTGGGCCAAAACTCATTCAATCACCTCAAAAACACGATTACACCTTTTCGATCAAAAGCCCAGAAGAATAGCGGGCTGTTTGTTCTCTAAGACGTCGCAAGACTTCTAGCATTTCCTCATCAGGTATCTGTCGAATAATTTCGCCAGTACTCTCTTCATAGATGGTGACCACATCTCGTCCAGATTGCTCATCAATCCGGAATGACAAACCAGTTTGGATAGAGGAAATAAATTCATTCATCTGCTCTACCACTTTTTCGCGCTCTTGCTCAGAAAGTTTTTGTCTTGCTTGAATAACTTCCGTCGCTTGCTCAACCCCTCGCGAGGTCAACTGGTCTATCTCCGAAGCCACTACCTTGTTAGAAGGTAAGGAAACACCTTGCGGATTATCATACTCCGAAGCAATTTTAGTGCCACTTTGTGAGCCATAAGACTGGATGTTCGATGTGTAGGATGGTATTTCCATAACAATCTCCCTTCCACCTCATAAACGCCAATTTAACTAAGTCATGGCGTCTATTCGGCTCGGCCTTACACGCCTTAACCCAATAGGCTCAATGCCGCAGTTGGTGTCTGCTTCGCTTGTGCGAGTACCGAGGTACTTGCTTGCTGCAGAATCTGCGACTTGGTCATTTGGGTTGTTTCTTTAGCGTAGTCCGTATCAAGAATACGTCCGCGGGATGCGTTCACATTCTCGTTAATATTATCTAAGTTATTGATCGCATGTTCAAAGCGATTTTGGAATGCACCTAATGATGCACGTTGGCTATCAACTGACTTAAGTGCGCCATCAATGACAGAAACCGCCATTTGAGAGCCTGCTACAGATGTTACGTCAACATCGGCAACAGTCACTTCTTTAGCTGCACCAAAGCCTAAATCACCACCGAGTGCGCCGCCAATAGTCACATCACCATCCACTTGGTTTGACGCGGCGAACAATTGCATCTTACCGTCTTCACCAACCGAAGCTTTGATATCGCTGCTTTGGCCATTAATGTAAGTCGCTACTTGCTCTACGTTATCACCCTCTTTCGCATTGATGGTCAACGATTTCGCCTCACCGTGCGTATCGGTATACGCTAGCGTGATATCAGTGGCATCGGCCGCTACACGCCAATCAGCCGCTTTACCCGTTGTCACTTCGTACGCTTTACCGCCCATCGCTTCAGTATCAGAACGCATGTTACCCATGCTCAACTGCACTGCTTCGCCAGAGCCCGCGCCGATTTGGAACGATTTGCTGCCAAATTGACCATTGAGTAGCTTGTTACCACCAAATGAGGTCGTTTCTGCAATTCGATTCAATTCATCGTTCAGAGCCGTCACTTCCTCTTGGATAGCGATACGCTCAGAGCGTGAATTTGAACCATTGGAAGATTGCAAAGCAAGATCACGCATACGTTGCAGAATGTTGGTCGTTTCATTCATTGCACCTTCTGCGGTTTGTGAAATAGAAATACCATCATTGGCATTTTTCACTGCCATATCTAAACCGCGACTTTGAGAAGTTAAACGGTTTGAGATTTGCAGACCTGCTGCGTCATCTTTCGCGCTGTTGATCTTGTAACCTGATGACAAACGCTCCATCGATTTCTGCATCCCGTCGGTTGCATTATTGACATAGCGTTGTGCTGTCATCGCAGACACATTCGTGTTTACGTTGATTGCCATATTTGATCTCCTTAGGCATAGGGCTATGCATATCCGTGTCTCTCACCTCACTTCAATGCATATCATTTCTCTCAGCCCTTTAACGACCGACAAAATATAACCTTTAGAGAAAATTTAATTATTCTTGCGAATATTCTTAGTTATTGAGAAAAACGTGAACCAGTTCCAATCGTGCATATGGATTATTGATAGTTCACATGGCTTTTACCGAGCGCAGAAACAAAAAAATCCAGCCGAAGCTGGATTTTTCATTTGCTCTAGCAATTAGCCTAGTAGGCTTAGTGCTGAGTTTGGCGCTTGTTTCGCTTGTGCCAAGATAGAGCTTGAAGCTTGAGAAAGAATTTGCGACTTAGTTAGTGCCGTTGTTTCTTTCGCGAAATCAGTATCTTTGATACGGCTCTTAGACGCATTTACGTTTTCGTTAATGTTGTCTAGGTTGTTGATAGCGTGCTCGAATCGGTTTTGGAATGCACCTAGTTCTGCACGGTGTGCGTCAACGTACTTAAGTGCTGAGTCGATTACTGCCACAGACTCTTGAGAACCACCCACTGTTGTTACGTCGATTTTATCAACTGTTACAGCAGAACCTGCGCTCATGCCTAGTTCACCAGCTAGTGTACCGCCAAAGCTAACTGCACCATCAACGTTGTTCGCGCCAGCGAAAACTTGTAGACGACCTTCTTCATCAACAGAAGCCGTTACTTTGTCAGTTTGACCGTTAATGTAAGTCGCTAGCTCTTCGATATCATCGCCCGCTTTCGCTTCGATAGAGATCGTTTGAGGAGCCGCTGCGCCTTTTTCAGTTAGCGTGATTTCTAGGACGTTAGAACCTGCTGCCACGTTCCAATCTTTGTCTTTCGCGTTTTCAGCAGATGCTTTGTAGCTTGTACCACCCATTTGCGCGTTATCACTACGCATATCGTTTAGGGTTAGCATTACTGCCTCACCGTTATCTGCACCAATTTGCATTGATTTAGTAGTGAACGTGCCGTTAAGTAGCTTGTTACCACCAAATGAAGTTGTTTCAGCAATACGGTTTAGTTCGTCGTTTAGTGCTGTTACTTCTTCCTGAATCGCTACGCGCTCAGATTTTGAGTTTGAACCGTTCGCTGATTGTAGCGATAGGTCACGCATACGTTGCAGGATGTTGGTTGTTTCGTTCATCGCGCCTTCAGCGGTTTGAGCGATAGAGATACCGTCGTTAGCGTTACGTACTGCTACATCTAGACCGCGACTTTGTACATTAAGACGGTTAGAGATTTGTAGACCAGCTGCATCATCTTTAGCGCTGTTGATTTTAGAGCCAGATGCTAGACGCTCCATTGATGTTTGTTGTGCGCCAGTTGCTTGGTTAAGGTAGCGCTGAGCTGTCATTGCTGAAACGTTAGTATTTACATTCACTGCCATGGTGGTTTCTCCAATTGATTTTCCGATGTTTCCGGTTTCCGACGTCTCGGAAAACCAAGTAGTTCTCTCAAAGTTACTTTTATTAACGGCACGCTTTGGCAAACCTTTAGAAAAAAATTAAGTTTTTTTTGATAAAAAGCACTTTGGTGGGTTTTGCGTGATGAAATAGATAAAAAACAAGAAAAGTCGCAATTATTATTAAAGCTATCAATTTAGCTGCCGATACACTTCGCCTTTAATTATCCCAGCAGAGTTAACGCAAGGTTCGGCTGCTGTTTTGCCTGAGCTAAAATTGAGGTGCTGACTTGCTGCAAGATTTGCTGCTTAAGCATTTGCGTAGTTTCTTTGGCGTAATCGGTATCTTTGATGCGACTGTTTGACGCCGCGAGATTTTCATTGATATTGCTTAAATTATTAATCGCATGCCCAAAGCGATTTTGCATCGCCCCGAGCTCGGCTCGATGGCTGTCTACGTATTCCAACGCAGTATCAATCACCGACACTGCGCGTTGCGCGCCGCCTGCATCGGTAATATCCAAATTATCCACCGCTTCATAGCCAGCTAAATTCATATTCAGTTGATTAGCTAGGCTGCCTGAGAAACTGAGTGTTCCCGAAGTTTCACAACCCGACATATAAATCTGCAACTGCCCCTCTTCATTCACAGAGGCAGAAACTTTATCGGTTTGACCATTGATGTAGCTTGCGAGCTGTTCAATATCGTCGCCGACTTTGGTAGTGAGTTGGATGTTTTCCTGCTCACCTTTAGCTGTGGTAAAGCTGATGTTTAACTTTTCGCCACCCGCGCTAACACGCCAGTCAGGACTCGCTTTTGCTGCAGCAATATAACTAAAGCCTCCCATCGCCAACGTATCGGTACGCATGTTATTTAAGCTCACCTGCACCGCTTCACCCGAATCGGCACCAATTTGAAAAGCGGCTTCTTTAAACGAACCATTGAGCAGTTTTCGACCACCAAAAGAGGTGGTTTCAGCGATTCTATTTAATTCATCATTTAAAGCGGTCATTTCTTCTTGTAAGGCAATACGTTCAGCAGGGCTATTTGAACCGTTAGCCGATTGCAAAGAGAGATCGCGCATACGTTGCAAAATATTGGTCGACTCTTTCATCGCCCCTTCTGCAGTTTGCATGATTGAGATGCCATCATTGGCGTTGCGCATCGCGACATTCAGCCCGCTCATCTGCGTTTCGAGGCGATTAGATATCTGCAAGCCAGCTGCGTCATCTTTGGCGCTGTTAATACGGCTCCCTGAAGCCAGTCGCTCCAGTGATTGATTGAGCAAATGCGTCGCATTGCCTAAGTGGCGCTGCGCTGTCATTGCTGAAACATTGGTATTAACAGTAACACTCATATCGTGATTAGCCTTTTTATTGGTTACTTCTTTATCGGCTAACCCGGCAGAACTTTAAGAATTTTTACAGCAAAAATGAAAAAGCCGAGCATAGGCTCGGCTTAAACTAAATCATTTGCGCTTAGTTAATTGCAAGTTGCTGCAGCATTGCTTCACTTGGAGCAAAGAAGTAGGCACCTGTTACTGCATGAGTAAAGCGTAATAGCTGGTCAGTTTTGCCATCCGTTACACCATACATGCTCTCTAACATGGTTTTAAAGTTGTGTAGTGTGTTGCAGTATGCAATGAACAATAAGCCGTGTTCGCCACTTGCACTGCCGTAAGGCAAGCTATGGCGTACAATTTTCAGCCCTTTGCCTTCTTCTTTAATATCCACGCGTCCAACATGCGATGCCGCTGGTACATCATCAAGCTCGATTGAATCAGGCTTAGTACGACCGATCACTTTCTCTTGCGCTGACACATTGAGACGGTTCCAAGCTGGTAGGTTATGGATAAAGCGCTGCACCATCACGTAACTGCCGCCCGCGAATTCACCTTGAGGGATAATCGCCACTTCTTGGCGAGCCGCCTCTTTCGGGTTTTCTGTACCATCGACAAACATGGTCATATCACGTGCATCTAGGTAACGGAAACCAGCCGTCTCGTCTACGACTGTTACTTCATCTGCCACTTCTGCGAGCAACTTACGCATTACATAGAAATGCAGATCTGGACGACTTGAGTGTAGATGGACTAACACATCCACATCACTGGTTGGCGCCACGATTTCGCCTTCGCCTAACTGAGGAAATTCAATCAACTCTGCTGGCATCGCTTGGTTTAATTGCGACCAAAAACCATGGGTAAATGCCACAGAAAGCGTCAAGTTCGCTTGTGCTTGCTGCTGGTTTAATTCTGCCACCAAAGCTGGCAGCGCTTGTAGCTGTGCCAATACCTGCTGAGGGTTTTGGTTAACTTTCAATAAGGTGTAGTGTGCGAACGGTTCCGCTTCTGGAAGAATCGCCGATTGAGGGTGAGACATTTATTTGCTCCTCATTATTTTAATTTTGCTCAGTGTAATCGTTATAGCGTGCTACGTATTGATTATGATCAGTTAGTTTCGTTGAGTTTAAAACAATCTCGAACGGTTTTGCTTTGATATACGTAAATAGCAAACCAAAGTAGCACCAACATTATCACACCATTGGTCCAACTGAAGGCGCCTGCTTGTAGATAAACATGGTACACGCTTTGAAAAAATTGGCTCAGTGCAGTGATTAAGGTGATCGGTTTTCCCCAAGAAACAATCTTGGCAGCCCAGCGGCGCTCGGGAGAACGAAGGCTAATCAACCACATCAACGCAATACTCGGCACGCCCATTAATAAGCCCAAATACAACATGTCATGATCTGGGTAAACGTAGTTTAAAATAGTGCTGCCGCTATCACGGCTCACCCCTGCAACAATAAAGACCACCCATGCCTTTGCCAATAACATCCAACCGAGCCATAACCACTTAGGGGCAAGGAGAAAGCCGTTTTTATCAAACGATTCGATGGCGTAACGCATAATTGTTCAAAATGGTAATGAATTTGGGCATCACTCTACTCCAATTATCGCAACATGCCATCGAATTTTGCGCTTACCTCCCACCGCTGCCTTCCGCAATTTGCCAGCAGCAACAATTTGTTCAACGTGGTAGCATGAGAAAAACCATTGGAAAACAGCAAACAAAATGAAAAACAAAGCCGTACCCTCAGCACAAACTCAACAAGAAGCAATGAGCGTTGCTAAAGCAACACAAAAACCGGGGCAAACTAAAGAGCAAACCAAACTGATAGCTCAAGGAATTGAGAAAGGCATTGCGCTGTATAAGAAGCAGCAAAAAGAAAAAGCGCGCCAAGCTGATAAAGCTAAGAAGAAAAACCTCAAAGCCAAACGCCTAGATAAAAACCAAGATCACGAAGTTGAACAACCGGTCGTAAACGAGCCAACAAACCAAGCGAAAAACGCTATACTGCCTTGGATGCTGTTGGTCGTCAGTTGGATAGGATTTTATGTTTATGTCACACAAACTGCGTAACCTTACCACCCTTTCATTATTTGCCTTACTTACTGGGTGTGCGGCTCCGTACACTCAAGTGAACCAAGAGGCGCAAGATGTGCATGTACGTTTCGATAGTGGTTTTGACGCCGACCAATGCCAATGGTTAGGTGATGTGACGGGAACAGAAGGACATTGGTATTCCTATCTATTTTTCACCAATGATGCCATGGTCCAAGGGGCTATTAACGACGTAAAAAATCGCGCCAAGAAACTTGGCGCGACGACGGTTTATGTAATAGCTCCACAAGATTTTACCACCTCATTTACCGTGGTGGGGAATGCATATAAATGTGGATGAAGACACCGTTATGCTCTAAAGCCTAAGCTCGCAGCAATATCTGATTCTCGTTCGCTCACCCATTGGCTATCGAATGGTCCCCAATCTGACAATTGGTAGTAGCCATCGTTATGACGTCGACCATCTTGTACAAATGCGAGTTCGATGCCAATGCCCGGCAGCGCTTTGATAACATCTTGAATCGTGCGACGCGGCCAGCCAGTTTGCTCAATTAGTTTCGGAACATTTGGACGCTCTAAACTTTCAACAAGCAGAGCCAAATACAAACGCCTTGCAAACACAGGACTCAGTTCCATTGATACCTCCTATAAACTTCAGTGAACATTATTTCCGTTTGTGCGATAAATATTTTGCGTTTGATCAATAACTCGTCTTCATTCACATCGGTTTAGGGTATTTTTTACTCATCAAAATATATGCGTCACATTTTTTGTTTCCCTGCGAAGTTCCTGATAGGATTCAAAAATAATAAAAAAGTCACTTAAAAAGGTTCAACATGACGATCACTATGTACGGTATTCCGAATTGCGATACGATTAAAAAAGCGAAAAAATGGCTCGATGCCGAAAATATCGGCTATGAGTTTCACGATTATCGTAAACAAGGTATTGATGAGAATTTAGTAAATGCGTTTTGCCAAGCTTTAGGCTGGGAAAATGTGCTCAACAAACGCGGTACGACCTACCGCCAGCTAAGCCAAGAACAAAAAGATACGCTGAACCAGGAGACGGTGATTGCTCTATTAATAGAACAGCCTGCCATGATTAAACGCCCGATTCTACTGGTGGATAACCAATACCACATTGGATTTAAAGCGGATCAATACGCCGCAATTTTTGCATAACGAAAAGGATTTCAAGGATGACTGATAGCCCAGTATTGGCGCTGGCAAAAGACCTGATTAGCCGCCAGTCCGTAACCCCAGAGGATGCGGGTTGCCAACAAGTAATGATCGACCGTTTGCAAGCGCTCGGATTCGAGATTGAAGTGATGGTGTTCGAAGACACAACTAACTTTTGGGCAAGACGTGGCAGCCAAGCGCCACTGTTTGCCTTTGCCGGTCACACCGATGTTGTCCCGGCAGGTCCTCGTGAGCAGTGGCATACACCACCATTTGAACCAACCGTGATTGATGGTTACTTGCACGGGCGCGGCGCTGCCGATATGAAAGGTTCTTTAGCCTGTATGATAGTGGCAGTTGAGCGCTTTATTGCCAAGCATCCCGATCATCAAGGCTCACTGGCGTTTTTGATCACTTCAGATGAAGAAGGTCCATTTATTAATGGCACCACACGCGTGGTGGATACTCTCATGGCGCGCAACGAACCTATTGATATGTGTATTGTCGGTGAACCGTCGAGCACGCACTCAGTAGGCGATGTGGTCAAAAATGGTCGACGCGGCTCAATTACTGGCGATCTGCGTGTGAAAGGCACACAAGGTCATGTTGCCTATCCGCATCTGGCAAACAATCCGGTTCATCAAGCGCTACCAGCGCTGGCGGAACTCGCCAACACGACGTGGGATAATGGCAATCAATACTTCCCGCCAACCAGTTTCCAAATTCCAAATCTTGCCGCTGGTACTGGGGCATCAAACGTAATTCCGGGTGAATTTGATGTGCAGTTTAACTTCCGCTTCAGCACCGAACTGACAGACGGTGAAATTAAACGTCGCGTACATTCTGTATTAGATGCCCATGGCTTAGACTACGATCTAAAATGGACACTAAGCGGTCAGCCATTTTTGACCGACACTGGCGCACTATTGGATGCAGTCGTAAAAGGCGTGTCCGATGTTAACCATATTGCCCCAGAATTACTCACCACTGGTGGCACCTCTGATGGTCGCTTTATCGCACAAATGGGCGGTCAAGTTGTCGAGTTAGGTCCCGTCAATGCCACAATTCACAAAGTGAACGAGTGTGTCAGCATCGCCGATTTGGAAAAACTGACCGATATGTATCAAAACATCTTGGAGAACGTACTCGCGTGAAGATGACGCCTGAGCAACTAAGTGGAGTCAATAGTGACCATTTAACAGAAATCATGTTTGGTCAGAAAGCCTTTCTTGTCCACCTGCAAGTGGTCGACGACCTTTTGGAGCTAAAACACGCCGCTGCTCAGGCGGGATACAACCTTAATATTGCTAGTGGGTTTCGCGACTTTGCTCGCCAGAAACTGATTTGGAATAACAAGATGGCGGGTGACAGCGTTATTCTCGATAGCAATAGCCAACCATTAGACAGCCAAACTCTGACTACCGATGAAAAAATTATGGCTATTTTGCGCTGGTCAGCACTGCCTGGCGCAAGCCGCCATCATTGGGGAAGCGACTTCGATGTATTTGACCGCGATTCGCTACCGAAAGAAACACAGTTGCAGTTAGAGCCTTGGGAATATTTGTCAGGTCACCAAGCAGATTTCTACCTTTGGCTGGCAGGCAACCTCAGTAAGTACGGTTTCTTTTTTCCTTACCAGCATGATCTTGGTGGCGTCGCCCCAGAGCCTTGGCATATTAGCCATAAGCAAGTTGCAAGCCGATGTTTACAACAGTTAACCTTAAAGCATTTACAGCAAAGGCTCAGTTTATCCCCTGTTTTGGGTAACGAAGTGGTACTCGAAAAGCTTGAGACGATCTACAATCAATTTATCACCAACATCAGTGGAGATGAATGATGGACTTACTGACTAACCCTTGGGTGATCATCGCAATTGTTCTTGCCGTTATCATCGGTAACATCAGTGTGCTCAAATACACGGCAAATATGAAAGTCACGCAAATGAAGAAAAAGCCCGCCAACGAAGACCAAGATGACACAAAGCCATCTGACCAAGATACCAGCTCACGCTGATACCTTGGCTCTTCGGTAATTTATCGCGCGGTATATCAATGCGCTACTTCGGGTAGTAAAACTGGTTTTTACCCAAGCGTTTTGCAGTATACATATGACTATCTGCAAGACTTATCATCTCATCTAGACTGGCACTGTCATCATTTGTCCAATAGCTAATACCAAGGCTAGCTGTCACGTCGCACACATGCTGATTTATTACAATCGGACGGGCTAAAGTCTCAATAATTCGCTGTGCAATCGGCTGGCAAAACTGACTCTTCGCAATACCAATTAAAAACTCATCGCCAGCGATTCGCGCCACTAAATCTTGCGATGAAATGCACCCCTTCAGACGCTTAGCGACAACTTTAAGCAGTTCATCACCGACGCCATGCCCATACTGATCATTCACCGCTTTGAAGCCATCCAAATCGAGGAAGAAAATAAACTGTGACTCCCCTCTGTTATGTCCCTCTTCTAGGTGCTTAATGGCTTTAGAGCGATTGGCTAACCCGGTGAGCGGGTCATGATTGGCGGCAAAATCTAAACGTTTGAGTTCCATTCCCACACTTAAATCCACCACACTAACAACAAAAGCTTCGACTCTGCCATCATTGCTTTTAAGCGCTCGAGCGCGCAACTCGTAAGGCATCCAGCCTCGGTGCTGATGTTGGATCTGAACCTTGCGCATCACCAAACCAGTGCCAAGCAGCTCTCGCTTCATCTGCGAGGTAAATTGCAGAGGCTGTTTGAAGACTAAATCAAGTGCAGAGTTAAGCGTACCAAACCACTCAGACGCAGTATTATTCTGCGTTTCTAGCTGTAAATTTCTATCTAGCACTAAGATGGCATCTTGGTACTGATCAAACATCAACTCAAGCAAGATGCGGCGTTTCTCTGCAATATTGATTTGCGTAATATCCTGGAACTGTACCAGTGACTGCTTATCTGCTTCTAGAGGGTGACAACTGACTCGGTAACGCTTGTCACCTTGCCGGGTTCTAAGTTCAACAGGCAGAAGCGGAAGATGGTTATCTATTGCATGCAATACCGACTCAATTGATAGCTTGGGCTCAAAACTGCGCTCCAGCACAAGGCGCGTATTGTCTAATGCTTGATCAGCAAAGATAGTACTAGCAACAGGGTTGCTGTACTCAACTCGGTTGTCCGGGGATACAACCAATACGCCTCGCTGCATAACGTTAAGCGCATTGTGAATATAGCGGTTTTTTTGCTCGACGCTTAACAGCGCATTTTGTAATTGTTTTTCGCGATCAAGCAAGTTGGCGATCATTTCATTAAAGCAGGTGGTGAGCTTACCCACTTCATCATCATGCATTACCTCAATCGTATTGGCTGTCATGCCTTGGGTGATCGTCTGCTCCATTGACGCATGCAAGGTCGAAAGTGGCTTAACAATCAAGCTGTGCAATAGACGAGCAAAAAACCACGAAAAGAGCGAGACAGCCAATCCCAATAATCCAAGATAGCTAAACAGTTGTTTTTCTCTGCTTGATAGCAGCTCGAGCGATTCCCATACCACCAGCGTGCCAAGCGTTTCACCCAACATTTCAATTGGCGTTTCTACACGTTCGTATCGAACCCAGTCACAGGCGAGGCTGCTATCAAGCCAGCGACAACCAGAAGGAAGCTGAGCAATTTCAGCCACGGTCTCACCAGTTTGATTGACCACTTTTGCCGCAATAATCACAGGATCAAACGTCAGATTAATAAGCTGCTCTTTTGCGGTCAGTGGATCATCGAACATCAGCGCCGCTTGCAGCGTCGTCGCAACACCTTGGGATAAAATAGTAACCCTTTGCTCCTGCGCGTCGCGCTGAGAAACGATCAGCAAATGAATCGCCAGCGTACCTATCAAGCCAACGATAAACGTCACAATCAACCAAGTTGGTAGCATCATCTTGTAGCGCAGTGGCCACTGGCGAAAGCTAGTCAGTTTCATTCTGCCTCCGCCTTATACAGTTCAGACACTTCCAATAACTGGGAGCGCAGTAAAACTTGAGACTGCTCGACATTTGCTCGTGCAATCAGGGGGCGAATACGGTTTCTAACCTTAACAAAAGCAATCATGCCGCCATTTTTGACAAAATCGACTCCATCACCGACCAACAAGGCATGAGGATACTGTTGGCGTAGTTGTTCGTTGTTGTCAGCATCACTTTGGCTGGTAAATAAAATATGACAAACCTGCGGATCGCCTCCTTCACTAAGTAAAAAGAAGCGCGCCATTTGCGGTTTACTGGCGATGATCGCCTCAAGGCGTAAACTGATTTCGTTGATGTCTGTCACGCAGTATTCAATATGCTCTGAGCTGACCCCTGTATTTTGCCAGTCTGCCAACAGCGCGAAGCGAAACAGGTAAACCGCTTTTAAATCGGCATCATCTACTTTGGCGATAACTGGCAAGGCGAATAAGTTAAGACCTAATACCGCAAGCATGCTCGATAACGCCGGTTTAAATTTAAATCCTATTGTCATTGGTTTGTTACTCTTGCGCTGCGCCATACGTCCACTCTAGGGTCAACCAGTATTGCGTTCCGTTTTGGAACGCCCCCAAAGAGTCTGGAAATTCTTTTGATTGATCAGTGGTTAAGTTCTCTACGCTAGCGCTAATTCTTGGTGCGCGCTTATGCATTTGCCAACTGGCGGAAGCATCGACATTCACGACTTCCGGCCATGCATAGCCATCTTTGGTGGTGTAATCAGGATGAGGAGATGACTTTGAAACATAGTGCAGCGTCGAACTAACCCACCACTGTGGGTTAATATCCCAAATCACTTGAGCATTAAAAAAGTGATTTGGCTGGTTCTCCAACTGTCGCTTCGCCGCATCACTACCTGCACACAACGCGCCCTTACAATGACCAACAATACGTTTGTAGCTATAGTTGGTATTCAATTGCACATCGGGCAGCGGCTGCCACTTGAGCGCAACTTCACCGCCCATCGTTTCCGACCAAAGAGGATCATCATATTGAGAAAAGAACAATCCATTGCTCGCGCCATTGTGATTAGGGATTTTCTCAAGAAAAAGTCCCGCGCGGATATTGTCATGACGACTGTAATAGGTGCTGATGCTCAGTTGCATCGCATTGCCCTTCCACAGGCGGTAGCCCAGTTCAAAGGTCTCGATTTTTTCAACATCCATGTTGTCGTTACCAGCAAGCAGATCACTGCCGACGTAATAAAACACATCATCTACTGGCTTAATATAGCCATAGTAGTTACGTTGAAAAGTGGTCTCCATTTCAAGCCTTGAAGGCGTAACAACAGATAGCCCCCAGCCCGCCCATAGACGTTGCTCATCAGATAGTTGATAACTGAGACGCACTTGAGGCTGCGCGTATATCTCGTCAGTAAGGTTATGATACTGCCAACGGTTACCTACGGTAAGGTGAGTTTTATCATCCAAAGGGATCTCCCAGTTGGCATAGAGTGCATAACTTTGACTTAAAAAGTCATGCTCATCGGTGACACGCAAATAGGTCATCGAATACTGATCGACCGCGCTGTATTTGCCCAACTGCTCATCAATAATGCGGATATTGCTGCCAAGACTAAGCTGCGTGCCCCACAGTTCGGCGATGGTGTAGTGGGAGTCGAGATCAAAGCGCCAAAAGCTAGCGTTGCGATCAGGACCATCATTATCGCTATAGGTGAGCCAAACTTTGTTATCCCAACTGTCACCATCTTGGAAGTCATAGATGTGCTGTAAACCGGCAAAATACTCTTGCATGGTCATTTCGGTATCGTAAAAATCCCCCGAATATGCCCCTGCAATAGTTGGATGAGGTAAATACTCCACCCACATATAATCTTCACGCGAGCGAATGCCTCCAGCTTGCACGCTCAAGGTATTAGCAAACTTTTGATAATCGAGTCGTGTGCCAAATCGCTCGGTATTCACATTATAATGTTGCTGGGACTGAACGATCTCCTGCTCACTGGTCCACGGCATATGATCGACATACTCTAGATAACCACTTAAGTGGGCATAGTCACCAATCGCGGTTGAGTCATGAAATTGGTATTCTGAGTAGTTGTAATTACCCTCTTTGACGGTCAGTTTTCCTTTCGGCGCCTTTTCGGCTTCTTTCGAGATAATATTGATCACGCCATTGGTGGCATTGCCGCCCCAGATAGTTCCAACCGGACCTAACACCACTTCAATTTGCGCAATATTGGCGAGACTTATCGGAATTAAATCCCAATCAACCCCGGAAAACATTGGGTTAAATACGCTACGACCATCCACCATTACCAGCAAAGTATTGCTCAGTGGCTTGTTTTGACCACGAGCCGTGATCCCCCAGTCATAGTTAGAAAATTTTGCCACATGTAAACCTGGAGCAAGGGCTAGCGCATCCGCGACCGAACGAACGCCTGAGCGCTCAATTTCTTTGGCACTAATCACGTACACCGACGCGGCAACATCCGAGAGACTCTGCGCGTTGCGGGTTGCAGAAACCACTTTAGTGTCGGCTAAGGAATCCAGTGGCATCGCCAACAGCGATTCGAGGTCAAATTCGGCAAAAGAGGGGTAAGACAAACTAACCGCTGACAAAACAGCGAAAGGCAAGATATTACGCATTAAAATCTATTCTCATCATTCGCTACAGTGGTTAATAATGTTATTTATATTGCGTAACGAATGTACAACTAAACGGCAGCGATATTATAGCATCGCGCTGTTGCTCATTCAGTTGAGTATCAGCGGGTATCGAGTTTGATTTTTTATCGACACAACAAAAACACCAACCAATAGATGAAAAAAAAGCCTTTTAATATAAGGCTTTATAAAAGACGAATTTCAGGCGCGACAAAAAAATGTCATGCTAATTCTCAGAGCCAGCAATATTTGCGGCACTACTTGAGATGATCCCAAGAGATATTCGACACGATTCGGCACTCATCACATTTGAAATAGAATACGTCATGAATCGGCTCATCCAACAGCCACTCGCCACCACATTTTGGGCATTTGCGTGCTTGTTCATCAGCGAGACTCTGACCACCAACGCGATACTGATAGTAATAGGTTGGAATTTTCGTAATGTATTCAATGCGACCACGCAAGTCCCAGCCACGACGAAACAGCACACTGTCCACATCGCAGATCTCATGTAGAGCGGCATGTTCAGCACGGCAACCACCGGCCATTTGCAGCTCGTCGCACGCTTGCCATTCCGTTTGCCATTTCACCACCGCTTTATGATCGCCATTTAGCGTTGCTGGATTGCGATAAAGGGGGATAGGCAACAGGGTTTCACCGCTGCGCAATGGCGAGCAGGTGTGCACATAAGTGGTGTAGAGCACCTGCCAACTTGGCGTCTCTTCTTCAGCCGCTTGTTCTGAATTTAAGTCACGCCCAAGCAAACGCACTTTTGGTGCCAGTAGGCATGCCTCTGCCAAGCGGTTGATGCACACTTTCACAAAGTCAGAATGGTGCTTAGGATGCAAACTCTCTTTTTCAGGGCACACTGCGCGAACGTAAAACTCCCCCTCGCCCATCACGATAGGAAACTCTCTGCCCAAAACTTGACCATTGTAACGCAGCGCGTCCATTAAACCGTTAATGGCTTTGTCGACGGCACTCACCGTGGTGTTATCAAAGCACTCAAACTGCATTTCAACTACGTACATGATTACACCGCAGGCTCAAGGTTGGTTAAGAACTCTGCCAGATTCTCTGCCAGCACATCACGCTTGTCGGTACCTAGTCTTTCCAGTAGCACATTCCCGGTGATATTACAGATTGAAATCACATCCAATTCCGCATCTGTCGCAGCAATAAACACAGTTGGTTTGAGCTTAAGGCGGCGCTGCGTGACTAAGTGACCAAGAATGTTTTCTTGCAAACGCACAAAATCTTCGTCGTTCCACACTTGCAGTAACGCGAGTTCATTACCATTCCATGTCGCTTCCATATCCGCACTGTATTGCGCGCCATAAAAGGTTTTAATGTCTTGGTGCAGTGTAAGTTCAATACCATTTTCGACGTTGCTAAAATCCGCAAACTGCTCACGAGGATAAGCCTGCCATTCAACCCCATCTGCGCGTTTTTGCTCGACACAAGGAGACACCAACTCAGCTAATTCCTCACTAAAAGGCAAACTGCGATGTTTTTCTTGGTATGCAGAACGGTATTTTTCACTAAATGAGCGTAGGGCGAGCAAGGCATTATCAGCCATTCGGGTCTCCAAAGTCTTTGTGTTAATGACACTGAGTGCGAGTTTGCGTAAAATTCTCGGTATTCTAATCGAAATCTATTCAAAGTATGAGCAAATATTCCAACGCTAAAGAACTTGCCGGGCTAACCCTAGGTCAAAAAACTGAGTATGCCAGCCAATATGATCCCTCGTTGCTGCAACCAGTACCACGCAGTCTAAACCGTGATGACCTTGAACTGGGTGATAGCCTGCCCTTTAAAGGTTGCGATGTATGGACACTTTACGAGTTGTCTTGGCTCAACGAAAAAGGATTACCACAAGTCGCGGTGGGTGATGTTAGCATTCCTGCCACCAGTGCTAACCTGATTGAATCTAAATCATTCAAGCTCTACCTCAATAGCTTCAACCAAACTCGTTTCGCTTGTTGGGATGATGTAGAAAAAACCTTGGTTAACGATTTGTCAGCCTGTGCCGGTGAAGAGGTTACGGTCACTGTCCGCTCGGTAGTCGATTATACCGACAGCCTGATTGTGACTATGCACGGTGAATGCATTGATGAGCAAGACATCGAAATCACCAATTACGAGTTCGACGCTTCATTGCTTGCCAATTCAACCAGTGACGAAGTGGTTGAAGAAGCACTACATAGCCACCTTTTGAAGTCTAACTGCTTGATTACTAACCAGCCTGATTGGGGCAGTGTCGAGATCCAATACCAAGGTCAAAAAATCGATCGTGAGGCTCTGTTACGCTATATCGTCTCGTTCCGTGAACACAACGAATTCCACGAGCAATGTGTTGAACGCATTTATACCGATATTATGAAATATTGCCGCCCAGAAAAGTTGACGGTATATGCACGTTATACTCGCCGCGGCGGATTGGATATCAACCCATTCCGCTCTAGCGAATTAACGCAACCAAATCACAATCAACGCATGGCTCGTCAATAAGGAAAAAGCTAAGGATGCTAAAACTGCGCTGGGAGCATTGGCTCTGTGTATTGATGCTAATGCTAACAAGCCATACCATGGCTAACCCTGTTTATACTTCGCCAACGTTAAATGAAGCGAACAGTCTGGTTGACATTGTGCCTAAACAGGCTCGCCAACTCGCTAGCGACTATTTAACCCAGCGCAAGCTATCGGATAATTCAGAAAAGAGCCCTGCGGCGATTTCTCGTGACGAGTCTGATAGCCGCATCCGAACACCCGGAGCCACCATTGATGCTTTAAGCATTCTTGCCGATGCTGAATTTAACCTTGGCAACCCTAAAGATGCCCTCAAACATCTCGCTGAAGCCAAAGCGCTGACTGAAAAATATGATCTTCCTTACTTGGGTGTTGGCGTACAGTTGCACCAAGTACGACTTGAGTGGCGCTTTTCAGGCAACGGCATTTTAGCTCGCGAGCAGCTACACAAAATCGAGCAGAGCTACAAAAAAGTTAAAAACCCAGAGCAGTTAGCCAAAGGGTTGAAATACCAACTTACCATGCTCAAAGCTGAAATTGCCTCTAAGGAAGGCGAGTTGGAGCTTGCCAATCAACTGTTTGCGCAAACAACTCCATATATTGATACGGCGAAGTCATCATATGTGGTGATCAGTCACCATATTACCGTGGGTACTCACCTACTAAATCACAAGCAATACAACAAAGCCTTATCGGAGTTTCTGGTTGCCTATTGGATGGCAATCGAGGAAGACTCACGGGCACTACTTGGCAAAACCAACTACTGCTTAGGCAAACTCTTCTACGATCGTAAAGTGCTGGACAAAGCGAACAACCATTTGTCTCAAGCCGCTGACTTTTACGACAATTACGAAGACTCTCCGGTATTACCTGAAATCCTCAAACTGATGGGTGACAGTTACTACTACCAAGGAAAATACAACCTCGCATTGGTGCAATACTTTAATGCCATGGATCATGAGCGCACCAACAACAAGATCGAAAACGAAATTGACGTGCGCATCGCTCTGTCTGCCACGTATCTAAACCTAGTCAATTTTCCTTTGGCTGAGCAATATTTAGAGCGCGCTGAACAGTTATTGCAGTATGCCGATGTGCCGCGTTTACAAGCCTACGCCTACCTATTGCGTGCAGGGCTTTCGGCGGAAAAACATTTTGCCGATGAGACAATCGAGAACGGTCGCAACGCACTGACTATCGCGCAGAAAATCGATGATCTCACCACGCAAAAACATGCTTATCGCCTGATCAATCGCGGTTATGAGCTCAAAGGAGACTACAAAACCGCGCTGGAATACTTCAAACACTACAATGCGTTGGTCTCAATTGAGCAGCGACAGATGGACATGCTAAGTGAAGATGCGTTTCGCCAACAAAAAGATTTCGTTGAACGCAATATTCACTTAACCGGACAAAAGGTTGAGCTTGAACACGCGCAAACCGAATATCGCAAGTTTCAGAAAATTGCCTTTGCGATGTTCTTAGCCGCCTCATTACTGTTCATTTTCTTACTCCGCCGCGGGCATCTTTTACGTTTGCAAAAAGAAGAAATTAACAATCTCAACCAAAACCTATTTACCCACTCTCGCTCAGGGTTGCGTAACTTGCGGATGCTCAACGCAAAATTGCCAGCATCTCTGGAAGCCAGTAGCGACCAATTCGAGCGCTGGCATGTCGGTGAGCTTATCCACGAACCGCTCAATGATCGATTGCGCTTTGTGATGATCGATGTGCCATTTTTGCGTAACTTACATATGCAGCATGGCTATTTAGAAGGTCTCAAACTTGAAAAAGAGTTTGGCGCTTACTTACAAGAAAAGGTCACCTCACCAGCTAGGGTTTATCATTTTTCTGATGCACATTTGCTCTACATCGAACCAAATAGTGACCGCAATAGCTCACCAGAAGTATTGGTTAATAAAGTGCAGCAGTGGATTAATGAATTTAAGCCACAACGCAATCTAAACCGCGTGGTGCGTTTGGGAATGGTGGATTACCCATTTTTGCCACGCGCCTACACCGCTCTTAATGACAAAGAACTGCTCGATATTTTATTGATGGCCACCAGCGCTGCACGTACGCTAAGCCTTGAGGATCATGCGAGCCATTGGGTATATCTCAAAGCGATTGAAAATGCGCCTGCAGCAAGTTTAGCCACCGGCAATGTACGCAAAGCATGTAAACATTCCATTAACCAAGGGCTAATAAAAGTGCATTCTTCTTTCAATAATGAGGAGAGTCTCAAAAAAATATTAAAAGATGACTGAATTCAACAAGTTCATGAGTTATAGGCGATCATGGAGCGAATTTATTTGTTATTATCAACAGATTAATTAATAGAGGCATCGCGCCCCGATTATAAAAGAATTCGTTACATGAGCGTGCTTGAACAAGATATTCAGTCTCAGCTTCACAATCTGAAATCTCAATTGGAACAAGCTCGTTTGACTCAAAGAGACACCTCTTTCAAATTCAAACGAGAAATCCAGGTATTACAACGCGTTGTAACTTCATTAAGTACTACGTGTGTCAGTGACAATCCCAATTTGCAATCTGGGCTTCAAGAGCTTAAATTGGCGATTGAGAAGCAAAAAGACATCAGTGCACTAATACCTCAGCTTTTGGTATTGGAACGTTTAATAAAACAAAACAAAGTGGCTATGGATTCAGACAGGGAAAAGTTAGATTCACAAATAAAGCAGACTGGTGAAACACTCCTTCGTATCGCTGGTATACCATCGAAAATTAAGCGCGACTTGCGCGATCTGTTAAGCTTTGCCGCGACCAATGAAGTGCCGCTGAATCAACAGGCATTCCAACTACTGACGATCTATGAACGCTCAGTCAAAATCCTTATTTCAAATTCAGATTCAACCACCGCCATTTTGGCAAACGATGCCGATAAAGAACTCCTTTCACGTCTCAATGATGAGTTACAGCACTTGATCACTGAACTGGACTTTAGTGGTGAATCTGGCGAGTTGCTCAATGATATTCGCGCCAAACTGTTACTCGGCGTCAACACGCACTCTTTGTTAGAAGAAACCTTACGCATCCTTAAACTGGTCATCCAAGGCACGCATGCTGAGCGCAAAACATCACAACAGTTTTTGCTGCAAGTGAATGACTCCTTGGCAACCTCGATCAAAAGCTCTGCGCAAATTGCCGATCAAAGTGAAAGTTATTTTGAGCAGCGAGTCGATCACAGCAACGAATTAGAATCACTAGTTTCGAACAGCCATAATGTGCTCAATCAAGCCAAATCTATCGAAGAAGCTCAGAACCACTTATCCCCTCTTTTAAGCCAAATTGGTTCATTGAATGAGCGCTTAAAATTGGTAGAAGAACGTGAAAAGTCACTGCTTGAGCGCATGAAGTTCAATCACTGCCAACTCGAAGCGCTGTATGAAACCACGCAAGATTATCGTCGCCGACTCGATGACCAAGCAGAGCGCATCCAACAAGATCCGTTAACTCGGCTATTCAACCGTTCAGCCTTTAACGAACGCTTAGAAGTGGAGTACCGCCGTTGGATACGTAACCAACATAGCTTACGAGTAGTAAAATTTGATATCGATAGCTTTAAAGCTATTAATGACAGCTTTGGCTACACCGCAGGCGATAAAGCACTGAAAATCATCGCTCGCTGTATCAAAGCAGAGCTCAATGATGGCGATATTATTGCTCGTTATACTGGCGAAGAGTTTATCGTTTTACTGCCAGAACGAGCAGATCAAGAGTGCTATGAGTTGGTGAAGAATATTCAGCGTCAGATCTCGCATCTGCCATTTAAGTTCCGCGAACAGCAAATCACGATCACGGCAACCTCTGTCAGTACCAGTTTTAAAGACTCCGATACCCCAGAAGAAGTATTGGAGCGCCTGCGTGTTATGCTTCGTGAAGCCAAAAGCTTAGGACCTGAGCAAATTTTGTGGAAGTAATTTCAAAGCCAAAACGACAAAGCCGCGGGGTTGAATAACTCAGCGGCTTTTTTATTTTGGCTATTTTGTGATAGGTTTAAAGATATCAAATGCTTACTAACATGGACTCCGGCATTTGATGTTATACCCATACTATGGTTTCGCTCGCTAAGCGAAAGCTTGCGTCAAACAAAGATAAAAATAGGTAGACCATAACAATAAAAAATGGCTGGGCGTTCGTAGAACTTAACACAGCCTATCGATAGTCAAGGAGGTCACGATGATCACCCATATCAGTCCTGCTGGTAGCATGGATTTACTTTCTCAACTTGAAGTTGAGCGCCTTAAAAAGACCGCATCGAGTGATCTTTACCAACTCTACCGCAACTGTACGCTGGCGGTATTAAACTCAGGTAGCCATACCGATAACTCAAAAGAGCTGTTGGACAAATACAAATCCTTTGACGTTACCGTGATGCGCCGTGAACGCGGCATCAAGTTAGAGCTCGCGAACCCACCCGAGCATGCCTTTGTCGACGGACAAATCATTAAAGGCATTCAAGAACATTTATTTGCAGTGCTGCGTGATATTGTTTACGTCAATATGCATCTTGCTGATAATCAGCGCCTTAACCTCACCAATGCCACGCATATTACCAACCTCGTGTTTGGTATTTTACGTAACGCCAGCGCGCTCACGCCAGGCATAGAGCCGAACTTAGTCGTTTGTTGGGGTGGGCACTCTATCAACGAAACCGAGTACCAATACACGCGTTTAGTCGGTAATGAACTGGGCTTGCGAGAGCTAAACATTTGTACCGGTTGTGGTCCAGGTGCAATGGAAGGTCCAATGAAAGGTGCTGCGATTGGTCACGCCAAGCAACGTTATACTGAACAACGTTATTTAGGTTTGACTGAGCCGTCAATCATTGCCGCAGAGCCGCCAAACCCTATAGTCAACGAACTGGTGATCATGCCAGACATCGAAAAGCGCCTAGAAGCATTCGTGCGTATGGGTCACGGTATCGTAATCTTCCCTGGTGGTCCGGGTACCGCAGAGGAGCTACTGTATATCTTGGGCATTATGATGCACCCAGAAAATGCTGACCAGCCATTACCAATCGTCCTGACCGGTCCAAAAGAGAGCGAAGCGTACTTCCGCTCTATTGACCAATTTATTGGCGCGACACTGGGCGAAGCGGCACAGAAACATTATCAGATCGTTATCGATGATCCTGAAAAAGTCGCGCGCATCATGAAGCAAAGCATGGAAGATGTGCGCCAGCACCGCAAAGAAACCGGAGATGCGTACAGCTTCAACTGGTCGTTAAAAATTGAACCTGAATTCCAACTACCATTTGAGCCAACCCATGATGCAATGGCAAGCTTAGACCTACACCTTAACCAACGCCCAGAAAACTTGGCAGCAGCTCTACGCCAAGCCTTCTCTGGTATTGTGGCAGGTAACGTCAAAGCAGAAGGCATTCGTGAAATTGAGCGAAAAGGTCCGTTTATTCTCGACGGCGACGCCGATTTGATGAAAAAGATGGACAGGCTACTTAAAGACTTCGTTGCCCAGCACCGCATGAAACTACCTGGCGGTAGTGATTACGTCCCTTGCTATAAAATTGCCACTGAGACGAAGTAAGACTTTTGCTACTCGTTCCATTACAATAAGGGCCATCGGCCCTTATTTTTTATACCTTTATGTCTATTCATCTTGTTATTATCGATGCACTCAACTTAATCCGACGTGTTCACTCGGTGCAACCCGACCCTACTGATATCGCGAGAACAATAGACACCACCAGCCGCACCCTGACGCGGATCCTGAACGAAGCTCAACCTACCCACATTATTGCGGTGTTTGATCATCACCTCCAAGATAGAGGCTGGCGCGCTGAAATCCTCCCAGAGTACAAACAAAATCGTAAACCGATGCCTGAGCCGTTAGTTAACGGGTTAGATGCGATTCAAGATGCATGGTGGAAGTTAGGTATCGACTCATTGCTGTCTGAAGGCGATGAAGCCGATGATCTGGTGGCGACCTTAGCGATAAAAGTTGCCAGCCACAATGAGAAAGTGACTATCATTTCAACCGATAAGGGTTACTGTCAGCTGCTTTCCCCAACGCTACAGATTCGCGATTATTTTCAACATCGCTGGTTAGATGAACCTTTTATTGCCAATGAGTTCGGTGTCAAACCAAGCCAACTGGCTGATTATTGGGGGCTGACCGGGATTAGCTCCAGCCAAGTGCCTGGCGTAGCGGGGATTGGTCCTAAAGCTGCCAAAGAAATTTTGACTCAATTTAGCGATATTGAACAAGCATTTGCCAGTGACGAACTGCCATCCAAGTATCGTAAAAAGATGGACAAAGACATTGATATGGCGCGTAAATGCAAACAAGTCGCCGCACTAAAAACCGATATCGAGCTAGGCTTTAACTTACAAGATCTACGCTATAACGGTCCAAACCAGTAATTCATCACGAGGCACAATACGCCCACTTGTGCCTCTGACTCTCAGCTCTCAAGCTTCAACGCCCTCAATCCTCAATCCTCAATCCTCAATCCTCAATTCTCAATTCTCAATTCTCCCTCTCTAAACTCTCGGCTCTCAAGCGCCAGCACTCTCAACTCTCTCTCTAAACTCTCAATTTCAATTCTCGCAAAGATAGTTTTCACTACTGTCACATCGCAAAGCGCAGGCATACACTGCGATCAACCCCGCGCAATAACAGCGCTTATGGGAATAAGGCGAAAGCCCAAGATGATTTGAGGACTTGGTGATATGACTCCACAAGAACAAACCATGATCGAGCAATTAGCGGATAAGCTTGCTGCGAAACAAGATATCAACCGAGACCTTGCTGCTGCAGAGCTGATTGACAAAAAAATCGCGGCACAACCAGACATTGTTTATCGCCTTAGCCAATTGGCATTGGCGCAAGAACTCGCACTCAGCGAGTTAAAAAAACGCAATGACTACTTACAAAGCAACGCCGAGTACTATCAGCAAGAGGCAAAACGCAGCACCATGAGCAAAATGTTTGGTGAGACTCGTCAGCCACCACGCCCTCCAGCACCCAGTTACCAACCTAGCGCCTTTGGTGGCTTTATGCAGACTGCTGCTGGTGTAGCGGCGGGTATGGTCGCAGGCAGTGCACTAAGCCATTTGCTCTTTTCTGACTCTCACGCTGCAGAACCAATGACAGAAAACATTACCAACAATTATTATCAGCAGCCCGACGATAACGCAGATAGCAATGTTGATAATAGTTCGATCGACAATACTCAGAGTGACACAGCAACGACGGATGATAGCACCAGTTCATTTTTAGCGGGTAGCGATGATTATACCCAAAGCTACACCGGGGGTTGGAACACCGATACCGGATTTGGCAACCCAGATGAACTCAATTTTGATAACCCAAACTTTAGTGATTCGAATGTGGATGACTCGAGCTTTAGCGATGACTCAACGCGCTGGGGCGGTGATCAAGATTCTGGAGACGGTTTTGACTTTGGTGGTGATGATTCCGGCAGTTGGGGCGACGACGACTCCTGGTAAGCAAAACCCTCGATACAAAAAACCCGCTTTAAAAGCGGGTTTTATCCATTACAACGGCATTACTGTCATTAGTGTGGCGAGATGTTCGATAGGCACTGAACGTGCACTGTGATCTCTTCACGGTCATGATATAGATGCTTCGCTTGCAGCTTAAACTTCACGTCGTTCTCGATTAAGAACACCTTTAGGTTTTCGATATCTTGCAGAACCTCGTCGTAACGACCTTTCATTGGCAGCTTAAGGTTAAAAATCGCCTCTTTTGCCCAACCACTGATGATCCACTCACCCATAAGTTGTGCAACGCGAGATGGTTTTTCAATCATGTCACACACCAACCAAGTCACGTTTTTACGCGCAGGCTCAAACTTAAAGCCATCTTCTTGGTGGTGGCGCACTTGACCGGTATCCATCAAGCTTTGTGCCATCATGCCGTTATCCACCGAGTGAACGAACATCGAGCGCTTAACTAACTGGTAAGTCCAACCACCCGGACAAGCGCCCAAGTCCACACCCCACATACCCGAAGCTAAACGCTCATCCCACTCATGGCGAGGAATAAAGACGTGAAAAGCTTCTTCCAGTTTTAGGGTTGAACGGCTTGGCGCATCAGCTGGAAACTTAAGGCGAGGAATACCCATAAAGAACTGCGAGTTATTACCCGGCAATGAGTAACCAATGTAGCAGTGACCCGGCTCAACAAAGCAGATATGCAGAACTGGTTTTTTCGCGTGCTCTTTATTCATCAATACGCCTTTGCCACGCATAGCTTGGCGCATCGGTACAGTAAACTTACGGCAGAACTTCAGTAGCTCTTTCGCTTCGTTGGTGTCTGGCGTTTCGATACGGATATCACCGCACAGTGGCATTGCATCCACTTCACCTAGCTGATCAAGGATCGGTGAAATGCGGTCTTCACGCGGTAAATCGGTCACTTCAGCCGCCACTGCAAACATTTGGCGAGCGAAGATCAATGAGCTGAAATCTAGCTCTTTAACCAATTTTTGCGCATCACCTGATTGGTAGCACTCAAACAGCACGTAGCCTGAGTTCTTTTGTAAACGTGGAAAACCAAACACTTCCAACGCCGTAGCACGGTCTTGAATTTCACCGGCACACTCTTTTTCAAAGCCCGAACGGCAATAAAGCATCAGTTGTTTCACTTACTCACCTCTTTTGATCTGTAGTGCTGCGAAAACGAACAGTGCCCAACCTAGCATAAAGGTGAATCCACCCATCGGCGTGATTGGTCCAAACCACTTCACTCCAGTTAACGCTAGCGCATAGAGACTGCCGCTAAAACAAAAGATGCCGATGATAAAGCAAATTGCGGCGATGAAAAAATACTTTCGTGCTTTCTCACCAAGATTAAGCAATAACAAGACGCCACACAGAGCGATCGCCGTCGCGTGGATAAATTGATATTGCACCCCGATGCTAAATACTTCCAACAAATAAGGTGACAGTATTGTCTTTAAACCATGGGAAGCAAAAGCGCCAAGCGCGACGCCAAGCCCAGCAAGCGCGCCCCCCACAGCCAGAAGATTGTTCGCGCGCATTACTTCACTCCTTGATAGCAGGCAAAAATAAACTCGCTCAGCGCTTCTACCGCATGAGCAATATTGCCCGCCTCAGTATGACCTGAACTTTTACGCGGTTTAAAGCTATGGTCGCCATCGGCAATAAACTCAACCTGCACGCAGTCTGCCAAAGCAAAATCGATAAACTCTTCGCGCTTACCAAAGGTATCGCGCTCGCCTTGCAAGATAAGACATGGCTTCGCAAGGTTAGCTAAATGCTCACCTTTATACTTTTCAGGCTTACCCGGCGGATGAAATGGGTAACCCAGACAAGCAATACCTGCTACATGTGGATTGTCTGCAAGCAAGCTCGCCATACGACCGCCCATCGATTTGCCACCAATAACGATCGGTTGCTCAGCGTATTCGGCAATCACCTGTTCAAACGCTTCAAGCAATTTAGGCGCGCGATCGGGCGGGCGCTTTTTACCATCTTCAGCACGCTTAACCATATAAGGAAAGTTAAAGCGGATAACTTGAATGCCTTTTTCCGCTAGCCCTGTCGCGACTTGCTGCATAAATGCGTGGTCCATCCCAGCGCCTGCACCATGGGCAAATACAAATAATGGCGAACCCTGTTCGCCATCTATTAATCGATTATTCGTCATCTTCTAGCAGTTCCTCTTGCTCACTTTGCGCTTTGGCTAACATCCAATCACGGAAGGTGGCAATTCGCCCCATGTCGGCTTGTTTCTCATGGCAGACCACATAGAAAGCATTTTTTGAGACCAACACCTCATCAAACGGTGCAATCAAACGCCCTGCTTCAAGCTCTGGCTGCGCTAATACGTTGTTGCCTAAAGCCACACCTTGACCATGAGCGGCAGCCTGCAACACCATGGTTGAGTGACTAAAGATTGGACCGTGGTTAACGTTCACCCCTTCAATACCATGGAACTTAGCAAAATGTTTCCAATCTTTACGTGATGTATCGTGCAGTAAAGTATGGTTTTTGAGATCCGCTAATTCAGCCAGTGGCTTGGGACCAAGTAGCAGTGATGGTGAACAGAGTGGGATTAGAAATTCTTGATAAAGTTTGTCCGCGCGCAAGCCTGGCCAATTGCCTCGACCGTAGTAAATGGCCACATCCACGTCATCGGTCAAAGAACCTTCCTCAATATCAACCGCTTTAATGCGAACATCGATGTCTGGCTCTTGCTGGTTAAAGTCCGCTAAGCGAGGAACCAACCATTGGATCGCGAAACTTGGTGACAAACTAATCGTCAATGCGCCTTTTTCACTACGTTCTAGTACTTTATCAGTGGCTTCTGCTAACGAGGTAAAAATATCTTTGATATCGAGAAAGTAACTCTGACCTTCTTCTGTCAACAGTAACGAACGATTGCGACGACGGAACAGTTTTAGACCTAGAAATTCTTCTAAAGCCTTGATTTGATGGCTAACTGCGGCCTGAGTCACAAATAGCTCTTCTGCTGCTCGGGTAAAACTTAAGTGTCGAGCGGCAGCTTCAAACACCTTCAATGAGTTCAAAGGCGGTAGTCTTCTGGACATAGGAAGCCCTCAATATATTGGATTAGTTTTTTTTATCTGAAACATTATAAAATGTCCATTGCCTGACGACCAGAGAAATTCTATATTTCATTCCGCAACGCGAGCCTGAACGGCTTGGTTTTTACCAATTGGCTTTGTTGTTGCGATGTTGTGTTTGCAAACTCGTATTTCGAGTTCGGTAGATTTCTACCATGGTTTTGTTTCACTTATCCCAAGAAACAAAACGTATACTTCCTGTATTTATTTTGACCTGTCTGTCAAATTTTTTAGCACCGCCTAATAGGCGGTGTTTTTTTATGCCCGGAATCTACTCCCACCCTGAGCTCAAACACCCAAAGCGAGATTCATGACTATGCCCTGCGAAGTATCAGGAGTGACAAAAACAATACAAAAAAAGCGCAAACCGAATGAACGATTTGCGCTTAATTGATTCTTTTAACAACGCTAATTAATTAACGCTACACCACCATTATGGGCGGTAAACCTTCACGTTAGCAAAGCCTTGCTCTTGCAAGTAAAGCGCTTGCAAGCGGCTCATTACGCCACGCTCACAGTACAGTAGGTAAGTTTTGCTCTGATCAAGATCGCCAAACTGGGTCGATAGCTTGTAGAAAGGTAGGTGCTTAACTTCAACACCATCGATTTCTAGTGGGCTTTCATCTTCTTCGTCTGGGCTACGGATATCTAGCACAATTGCGTGCTCTTCTACCGCTTGAACCTGCTCAACTTCAGGAGCTGCTTGTTCGGTCTCTTTTGCGATGTCACGAATGTCCATTTGACGTGCTTCGTACACCACTTTCTCTAGAATAGAGAAGTCAAATTTCTCTTCTTCTGCTTCTAGACGACCTTTAACCGCTTTCACAGTCGGTTTTTTCGAGATCACGCCGCAGTATTCCGGCATGGTCTTAGCAAAATCTTCCGTACCGATTTCACGCGCTAGGTTGATGATGTCTTCTTTGTCCCAGTTAATTAGTGGACGAAGAATCAAAGTATCTGTTACACCATCAATATGACGTAGGTTAGTCAAAGTCTGGCTTGATACCTGACCTAGAGCTTCACCAGTTACTAGCGCCTGAATGCCAAATTTCTCAGCGATCATACCTGCCGCGCGCATAAACATACGCTTAAGGATCACGCCCATTTGACCGTCGTCCACTTTCTCAAGGATCTCTGCCACTACTGGCTCAAAATCAACCGAGATAAAGCGTACTTTTGCCGAAGAGCCGTACTTGTTCCATAGGTAGTGAGAAACTTGCTTAACGCCGATCTCATGCGCAGGACCACCTAGGTTAAAGAAACAGTAATGCACTTTTGAACCGCGCTTGATGTGTAAGTAGCTTGAGACACCAGAGTCGAAGCCACCAGAGATAAGGCTCAACACATCTTCTTGCGTTCCTAGCGGGAAACCACCTAAACCTTTATGGCGTGCAAGCACTTGGTTTAGTTTGTCACCAGATACTTCAATATTGATAGTCACTTGTGGGTTACGCAGCTTCACGCTTGCGCTTTCTACCGCTTGGTTTAGACCGCCACCAACATAACGCTCAAGTTCAAGTGAATTGAACTCATGCTTGCCACGACGCTTAGCGCGCACGACGAAAGTTTTGTTCTCGATAAGTGAACCACTTAGTTCAAGCACTTGCTCGTAGATATTGTGCATATCGGTAAAGTCAGATTGCTTTACTTCCAATACGTGGTGGATACCTGGAGTGTGAGTTAGGATCTCTAACACTTCAGCATGGTATTGGTCGCTTTCTGACGTCACTTCGATATGGTCACGACGGTTAAACACCGCTACAGACTCGGTACGAAGCTTGATAATGTTGCGAATGTTACACTCAAGAATCTTTGTGAAGCGCTTACGCACCGACTCACTTTTTACAAAAATTTCTGGATGGGGCTTTACAATAAATTTCATACTTCACTTCACTGGTTAACAGTTTTCGCAATCATCACTGGTATGCGGTTCAATTTGGTAAACATGGCACACAGGACCTTAAGGGCGCAAGATTATACATGATGAATAGAGCATAAAAAAGACGAGCGTGATGCTCGTCTTATAGTTTAGCTCGAATTCGCGATTAGTTTTGCGTAGCAGGAATCGCCTCGCTGTAAATCGGCTCACCCTGCATAATGCTAATCTCAACCCTGCGGTTACGCGAGCGCTGCAATTCAGTATCATTTGGACCTAACGGCTCAGTATCTGCCATCCCTCGCACACGCAGGCGCTGATGGGAGAATCCACGTACTTTTTCCATCTCTTGCGCCACCGAAACAGCTCTTTGCGCTGATAAGTCCCAGTTCGAACGATATAGCTCAGAATCCAAGCGCTGGTTATCGGTATGACCAGATACCCGTACAATGCCCGGTACATCTTTGACTAATTCGGCCACTTGGCGCACCAATGGGCGGAATTTAGGCTGCAAGAATGCCGAACCTGCCGGGAAGGCGCCCTGCTCACGAATACGGATTACAATCTGCTGTCCAAGGTTCTCTACTTCAATCGCACCTTGATCAATTTCACGCTCAAGCGCTTTCTTAATGCTTTCAGTCAGCGTTTCCATCTCTTCAGAAGATTGGGCTTGTTGTTGCTGCTCTTGATCCGATTCGGAGTTTTGGTTGTTTTTGGTCGATGTCTCTGGTGACTGACCACCGGTCAACTTACCTTGATCACGCTGAGTACCGCCGGCGCGATCTGACTCCCCTTCGTGAAACTCAAGCGTCTGTTGAGTAATATCGATGGTTTGTTGCATGATCACATCGATAGGCGTTGGTTCAGGACGACCGGGACGAAACTCTTGCGCAATAATGCTGGTTCCTTTCGGAATATCTTTAACTTCCAGACGATTTTGCACACCAAAAGCGAACTTCATTGAACCTGCAATCTGTTTAAACTTCAGTACATCCATTTCCGAAAAAGAAAGCAGTAGTACAAAGAAACACATCAGCAGCGACATCAAGTCCGAAAAGGTGGTCATCCACATGGGCGCGCCAGGGGGTGGACATTTGCAGTCGTTATCATCATCCATAGCGCAACCTTAACTATTGTCGATATCGAGTGAACGCTTACCTTCATTGAGGTAGTTCTTCAGATAACTGTCAATCACGCGCGGGTTTTGACCGTCTTGTATCGCTAACACACCATCCATGATCAAACGGCGGTTAAGCTTTTCTTGCTCACGGCGTAACGTTAACTTATCCGCTATCGGGAAAAACACCATGTTCGCCAGAACCGCACCGTATAGTGTGGTCAATAGTGCGACCGCCATCGCAGGACCGATCGCTTTAGGATCGTCCATGTTCGAAAGCATCGCTACCAGACCGACTAGCGTACCGATCATACCCATTGCTGGAGCTACGTCACCATAGGCTTTAAATACGTTCGCCCCTTTTTCATGGCGCTCATCGGTTAGCGAGATATCTTTTTGCAATGCAGAGCGCACGACATCAGCATCGTGTCCGTCCACCAGCAGATCAATCCCCTTTTGCATAAAGCTGTTGGAGATTTCCATTTCCTCTAGCGCCAGGAAACCACCTTTACGTGCTGCATCTGCCATCTCAACAATTTTCGCAATCAGATCTTCAGGCTCGTCGGTTTTAAACGCAAACGCCTTACCCGCAATTTTTGCGGCGCCCAAAAACTGCCCAACGGTGAATTTCATTAGCACAACGAAGGTCGAGCCACCGACTACAATCAGAATCGAGGTAGTATCGACGTACATACCTATGCTTCCGCCCAAGACCATTGCCATGATAACGAAAGCGAAGCCGCCAATCAGACCCAGAAGGGTTGCTAAATCCACACAGCACTCCTCATGCTAACTTATTACTCTACTTAAGGAATTATATCGGCAGCCGTTGTGAATCTTTAGCTTTTTATTGGTACCACTCTCACAAACTATCCAAATCGCCTTCCATTCTCGTTGCTTATTGGCTTTGGTTTCGCACAATTACGCCAATTAACTTAATGTTCTCCCTTAACAACGTCGACTTTTCTGACAAATTTACTCGGTTAAATTTGACCATCATTAGCCGCTAAGGTAACTTTCGTGCATCTTTCCAAAACAAGTAAAATTATGGCGAGCAAGAAACCTGAAAATATGACCTTTGAAGCAACTATTGAAGAGTTGGATTCGATTGTTGAAGATCTCGAAAATGGTGACCTAGCCTTAGATGAGGCACTGAAAAAGTTCGAACGTGGCATCTCTTTAGCTCGCTCTGGCCAAACTAAACTTAACGATGCGGAACAACGTGTTAGCATTTTATTGCAAAATGATGATAATGCGCCCCTGTCTGAATTTAACTCACAGCCTGAATAATATTGTTAGAAGATCGCGTCATGCAAGAGGCCTTAATCTCGTTCCAGCAACGAAATAACCAACAACTCGAGTGGTGGCTTAGTCAGCTTCCTCATCAAAACCAAACACTGATCGAAGCCATGCGCTATGGCTTATTGCTAGGTGGCAAACGTGCTCGCCCATTTTTGGTCTACATCACAGGACAAATGCTTGGCTG
The DNA here is from genome assembly GCF_003350325.1 of Vibrio rhodolitus. Taxonomy (GTDB): domain Bacteria; phylum Pseudomonadota; class Gammaproteobacteria; order Enterobacterales; family Vibrionaceae; genus Vibrio; species Vibrio rhodolitus. The sequence goes on along the minus strand of NZ_QLYZ01000004.1, from coordinate 7,217 downwards.
CAAAGCCGAAGACTTAGATACGCCCGCTTCTGCGGTTGAGTGTATTCATGCTTATTCGCTTATCCATGATGATTTGCCGGCAATGGACGATGACGAACTGCGCCGCGGTCAACCGACTTGTCATATCAAATTTGATGAAGCAACCGCCATCTTAACTGGTGATGCGCTGCAAACCTTAGCGTTTTCAATTCTTGCCGATGGTCCACTCAATCCAAATGCCGAATCCATGCGTATTAATATGGTGAAGGTATTGGCGCAAGCCTCTGGCGCTGCGGGGATGTGTATGGGACAAGCACTCGATCTTCAGGCTGAAAATCGCTTAGTTAACTTGCAAGAGCTGGAAGAGATTCATCGCAACAAAACTGGCGCCTTAATGAAGTGCGCAATCCGCCTTGGCGCCCTAGCTGCCGGCGAAAAAGGTCGCGAGGTGTTGCCGCTGCTTGATAAGTACGCCGATGCGATCGGTTTAGCCTTCCAAGTACAAGACGATATTCTTGATATTATTAGTGACACAGAGACGCTGGGTAAACCACAAGGCTCTGACCAAGAATTAAACAAAAGCACCTATCCTGCTCTGCTAGGATTAGAAGGTGCGATTGAAAAAGCTAATAATCTGTTACAGGAAGCGCTTCAAGCACTGGACGCAATACCATACAATACTGAGTTACTGGAAGAGTTCGCCCGATATGTCATCGAGCGCAAAAATTAACACTATAAGCGCGCAAAATTTATGACTCTTGATATTTCAAAGTACCCAACACTGGCTCTGGCTGATACGCCTATTGAGCTACGCAGCTTACCAAAAGAGGTGCTGCCAAAGCTATGTGATGAGTTACGCACTTACTTATTGAACTCTGTAAGCCAATCGAGTGGGCATTTGGCTTCAGGTCTTGGCACGGTTGAGCTGACCGTGGCACTTCACTATGTCTACAATACACCGTTTGACCAACTGATCTGGGACGTCGGCCACCAAGCTTATCCGCACAAAATTTTAACTGGTCGCCGTGAGCAATTATCTACGATTCGTCAAAAAGACGGACTGCACCCATTTCCATGGCGTGAAGAGAGCGAGTACGACACACTGTCAGTCGGTCACTCTTCAACCTCAATCAGTGCCGCTTTGGGTATGGCAATCTCTGCTCATAAAGAAAACCAGAACCGTAAAGTAGTGAGCGTAATCGGTGACGGCGCAATTACTGCGGGTATGGCGTTTGAAGCGATGAACCACGCGGGTGATATTCACCCAGATATGCTGGTAATTCTTAACGACAACGAAATGTCGATCTCAGAAAACGTTGGCGCTTTGAACAACCACCTTGCGCAGCTACTATCTGGCAACTTCTACACTTCGATTCGTGAAGGTGGCAAACGCGTTCTGTCAGGTGTGCCGCCAATTAAAGAGCTGGTGCGTCGCACTGAAGAGCACCTTAAAGGCATGGTGATCCCAGGCACTTTGTTTGAAGAGCTGGGCTTTAACTATATTGGTCCTGTTGATGGTCACGATGTGGTTGAGTTAGTCAAAACATTGAAGAACATGCGTGAACTAAAAGGTCCACAATTTCTGCATATTATGACCAAAAAAGGCAAAGGCTATGAACCAGCGGAGAAAGATCCGATTGGCTACCATGGCGTGCCTAAGTTTGACCCAAGCCACTCTAGCCTGCCAAAAAGCTCAAGCAGCAAGCCAACGTTTTCTAAGATTTTCGGCGATTTTCTCTGTGATATGGCGGCGCAAGATCCTAAGCTGATGGCAATCACGCCAGCGATGCGTGAAGGCTCGGGAATGGTTCGCTTCTCGAAAGAGTTCCCAGAACAGTACTTTGACGTTGCAATTGCAGAGCAACATGCCGTAACGCTGGCAACGGGGATGGCGATTGCGGGCAATAGCCCTATCGTTGCGATCTACTCAACATTCTTACAGCGTGGCTATGACCAACTGATTCACGATGTTGCCATCATGGACTTACCTGTGATGTTTGCCATCGACCGTGCAGGTCTAGTTGGCGCTGATGGTCAAACTCACCAAGGTGCGTTCGATATTAGCTTTATGCGCTGCATTCCAAACATGGTGATCATGACGCCAAGTGATGAAAATGAATGCCGCCAAATGCTCTACACTGGACACAAACACTCTGGTCCAAGTGCGGTACGTTACCCACGCGGTAGCGGTATGGGTACACCAATCGAGCAAGAATTTACTGCACTTGAAATCGGTAAAGGTCGCATGGTGCGTCAAGGCGAGAAAGTTGCCATTCTAAACTTCGGCACCTTTATGCCAAATGCCCTAGAAGCGGCTGAAGCTCTTAATGCTACAGTGGCTGACATGCGCTTTGCAAAACCACTTGATCATGAGCTAATCAAACAACTCGCTGCAGAGCATGATGTGCTGGTTACCCTAGAAGAGAACGCCATTGCAGGCGGCGCAGGTGCAGGTGTGATTGAGTTTATGATGCAAGAGAAGATCATTAAGCCGGTGCTAAATCTCGGTTTGCCTGATCGCTTTATTGCTCAAGGTACACAAGAAGAGCTGCATCAAGAGCTTGGTCTTGATTCTCACGGCATTGAGCAATCGATCCGCGCTTACTTAAACAAGTAAGACGTTTGCTACGTCAAACGCACCTTGAGTAAATAGCACAAAGCCCTCGCATGAGGGCTTTGTTTTTATCTGGCTGTTACTTTAACTATCGTTCTAGCTACACCTGCGGCTCTTGCCAATCAAACTGGGCAAACAGACGCTGCCAAGTATTATCAAAACCGGCTTTAATCACTAACGTCTCACCACTAAATGGATGAACAAACTCTAAGCTTGTTGCGTGTAACAACAAACGGTGCGAGTCATACACATCACGGAACAGCTTGTTGTGCTTGCCATCACCATGAGTGGTGTCACCCACCATAGGATGACGTAGGTGCGCCATATGGCGACGAAGCTGGTGCTTACGCCCAGTATGAGGGTTAAGCTCCATCATGCAGTAGCGTGTGGTTGGGAAGCGTCCAGTTGAATGCGGAATTTCCACTTTAGCCAGTGGCTGATAGTCAGTCACTGCATCTTGCGCTTCTTTCTCTTGGCTGGCGAACTTATCGGCAATTTTATCCAGCTCGACTTTCAATGGATAATCGAGCGTGCCGCCCTCTTCAATCCAGCCGCGCACAATTGCATGATAGGTTTTCTTCATCTCATGATTGGCAAACATTGGCATCACTTGCGCAGCTATCTCACTCGATAACGCAAAAATCAACACGCCGGAAGTTGGTCTGTCTAAACGATGTAACGGAAATACATGCTGACCAATTTGGTCACGCAGGGTTTGCATCACAAACTGCGTTTCATGCTTGTCGAGCCAACTGCGGTGTACCAACATGCCCGCTGGCTTGTTAACCGCCACAAAATACTTATCCTGATAAACGATGTCTAACACTTAAGCTGCCTCTGAATCAATCTGGCGAATGACCGCAATAACGGATACATAGTGAGTATGCTGTTTCCAGCATTCTTCAAAATAGGGCGCAATGGCAAAACCTTGCGGGAGCGAAAGCTCGGCTTCAATCAACTTACGCATCTTAGGCAAGAAGATCCATTGTAGCCATTCATGCGGCTCTAAAGTGTCAATGGCGAAAGGTTGCTCGCTGGCAAGCGCCTGCGCAGACGGTGGCAGATCCTGCCACAATTCTACCTCGCGAAGTTGTTGCTCAAGCTGGTTAAGTAAAACCGTGAGCGAAGTATCCTGTTTCATTTATCTTTTGTCGTTGACCTTGAAATTAGCCCATAGAGTACCATTTATAAGGGAAAGAAAGTTAGGAAAAGTCTTCCATGGATACCATTCATACCCTGAGCGAACTGCTACGTAATAGCGACTGTACATTCAAGATTTTTGACTTAGGTCGTCGTATTAAAACCATCGACAACCAAGTCTTTGAACAGATTGAAAAAGGTCAGCAGCCTTACCCTTATCCTCTACAGCGCAAAGCGCATCTCGCGATTGCCTATTGGAACCAAGCTAAACAACCTTGGATTTGGTTTCTCAAATTTGAGCTAGATGAACGTGGTCTGCTAAAACAAGCTGAGGTAGGTAACTTTATTAAGTTTGTCGTTGAAGCGATGGGGACACGCTTAAATCAGGAGATGAGTGAAGAGCAGCAACAAAAGCTGGCGAATAACCCTTACACCTATAAACCCTCTGAAGACAAAATGGCGGTATTCCATAGCCAAATTCGCGCTTATCTCGATCTACCATGCAGCCAGTATTACGAACATGCCCAACACTACTTTAAAGGTGGTTTGGGGTGGCAAAACTGGCAAACGGTCGGGTTACAGGGGATCACTGATATCGCCGCGCGCCTTGGCACTGAACAAAACGGCGTGGAGCTGCGTAAAGCACTACCGAATCTGCCCTCTGAGCCGCTCTACGCCCTACTCGGCGCACTTGAGCATACAGAGCTAACAGACAAACTGGCGCACCGTATCGCCGAAATGGCGCAAGTGCAGATTGAGAGTCAAGAGCCGGATCTCTTCCTCCTCTCTGCGCTCATGCGCGCGTTAGCGGGTGCCGACGTCACAATCGCACAGCCGGTATTAGAGCAAGTGTTAGCCAGTCCGCGTCTTAGCCACCAAGAAATACTAATTGGTGTCGCTGGTCGCTGTTGGCACCTACTCACCAATGCTCAAATCGCTGAACAGTTCCTGTTGTGCCTAGCTCAAACTGGTAACCAGAACCTCTTCAACCAACTGTTTGCTGATTTAGTTATGCTACCCGAGCTGCGTATGGTGTTACTACCGCTGTTGCATTCATCACCTTCAGCTGAGCTCGCCAATGCACTTATCAATCTACAACAAGCGGCAAAGGCTTAAATTTAAGCAGGTAACCAATAGACATGATCACGGACTTGTTGGCTATTTTACTTCTTTGCCTTGTGTGCATGTTATTTTGGCAGCAACGACGCCAGTCTGAGCTTGCCAAAATAGCCATTCAGCGCAAGTGTGACCAACTCGATTTGCAGTTGATTAGCACAGCGTTAAAAGCGCATAAAATAAAAACACCAGACGGAGTCTGGCGCTGGCATACAGTATATCAATTTGAGTTTTCATCACTTGGCGATGACTGCTACCAAGGTGAACTCACTATGATAGGCTTTCAAATAGTGCATTTTCATTTACCGCCTCATCGGATGTAAACTGAAACTGATAAAAAGGTCCATACATATCGCTGTTGAGACCTTTTTTTTCAAAACCCAATTTTTCCAATAGACGAATAGATGCAACGTGATCCACATTGGCGGTAGCTTTTACACTATTCAAATTTAGATCTCTCAGTGCTTTACTAAAAAACGCACCGAGTGCTTCACTGGCAATGCCCTGTCCCCAATAAGCTTTATCAAAAATAAACACTAATTCAGGTTCCGTTGACAAGCCTTGGACACTAATATGCCCGATGTATTCGCGAGTAAAGCTATCAAGCACCGCGCGGTCATAACGCGTATCGTCGCTTAATATATTCTCAAACAGTTCTCTTGCTTTGGATACTGAATAAGGACCGTTCATATGCGCACGGTTTTTTACACAGCAGTTAAGAACCACAAAGTCAGACAATAACGAGTCGTTATATGGCACTAATAATACGCGTCGAGTTGCGATTGTCACAAATCTTCCTTGCTTTCAGCAAACTTAAATTAAGCTCTTCACTTCTCAATAAAAATATATATACAGACCAAATTGTTTTTACTTGGTTGCATATATAAGCCAATACGTTAGCCGACGTATAGCAGCACCCAAAGCTATTGCTCTGGATTTATCGCGTGTAATTTTTATTATAAATAAAGACAGGTGGTAGCCAGACGCTGAGGTCTGGAAATAGAAAAGCGAGGCAAGCCTCGATGAATCCATTCGTCTATCATCCTTAATGGCTATTTCCTAACTTATAGCCGCAATGTAACCATCGTAAACGAGTGAAGTTACACTTCCTTATTGTCAACCTTGTTATTAAGGTCCTATTTTGAACGCACAATTTAACTGAAAATCCAAATCAAACAATGATCTAGTTCTCATCTCGGCAATTGTAGGAATCGACAACTTAGCTATCATCCATCGATTTTTCAATCACTTAATCTATATGCCGAACAACTACACTGTCGTGATATCATCAATCTCCTACAAAGCGAATGGTTAATATCTCACATTTCTCTACCTTTTTTTCCATTCCAACTAAGTTGCAGGTAGCCGCCATTTCACAACATCAGCTAACTTAAGTACGTCACCGCAAGCTTTCAGTCACGCCACCTTGGTAAGCTACTTGGGTATCTATTAATATCACAGTAAAATCAGCATTAGATTATGATTGTGGATCACCACCGACCAAGGAAAGACCATGCTTACCAAAGATGTCAGTCAAGAGCTTGAACAGGCTATTGAACAATTGATTCAAGAAGGCAAAGAACCAACCGTTGCTCTTGTTAAGGCACGCTTAAAAACTTCAGTGCCGATGCCTGCACTTATCAGTACGATTAAGAGTTGGAAAAACTCGCAACGCGTACCAAAAATCGAAGTCGCGGCAGAGAGCAAAGCTGAACCTGACCGCATCGCTGAATTGGAAGCACAAGTGAAAGAGCTGCAACAACGTTTAGCGGCAATAGAAGCGAAGCTAGCTTAGAGTGGAACGTTCAGCGCCAGTGCGCTGACTACGGATTACGGATTACGGATTACGGAGATTACGGATTACGGATTACGGATTACGGATTACGGATTACGGATTACGGATTACGGATTATCGTTACACCATGTAACGACACTATCAACATTTAAACCGAAAAATTTATCCCGAATTGAAGCTTTAACTTCATGTTCCCAGTTCCGTAGATGAATCTTTGATTCGCGTTCCCAAAGCAAAACCTCAGCTTTGCGTTCCCGACTCCGTAAACGAATCTCTGATTCGTGTTCCCCAAGAAAAAAGCTCAGCCGAAGCTGAGCCTTTGATCTTCTTTTTGACCCGTCCTAAATAAGGTTGACACAACCCAATCAGAAAATTGGAGAGTGTTATGAAATCAGCAGCTAGACGAACCCAACGTGACTATTCACTCGCTTTTAAATTGGATGTCGTTGACCAAGTTGAAAGAGGTGAACTGACTTATAAACAGGCTCAAGAGAAGTACGGCATACAAGGTTGTTCTACAGTATTAGTGTGGCTCCGAAAACACGGTCGACTTGACTGGTCTAGGGGCACTCC
>NZ_QLYZ01000039.1 GCF_003350325.1 Vibrio rhodolitus | reverse complement strand
TTCCTTGGCAGCTTGAGCTTGAGTCCACCCTTTTTCTCGAATGAGCTTTGTAACAACAATCATTAATTTTGATTTGATTGATACCAAGCTTAATTCAATCGGGTTTTGTGCCAACAACTCAAGTGGGTTTTGTGACTTACTCATAACCCCCCCTTCTTTGTTTATTGCTGTTCATTGTGCATTTTATGTGCGTGCCATATGGGCGCGCATTATACAAAAATTAGTATAGCCTGCAATGGATAATTTGCCTTTTTAAAAAAATGTTGTCAACTAAAAGGCAAGCAAATTTGAGGCTTATATGGAAAAATTTACAAATCTATTTCTGAACTTTCTTTTGATTACAGATTGTTAAGAGGCAATATTGAAGCGAGTGCTTGCTGATAAATTTAAAATTAACAATGAGAGAGCTCAGCTTTATGAAGCGAATTGGAAAGGATCTCATTGCGATCTTTTTTCTTTGGACGTAAGCTTTTGTCCAGATGTGAAAAAACCGACTTTGGCGAGTCGGCTTTTTTCGGAATACTTACAAGATTGACCCCTTGGTAAGTCCTTTCATGATAGCCCATATCGTTTAAGCACTTCAAGTATTCCTGCACTCTGTTTGGATCAAGATGTTTTGGACAGAGCGACGCGCATCAGCCACCGACCAAGGGAAGTTCCATAGGTGGCAGGTAAAGGCACCAATTCCAACTAGGCTTAGCCCGATAAAACCGCCCCTTGCAGCTGCTAGAGGGGAGAAGCGGAAAAGGAATAAAGAATTGGTGTTGTGAGACTGGAATGGGGGCGTTAAGCCTTACTCACAGCGCAGGGCAGCCCGAAAGGGTAAGAGACAAAACTCCAACGGAAAGCGACCAAAACGATGCCTAAAATCAGTTTGATTTGGGTAGGGGTCGGCGCAGCCGAAAGGGCTGTTTTCTCGTACTTCTTTAGTTTCTTTCAACACAAATTAAATAAAAAAACTGATTGAGTGCGGAGCACAAACTCTCCGTTTTCACGTGGGTTTCTTTAGCGGCTGTGTGTCAAAGTTGGGGGCGGTTTATCCGTCCCACTTTGTCCACAGTGAGCGTTCTGACGCACTTCGTTTGTCTCCTCGCTAGCCCAGGTCAAATAAAACCTTTTAACCTGGGCTAGCGAGGTCTTCTGTCCCTACGTTTGATTACGCCTTCCTACAAGCCTATATGGTGCGCCTACACCTGTTTTAGGTGTGCCCTACAATACAATCTCACCCACCTACACCTGTTTTTGAACAGGGAACTACTGTTTCTTTTTTTTTGTGGTTCTGTCTGTATTTTTTTGTCTTGCTGGGATGAGTATTGAGAGGCAGGAAACGCATTTTGTATCACATTCACTTCGCTCTGTGTTCAAAATGCTCCTGTTCTCCGAAGGGTCTGCGACGCGAAAATTGCAGATCTGCAATTTTTCATACGAAATTCGAATGAATCTGAAACGATGTTAAAAATCAGCTGGACGCCGCCTAAAACTGTTACAAACTTTCAGTGCATTTTAGCGGTATACCGGATTGATTTAGGTGTTTAAAGGAGCTTTAGCGGCATTTTATGGGGTCTGATAGCCGTTTTTATAGGGTTTCTTGGCTATTTAACATATTGCTCCTAAAGCGCACCTTAGCGAGCGCCTTGATGTACGTCTTTTAAACAGGAAAGGGAGAATTGTTGATTATATAAAAATTTGCATATTGACGAGCAAAATGTCTCGGTTTATTCTTAACGTGGCTACTTAGGAGTAGCCTAAATTTTTTAAATGTAGATAAAAGGTAATCACATGGAAAACTTACAAAACCGGCTCATTAGAGCGATAAACAATACCTCAGGAGGTAATCATGAAAGCAGTCGAATTCGAGGGCGATTCGTATAAAAAGTTAGAGAACTTTCCACAACCAGTTCGTGAAAAGTTCGTCCAAGATTTGGAAATGATGAAATATGGTATGCAGCCACTATCAACATCAAAGCCAATGAATGGATTGGGGAAAGGAGTGTTTGAACTCAAGAAGAACGGAAAACCAGCCTATCGTCTGGTGTATGTCATTCGTGGTGACATCATTCACGTTGTTCATGCGTTCTCCAAAACATCCAATGGAACCGACAAGAAAGAAGAAGATACGATAAAACAACGAGTTTCACGTATCTAGACCCAAAGACAGCGTTCATACCGCTGTCTTTTTTACTTCCATTTTTATAGGTTGATAGTCATTTGTTGGATCAAATGATACATCTAAAAGATAGCCAAGTTGTCCTAGAATTTCCAAGAGCATATCAATTGAAAATTTGGATATTTGACCATTCATTAAGTTACTTATTCTTGGTTGGGACACGCCGATTTCCTTGGCAGCTTGAGCTTGAGTCCACCCTTTTTCTCGAATGAGCTTTGTAACAACAATCATTAATTTTGATTTGATTGATACCAAGCTTAATTCAATCGGGTTTTGTGCCAACAACTCAAGTGGGTTTTGTGACTTACTCATAACCCCCCCTTCTTTGTTTATTGCTGTTCATTGTGCATTTTATGTGCGTGCCATATGGGCGCGCATTATACAAAAATTAGTTAG
>NZ_QLYZ01000038.1 GCF_003350325.1 Vibrio rhodolitus | reverse complement strand
CAGCACTTACACACCTGACCTATCAACGTCGTAGTCTCCGACAACCCTTTAGGATACTTAAAGTATCAGGGAGAACTCATCTCAAGGCTCGCTTCCCGCTTAGATGCTTTCAGCGGTTATCGATTCCGAACTTAGCTACCGGGCAATGCGTCTGGCGACACAACCCGAACACCAGAGGTTCGTCCACTCCGGTCCTCTCGTACTAGGAGCAGCCCCTTTCAATTCTCCAACGCCCACGGCAGATAGGGACCGAACTGTCTCACGACGTTCTAAACCCAGCTCGCGTACCACTTTAAATGGCGAACAGCCATACCCTTGGGACCGACTTCAGCCCCAGGATGTGATGAGCCGACATCGAGGTGCCAAACACCGCCGTCGATATGAACTCTTGGGCGGTATCAGCCTGTTATCCCCGGAGTACCTTTTATCCGTTGAGCGATGGCCCTTCCATTCAGAACCACCGGATCACTATGACCTGCTTTCGCACCTGCTCGAACCGTCATTCTCGCAGTTAAGCGGGCTTATGCCATTGCACTAACCTCACGATGTCCAACCGTGATTAGCCCACCTTCGTGCTCCTCCGTTACTCTTTGGGAGGAGACCGCCCCAGTCAAACTACCCACCAGGCACTGTCCGTAACCCCGATTAGGGGTCGACGTTAGAACATCAACACTACAAGGGTGGTATTTCAAGGACGGCTCCACAAATACTGGCGTACTTGCTTCAAAGCCTCCCACCTATCCTACACATGTAGGGTCAATGTTCAGTGCCAAGCTGTAGTAAAGGTTCACGGGGTCTTTCCGTCTAGCCGCGGGTACACTGCATCTTCACAGCGATTTCAATTTCACTGAGTCTCGGGTGGAGACAGCGTGGCCATCATTACGCCATTCGTGCAGGTCGGAACTTACCCGACAAGGAATTTCGCTACCTTAGGACCGTTATAGTTACGGCCGCCGTTTACCGGGGCTTCGATCAAGAGCTTCGACCGAAGTCTAACCCCATCAATTAACCTTCCGGCACCGGGCAGGCGTCACACCGTATACGTCATCTTACGATTTTGCACAGTGCTGTGTTTTTAATAAACAGTTGCAGCCACCTGGTATCTGCGACTCTCAATAGCTCCATCCGCGAGGGACTTCACCGTCAAGAGCGTACCTTCTCCCGAAGTTACGGTACCATTTTGCCTAGTTCCTTCACCCGAGTTCTCTCAAGCGCCTTGGTATTCTCTACCCGACCACCTGTGTCGGTTTGGGGTACGATTCCTTACAATCTGAAGCTTAGAGGCTTTTCCTGGAAGCATGGCATCAATGACTTCACTACCGTAGTAGCTCGACGTCGTGTCTCAGCCTTAAGAGAAACCGGATTTACCTAATTTCTCAGCCTACGCACTTGAACCTGGACAACCGTCGCCAGGCCCACCTAGCCTTCTCCGTCCCCCCATCGCAATTGTAAGAAGTACGGGAATATTAACCCGTTTCCCATCGACTACGCCTTTCGGCCTCGCCTTAGGGGTCGACTTACCCTGCCCCGATTAACGTTGGACAGGAACCCTTGGTCTTCCGGCGAGGAGGTTTTTCACCCCCTTTATCGTTACTCATGTCAGCATTCGCACTTCTGATACCTCCAGCATGCTTTACAACACACCTTCAACGGCTTACAGAACGCTCCCCTACCCAATGAAGTAAACTTCATTGCCGCAGCTTCGGTTTATAGCTTAGCCCCGTTACATCTTCCGCGCAGGCCGACTCGACTAGTGAGCTATTACGCTTTCTTTAAATGATGGCTGCTTCTAAGCCAACATCCTAGCTGTCTAAGCCTTCCCACATCGTTTCCCACTTAGCTATAATTTGGGACCTTAGCTGGCGGTCTGGGTTGTTTCCCTCTCCACGACGGACGTTAGCACCCGCCGTGTGTCTCCCGGATAGTACTTACTGGTATTCGGAGTTTGCAAAGGGTTGGTAAGTCGGGATGACCCCCTAGCCTTAACAGTGCTCTACCCCCAGTAGTATTCGTCCGAGGCGCTACCTAAATAGCTTTCGGGGAGAACCAGCTATCTCCAGGTTTGATTGGCCTTTCACCCCTAGCCACAAGTCATCCGCTAATTTTTCAACATTAGTCGGTTCGGTCCTCCAGTTGATGTTACTCAACCTTCAACCTGCCCATGGCTAGATCACCTGGTTTCGGGTCTATATCCAGAGACTGAACGCCCAGTTAAGACTCGGTTTCCCTACGGCTCCCCTAGATGGTTAACCTTGCCACTGAATATAAGTCGCTGACCCATTATACAAAAGGTACGCAGTCACAGGACAAAGCCTGCTCCTACTGCTTGTACGTACACGGTTTCAGGTTCTATTTCACTCCCCTCACAGGGGTTCTTTTCGCCTTTCCCTCACGGTACTGGTTCACTATCGGTCAGTCAGTAGTATTTAGCCTTGGAGGATGGTCCCCCCATATTCAGACAGGATAACACGTGTCCCGCCCTACTCGATTTCACTGAACACACATCGTCAACTACGGGACTATCACCCTGTATCGTCGGACTTTCCAGACCGTTCGTCTAACGCGTGTAAAGCTTAAGGGCTAGTCCAATTTCGCTCGCCGCTACTTTCGGAATCTCGGTTGATTTCTTTTCCTCGGGGTACTTAGATGTTTCAGTTCCCCCGGTTCGCCTCATTAACCTATGAATTCAGTTAATGATACTAGCTTRTGCTAGTGGGTTTCCCCATTCAGAAATCCCAGACTCAAATGGTTGTTACTACCTAATCTGGGCTTATCGCAAGTTACTACGTCTTTCATCGCCTCTGACTGCCAAGGCATCCACCGTGTACGCTTAGTCACTTAACCATACAACCCGAAGGAGTTTCGAGTTGAT
>NZ_QLYZ01000037.1 GCF_003350325.1 Vibrio rhodolitus | reverse complement strand
GGGAGATATGTTTATTAATGCCACACTGTTTAAGCACGCGTTTCATGGCTTTTTGTATGCCGCCGCGGTCCATTGGGTTATCAAGGTGAGAGCCTTTACCTGGGAATAGCCACGTGGGATGACGATGGGTTTGCCAATAGGCCCGCAACACATGAAGCGTCCGATTGGGCAGTGGCACGAGTCGGTCTTTGCCGCCTTTACCATTGCGTACATGAAGCCTGCATCGTCTGCGCGTCGATGTCATTCACGGTGAGGTTTAAGCCTTCTCCGAGGCGCAGTCCCATCGAATAGAGAGTAAGAAAGAAGACTTGATAGCGAAGTTGGTGAGTGTGGCTAATCAACTGTGCAACCTGATTAGGCGTCATCACATCGGGCAACGTTTGGGTGCGGGGTGGTTTGACAATGTTGAGCCATTGCCACTGTTTATTGAGCGTATAGCGATAGAAGAACTGCAAGCCGTTACGGTCGAGTTTGATGGTACTCCACGAGTGAGTTTGGATCAGGCTGGCGAAGTATTGCTTAAGTTGGTCGGTGGTGAGCGTGTCAGGGCAGCAATCAAAATGGCGGGTTATCCGACGAACCGCACGGGAATAGGCATCAATGGTTGCGGGTCGTTTACCTTGCAGTTTAAGGTTGGTAAGGTGTTGTTCATAAAGCGAATGGTAGCGGTTGAGTTCATTGGGTGTCATGGTCTTTACTCCTGTCTATCCCATCGGTTGATTGGGTATCAGAAGTATGGCGCTTATGCGCTTTACTCTGCCGCGCAGCGGCTTCGTTCAACAAGGCAATCAAGGTGACGCGTTACGCTCGGCGGTTTTGGTATTAAGTTAGGTGTGCTTGGTTAGTTCAGCGTGGCGCACCTTATTGCAGGCGTTAGCTTAAAGGAGTAATACGATGAAATGGTGGGAAAAATCAGTAGAGTACTACTTTGTTAAAAAGTTTCTTCCATTGGAAACAATGATTTCTGCATTTGATGGAAAGCATGAACAAATTGGTGATGTACTTTTACAACATGCTGACAGATGGATAATGATCGAGTTCAAGGTTGATAAAGATGCAATCAATAGTGAGAAAAATAAATTTCATGACTATAAGTCAGCTTTTGAAGAGTTGTCTGCCCATGATGGTCATCATTTTCTCATTTACGGCGCTATTCACTCAGAAAATGAAGAGTTCTGCTTGTGTGGCGATACATACTTCTCTGGACAACCTTCTGGGAATATTAAGAAGATATTGGCGTCAGGGTTAAAGAAAGATGCTTTCTTAACATATCTCGATCGCTTTTTGTTTCATAAAAATGGAGGTCCTAAAGGTGGTGGTGGAGGTGGTGGCGGTTTAACTTTCAAGGATTATGCTTTGGTTGCAGGAATTAGTTGTGACAATAAGATCGTTGAGTGTAAAACCCTACAAGAGTTTGGACTTGAAAATGGTCTTAAGATTGAGCATGAAAAAGTTCAGTCTCGCGGCTATTCCATAGATAGAGATCTAGATGGACCGAGCTTCCCTTAAGCTAACAAATAAGGATTAAGCGCTGCGTAGCCAGCGTTAAATCCCGAGTGTTGAACAAGCCCGAGCCTCTATATATGTAAATTGTGCGATCTGCTCTAGAAGGGTGGCTGCCTTGATGATTTGTAAACGCCCCATAAACCCACGGGGCGATTTAGTTGCAGCTAAAGTCTGGGTCTCACCTTACCCGATTTGAGTGGTTATTATCCATACAAACAATTTAAGCAGGTTCGCAACGCTCGGCATTTTGGGTTTGAATCGGCTTCAGTGTTTACGGCACAATGGTCTAGTTAGGTGGTAGCGTTGCTCACTACTTAATTGGGCGTTTGTTCTAGGGAGATAAAATGGAATTTACGAGTGCTAGTGAGGCACATTTTGAAGCAGTAGCCCAATTGGTGTCTTCTCCGGAAGAGCTGTATTCAGTTTGCCCTTCAGGCACTTATCCGTGGGATTATGAGCAAATTCGTCAAATCTCAGAGGCAAGGTCAGATTTGACGGTGTGTCTTATCGAAAATCAAGTTGTTGCCTTCGGAAATCTATATAACGTAAAGCCATCGGAGAGCGCTTTCATCGGTAATGTAGTCGTATCCGAGGCATATAAAGGTAAGGGTATTGGGAGAGCCCTTATTGAGTATTTGAGTTCAAAATGTTCAGATGTTTATCAAGCTCAACCCCGCTTGTCTGTGTTCAATTACAACACGCGCGCTTTGCTGCTTTATACCAAACTTGGCTTTGAGCCTTATGGTGCAGAGCCTCGAATTTCACACGATGGAGAAGCTGTTGTTTTGCTCCACATGTATAAAAAGGTTCGAACATACGAGGCGTTTAAGGCGGATTCCTAGCGCTTGGCGACTTCGGCCGCAAACTCGGCTCTGCGGTTCTGGACAATCTCAACTGGAAATCCGGCTTTTGAAGATACTCAAGATCGACACTATGAATTCGTAATGCGCCTAGAGTTGTATGAGGTTTTAGTAGCACAACCATTTAAGCGAGATTCGCACGCATGATATTTTCGGTTTGAGCGAGCTTTAGTCTCGACAGAACGCTGGTTTAGGTAGAGCATCGTGTTTCTCGCCTCTACATCGGGCGTATTGTGAATGGAGAATACAAATGTCTTCTGTACCAAGAAATAAGCATGAGTTGGAGTTAGCCATAAACTCAATTTTCCCGAAACTTATGGCAGATTACCGTTCAATTCCACAGAGTAAAGCTCGTCAATCTGGCATAGAGGGGAACGTAAAAGATACGGTCATTAGTGTCAGTGATACTGTGGCGTACTTGATTGGCTGGGGGAAACTCGTCCTTAAATGGCATCACTTAAGCTCTCAAAACCAAAAAGTAGACTTTCCTGAAACTGGCTATAAATGGAATCAGTTGGGGCTACTCGCTGAAAGCTTCCAGCAAGAATATCGTGATTGGCAATACGATGCTCTACTTATCGAGCTTGAGACTACGGTCAACGAAGTTCTCTTACTCATTTCAAGCTTGAGTGATCATGAGTTGTATGGGGTTGCGTGGTATGAACAATGGACTTTGGGGCGCATGATTCAGTTTAATACCTCATCGCCAATGAAAAATATGCGAACCAAAGTTCGGCGCTTCAAGCGAGAGTTTATATAACAAACGGTTTCGATATGCTCTGCGTTTCTAGCTAGCAGATGCAACCATCAAGCGATGTTGGTGCGCACAATCGATACTCGCTTTTGAAGGCATAACAAAGAGAAATTGATATAGTTTGTTGAAATACCTCTCATTAACTGTGTTTATATACAGTAATTATGTTGTATCTCGCTACTATAGAGCCTGTTTACTTAAAGCGGGTAGTGAGAGGTAATGATGAAGGTCGTGGTGGTTGAGCAGCATAAGTCAGAATATCCGGAGCCATTTTATTTAAAGCAAGGCGAGTTGGTGACATTGGGTGAGATGGATGATGAATTTCCCAATTGGATTTTTGTTACTACGCAAAGCGGCGAGAAGGGCTGGGCACCTGTCCAATATATCGATATACAGAACCACGTTGCGCTTGGGGTTTTGAATCAAGATTATGACAACAACGAGTTCAATACGGAATTAGGCGAACGGCTTACCGTGCTGTTTGAACTGAACGCTTGGTACCGAGTATCTAGAGTAAATAACGAACTTGGCTGGGTGCCAGTAAATACAGTTTCAGCGGAGCTGAATCAACAGGGATGACGATATGACAAAGTTTTATCTTGCGCTAACAGTATTGGGCATTTTACTGCCGTATGGTGCGTTTTTACCGTGGCTGCTTACTCATGGCGTGGATACTTCTTTGCTCTACCAACAGGCAACAGTGAACCCAATCAGTATCGGCGCATGGCTTGATGTGGTGGTGGCTGTTGTCGCTCTGTTAGGCTTTATTTGGATTGATGGTCAGCGACAGAATATTAAATATCGCTCTGTTGCCGTTATTGGCACGCTGACGGTTGGTGTCTCATGTGGGCTGCCGCTTTATCTCTACCTGAGAGAACGTCAATCTAGAGTTGCAAACTAAATCACACTTAGCAGATGATGAGTAACAACGCTCGGACTAGGGGCCGAGCGTTGCTGTTCATCAACGATTATCAACTATCAACGAAGCTATTCGTTCGTTAATTCTGCACGAACAATCTCAGCGCCAGCGTGTAAGGCTTTTAGCTTAGCGGTGGCAATATCGCGAGGTAAAGGTGCCATGCCGCAGTTTGTGCAAGGGTAGAGGTGCTCGGCATCAACAAATTCTAGTGCTTTACGCAAAGTCGCTGCCACCTCTTCGGGTGTTTCAATGTCATTCGTCGCCACGTCAATAGCACCCACCATCACTTTTTTACCGCGGATCAATTCAAGCAATTCGATAGGCACGTGTGAGTTGTGGCATTCTAGAGAAATAATATCGATGTTAGATTGCTGCAGCTTAGGAAAGACTTGTTCGTACTGTCGCCATTCTGTGCCAAGCGTTTTTTTCCAATCTGTATTGGCTTTGATACCATAGCCATAGCAAATATGCACCGCAGTTTCACACTTAAGCCCTTCGATTGCGCGTTCCAGGCAAGCAATGCCCCAGTCGTTAACCTCATCAAAAAAGACATTAAATGCAGGTTCATCAAATTGGATGATATCGACACCAGCAGCTTCAAGCTCTTTCGCTTCTTGATTGAGAATTTTAGCAAACTCCCATGCGAGCTTTTCGCGGCTTTTGTAGTGCGCATCATAAAGTGTGTCGATCATTGTCATAGGACCGGGCAATGCCCATTTGATCGGTTGATCGGTTTGTTGTCTTAAAAATTTGGCATCTTCGACAAAAACAGGCTTTTTGCGCGATACCGGACCAACGACTGTCGGCACACTGGCGTCGTAGCGATCGCGAATTTTGACCGTTTCACGCTTCTCAAAATC
Organism: Vibrio rhodolitus; assembly: GCF_003350325.1. Classification (GTDB taxonomy): domain Bacteria; phylum Pseudomonadota; class Gammaproteobacteria; order Enterobacterales; family Vibrionaceae; genus Vibrio; species Vibrio rhodolitus. The sequence continues at coordinate 6,477 of NZ_QLYZ01000037.1, read as the reverse complement.
AACACCTTCTAAGTGTTCAATAAACGTGGTCACGAAGTGCTGGCGAGTTTGTTCTCCGTCACTGACAATATCAATACCGGCATGTTGTTGCTCTTGCAAAGAGAGGCGCAGGGCATCTTGTTTACCGCTGACAAGCTCTTCATTTTGCAGTTTCCATGGCGACCAAAGTGTTTCTGGTTCAGCGAGCCAAGTTGGTTTTGGTAAGCTACCAGATGAGGAAGTAGGTAATAACTTTTTCATAATATTTTCAACCGTTTCACTGAATGAGTTAAAGCGCGTAAGTTTCTGACCACTGCTCAAGAATGCCTTGGTATGGCTTGATGAAGTGCTGCTCAGCAAATTTACCTTGTTCGATCGCCAATTTGCTGCGCTCTTCTCGGTCGTAAACGATTTGCGTCAGTGAGTGATCAGAGTTTTTCAAGTTTGGCTTGTACAACTTGCCAGCCGCTGCGTTGGCGTTGTAGATCTCTGGTCGGTAAATCTTTTGGAATGTTTCCATGGTGCTGATGGTGCTAATAAGCTCGAGGTTAGTGTAGTCATTAAGCAGATCGCCACAGAAATAAAACGCAAAAGGCGCGACGCTATTTGCTGGCATAAAGTAACGAACTTGAAGCCCCATCTTTTGGAAGTACTGCTCTGTTAACGAAGATTCGTTTGGTAGATACTCGAAACCGAGTACAGGGTGGTGATTTTCAGTGCGCTGGTAAATTTTATTATCAGAAACACTTAAACAAATCACTGGCGGCTTTTTAAAACTCTCTTTGTAGGTGTCAGACTTAATAAATAAGTCGAACAACTTGCCATGTAAATCCCCAAAATTATCAGGGATGCTGAAAGTGCTAGCATTTTTATTGTGATCGAGCAGTAGCACACTAAAATCATAATCGCGTACATAAGAAGAGAAGTTATTACCCACAATTCCTTCAATTCGCTGATTGGTTTGATTGTCGATAATATTTGTTTGCAGAATTTCTATTGAAGGAAAGGCTTCACTGCTGCCCTTAATTTCCATATCAACCGAGATAATCTTAAGTTCGAGTGAGTAACGGTCACCATTTGGGTTATCCCAATTTGCTAATGCGTTAAAGCTGTTATCGATCATGTTTAATGCATTGCGTAGGTTAGCTTGACGATCGTCACCACGGGCAAGGTTGGCAAAGTTTGTCGTGATCCTTGTGTTATCTGATGGGTGATAATTCTCGTTAAAATCAAGGCTGTTAATCGCGAAAGTAAATTCTTTAGACATGGTGAGTTGGTATCCTATTTCCAAATTGTGAGCTGACTTTTTCCTTGCCATATTTAGGGGTTATTTTCTGTTTTACTCATTCCCTAATTTGCCATGACATTGTTGTGGTTATTATTTTTGCCACTCAAGTTATGTGTGTATTTAAATTAATAAAGGGCATTGCTGGTTTTATACTGAGTTACGTTGGTGATTGGAAATGGATTTAGCTCAACCTGAATATGAGAAATATTCATGATCTATTTTATTTGAAATGTTAATTGCTTGTTGGTTATATTGTGCAACTTTGTACATTGATAATAATGTCGGTGTAGCGATGGATCTTACATAATCACTTGGAGAGGGAATTTAAATGAGTGACACATTGTTGCTGGTTTTCTACTGTACTTTACTCGGAAGCGGCGTTGGCTTTTTAGCTGGCTTGTTAGGTATAGGCGGAGGGCTGGTCATTGTGCCGGTGCTCAGCAGCATTTTGATCCATTTCGAGGTCTTGCCGCATGAGCAGGTGATTATTGTGGCGGTCGCAACATCTTTAGCCTCTATTTTGTTCACTTCTACCTCTTCAGCCATTGCTCATCATAAAAACGGTAATGTCCCGTGGGATCTGGCGCCGTGGATCATGACCGGTGTTGCTCTAGGGGCGCTTCTAAGTGGCTTTATGGCGGCGCTGTTACCTGAACAAGTGGTGAGAATAGTATTTGCTGTTAGCGTAACCTTGATAGCGTTGAAAATGTTTTATAGCAGCTCGAAGAAAGAGTTGGACAACGAACGCAATATGCCAAATAAAAGTGTCCTTACGACGTTCACCACTATTACAGGTGGGTTGTCAGCTATGATTGGTATCGGCGGCGGCGCTTTGCTGGTTCCGTTACTCACTTTCTTCTCAATTGATATCAAAAAAGCGATTGGCTGTGCTTCTGCGTGCGGCATCGTTATCGCACTGTTTGGCTCTGTCGGATATATCACTTCGGGTACTAGTCATTTTGCTCTCCAAGAGGGTTTTGTTGGCTTTGTTTACCTACCTGCGTTAGTGGGTATCGTCTGCACGTCTTGGTTTATGGCGCCTATCGGGGCTAAGTCGATTCAGCACTTGCCAGTGCCGACAATTAAGAAAATATTTGCCGCTTTGCTTCTCGTGATGGCGGTGAATATGGCCGTGAGCTAAAGCGTTTGATGTTCCACTAAACCTACCTTTCTATTTGCGGCTTTCGTCAATCAGTTTCAATCCGTTCCAATCCAGAGACGCGAAGCCGCTATGCCAACCAAACATGATGAGCCACATTTAGCCCTCAAAATAAGCCAGTCAACGAGCTAGAGGGTTTATCTTCTTAAAGCTCGCTGACTGCGAGCTGCTTAAAACTTTACCTCTTTAGCTTGGAGTGCGGCTAAAAAACCGTTGACCTTAACTTAACTTGAGGTTCTAAGTTGTCTCTAAACCAGTTCGGTAATAAGGAAAGCAAATCAGCAATACCAAGCATGAGTTTTGGTTACGCTGATAAAAGGAGAATTTATGAACCTAAATCAAGTCACGTTGGCGGTTAATGATATCGCCCAAGCCGTCGAGTTTTATCAGACTTTAGGACTTAAGCAGATTGTCAGTGATGTGCACTACGCGCGATTTACTTTGCCTGACGGTGACGCCACTTTCTCGGTGTATTTAGATCCAGATAAGCAATCATTACAAAGCCGTGGCGTGATCTATTTCGAGTGTCAGCAACTTGATAGTAGGGTGGCTGAACTTCAAAGCCAAGGCATCGAATTTGAGACCGAGCCAACCGACAAACCTTATCTGTGGCGTGAGGCATCACTTAAAGACCCATCAGGTAACCAGATTAAACTTTATTGGGCAGGTGACAACCGACGTGATCCTCCGTGGAAACTGGGAAAGAGCGAAGGCGCATAAGAATTCGAACATAGACCAATTAGGAGGGAATATGTTTATAGCCGTTTATGAATTTGAGATTAAACCAGGAACTGAGAACAGGTTTCGCCAAGCGTGGCTTGAGGTGACCAAGGTCATATATGCCAAATGTGGCAGTTTTGGTTCACGCCTACATACATCAGACATACCCAATACCTTTGTTGGTTATGCGCAATGGGAAAGCCAACAAGCGTGGGCAAAAGATCATCAATTAACTGATGAGTTGTATTTGCGAGCACGAAATGAAATGCGCGACTGTTTAGTTAAATCGACCACAGTGTACAAGCTTGAAGTTTGTGATGACTATTTGCAAACATCGTTAAGTTCGGGGTGATAATTACGCACTATCTGTATTCCACTTTGCTAAAATAAGCCTACAACTGACTAGCTAATCAATAACGTGATTTGCGTCGTGTTATCACTAGGTAATGCGGCGCACAGCACATTTGAACTCCTGCCGCGACTCTCGTCAATTGTTACCTTAGTGAGCTACGTGCTGCAAGGCAAAGAATGTTGGTTATACGCGTCGCTAATTAGGCGTGTTGACTTATAACGTGCGGCGTTTTTCGTTGTTTGGACGCGTTTTCTATGTTTGATGGTAAGTGAAAAAGAGCGAGTGTTCGGTTTTAAGGAGTAGGTGATGAATATATGGTTATTGATCGCGGGGGTATTGGGCATTTTTACTGCGTTAGTACATGTTTTTGCTGGGCAAGTTGACCCTGTACGACCGTTTTTAAAATCAACGTTAGCAGAAGTGCCAAAAGCCACATTGTTGGCGTGCTGGCATTTGGTGTCGGTCACTTTGATTTCCAGCTCGTTAGTGATCCTGTACATCGCGTGGTTTGATTTCTCACTGCAATATTTGCTGGTGCAGTTTATAGGCTGGCTTTACGTCTTATTTGCCTTGGTGTTCATTAGTGTTGGCTGGTACTTTTTTGCTCACAAGGTGTTTTTCACGCTGCCACAATGGATATTATTATTACCTATCGGCGGGTTAGCGCTCTACGGGACGTGGTAAGTCGATCTATTAGATATCGGTAGGCGACCGTCGATGAGATTAAGCGAAGTCTGCGAAAAAAGAGTGGCTGGAGAAATGAAAGGCGAAACGTGTCTATTTCGCCTTACCTTGCTAGAAAAACTTAGGTTAGTTACGAATTGCGCTTGCTAACCACCAAAGGTTGCCCCATTGGTCTTTGATGCATGCTGTACGTTCGCCAAAGGAGTTATCTAAAGGTTGTTTAATCACTTGCGCACCGTGTTCAATCGCTTGTTTGACGATCTCTTCAACGCTTTCAACATACACGAGTAAAGAGCTGGTTGCTTTTTCATCACTGATATTGGTTTGATGTACTGAGAGAATCGCGTTTTCAATTCTTAGGCTAGCAGTGAGCAGTTGACCTTGTGGATCTTTTTGCTCTTTCACTAGCTGGGCATTGAATAGTGCCTTGGTAAATGCGGCAAAAGCGTTGAGATCTTCTAGCGCTAAGTAGTTAGAAACAATCGGGGTATTTGGTGGTAAGTAATCTTTCATAATCATGATGTGATCTCTCGTAAAGACAAGGTTCTCGTCGGTTCAACTAAGAACAACTTAACAACTAGGCTTACAGTAAAATGCTCCACTTGGGAGGCTCAAAAGAACGTTTGTCCAAAGCAGGGACTTAGCCTGCTGATAGAAAATATATCGCTGCTTTGGACCTCAGAACCATGACCAAAATCAACCTTTAAAATTCACGTTTTAAAAACCTTCGAGGCTTTTCTCATAGGGTGATAGATGCGTATCTCCTGTCGACAATAGCCGTTCAACAGCGGGCAAAAATGCTGGAACTATCAGCATAAAAATCAGCGTAAGGTAAGGATTGCCGCCAAGGCGCTCCCTAGCCTGTACTTTAATGGCAGTTCACGCCACAATATGCACAGATGGAATAAAAGTTAGACAATCTAATACAAGAAGAGCGATCGGAGATTTAATGTTTGAGCCAGTAACGGAAGAAGACTTTGGGGTCAAAATCGCGTTGTGTGCACCGGAACAAACGGAGGTCTTGCAACACGCAGACTTTGTTGCGTTTGGTGAATTGAGTGCAGAGTTAATCGCGCAACAGCAGTTTGACCTATTACTGGTCGTTGGTGCCTCTCCGCTACAAACCGCATTGGTTAAATATTGGTGTGAAGAGAGTGGTTGTATTGCTGCGTGTGTTGAAACATTGGATAAGAATCAGTGTGATGCTGAGAACGTTATTGTTAACTTGAAAGACAAATTTGAAGGTCGTGAGTTTCCAAATAATGTTGATGTCGCTGATGTTAGGCATCTTGCTTATGATGATAACCAATTGCTGGCATTTTCGACCAAAGCGCAGTTACTCAACTTTCTGAGTGATGAAGAGTGCCCAGATGTGACAGGCGTGTTTTACCTCATGCATGGCGAATTTTGTGTAGATAGGTTTAAACAAGAACATGTCGATGTCGCGCAATATGTTTCTGAAAACGCGACTATTTTCTATAGCTACTTATCAAAAGGGCTAGGAGAGTGCACGGCGTTGGTTTCAGTAAGGCGCTAAGCATGATTGGCTTAATCAAAATTAAGCCAATCTTGGTCATCGGGTTAGTAAAAGCGAGTGATTAGACCTAGGCTTTTTTGACAAACTGCGCGGTGACCATCATTTCTCCCGCACCATCAACTTTGCAATCCAATTGATGATCTTTTCCTTCAACAATTCTTCTAATTAAGGCTTTGGTACCAATCTTTAATACCAGTGAACTGCCTTTAACTTTCAGATCTTTCGCTAAAGTCACTTTGTCGCCTTCTTGAAGCAGTGTGCCGTTGGCATCTTTAACGTTCAGTGCTTCGTCTTCGCCTGAATCTACAGGATTCCATTCGTAAGCACATTCAGGGCACACAAGGTTAGCTTGATCTTGGTAGACATATTCGGATTGGCATTGAGGGCAAGGAGGTGTAGACATAATCGTAATCTTATTCATATTAAGTTTGTTGTTATTCTAGTACTTATCTAGTTAATTTATCAATGAGTTAGGTAGTTAGAGCAGTTACGTTTGGCAAAAACAAAAAAGCCAGCGTAGAAAACGCTGGCTTACATCATAAGAGTGACCCGTCCTAAATAAGGTTGACACAACCCAATCAGAAAATTGGAGAGTGTTATGAAATCAGCAGCTAGACGAACCCAACGTGACTATTCACTCGCTTTTAAATTGGATGTCGTTGACCAAGTTGAAAGAGGTGAACTGACTTATAAACAGGCTCAAGAGAAGTACGGCATACAAGGTTGTTCTACAGTATTAGTGTGGCTCCGAAAACACG
>NZ_QLYZ01000036.1 GCF_003350325.1 Vibrio rhodolitus | reverse complement strand
CTGCCGCTCGACTTGCATGTGTTAGGCCTGCCGCCAGCGTTCAATCTGAGCCATGATCAAACTCTTCAATTTAAGATTTTGTCGACTCAATGAATACTGAACATTACATAGTAATGTTTGAATTGACTGTGCTGCTATTTCTAGCAATGGTCACTTCGTTTCATTGAAATCTAATTTGAAGCCTAAGCTTCTAATTTGGATTATCATCAACGAGTGCCCACACAGATTGATAGGTTCTTATTTTTAAAGAGCTTTTCTAACTTTCGTGATACTCAGTATCTCGTCGTTAGGGGTGCGTATCTTACGCTTCCCAACTTGAGAGTCAAGCGTTTTTTTTCAAACTTTCTTCTCTCTCTAATTTCCTTCCCGGACCGTGACTTGCGTCTCACTCCGTGTCAGTGAGGCGGCATTATAGGGAGGTTTGAAAACATGACAAGTGTTATTTAAAAAAAAGATTTTGTTTGCCTAAAAACCGAGCAAATCTTTAAAAATAGGATAAAATTTCAACATTTGAGACATGTCACATCAATCTAATGGAAAAACGCCAACCATATACGTAAGATTCATGTGTCTATTTTGTTAATAGTAGACACCCGTTTTCTCTGACCTAGAAGTAGTATTCTGATTATGAGTTCAAATAAATCGACAATTTTGATAATCGCCATAGCTGTATTAGGCGGACTTATCTTCACTAAAGTAGATATTTCTCCTGCAATCAGCTTTGTTCTTGGTGTTGTTGCCTCCGCTTTTGTTCTGAAATTTTCTAGCGCAACAACAAATGAATTAACCACTCCTCTAAATGATCCTGCAACTAAAACACTTTATGTGGGGAATTTACCTTATAAGGCAAATGAATCTCATGTGAAGGAGTTATTTGCTAAACATGGTGAAGTTTTCGCTGTACGTCTTATGAAAGATAAACGCACAGGGAAAAGAAGAGGGTTTGGTTTTGTGGTGATGGCTGCTTCTGATGCAGAAACAGCCATTGCAGGATTAAACGAGAAGGACTATATGCAGCGCACACTAAAAGTACGCATTGCTAACGAGCCTAAATCTCAAGATGAAAGAGACGAACTGGACTAAATTCCATCTCTGATAACGCTTGATTCAGCGCAGCCTCTTGCCAAGGGGTTGCGCTTGAATAAATTTCCTTACGCCCTCGACATTCTTCACTCTTCTCTATTAATAGCAATTCTTGCACTCGTCGGGCAATCGCTTCGCCAGAGTCGACCAATAGCACTTGCTCACCTAATACCTGCTGAATTTCTTCCTTTATAAGAGGGAAGTGAGTACAACCCAGTACCGCGACGTCGATCTTATCCGCCAATGGCGCAAGTAAGGTTGCCATTTCTTCCAGATCAACACATTGACCTCTTAGCTTCTCTTCTGCAATGTCAACTAAGCGCGTTAAACCCAGCATCTCAACGGGTTTGTTCTGAGAGAAATCACGGATCAAGTCATGTGTGTATTCACGCTGGACTGTTGCAGGTGTGGCAATCAAGCCGATAGCTTTATTCGCTAAACTTGATGCAGGCTTGATTGCAGGAACAACACCAACCACTGGAATGCTCAATTTGGCGCGTAGTGTTGGTAGCACAATCGTGCTGGCGGTATTGCAGGCAATCACAACGATATCAATACTGTGCTGTTCAACCATAGCTGATACTAGCAGTTCAACACGCTCGAGCAGCGTTTGACGCTCTAACTCACCATACGGATAAGCAGCATTGTCAAACAAGTAGTAGTAATCAAGCTGAGGCAGACGCGCAACTATCTCTTTATATACAGATAGACCACCGACACCTGAGTCAAAGATAAGAACTTTAGGTTGCTGAGTCACAGAGTATTTCCAGTAATGAAGATGAGGCGATCATACCCTTGGTTTTGCTTTTCGCAATATCTTGGCGGCATATCTTTGGTGAGAGAATCGCTCACCATGTTCAACTTCGCCCAACTGAAGCGCTAGTTTGCCATTGAAGCTCGCCGTTTCCGTCACTAGCGTATGGAATTCGCCGTTCTCGCCACATGGGTCAACCTCTTGCGGTAACCCATTGAGTAGATCTCTATTATACCAGCGTCCGCACAACTCTCTTGATATCCGCGAACTGTCCGCCGTCACCAGCATGGTTTGAATACCTCTTGCGATGATTTCATCAGCCAACTTCTGAGGCTCTTGCCCAAGCAGAGGAAAAACGCACTGCCAACCAGCAGGTTCAATATAGCTACGACGATACTCAGCAATACCGTTACAAAACATATCGCCAAATGCCACACAGCTAAAATCTAGCTTTGAGCTTTTTAGACCTTCGACGACTAGGGATTGATAGACCTCATTACTCGGGAAAACTTCTGGCAGTGCTATTTTCACTAACGGTAATCCAAGCAAATCCGCTTGCATCTCTACCACTTCGATAGGCGTGGCTTGAAAGGGAACTTCATCTTCTAAATGTGTGGTGAAAATACCAACGACATGATATTGCTCGCTGTCCATTAATCGTTCTAAGGTAAGCGTTGAGTCTTTACCGGAAGACCAACTAACGATGACGTTTTTCTTCATTTTTATCTCTGATAGGAAAAAACCGCCCGAAGGCGGTTTTTAAATTTAGAAATTATATTGCACTGTTGCAAAGTAGCTTCTTTCTTGGGTGTTGTAATCTGTTGCCAGTGTGTAATTTTCATCAAATACGTTAGCAACTCGCCCTTTTAGCACTAAATCTGCCGTAACGTTATAAGTGACAGCAAAATCAACAAGGGAATACGCATCTAGAGTTTCACTACCATCAGTGCGTTCGCCTTGATAGAGGTAACTCAGATCCAGAATCAAGTCATCAACAAAATATCCGATATTCCACTTAACGTTATCTTTAGCTCTGCGATCTAACTGCTTGCCTGTATCTTTATTTTCAGGATCGTTGTAGTCGTAGCTCAACTGATGAGTAAATGGTCCCGTTTCAAATTTACCAATAATCTCAATACCACGGATTTCAGCTTTACCTACATTAGATGCGTTAGACCCAGAACCAACAATCATGTTGTCGACATTCGTCATATAGGCTGAAATTCTCACATCAAGCAAACTGTATGTCGCATCTAATGCAATTTCATAACTTTCGGACTCTTCTGGTTCCAAATTAGGATTACCCCAACCAGGAAAGTATAGATCATTGAAAGTTGGTGCTTTAAATCCTGTACCTGCATTAAATGAAAGACGGTAGTTTTCTAAAACATCAACACCAGCACCTAGTTGCCAAGTGGTTTGATTTCCATACCTTTCGTTATCATCACTACGTACCGCTCCCTCCACAGATAAGATTCCACGATTATAGAAACTACTTAGATAAAAAGCGGTATTATCTCGTTTTACTTCATCATATAAAGTTGAAGATTTAGATACATCATCTTCATACCAATCAATGCCACCACCAACAGATAAACTATCGGAAATATGATATAGATTATCCCAAGCTACACCTTTACGGTCCGTTTGATAGGTCCCATTGGAAGCAGGGTAAAAAGTGCTGTCTTGATTTGTAGAAGCGGTTAGTGAGGTTACATATTTCTCATTTTTGAAATTATAACGAAGTGCAACATTATAAAAATTTTCTTCATTCGTTGAATCTTGAGGGTCATACTCTAGATTTCCCTCATGAACTAACGCGTTCAACATTAACGATGACTGCTTGGAAAATTGATACTTGATAGTAGCTGCGACATCCCTTGAACGGTATGAATCCGCATCTTCATCTCCAACCGTATTTTTTGCAGAAAATCCTTCATTGTTTAAAGCATTAAGTGACATAGAAGCATGCAGAGCATCTGTTAAATTTCCAGAAAAGAAGCCTTGCCCTTGGTAATATGAATCGCTGCCGATAGTCGTACTTAATACACTCTCGCTTCTATTATTTGCGGTAATTACATTAATGACACCAGCAATCGCATCTGAACCATACAGTGCAGCACGAGCTCCTCTTAAATACTCAATTCGTTCAACTCCTGCTAGAGGTATTGATGCAATAGCCGCAGTGCCGGACGTTGCACTACCGAATCGAACTCCATCAATCAAGAAAAGAACATGATCGGACTCTGCACCTCGAATAAAAACACTTTGGCTCTGACCATAGCCACCATTTGAAGATACTTGAACACCAGGTAAACGTCGTAGCACTTCAAGTAGGTTTTTTGACTGAGTCGCTTCAATCTCTTCTTTCGTGACCACTTCAATAGGCACAATCGAAGAATCTAGTTTTTGCTCAAAACGGTTTGCCGTTACAACAACAGTCTCATCAGCTTGCTCGGCTAGAGAATAAGGGGCGTAAGAAAGCAGTGACCCAACTGTCACAGCTAAAATAGATCGGTTCATTTTTTTATCCTAAATCGCGTAAATCCTACTGAGCATCAAAGGTTTTTGCTTCCAGATTTGGCTCAGTTGCTGGCAGGTATTCGGACTTAAGAGCTTGCTGCTTTACCTAATAACTCGACTTCCCACATCAAACTAGATGCAGTGTCTTGGGAGTGTTCGTTCTCTTTTACCGCTGCGCGTCAGTTCTGGATTTTCACCAGATTCCCTCTTCAGCCATCTATACATCTAGACAGCACCAGCTACGCGACGATGGTATTAATCTATTGGTTATTTGTCCAGCAAATATCTGATGTGGCTATTATTTAGTAACAAATCATAGTGACTACGCTAGGCTTTACAGATAGAAACTTGCGCCCTTACGGCAGCAAAACTGGACATATAGCTGATATCGAATAAAATCTGCGCTCTTAAACTAAATGCACCATACAAAGGTTATTACTATGGCGACTCTTGATGTAAATCCGCAGCACTACCAGCAGCAATTGGCTGAGAAAGTTGAACGTCTCAATGAGATGTTTGCTCAATACAATGTGCCAGAGTTGGAAGTGTTCGAATCTCCAGAGCAGCACTACCGTATGCGTGCAGAGTTTCGCGTATGGCACGAAGGTGAAGACATGTACTACATCATGTTTAACCAAGAGACGCGTGAAAAATACCGTGTTGATCAGTTCCCAGCGGCTAGCCGAATTATCAACGACCTTATGCCACTGCTAATGGATGCGATGAAAGATAATGAGTCTTTACGTCGTAAGCTATTCCAAGTCGACTTCCTATCGACCCTTAGCGGTGAAGTTCTGGTTTCTCTGCTTTATCATCGTCAACTGGATGATGCATGGATTGCTGAAGCAAAAGCACTTAAGCAACGTCTCAATGATGAAGGTTTTAACCTGAACTTGATTGGTCGTGCACGTAAAATGAAGATCGTGCTAGACCAAGACTTCGTAGTAGAAAAACTGGATGTAAACGGTCAGCCATATATCTACCAACAAGTAGAAAACAGCTTTACTCAGCCAAATGCGAAAGTCGCAACCAAGATGCTTGAGTGGGCAATCGACTGTACGCAAGACAGCCAAGGTGACTTACTTGAACTTTACTGTGGCAACGGTAACTTCTCTTTGGCACTGGCACAAAACTTTGAACGCGTCCTAGCAACTGAACTTGCTAAGCCATCAGTAGAGTCTGCACAGTACAACATCGCAGCCAACAAAATTGATAACGTTCAGATCATCCGTCTATCTGCAGAAGAGTTTACCCAAGCGATTGAAGGTCAACGCGAGTTCCGTCGTCTGAAAGACGCAGGCATTGATTTAAACAGCTACAACTGTAATACCATCTTTGTTGATCCACCACGCTCAGGCATGGATATCGATACTTGTAAAATGGTACAAGGCTACGAGCGTATTCTTTACATCTCTTGCAACCCAGAGACGCTAAAAGAAAATTTAGAAGTGCTGAGCGAAACACATAACGTGACCCGTTTCGCCCTATTTGATCAGTTCCCATATACTCATCATATGGAAGCGGGTGTGATGCTTGAGCGTAAGTAACTGATCAGAACAAGGTTCAAACTATAGATATAAAAAAACGAGCCATCTGGCTCGTTTTTTGTTGTGCTTATTCAGCGACTTTTTCATCTTTCTTGGACATATAGCCTAGTTTTTTACCAATCCAAAGCATCAGTAGCATTGAAACTAAGATGGCGAAAAAGTTAGAGCCAGCTTCTGGATGTTGCGCTTTTAGGAAAGCTGAGTGACCAAATGCCCCGACAAAGAAACACGCCAGTCCCACGAGTGGGATATCCTCTGAAACAGGATTAGTTAGGTATTCTTTGTAAAGCGCTTGAACTGCCAATACCAGCGCAATGATTGGGAAAATTGAGAAGCTAACCTCACTCATCGTTAACCAAGAGAGTAATGCATCACCACACATACCCGCGATTAGAGCAAGAACCAGTGTTTTTCTTTCCGAACCACGATTAATTGGATTATTTTCATTAGACATTAATCTATCCCGCCTTTTAGTCGGTTACGTTCACGTTCTTTGCGATACCAATAAGCCCCTTTGGCTATCATTCGCAACTGCATGATCAAACGTTCAGCTAAAATTTCACGCTCACGTCGATCGAGATCGAGAGCTTCCGCGCCTGAACTAAAAACTAAAGTGACTGACGCTTCTGCTTGGGTGAAGGCTTCGTCGCGGCTCATTCCGGTACTGATCAAGAACTCGGTCAATTCTGCCGCAAAATGCTGTATTTCACGGGCGACTGCCGTACGAAATGCAAATGAGGTACCAGAGCGTTCACGCAATAACAAGCGAAAAACGTTAGGGCTACTCTCAATGAACTCCATAAAGGTTTCCACAGAGGTGCGGATCACGCTGCCCTCTTTGACAATCCGTTGACGTGCTTGGCGCATCAGTTGACGCAGCAACAAGCCACCTTCATCTACCATGGTTAATCCTAGCTCATCCATATCTTTAAAGTGACGATAGAATGAGGTAGGTGCGATTCCCGCTTCACGCGCGACTTCCCGAAGACTCAAATTTGAAAAACTACGGTCTGCACTCAATTGGTTGAATGCGGCATCAATAAGTGAGCGACGCGTTTTCTCTTTCTGCTGCGCGCGAATTCCCATGGTTTTCATTATTTAATTTCTACTTTTCCTGACAAGGGATTCCCTAATATACAATGATTCTCCTTATGACTTAAGCCTTTCCTCGCTAGGGAGAAATAAACCCCAGTTGAGTAGTGATTACAATCCTTTCGCCTCAAATTAGAGATCTCACACAGAGTAAAATTGGCAAATATCTTATGCTCGGCGTGATCACATCGACTCTCTAGTGTGACAAACATTTACCTCACCGTGGATTTAGTTAAAATCACGCTAAAGCAATGTTAAAATAGTATAACAAGGAAAAAGTTATGACCGTAAGCAATCATTTTGATGTCATTGTAATAGGCAGCGGTCCGGGTGGCGAAGGGGCTGCCATGGGACTCACCAAAGCCGGTCTTAACGTCGCGATTATAGAAAAGGAAAGCAGCGTGGGTGGCGGTTGTACGCACTGGGGCACCATCCCCTCAAAAGCGTTGCGTCATGCCGTAAGCCGAATCATTGAATTTAATAACAACCCCCTCTTTTGTAAAAACAACACCAGCTTACACTCCACCTTCTCTAATATTCTCAGCCACGCTAAAACAGTCATCGATAAACAAACCCGCCTTCGCCAAGGATTTTATGATCGCAATGAATGCGCATTGATTTTCGGCTCAGCTCGCTTTATCGAGAGCAACAAAGTTGCGGTCATGCAAAGTGACGGCAGTGACGAGATCTACACTGCCGATAAATTTGTTATCGCCACAGGCTCACGTCCCTACCGACCTGATAATGTCGATTTCAACCACGAACGTATCTACGACAGCGATTCGATCCTGAGCCTTAAACACGATCCTCGCCATATTATTATTTATGGCGCTGGGGTTATTGGTTGTGAGTACGCATCAATCTTCCGCGGCTTAGGGGTGAAAACCGATCTTATCAACACCCGCGATCGCCTACTGAGCTTTCTCGACAACGAAGTATCTGATGCGCTCTCTTATCACTTCTGGAATAGCGGCGTAGTGATCCGCAATGATGAAACTTATGAACACGTTGAAGGCACCGAAGATGGCGTGATTGTCCATTTGCAGTCAGGTAAAAAAATGAAAGCCGATTGCATCTTGTACGCCAATGGACGCACAGGTAACACTGACAAGCTAAATCTAGAAGCCGTCAGTCTTGCCGCCGATTCGCGTGGACAGCTTAAAGTGAACAGCAACTACCAAACCGAAGTTGAGCATGTTTATGCTGTGGGTGATGTGATTGGCTACCCTAGCCTAGCAAGTGCCGCTTACGATCAAGGACGCTTTGTCGCACAAGCGATCACTAAAGGGCAAGCCGATAACTATTTGATTGAAGATATCCCAACGGGCATTTACACCATTCCAGAAATCAGCTCGGTAGGTAAAACCGAACAAGAGCTCACCGCAGCCAAAGTGCCTTATGAAGTTGGTCGTTCGTCATTCAAACATCTCGCGCGTGCTCAGATTGCAGGCAAAGATATTGGTAGTTTGAAAATCCTTTTCCACCGCGAGACCAAAGAGATCTTAGGTATCCACTGCTTTGGTGAGCGTGCCGCTGAAATCATCCACATCGGTCAGGCGATTATGGAACAAAAAGGTGAAGCCAATACCATTGAGTATTTCGTTAATACGACCTTTAACTATCCGACTATGGCAGAAGCTTATCGTGTTGCGGCATTAAACGGCCTTAACCGATTATTCTAAGCCGCCAAGATCAACCAAGCCACTCAGTGAGCGGCTTGGTTATTAAAAGCTCTGAACTACCAGCGCAACAGGACCACGACAGGCGTAAAGCGGTGCTTAACACGATTAAACTTGGTCAATAATCGCTGCCACCACTTCCAACGCTGGCACTGCTTATCGACAGGCGAAAAGATTCGCACTCGACGCAGCCAAGGAAGGTATTGCAACAACGCGTCACTTGGTGACTCGTATCCATGCGCATACTGCCCCGACCCCATCTTTTGCCCCACTTTGCTTTGGCTAAGATCGCCCGCCAATACTAGACAAGCACGTGCATCATCAAAATGACGACCTAACGCCTGCACAAAACTAGCAACTTGTGTTTGGGTGATATCAAGCAAAGCGTGCTCACACACCAGCATGACAGGGGATTTTTCAGGAATAGTGAGCTCATCAAGCCAAGAAAGGTCGGTCACACTTCCACAGTGATGATGATAACGCTCACTGTGATGAAAAAGTTTCTCACGCCACAACAAGTTTTCTGTCACATCCAGCTCTAGCCAGCGGCAGAGCCCATTATCAACGCGATAAAAGCGCGTATCTAAGCCAGCGCCAACATTGATGATCCAACCATCGGGGTTTTGCTTAAGAAAGGCATTCACTTGGTCGTCACACAACTGAGTGAGAGTGGCATGCAAAAGCTGCTTTTGATCGATATCGCCAGCAAAGCATTCCGGCGCAAGCTGACAGCGATGACAAGCACTGGCAGCAATAGGATCATACACTAAGCCATCATCAGCGAGACTTTCTCGGCTACGAAACCATAACGGTTGCAGTAAACGAGCGGGTATCTGATAACGAGTTTTAGGGGATCGTTGCGGGGCAGCCATTATCATCTTCCTTAATTAGCAATAGGAAGATGATAATGAATATCACTTAGAAAGACAAGTTAATGACATTGATTATCATTAACAATCAATAAAATTACATCCAATCGGTATTACGAATAATGCCTACGGCGATGCCTTCTATCGCTAAGTGTTGGCTGGTGAGATCTACTTTGATTGGTTCAAACTCTTGGTTTTCCGCATGCAGTAACACTGTCGAGCCCTTACGCTCCAAGCGTTTCACCGTCACATCGTCATCAACGCGTGCAACAACAACCTGTCCGTCACGAACATCTTGAGTCTTATGAACCGCCAATAGATCGCCATCCATAATGCCGATGTCTTTCATTGACTCGCCGTTAACTCGCAACAAGAAATCGGCTTGCGGCTTAAACATGCTCGGGTCGACCTGATAGTGCGCCTCAACATGTTCTTGTGCCAAAATTGGCTCACCCGCTGCCACTTGACCAATCAGTGGCAAGCCTTGATCGTCATTCGCCGCATCGTCTGTGAGCAGAATACGGATACCACGAGAGGCTCCAGGAATAATTTCGATTGCTTGCTTGCGCGCAAGCGCTTTTAGATGCTCTTCAGCAGCATTTGCTGAACGAAAACCTAATTCTTTAGCAATCTCAGCACGCGTTGGCGGCATGCCGGTATCATCAATTTTACTTTTGATTAGATCAAAAACTTGTTGCTGGCGGGGCGTTAACGGCTTCATAAGTCACCTGTCTTTTTATACAGTTAACTGTGAGTATATCCAGTAACTGAACAAATGAAAAGCGAATTGATGATTTTTTAGAGGGTTAGAAAAACAGGATCGTTGCCCACGTATAAGCGGTTAATAACATTGCTAATAACACCGCTGCTGAGCCAATGTCTTTCGCACGACCTGACAATTCATGACGCTCGGAGCCAATTCGATCCACTACCGCTTCAACCGCACTATTGATCAGTTCAACAATCAACACCAAGACGACTGTTGCGATCAGTAAAATTCGCTCAACTTGAGTCACATCCAGCCAAAACGCCACAGGCAACATAACCGCAGCGAGTAAAATCTCTTCACGAAAGGCGGCTTCATTTTTAAACGCTGCCACTAAGCCTTGCCATGAATAGCGCGTGGCGTTGAAGATACGTTTTAAACCATGGGTGGATTTTGGCTTCACAATAAACTCTCAAAAAATGACACAATCTTGGCAAATCATCACCAGTATTGCTGCTTTTGCATTCAATAATAATTAAAAGGTTCGACCAGTTTCTGGTATCCTTGCTGCCTAAAAAAATCGCTTGGGCATATTTCGAGTTCTAGACTAAAAAGAACTGGAAATGTGCTTATCATCTATTTGAGGCAAAGAACCTTTATGTCTTCTGGACGTTCTCTATCACGCTCGCTTTTAAAGCTACCGCTCTCGGTGCTGGTAAAGGGAACTGCTATTCCTTCAAATCCGATTGAAGATCATAGCATTGATATTAACAAGCCCATTGTTTACGCACTACCTTATCGCTCAGCAGTTGATTTACTTAGCTTGCAAAAACAAGTCAAATCATTAGGGCTGCCAGATCCTTTATCGCCTCTAGAAATCAACGGCAAAAGCTTTAACCGTTATGTTTTTATCTCTTCAAGAGAGACCGTGATCGGTAATGACAATGATGTGCCTGCAGAGTCTATCGCGCTCTTCTCGGAACTGCTAGCGCTGCATAAAGAAGATAGCGAGTTAGACGTTCAAGTTATCCCTGTCACCGTACTGTGGGGGCGTAAACCAGGTAAAGAAGGTAAGCAAACCACTTATCTGCAATCTCTTAATGGTCCACAGAAAGCCAAAGCGGTACTGTTCTCTGGTCGTGACTGTTTGGTACGCATCAGCCCTGTTGTGTCACTGCGTTATATGGCGAATTCTCATGGCACCGATGCCTCGATCGCCCATAAACTTGCACGCGTAGCACGTATTCACTTCTCACGTCAAAAGCTGGCGGCTTCTGGTCCTAATCTTCCAAGTCGCCAAGCGCTCTTCAACCGCTTAATGAAATCAAAAGCGATTGAAAAAGCGATTGAGGACGAAGCCAACAGCAAAGGTATTTCGCTCGACAAAGCGCGTAAAGAAGCCCATGACATCATGGATGAGATTGCGGCAGACTTCTCTTATTCTTTAGTACGCAATGGCGATCGCATCCTTGGTTGGTTGTGGAATCGCATCTACCAAGGCTTAAACATCAATAATGCCGCAACCGTGCGTCGTTTAGCTCAAGATGGACATGAGATTGTCTACGTGCCATGTCACCGTAGCCATATGGACTATCTACTGCTTTCTTATGTTCTATACCATGAAGGTATGGTACCGCCGCATATTGCTGCTGGCATCAACTTAAACTTCTTCCCGGCAGGTCCAATCTTCCGCCGTGGTGGCGCTTTCTTTATTCGTCGCAGTTTTAAGGGCAACAAGCTTTACTCAACAATTTTCCGTGAATACCTGGCTGAGCTGTTTGCCAAAGGCTACTCAGTGGAATACTTCAGTGAAGGTGGTCGCTCACGTACAGGTCGCTTGCTGCAAGCAAAAACTGGTATGTTAGCAATGACAGTCCAAGCGATGCTGCGCGGTCTAAACCGCCCTGTGACTCTGGTACCTGTCTACATTGGTTACGAGCACGTAATGGAAGTGGGCACATACGCAAAAGAGCTACGAGGCAGCCGCAAAGAGAAAGAAAATGCTGGTCTTGTGCTGCGTACCATTCGTAAGCTGCGCAACTTTGGTCAAGGTTATGTGAACTTTGGTGAGCCGATTTCAGTCAATCAATACCTCAATGAACATGCACCAGAGTGGACCAAAGATATCGATCCAATGGGCGGTTCAAAACCACAATGGTTAACACCAGCGGTGAATGGTCTGGCGACTAAAATGATGACGCACATTAACGATGCAGCAGCAGCAAATGCACTGACCTTATGTGCAACGGCGCTACTCGCCTCTCGTCAACGCGCACTTTCTCGTGACAGCTTAGTACAACAAATTGATTGTTACTTATCTCTGCTCAAGAATGTGCCGTACTCAAATACATGTACAGTGCCAAGTGAAGATGCAGAAACACTGGTTAAACATGCTGAGTCACTGGATAAGTTTGTACTTGAAGCCGATAGCATGGGTGAAATTGTTTCGCTTGATCGCAATCAGTCGATTCTGATGACTTATTACCGCAACAACATTATCCATCTCTTCGCGATCCCTGCGCTAATCGCGCAAATGTTGGTGCGCCGTCAAAAACTCAGCCTGGCGCAAATCAAGAGTAATGTAGCCCAAGTCTACCCATTCTTGAAACAAGAGCTGTTCTTAAGCATTGAAGAGTCACAACTGGATGCGGTGGTTGAATCTTATGTCACTGAGTTGGCAAACCAAGGTTTGATTAGCGTTGAAGAAGAGATGGTGGAAATCAAACAAAGCAATACGCAAGTATTGGTATTGCTTGGTCGTACTATCTCAGAAACGCTGCAGCGTTATGCCATTGCTCTCAACCTATTGGTGGCGATTCCTGAACTGGGTAAATCCGATCTTGAGATCAAGAGCCAAGATATTGCGCAGCGTCTCGGTCGCCTACACGGTATCAACGCACCTGAGTTTTTCGACAAAGGCGTGTTTGCAGCCATGTTCAGCACGCTTAAAGAGCAAGCTTATCTGGATCTCGATGGTAACTGCGATGCAATTAAAACTCACCAATTTGCCGAGCTACTCTATTCGATGCTTTATCCTGAAGTTCGCCTGACCATTCGCGAAAGCGTCTGCCAAGCGGCAGAAAATTGTGAGCTACACGAGAGCGAGCAAGAATAGTCTCTCTTAGTGTCTCGTCCTAAAATACGTTGACAGTTTTATGCTAAGCCAACTGCGTTAGCAGCTGGCTTTTTTCATGAACCTCATTTGGGGTTTTCATCCCGAGGCTAAGATGTGGTCTCATATTGTTATAGATACTAATAGACTCTTTTACTAGTTGGTTGAGCTCTTTGATGTCTTGACACCTATTGAGTAGGAACTCTTGTTTTAGTATCCCATTGACTCTCTCTGCTAACG
>NZ_QLYZ01000035.1 GCF_003350325.1 Vibrio rhodolitus | reverse complement strand
GAATATCTCTTGCGAAAGCCTAAAGATGTAGCTCAAGCAAGAAAAATGGTCGCTGAGTCAGTAGAAATCTATAATCAGATGAGGCCTCATACAGCGCTAAAATACAAAACGCCCGATGAAGTACACCGAGCGTTTTAACTAAAAAGTGTCAACCCATATCAGGACGGGTCAGATAAGTGGAGCGTAGTCAAGCATTCCCAAGTCCATAAGCGCAGCGCTCCGTAAGTGAGGCATTAGCCGAACGTTCCCACGTCAGTAAGCGCAGCGTTCGTAAGTAAGGCGTTAGCCGAACATTCCCGCATCCATAAGCGCAGCGTTCCGTAAGTAAGGCGTTAGCCGAACATTCCCACATCCATAAGCGCAGCGTTCCGTAAGTAAGGCGTTAACCGAACATTCCCACATCCATAAGCGCAGCGTTCCGTAAGTAAGGCGTTAGCCGAACGTTCCCACGTCCGTAAGCGCAGCGTTCCGTAAGTAAGGCGTTAACCGAACGTTCCCGCATCTCGAAGCAAGGCATCTTTGATGTTTTGCGTTCCCAACTCTCAGCTCTCACTCTTAAAGGCACAAATCCACAAACTGTCCGCGCGTCAGTTCTGCCAAATCTTTTGGGGCAAGTTCGATTTCTAAACCGCGGCGTCCAGCGCTGACCATCATGGTTGATAAACCTTCAGCACTGTTATGAATAAACGTGGGCAACGCTTTCTTTTGCCCTAGTGGACTAATGCCACCAACCACATACCCAGTAGTCTTTTGCGCGATGTCGGGATTCGCCATTTCTGCTTTTTTTGCCTTAGCGGCTTTTGCTGCCAGCTTAAGATTGAGTTTGTGCTCAACGGGTAATACCGCCACGGCAAGGTTCTTGGGCTCACCATTTAAGCAAAAAAGCAGCGTCTTAAACACTTGCTTAGGATCTTGCCCTAGCGCTTCGGCTGCCTCAAGCCCGTAACTTTCCGCTCTTGGGTCATGTTCATATTGATGTATTTTATGCGTTACTTTTTTCTTTTTCGCTGCATTAATTGCGGGTGTCATAACATCGTCCTAGCACCGATCAGGATAAACCACTGCTAAGAGCACGCACGCCTAGCAATAACTTATAGTGATGAGTGTCGTGATAAAATAGAAAAGCGGCACCAAATGGTGCCGCTCTAGTTAATGCGATTTACGACTGTCAGTCAATAGCGCTTATTTGTAAACAATCTCACCTTTAGGTGCGAACGCGTTTACATCTACTGGGCTATTTTCTTGTAGGTACTCTTTTAGTACTTCTGCATCAACAAAGCCAGTATTCACGTAACCTGGGTGAGTCGATACTTTCGGGTAGCCGTCACCACCAGCTGCGTTGTAGCTTGGTACTGTGAAGCGGTAAGTCTTCTCTAGATCAATCGCTTCGCCGCCAATCTTAACGTCAGACACTTTGCCGTTTTCTACTGTCATAGAAACACCAGCAAACTGCGCGTAAGCACCAGAGTCAACAGGCTTAGTACCCACTACGTTTAGGTAGTCGATGACTTCTTTACCTGACATATCGATGTAAGTCACGATGTTACCGAAAGGCTGAACTTTCAGTACGTCTTTATAAGTAACGTCACCACCTTCAATCGAATCACGCACGCCGCCTGAGTTCATTACCGCGAAATCCGCTTTCGCGCGATCCATATGTGCTGTAGCAATCAAGCGACCTAGGTTAGTTTGCTCGAAACGAACCACGTTACGATCGCCTTCTAACTTACCGTTAGTTTCTGCGATCTTAACATTTAGCTGATCTTGACCTTTCTCTTGGAATGGACGCAGGAACTCAACCATAGCTTGGTCTTTAGCAATTTCATCTTCGATGAATACGCGTTTGCTCTCACCATCAACCTTGATTTTCTTCTTCAGGTTAACAGGGATAAGATCGTAGCTCACCATTTCTAGCTCACCATTACGGAATTCGAAATCCGCACGACCTACGTATTTACCCCACTCGTAAGCTTGTACGATGTGCGTGCCATTTTGGATATCAGGCTTACATTCATCAGAAGGTTGGAAGTTTTTCTTGATAACGTTTGGTGCTTCCATACACACAGGCTCTTGCGAGTGACCACCAACGATCATATCTAGGTCACCTTCATTTAGGTAACGCGCTAGAGCCACATCACCCGGAGCGTTCACGCCACGGTTGCCATTTTCGTAGTGACCCATGTGAGTTACTGCGAAGATTAGATCTGGTTTTTCAGTCTCTTTAAGTTCAGCGATCAGCTTTTTCGCTTCTTCTTTTGGATCACGGAACTCAATACCGCCGATAAATTCAGGGTTACCGATTTTTTGCGTATCTTCAGTCGTTAGACCAATAACCGCGATCTTGATGCCTTGCTTTTCAAACATTTGGTAAGCCTGGAACATACGCTCACCAGTCTTCTTGTCGTAAATGTTTGCTGAAAGCATTGGGAAGTTCGCCCACTCTTTTTGCTGCATTAGCACTTCAAGCGGGTTGTCGAATTCGTGGTTACCCAGTGCCATTGCATCGTAACCAATTTTGCTCATGCCTTTGAAATCTGGCTCAGCGTCTTGCAGATCTGACTCTGGAACACCGGTGTTAATATCACCACCAGAAAGCAGTAGCACGCTGCCACCTTCTGCACGAATCTCTTCGCGTAGGTTATCAATCAACGTCTTGCGAGCTGCCATGCCATACTCACCGTATTTGTTTTCCCAGAAACGACCGTGGTGATCGTTGGTGTGAAGAACAGTCAGCTTGTAAGTTTTATCACTCTCCCACTCATTCTGTGCCGTTGTTGCACAGCCTGCTAGGGTTGCAAGAATTGCTGCACTAAGTGCTGTTTTTACGATAAGGCGTTGCGTCATAGTCATACCTTTGAACTAAATAGGAACCACTGCCATTTGCTACCAGATAAGGGTTATATTGGGCTTGTACTTGCAAGCACAGTTATATGTTCAGGTAGCAAAACTTGACATAGTTTAAAGTAAGCCTTCGTTAGGCACATTTTGTTTTCAATTTTATGCAACATTGATCACTATAATTTTGCCTACAAAGTGCAACAAAAGCGGATACTTACATTCAATTGAACAAATGATCACAAGCAAACGATTAACTGCTTACCTACTATTAACCTATCTTAAGGCACCGCCAATCCGTTGCGGGTAAGTGACGCACCAGAGTGCTTTTTAAGGCACAAAAAAGGCTGCCATTGGCAGCCTTAGAAATCGCGATGATTCGTGATTAGCGAATATCAATATGCGCAAAGCTCTTGATCAAATCATCCAGATCTTTCATCTGTTTTAGGAACGGCTCAAGTTTGTCTAGTGGTAGTGCCGATGGACCATCACAGCGCGCTTGATCAGGATTTGGGTGCGCTTCGATAAACAGACCCGCAATACCTGTCGCCAAACCTGCTTTCGCAAGCTCTACGGTTTGTTCACGGCGACCACCAGATGCTGCACCTGAAGGGTCACGCATTTGCAGAGAGTGCGTTACGTCGAAAATGATTGGGCTGCCGTTAGACGCTTTTTTCATCACGCCAAAGCCTAGCATATCAACCACTAAGTTATCGTAACCATGGCATGAACCGCGCTCACATAGGATCACGTTGTTATTGCCACACTCAGCAAATTTATCAACGATGTTACCCACTTGGCTTGGGCTCATAAACTGAGGTTTCTTAACGTTAATAACCGCACCAGTTTTTGCCATCGCTTCAACTAGGTCTGTTTGACGAGCAAGGAATGCAGGAAGCTGAATCACATCCACCACATCCGCAACAGGCTGCGCTTGTGCTTCAGTGTGAACGTCAGTAATGATTTTTACGCCAAATGTGTCTTTTAGCTCTTGGAAGATTTTCATGCCTTCTTCAAGACCAGGACCACGGTACGAGTGAACAGAACTGCGGTTTGCTTTATCAAATGACGCTTTAAATACGTAAGGAATACCCAGTTTCTGCGTCACTTCAACGTAATGCTCACAGATCTGCATAGCTAGATCGCGAGACTCTAATACGTTCATACCAGCAAATAGGGTAAACGGTTTGTCGTTAGCAACAGGAATATCACCAACATGAACGATTTTCTGTTCCATCTTTTTCTCTCTATTTCAACTTAGCCAGCCTAAAGGCTATAGCTTAGTGTAACGTCACCTGAGTTTCACTCATGGCACGAACTTGATTTTTAAGTAATTCAGCTGCCGGATCTTCCGGACACTGGTCAATAAAGTACTGATAGTCAGATAAGGCCATCTGATGACAGTCTAGTTGCTGATAGATAAAGCCGCGATCGCGAATTTCATAGGGATCGTCTGGCGAAAAGGTTAAGGCTAAATCTGAGCAACGCAGTGCTAATGCATAGCGCTCTTCGCGCAGCAGGGCACTTTTAATCAGCGCTAGCCAACGCCCAATCACGGTCGGATGATCTGCCGACTTAAGGTGGTTTGGCTTTAATTGGGCAAATGGCCCTTTCTGCCCCACAAGCCAAGCACGTAGCGTATGTTCAGACACATACTCGCCATTAAATGGATTGACGTACTGCACTGCATGATTCGGCCAAGAAATTTTAACCACAAACTGGGTAGGAAAAGTCATGCCTTCAATCGGAAAGCCTAATTGCTTGCCAAAAAAGAGTAGCAACGCGCCTAGACTGACTGGAATCCCTTTACGGCGTTCAAGCACTTTATCCAAAAAGGCATTGGCTGAATCAAAATAAGCCTCTTTGTCACCTTGGAATCCCCACTCGTGGTAGAAAAGGCGTAAGAAGGCATCGAAGCGCTGTTGCGGGTGCGGTTCATGGACTAACGCCAATTCAGCTTCTTGCAGTAGGCGCTGCAACTCCGCTTTTGCCCAGCTAACTTGTGTTTCAGGGTCAATCGCCTGATTGAGCACCAAGGCGCCTTCCGCTAACTCCAGCGCATCAAAGTCTTCATCAAACAATTCTTGCATTCGATCTCACCAACTTAGAACAACAGAGGTGTTTTTGTTACCGCAATCTTGCCAGCAATCCCTAGCCAACCCAGCGCACCTAGGAAAGCGAAAATACGCAGCAGGTTGTTTTTCGCCAGTTTAAGTGCAAAGAAACCAAGGGCAATGTAAGCCAACACACAAGTGATCTTCATGGTTAGCCATGGCGCGGCGGCAGTAAATGGAATAAAGCCAGTGATCACTGACAAAGCGATCCCTGAGGCAAGTAACAAGGTATCATTGACGTGTGGGAACACTTTAAGAAACTTATTGTTGCGCAGTTCAGAGTTCGCCAACAACAGCGCAAAGCGCACTGACAATAATGTCGCACTTAACGCGATAGTGAGTAAATGAAAATGCTTCAGTCCTTCGTACATCTAATTGCTCTCTTTGTTATTTGGTATAGCGACCTAGTGTCACTCGGTCATTGTGCCCATAGTCTTTGAACGTTTCGACATCTTGGTAACCTAGATCGATAAAGATTTGGCGCACGGCACTGCCCTGATCATAACCATGTTCAAACAGCAGCCAGCCATCATTGCTTAAGAATTGGCGCGCGTTATCGGTAATATGGCGAATATCCGCCAAACCTTGCTCAGCGGCAACCAAAGCACTTAGCGGCTCAAAACGCACATCACCTTGGCTCAAATGCGGATCATTTTCTTCAATATAAGGTGGGTTTGAAACGATAACTGCAAACTGCGTACCAGCCTCAAGAGGCTCAAACCAACTGCCAGCGAAAAACTGCGTATTGTCAATCGCAAGACGCTGTGCATTACGCGTGGCAAGTTGCTGTGCGTCAGGCATTAAATCAATGCCCACCACGCGGCGACTTGGCAGCTCTGACGCGAGCGCTAAAGCAATTGCCCCGGTGCCAGTGCCTAGATCGAGAATATCACCATCGATGAGCATGGCTTTATCTAAAGCAAGCTCGACCAAACGTTCCGTATCAGGGCGCGGAATCAAGGTCGTCGGAGAAACCTCTAACGGCAGTGACCAAAACTCACGCTCGCCAACAATATACGCCACAGGCTCACCCGTTAAACGGCGAGCCAGTAACGCGTCAAAAGGTGCAAGGTCTTGTGCTGAAAGCTCTTTCTCTGGCCAAGTCATTAAAAATGAACGTGGTTTGTCTAAGGCATGACAAAGCAAAACAGCGGCATCAAGAGACGGCGAATCACTGCCGCTCTCTTGAAGTTGTTGCGTGGCACGCTTTAGTGTGTTGTCAACACTATTAGTAGCCGACATTAACTTAGTTATTCTCAGCTAGAGCGGCAAGCTGATCCGCTTGGTGTTCTTGAATCACAGGCTCGATCAAGCTTGCTAGATCGCCTTCCATCACTTCGTTCAAACGGTAAACGGTTAAGTTGATGCGGTGATCAGATACACGACCTTGCGGGTAGTTGTAAGTACGGATACGGTCACTGCGATCGCCCGAACCTAGCAGGTTACGACGGGTGTCAGAAACCTCAGCCGCACGACGCGCTTCTTCAGCTTGCACGATACGTGCAGCTAGAACCTGCATCGCTTTCGCTTTGTTTTTATGCTGTGAACGCTCGTCCTGACACTCAACTACCGTACCAGTTGGTAAGTGGGTAATACGGATTGCAGAATCCGTGGTGTTAACGTGCTGACCACCCGCGCCAGATGCACGGAATGTATCGATTTTCAGATCAGCCGCTTTGATTTCTGGCAAATCCGCTTCTGGGATTTCAGCCATCACAGCCACTGTACACGCAGAAGTGTGTACGCGACCTTGTGATTCAGTTTCTGGTACGCGCTGTACGCGGTGACCGCCTGACTCGAATTTCAGTACGCCGTAAGCACCATCACCGCTTACTTTAGCGATCATCTCTTTGTAGCCGCCATGCTCTGATTCATTGCAGCTCATCACTTCGATGCGCCAGCCTTTCTTCTCAGCAAACTTAGAGTACATACGGAATAGGTTACCAGCGAAGATACCCGCTTCATCACCACCAGCACCTGCACGGATCTCTAGGAAACAGTTGCGGTCATCGTTTGGATCTTTTGGCAGTAATAGGATTTGTAGCTCATCACCTAGGCGCTCAATCGCTTCTTTTGCGTCTTTGATCTCTTCCTGCGCCATTTCACGCATTTCTTCGTCATCTTCTTTTGCCATCTCTTCAGCCGCAAGAAGGTCTTCTTGCGCTTGCTGGTAGCCTTGGAAGCACTTAGTCACTTCTTCAAGCTGAGAATACTCTTTAGATAATGCGCGGAATTTATCTTGGTCACCGATCACACCAGGATCACCTAGCAGGTGTTGAACTTCTTCGTAACGTTCTACTAGCGTTTCTAGCTTAGTAAGAATAGAGGCTTTCATATAATTAACTCAGGGTTCTAGTTATAGCGAGTCTTCAAGACCCAAACTTTGTCTAATAATGGCAAGCTTTGCCGGCTCACCTTGCTCTGCCGCAGTTTGTAATGCGCGAGTTGGCGCATGAATGAGCTTGTTGGTCAGTTTATTACTTAACTCCAACAACACTTTTTCAGGATCGCCTCCAGCAGCAAGAGCTTGGATACTTTTACTTAACAGATCTTCACGGATCTCGTTAGCGGTTTGTCGATATTCACGAATGCTGTCGACACCTTGCAGTGAACGCAACCAGGTCATAAATGCCGCGCTTTCTTCACTCACAATAGCCTCAGCTTGAATCGCTTCGACTTTGCGTTGTTCTATATTGCTATCAATAATCGACTGCAGATCATCGACCGAGTAAAGGTAGGCATCATCCAACTCTCCTACCTGTGATTCAATATCACGAGGAACAGCAATATCCACTAACAGCATAGGTTGATAGCGGCGATGCTTAAGCGCCGTTTCCACCATACCTTTACCAATAATCGGCAGTGGACTAGCGGTTGAACTGATCACAATATCCGCCCGTGCCAAATGCTCAGGAATTTCGGGCAAGCTGATCACTTCCGCGCCAAATTGCTCTGCCAATGACAAAGCGCGCTCTTTGGTACGGTTCGCCACGATCATCTTAGTACAACCATTGGAAGCAAGATGTTTAGCAACTAACTCGATGGTCTCTCCTGCCCCGACGAGCAGCACAGTTGACTCTTGGAGTGATTCGAAGATGTGCTTAGCCAAGGTACATGCGGCATACGCAACAGAAACGGCATTGCCACCGATATCGGTCTCAGTACGAACACGTTTTGCCACCGAAAACGTCTTTTGAAACCATTTTTCCATTGCTGCATTCACTGCATGACCGCCACGTGAATCAGCAAATGCTTGTTTCACCTGACCTAAAATTTGTGGTTCACCCAAAACAAGCGAGTCCAAACCACAGGCAACGCGCATTAAATGACGGATCGCCGCTTGTTCTTCATGCACATAAATACTGGGTTTTAACTCTTCAGCGCTCACTTGATGGAACTGGGCAAGCCAGTCGATCACCTTGTTTTTGCTCGACGGTTTCACGTCGCAATACACTTCGGTGCGGTTACAAGTAGAGACGATTACCCCGCCACTAATGTGAGGGCTTTCAGAGAGTTGCTGTAATGCTAGCGGTAGCTTGTCCGGCCCAAACGCGACTTTTTCGCGAAGTTCTACTGAAGCCGTATTATGATTGATACCGATAGCAAGCAATGACATGTACTGTGTGTTCTCTGGTTCTGATTGGGTGAAAACAGGGACGGAATTTTACTTGATGCCCCCCATGAATAAAAGGGGATCGCTCAACTGTTTTCTCTTTATGCCAATTTATCCGGGTTTAAAAGCAGCGAAAACGTCGATTGTACCCTAATTTTCAGATAGATAGATTGAATCAGCCAACAAAGTGGCTATTTTCCTTTTTCTAACAAGGTAACAAGACTTTTCAATGCTATAGTATGCGTTCAGAAATTTGGCTGTTATAGGAATTGCATCCACTATGTTCTCGCGACGACTCATAAAACTTGCCGCTTTGGTAATTTCCTTCGCCCTTCTTGCAGGCTGTAGCTCGATTCAAGACAGCTACACCAGTGTTGAGTGGCAAACTCATCAGCAGCGATTGGCGCTTATTTCCAACTACAATGCGTCAGGCAAGCTCGGTTACATCTCACCTGAGCAAAGAGAGTCTTTGAGTTTCTATTGGCAGAACACTCCACAACAACAGCAACTGCGCTTAAGCACCTTTCTCGGTCAAACCGTGTTAAATCTGAAGATCACCCCTACGGTTGCGACAGTCGAAACTTACGAAGACGAAACCTACAGCGACATCAGCGCCGATCGCCTTATTGCACGCTTGACAGGGCTTAACCTACCGGTCGAACAATTGAATGACTGGCTATTGGGTAAACCAACCAACGCAGATGACTTCACTGTTAATGAAACCCAAACATTGGCAACACTGACCAAGAAGATAAACGGACAAACTTGGCAGCTTATCTACTCAAGCTATCAAGACGTACCATTTTTAGGCTCAGATTTGCCTGTGCCGCATAAGCTTAAATTAAAACAAAATGACACCACCATCAATTTGGTGATCACAAAGTGGACTTTGAAGTAATGATTCGTGAAACCACTCATTGGCCTTCACCTGCCAAACTTAATCTTTTTCTTTACATTACTGGGCGTCGTGACAACGGCTACCACGAGTTACAAACCCTGTTTCAATTTGTCGATCACTGTGACGACCTTACCATTACTGCCAATGACAGCGGCAAGATTACCTTAACGCCTGATATTCCAGGTGTCGCGCTTGAGGATAATTTGATTTGGCGGGCGGCGACTGCGCTGCAAGCTTTCACCAACTGTTCGTTTGGCGCCGATATCGAACTCAACAAAATTTTGCCGATGGGCGGCGGGATTGGCGGCGGTTCATCTAATGCAGCAACGGTTTTAGTAGCGCTAAACCATTTGTGGCAAACCGGTTGCAGTGAAGACCAACTGGCAGAGATTGGTCTAAAACTTGGCGCCGATGTGCCGGTATTTGTCCGTGGTCATGCGGCATTTGCCGAAGGCGTTGGTGAAGAGATCGTCAAGGTTAGCCCAGAAGAAAAATGGTATTTGGTCGTACGACCAAACGTAAGTATCGCTACGGTAGAAATTTTTACACATCCACAGTTAACCCGTAACACGCCAAAACGCCCGCTATCACTGCTTTTAGACAGCGATTACGGAAACGATTGCGAAAAAATTGTGAGAATGCTTTATCCAGAGGTTGATAAGCAACTTTCATGGCTGCTACAATACGCGCCGTCGAGATTGACGGGTACTGGATCGTGCGTTTTTGCTGAATTTTCGAGCGAAAACGATGCACAAAATGCATTCGAGCAATTATCTGACAACGTGTCGGCATTTGTGGCAAAAGGAAACAACGTTTCCCCCCTATACCAGACACTGGCTAAATACCGTTTAGCCCACAAATCATCTATTTAAAAACTGGACGCAAACCTGAGGTTTCCACCGTGCCTGATATGAAGCTATTTGCTGGTAACGCAACACCTGAACTAGCCCAACGTATTGCTGATCGTCTTTACATCTCACTTGGTGACGCCACTGTTTCTCGTTTCTCTGACGGCGAAGTTGCTGTGCAAATTAACGAAAACGTACGTGGTAGTGATGTATTCATCATCCAATCTACTTGTGCACCAACTAACGACAACCTAATGGAACTTGTCGTGATGATTGATGCAATGCGCCGCGCTTCTGCGGGCCGTATTACAGCAGTAATCCCTTACTTTGGCTACGCTCGCCAAGACCGTCGTGTACGTTCTTCTCGTGTGCCTATTACCGCTAAAGTAGTGGCAGACTTCCTGTCGAACGTAGGTGTTGACCGCGTTCTAACTATCGACCTACACGCTGAGCAAATTCAAGGCTTCTTCGATGTACCTGTAGACAACATCTTCGGTACTCCGGTACTGCTTGAAGATATGCAAGCTCGTGGTCTAGAAAACCCAGTTGTTGTATCTCCAGACCTAGGTGGTGTTGTACGTGCTCGTGCAACAGCTAAAGCACTAGGCGACATCGACATCGCGATCGTTGACAAACGTCGTCCACGTGCAAACGTGTCTGAAGTTATGAACCTTATCGGTGACGTTGAAGGTCGTGACTGTGTGATCGTTGATGACATGATCGATACTGGTGGCACACTATGTAAAGCTGCTGAAGCGCTAAAAGAGCGCGGAGCGAAACGTGTATTTGCTTACGCGACTCACGCTGTATTCTCAGGCAACGCTGCTGACAACATTAAGAATTCTGTACTAGACCAAGTGATCGTAACTGACTCAATCACTCTGTCTAAAGAGATGGAAGCGACAGGTAAAGTAACTACACTTAGCCTATCTCGCATGCTTGCAGAAGCGATTCGTCGCATCAGCAACGAAGAGTCTATCTCTGCAATGTTCAACTAATCTAAACGATTAGACCGAATTGAAAACACCCCTATTTAGGGGTGTTTTTTTATTGCTGTATTTGGCAAAAACGCCCACTCTCGCCCGAGAGCGTTTTTGTGTGCTATTATACTGCGCTTTTTGAGATTCCAGAGAGATCCTAACCTTGACTCAACAGATCAAACTTCTTGTTGGACTAGCTAACCCTGGCCCTGAATACGCTAAGACTCGCCATAATGCGGGCGCTTGGGTTGTGGAGGAGTTAGCTCGCGTTCATAACGTTACGCTAAAGAATGAGCCAAAGTTCTTTGGTCTTACTGGACGTATCATGGTAAATGGTGAGGATCTGCGCCTATTGATCCCTACCACTTTTATGAACCTATCTGGCAAAGCCGTTGCGGCGCTAGCAAAGTTCTACCAAATTAAACCAGAAGAAATTATGGTCGCTCATGACGAGCTAGACTTACCTCCTGGTGTCGCTAAATTTAAAAAAGGCGGCGGTCATGGTGGTCACAATGGTTTACGTGACACCATTAGCAAATTAGGCAATAACAAAGAGTTTTATCGTCTCCGCATTGGCATTGGTCATCCGGGACACAAAGATAAAGTGGCTGGTTATGTGCTAGGCAAGGCTCCTGCCAAAGAGCATGAGCAACTCGAAGCGGCAGCAGATGAAGCTGTACGCTGTCTCGACATCTTACTCAAAGATGGCCTAAGCAAAGCACAAAACCGCTTACACACGTTCAAAGCTGAATAAGGTTACAATCATGGGTTTTAAATGTGGCATCGTTGGTCTACCAAACGTTGGTAAGTCAACTCTGTTCAATGCACTAACTAAAGCGGGTATCGAAGCAGCAAACTTCCCGTTCTGTACTATCGAACCAAACACTGGTGTGGTTCCAGTGCCAGACCTACGTCTAGATGCGTTGGCAAAAATTGTGAACCCTCAGCGCGTACTGCCAACTACGATGGAATTCGTAGACATCGCAGGTCTAGTTGCAGGTGCATCTCGTGGTGAAGGTCTAGGTAACAAATTCCTAGCTAACATCCGTGAAACTGACGCAATTGGTCACGTTGTTCGCTGTTTTGAAAACGAAAACATCATTCACGTTGCGGGTAAAGTATCACCAATCGAAGATATCGAAGTGATCAACCTTGAACTTGCTCTTGCTGACTTAGACTCTTGTGAGCGTGCAATTCAACGTAACGCTAAAAAAGCAAAAGGCGGCGACAAAGACGCTAAGTTTGAACTGGCTGTACTTGAAAAGCTGCTACCAGTGCTAACTGAAGGTGGTTCTGCACGTACTGTTGCTCTATCTAAAGAAGAGCTAGCGGCAGTAGGTTACCTAAACTTCCTAACGCTTAAGCCAACCATGTACATCGCTAACGTCAACGAAGATGGTTTTGAGAATAACCCATACCTAGACGCAGTTCGTGAGTTCGCAGCAAAAGAGAACAACGTTGTTGTGCCTGTATGTGCGGCTATCGAGTCAGAAATGGCTGAGCTTGAAGATGACGAGCGCGAAGAGTTCCTTGCAGACATGGGCATCGAAGAACCAGGCCTAAACCGCGTAATCCGCGCAGGTTACGAACTACTAAGCCTACACACTTACTTTACAGCGGGTGTTAAAGAAGTGCGTGCATGGACTATCCCTGTGGGTGCAACAGCGCCTAAAGCTGCGGGTAAGATCCACACTGACTTTGAAAAAGGCTTTATCCGTGCTGAAGTTGTTGGCTACGACGACTTCATCCAATACAACGGTGAAAGTGGTGCTAAAGATGCAGGTAAATGGCGTCTTGAAGGTAAAGAGTACATCGTAAAAGATGGTGATGTGGTTCACTTCCGCTTCAACGTATAATTAACTGCCTATTTTTTGTGCAAGTTATTGACTTTAAAAGCCAGCTGAAAAGCTGGCTTTTTTATTGGAGCAAATATCGCAACCATTTAAGTTATTAGGATGCAGTCATTTTATTAGCACTTTTCGATCACTAACGCGCCTCTTTGTTTAAAAAGGAATCGAACGATTCATTTATCCAAATTTCTTCAAAAAAACTGTTGACGGTTCTCGCTTAGATACGCATAATGCGCCCCGTTCCCAGCGAGACAGCGATGAATCGGAAAGGAACGAAAAACAACATGGTAATGGCTACGTAGCTCAGCTGGTTAGAGCACATCACTCATAATGATGGGGTCACAGGTTCGAATCCCGTCGTAGCCACCATTCCTAAATGTTCTTTATAGAGCAATTAGGAATAGATGCGGAAATGGCGGAATTGGTAGACGCACCAGATTTAGGTTCTGGCGCCGCAAGGTGTGAGAGTTCAAGTCTCTCTTTCCGCACCATGTTTTGATAGTCTTTATGACTATCGCCTGCAGGTCTATCGCCAAGCGGTAAGGCAGCGGCTTTTGATGCCGCCATTCCCTGGTTCGAATCCAGGTAGACCTGCCACTAATTAAAGTGGAAACCTTTTTAAAAAAGGGGTTGTCACTAAGAGCGCGAAGGTTTATATTGTCTCGCTCACAAGATGGCTACGTAGCTCAGCTGGTTAGAGCACATCACTCATAATGATGGGGTCACAGGTTCGAATCCCGTCGTAGCCACCATTCTTTCTTTTGAAAGAAAAGTTTCAACTGTTAGTTTTTACCAATTAACTATCAGTTATGTAGATTCAAGATGCGGAAATGGCGGAATTGGTAGACGCACCAGATTTAGGTTCTGGCGCCGCAAGGTGTGAGAGTTCAAGTCTCTCTTTCCGCACCATCTTGAAGTAATCTACAAACAAATTATGCGGAAGTGGCGGAATTGGTAGACGCACCAGATTTAGGTTCTGGCGCCGCAAGGTGTAAGAGTTCAAGTCTCTTCTTCCGCACCATAATTTGATAGTCTAACGACTATGCCCTGCAGGTCTATCGCCAAGCGGTAAGGCAGCGGCTTTTGATGCCGCCATTCCCTGGTTCGAATCCAGGTAGACCTGCCATTATTCACCTTGAAATATAGGTAATATCGTTGATGTTTTACCAATTACATCAGCAATTAAAAAAGATGCGGAAATGGCGGAATTGGTAGACGCACCAGATTTAGGTTCTGGCGCCGCAAGGTGTGAGAGTTCAAGTCTCTCTTTCCGCACCATATTACTGAAAAGTAAAACGGCTACGTAGCTCAGCTGGTTAGAGCACATCACTCATAATGATGGGGTCACAGGTTCGAATCCCGTCGTAGCCACCATATTCAACTGCTAGTTGATCTTTCAACTGACAGTTACGTAGAGATTCAAGACGCGGAAATGGCGGAATTGGTAGACGCACCAGATTTAGGTTCTGGCGCCGCAAGGTGTGAGAGTTCAAGTCTCTCTTTCCGCACCATCTTGAAGTAACCTACAAACAAATTATGCGGAAGTGGCGGAATTGGTAGACGCACCAGATTTAGGTTCTGGCGCCGCAAGGTGTAAGAGTTCAAGTCTCTTCTTCCGCACCATAATTTGATAGTCAAGACGACTATACCCTGCAGGTCTATCGCCAAGCGGTAAGGCAGCGGCTTTTGATGCCGCCATTCCCTGGTTCGAATCCAGGTAGACCTGCCATTATTTATAGGTTCAGTGGATAACATCTTTTTGATGCCTCATCTATTGTCCCTGGTTCGGCTCTAAGTAGCCTGCCATTACAACTTCATATGGCTTTTACCAATTAGCGGTATGAATACATAATATGCGGAAATGGCGGAATTGGTAGACGCACCAGATTTAGGTTCTGGCGCCGCAAGGTGTGAGAGTTCAAGTCTCTCTTTCCGCACCATTATT
Organism: Vibrio rhodolitus; assembly: GCF_003350325.1. GTDB lineage: Bacteria > Pseudomonadota > Gammaproteobacteria > Enterobacterales > Vibrionaceae > Vibrio > Vibrio rhodolitus. The sequence continues at coordinate 444 of NZ_QLYZ01000035.1, read as the reverse complement.
CGATAATCTTCAGATTATCATCTGCAGGTCTATCGCCAAGCGGTAAGGCAGCGGCTTTTGATGCCGCCATTCCCTGGTTCGAATCCAGGTAGACCTGCCACTATTTATAGGTTCAGTGGATAACATTTTTTGATGCCTAATCTATTGTCCCTGGCTCGGTTCTAAGTARCCTGCCAMTACAACTTCATATGGCTTTTACCARTTAGYGRTRTGAATACATAAYATGCGGAAATGGCGGAATTGGTAGACGCACCAGATTTAGGTTCTGGCGCCGCAAGGTGTGAGAGTTCAAGTCTCTCTTTCCGCACCATTCTTTCTAAAATAAGAATATAAGCCTCTTTATTGAGCACCTGTAGGTCTATCGCCAAGCGGTAAGGCAGCGGCTTTTGATGCCGCCATTCCCTGGTTCGAATCCAGGTAGACCTGCCATTATTTATAGGTTCA
>NZ_QLYZ01000034.1 GCF_003350325.1 Vibrio rhodolitus | reverse complement strand
GATGGGTATGACTGCTACCAGAATGCGTTGGCAGAGAGGGTGAACGGCATTTTGAAAATGGAATATCTCTTGCGAAAGCCTAAAGATGTAGCTCAAGCAAGAAAAATGGTCGCTGAGTCAGTAGAAATCTATAATCAGATGAGGCCTCATACAGCGCTAAAATACAAAACGCCCGATGAAGTACACCGAGCGTTTTAACTAAAAAGTGTCAACCCATATCAGGACGGGTCAAACTTATTATTTGTGGTACGGCTTAGATAGCTCGTGCACCGCTTCCACAAAGACACCAGCATTTTCAGGCGGCACATCTAGGTGGATACCGTGACCTAGGTTGAACACATGACCAGTACCTGCATCACCAAAACCTTCAAGAATTGAAGAGACTTCTTCACGGATACGCTCAGGTGAGGCGTACAGCATTGATGGGTCCATGTTGCCTTGCAGCGCCACTTTGTCGCCAATGCGCGCTTTAGCGTCAGCAATATTGATGGTCCAGTCGAGACCGACCGCATCACAACCTGTTGCTGCGATCTGCTCAAGCCACATGCCGCCGTTCTTAGTGAATAGCGTCACAGGTACGCGGCGACCATCGTTTTCACGGATCAAACCATCAACGATCTTGTGCATGTACTGCAGTGAGAACAGGTTGTAGTCACGCGGGGTTAATACACCACCCCAAGTATCAAATACCATCACAGATTGCGCACCGGCTTTGATCTGTGCGTTTAAATACTCAATCACGCTGTCTGCTAGCTTATCAAGCAGCAGGTGCAGCGTTTGCGGTTCTGCGTACATCATCTTCTTGATCTTAGTGAAAGCTTTCGAGCTACCACCTTCGACCATGTAGGTCGCCAACGTCCATGGGCTACCAGAGAAACCAATCAGTGGCACTTCACCTTGTAGATCTTTACGGATCTGGCGTACTGCATTCATTACGTATTGCAACTCGCCTTCAGGATCAGGAATACCGATCTTCTCGACATCTGCTTTACAGGTGATTGGCTTATCAAATACCGGACCTTCACCAGTTTCAAAACGCAGACCAAGTCCCATTGCATCTGGGATGGTCAGAATATCAGAGAACAAAATAGCCGCATCGAGTGGGAAACGACGCAATGGCTGAAGAGTCACTTCCGAAGCTAGCTCTGCGTTGCGACACAGTGACATAAAATCACCCGCTTGGGCGCGCGTTGCTTTGTATTCAGGTAGGTAACGACCTGCTTGGCGCATCATCCATACTGGGGTGTAATCTACTGGCTCTTTTAGTAGCGCACGCAGATAACGATCATTTTTTAATTCTGTCATTATGCTTTTCCAATCTTGGGCCTTATTTTAACGCCCGTATTCTAACACTGTTTTGCTCGCAAAAGCCGAGTGCTTTGCAACCTAGATCAAGTTATTAACTTTTTATTCAGTGGTTAATTTGCACCCTACTCATAACAGTGTTAAAAATTCTCTCGCTAGCGAAAACTACAATAATTAACCGAGTACCTAGTACTCGGCATCTCATAACGACATCTTACTTACCCCCTCCCTCTCGGAGGGTTTTTTTTACCTAAATTTCAGCAAGATGCGTTTTTAATATCTTCAAGGGTTTGCTCAATCAAGGCGCGTGCAATGGTGCCTTGTGGCGCGACAGGTGGCATTTGATCGATTGAAAACCACTGTGCATCACTGAGCTCAGTGTAGTCAGGTTTGACGTTACCAGAATGATAATCGGCGAGAAATCCCATCATCATACTTGAAGGGAAAGCCCATGGTTGACTGCCAAAATAGCGAATGTTGGTCACCGCAATGCCTGTTTCTTCGAGCACCTCACGAGCAACACATTGCTCCAACGTTTCCCCCACTTCGAGAAAGCCAGCGATCACGGTATACATACCATTACGATGACGTGGGTGCTGAGCGAGTAAGATCTGATCGTGCTTACGCACTGCGACAATAATGCACGGAAAGATTCGCGGGTAATGAAGAGTGCGACACTCACCACACTGCATCGCCAACTGATTGTGATTGAGATGATTGCGCCCACCGCATTGCGGGCAAAAACGCATGCTCTGCGACATATGACCATATTGCACGGCTTTGCTGATCATCAAAAACAGCTCATCGCTGAAGCCTAAACATTCACGTAGTGATGTCAGTGGCAGTTCGCGCTCGACATCTTGATCGTTAAGCCACACGACGGGCAGAGCGTTATACTCACCAATGCAGACACTTTTCTCGCTATCAAAGCCAAACTGCTTAGCGGTGCCAAGGGGCAACTCTCCTGCAACTAGCCATATATCACTGCCAGAAACCACACACCAATAGGCTTTTTGTTCTAAGCAAACTTCACCCTTCTCGCTCATTACCGTCCCTCTTTACTTGCAGTTGATCCATTTTACTGGCAATCTAATTTCATACCAGAGTTTGTATCTATTGAATTTTTTGGCTACAAATTTGGTAAGGACAATAGGTTTTGAATCTATCATCGCTTTGCGTTGCAAAGCTTCATAATCACCGGAGTGTGATTAGATCATGAGGGCATGGTCATGCTAAAAAAATTCCAACAAACACAGGAACAGTGGGGTGGCTCAAGTGAGGTCATTGACCATTGGTTAGAGACTCGTCAGTCACTGATTGTCGAGTACTGTAAGCTTGCCGCACTTCAACCCGCTAGTCAGAAAACACCACTTTCTTCGCTGCCAACTCCTACCGAACTACAAAATTTTTGCCAACACTTGGTCGACTATATCTCTGAAGGTCACTTTAAGATCTACGATATGGTAATGGATCAATGGCGCTCAACCGGCTTTCAAGCCACCGATGAAATCAACTCCGCTTACGCGAAAATCGTCTTAACCACCGACCCACTGCTTAACTTTACCGATAAGTATGCCGATGTCAGTGACGACGATACGCTGGATGATTTTGATGCTGACCTATCGAATGTCGGTGAGATACTAGAAATCCGTTTTGGGGTAGAAGATCATCTGATCCAACTGATTGCCGATAGCCTTGCGGTGCCGCCAGGCGCGTAGGAATTGCCGCATCGGTATTGAAACGCCCAGCCGAGCTGGGCTATAGAAATAGGGACGCCCAACCTTGTTGGGCTACAAAACGCTGCGCTACGGAATATATCTCGCAAAGCGTCCGCCTTGCTTTATTCGATTGCTTTCAATTCTCCAATCTCGGATCTCACATCTAAATTTTTGGCGGCATCCCGTAGCCAAGCTACGCTTGGCGCTCCGTAAGCTCAACTCTGTTGAGCGTTCCATTACCCTCAAACGCAAAAAAGGCACCCGAAGGTGCCTTTTATTATTTCTTTATCAGCGACGAATTAGTCTTCTGATGAGAAGCCTGCGTTTAGAAGTGCCGCTAGGTTATCAGTAGCTTGTTCTGCTGATGGACCTTCTTGCTCTTCTGCGCGCTTAGCTTGACGCTCTTGGTGGTATGCGAAACCAGTACCCGCTGGGATTAGACGACCAACGATTACGTTTTCTTTCAGACCACGTAGCTCATCACGCTTACCAGAAACCGCAGCTTCTGTTAGTACGCGAGTTGTCTCCTGGAACGATGCCGCAGAGATGAACGACTCAGTCGCTAGAGATGCTTTAGTGATACCTAGAAGGTCACGTTCAAAACGTGCAGGCTCTTTGCCTTCAGCTTCTAGATTACGGTTAGCAATCTTAACTTGTGAGTATTCAACTTGCTCGCCAGGTAGGAACTCAGAGTCACCTGCGTGTGTAATAGTACACTTACGTAGCATTTGACGAACGATAGTCTCAATGTGCTTATCGTTAATCTTAACGCCTTGTAGTCGGTAAACTTCTTGTACTTCGTTAGCGATGTATTGAGTTACTGCGTGGATACCACGTAGACGTAGGATGTCATGCGGAGTCTCTGGACCATCTGCAATAACGTCACCACGTTCAACTTTCTCACCTTCGAACACGTTCAACTGACGGTGCTTAGGAATCATCTCTTCGTAAGCTTCACCGCTTTCGCGAGTGATCACTAGACGACGCTTACCTTTCGTTTCTTTACCGAAGCTCACAGTACCTGTGTGCTCAGCAAGGATCGCAGGCTCTTTCGGCTTACGAGCTTCGAATAGGTCAGCTACGCGTGGTAGACCACCCGTGATGTCCTTGTTACCGCCTGATTTCTGTGGAATACGTGCTAGCGTATCACCCACACCTACTTCTGCGCCGTCTTCAATGTTCACGATCGCTTTACCAGGCAGGAAGTAGTGAGCTGGCATATCAGTACCAGGGATCATTACATCGTTACCTTGCTCATCGACAAGTTTGATAGCTGGACGCATATCTTTACCTGCTGATGGACGAGCTGCAGCGTCAGTTACTTCACTTGAAGATAGACCAGTTAGGTCGTCAGTTTGACGAGAAACCGTCACACCATCAATCATATCTACGAACTGGATGCGACCAGCTACTTCAGTGATGATTGGCATTGTGTGCGCTTCCCAGTTCGCTACTGTTTCACCAGCTTGAACTGCGTCGTTGTCTGCTTTGCTTAGTGTCGAACCGTAAGGCAGTTTGTGCTTCTCTTTCGTACGACCGAATTCATCAATGATGGTTAGCTCAGAAGCACGAGATGTGATTACTAGCTTACCAGCTTTGTTAATTACGAATTTCGCATTGTGAAGCTTAACAGAACCGTTGTTCTTCGCTTGGATGCTGTTCTCTGCTGCTGCAGTAGATGCCGCACCACCGATGTGGAACGTACGCATCGTTAGCTGTGTACCTGGTTCACCGATAGATTGAGCAGCGATAACACCAACTGCTTCACCTTGGTTCACTAGGTGACCACGTGCTAGGTCACGACCGTAACACTGTGCACAACAACCGAAGTCAGAATCACAAGTAACTACAGAACGAGCTTTAATGCTGTCTACTGAGTTCTCTTCCATGATCTGACACCACTTCTCATCGATTAGAGTATTACGTGGGATCAGAACTTCTTCTGTACCTGGTTTAAGAATGTCTTCAGCAACTACACGACCTAGAGCAAGTTCAGTTAGAGCAACTTTAACATCACCACCCTCGATGTGAGGCATCATGTCAACACCCTCGTGAGTGCCACAGTCATGTTCAGTTACTACAACGTCTTGTGCTACGTCTACTAGACGACGAGTTAGGTAACCCGAGTTCGCTGTTTTCAGTGCCGTATCCGCAAGACCCTTACGAGCACCGTGCGTTGAGATAAAGTACTGAAGTACGTTTAGACCTTCTTTAAAGTTCGCAGTGATCGGCGTTTCGATGATCGAACCATCTGGACGAGCCATCAGACCACGCATACCAGCTAGCTGACGAATCTGAGCTGCAGAACCACGTGCGCCCGAGTCAGCCATCATGTAGATGCTGTTGAACGATTCTTGCTGTTCTTCTTCGCCGTCGCGGTTGATAACTGTCTCGTAAGACAAGTTTTCCATCATCGCTTTCGCTACGCGATCGTTGGTCGATGCCCAAATATCGATCACTTTGTTGTAGCGTTCGCCCGCAGTTACAAGACCAGATTGGTACTGTTCTTGAATTTCACGTACTTCTTCTTCCGCTGCTGCGATTTCAGTGTACTTAGCTGCTGGAACAACCATGTCGTTGATACCAACTGATACACCAGAAAGTGCCGCGTAAGCAAAACCTGTGTACATGATTTGGTCAGCGAAGATTACCGTGTCTTTCAGACCTAGCTTACGGTACGCTTCGTTAAGTAGGTTAGAGATTTGCTTCTTACCTAGTTTTTGGTTAACGATGCTGTACGGTAGACCTGCTGGCACGATTTGCCACAACATTGCACGACCGATAGTGGTATCCACCATCTTAGTTTCTGTTGTGCTGTTGCCGTCTTCGTCTTTAACAGTCTCAGTGATACGAACTTTAACACGAGCGTGTAGCTCAGCAGTCTTAGTACGGTATGCCTTTTCAGCCTCAGCAGGGCTTGCTAGGTACATACCTTCGCCTTTCACGTTGATCTTGTCACGAGTCATGTAGTACAGACCCAATACAACGTCCTGAGAAGGTACGATGATCGGATCACCTGACGCTGGCGACAGAATGTTGTTCGTCGACATCATCAGAGTACGAGCTTCAAGCTGTGCTTCTAGAGTTAGAGGCACGTGAACCGCCATTTGGTCACCATCGAAGTCCGCGTTGTATGCCGCACACACTAGTGGGTGTAGCTGGATCGCTTTACCTTCGATTAGTACTGGTTCGAACGCTTGGATACCTAGACGGTGAAGTGTCGGTGCACGGTTCAATAGTACTGGGTGTTCACGGATTACTTCGTCTAGGATATCCCAAACTACCGCTTCTTCACGCTCTACCATCTTCTTAGCAGCTTTGATTGTAGTCGCAAGACCACGAGTCTCTAGCTTGCTGTAGATAAATGGCTTGAACAGCTCAAGTGCCATCTTCTTAGGAAGACCACACTGGTGTAGACGTAGGTATGGACCAACTGTGATTACAGAACGGCCTGAGTAGTCTACACGTTTACCTAGAAGGTTCTGACGGAAACGACCTTGTTTACCCTTGATCATATCAGCAAGAGATTTCAGAGGACGCTTGTTCGAACCTGTGATCGCACGACCACGACGACCGTTGTCTAGTAGCGCATCAACAGACTCTTGCAGCATACGTTTTTCGTTACGTACGATGATGTCCGGAGCAGCAAGCTCTAGAAGACGCTTCAAACGGTTGTTACGGTTGATCACACGACGGTATAGGTCGTTCAGATCTGAAGTCGCAAAGCGACCGCCATCTAGTGGTACTAGTGGACGTAGATCTGGCGGAAGAACTGGAAGTACAGTAAGGATCATCCACTCAGGGTTGTTACCTGAAGAGATAAACGCTTCAACCAGTTTCAAACGCTTAGTAAGTTTCTTACGCTTAGTTTCAGAGTTAGTTGTATCTAGCTCTTCGCGCATCTGCTCAACTTCAGCGTGCAGATCCATAGAACCTAGTAGGTCCTTGATCGCTTCTGCACCCATCTTAGCAGTAAACTCATCGCCCCACTCTTCTAGACGATCCAGATACTCTTCTTCAGTCAGCATCTGAGATTTTTCTAGATCAGTCATACCTGGTTCAGTTACTACGTACATTTCGAAGTAAAGAACACGTTCGATATCACGTAGAGGGATATCCATTAGTAGACCGATACGAGACGGTAGTGATTTTAGGAACCAGATGTGAGCAACTGGTGATGCAAGCTCGATGTGGCCCATACGGTCACGACGAACTTTAGTTTGTGTAACTTCTACGCCACACTTCTCACAGATAACACCACGGTGCTTCAGGCGCTTGTATTTGCCACAAAGACATTCGTAGTCTTTAACTGGACCAAAGATACGCGCACAGAACAGACCATCGCGTTCAGGTTTGAACGTACGATAGTTGATCGTTTCAGGTTTTTTAACTTCACCGAAAGACCATGAACGGATCATGTCTGGTGAAGATAGACCGATTTTGATTGCATCAAATTCTTCGGTCTTATGCTGTGCTTTTAGAAAGTTTAATAAGTCTTTCACAATCAGCTCCTGTAAGGAGTTAAAAGGAGCCCACCGTTAAGTGAGCACCTTCTACCTAATAATCGCTTTTACTTCCCCAAGCCTTAGCTTGGGGAGATAAGAGATTACTCTTCGTCTTCTAGCTCGATGTTGATACCTAGCGAGCGAATCTCTTTCAACAGTACGTTGAACGATTCTGGCATGCCAGGTTCCATGCTGTGGTTACCGTCTACGATGTTTTTGTACATCTTAGTACGGCCGTTAACGTCATCCGACTTAACGGTTAGCATTTCTTGTAGCGTGTAAGCAGCACCGTATGCTTCTAGTGCCCATACTTCCATCTCACCGAAACGCTGACCACCGAACTGAGCTTTACCACCAAGTGGTTGCTGAGTTACTAGGCTGTACGAACCAGTTGAACGAGCGTGCATCTTGTCATCAACAAGGTGGTTCAGTTTCAGCATGTACATGTAACCTACAGTTACAGGACGCTCAAACGCATCACCTGTGCGACCATCAAACAGCGTTAGCTGACCAGACGTTGGAAGGTCTGCTAGCTCTAGTAGCGCTTTGATTGATGATTCTGGTGCACCATCGAATACAGGAGTCGCGATTGGTAGACCACCACGTAGGTTTTCAACCAGTGTACGCACTTCTGCATCAGATAGAGAAGCAATGTCTACTTTCTGGCGAGTTTCGCCTAGATCGTAAACTTTTTGCAGGAATTCGCGGAATTTCGCTAGTTCTTGCTGCTCTTTCACCATCTTGTTGATCTTGTCACCGATACCTTTCGCTGCCAGACCTAAGTGTACTTCTAGGATCTGACCGATGTTCATACGCGAAGGTACACCCAGTGGGTTTAGTACGATATCTACTGGCTGACCAGTTTCATCGTATGGCATGTCTTCAACAGGGTTGATCTTAGAGATTACACCCTTGTTACCGTGACGACCCGCCATCTTATCACCAGGCTGGATGCGACGTTTAACCGCTAGGTAAACCTTAACGATCTTCAGTACGCCAGGTGCTAGATCATCACCTTGTGTGATCTTACGACGCTTAGTTTCAAACTTCTTATCGAAGTCTGCACGTAGCTCGTCATACTGCTCTGCTAGTTGCTCAAGCTGAGTCTGTAGAGCATCATCTTCAAGCGTTAGCTCTAGCCACTTCTTACGATCAGTCGTGTCTAGTTTCGCTTCAGAGTAACCACCTTCGATCAATACAGCGCGAACACGGTTTAGAAGGCCACCCTCAAGAATCTGGAATTCTTCAGTTAGGTCTTTCTTCGCTTCTTTCAGCTGCATCTGTTCAATTTCAAGTGCACGTTTGTCTTTTTCAACACCGTCACGAGTAAATACTTGAACGTCGATGATAGTACCTGAAACTGAGTTTGGTACGCGTAGAGACGTGTCTTTAACGTCTGACGCTTTCTCACCGAAGATAGCACGTAGTAGCTTCTCTTCAGGAGTTAGCTGAGTTTCACCTTTAGGCGTTACTTTACCTACAAGGATGTCACCGCCTTTCACTTCCGCACCGATGTAAACGATACCTGACTCATCTAGTTTAGATAGAGCAGACTCACCTACGTTTGGAATGTCAGCTGTGATCTCTTCAGCACCAAGCTTAGTATCACGCGCCACACAAGATAGTTCTTGAATGTGGATAGTCGTGAAACGATCTTCTTGAACTACGCGCTCAGATACTAAGATCGAGTCTTCGAAGTTGTAACCGTTCCAAGGCATGAACGCGATACGCATGTTCTGACCAAGAGCTAGTTCACCTAGGTCTGTTGAAGGACCATCAGCTAGAACGTCGCCACGAGCCACTGGTTCACCTGGCATCACACATGGACGCTGGTTGATACAAGTGTTCTGGTTAGAACGAGTGTATTTAGTTAGGTTGTAGATATCGATACCTGCTTCGCCAGGGATCAATTCTTCTTCGTTCACTTTAACAACGATACGAGAAGCATCTACAGACTGGATTACACCACCACGTTTCGCTACTGCAGTTACACCTGAGTCAACAGCGATGTTACGTTCGATACCAGTACCTACTAGAGGTTTGTCAGCTTTCAGTGTTGGAACTGCCTGACGTTGCATGTTCGCACCCATTAGAGCGCGGTTCGCGTCATCGTGTTCTAGGAACGGGATTAGCGATGCTGCAATTGATACTACCTGGTTCGTCGCAACGTCCATGTACTGAGCGTGCTCACGAGGGTGAAGACCAGATTCACCTTTTTGACGAGCTGTGATCAGCTCTTCTGCAAATGTACCGTCTTCAGCCAGAACCGTGTTCGCCTGAGCGATAACGAATTGACCTTCTTCGATTGCAGATAGGTAATCTACTTCGTCTGTTACTACGCCATCTACAACGCGACGGTATGGAGTCTCTAGGAAACCGTACTCGTTACAACGCGCAAACGCAGATAGAGAGTTGATCAGACCGATGTTTGGACCTTCTGGCGTTTCGATCGGACATAGACGACCGTAGTGAGTTACGTGTACGTCACGTACTTCGAAGCCAGCGCGTTCACGAGTAAGACCGCCAGGACCCAATGCAGAGATACGACGTTTGTGCGTAACTTCTGAAAGCGGGTTGTTTTGGTCCATGAACTGTGAAAGCTGTGAAGAGCCAAAGAATTCTTTAACCGCTGCTGAAATAGGCTTAGCGTTGATTAGATCTTGAGGCATGATTGCATCAAGGTCACCAAGGCTTAGGCGCTCTTTCACTGCACGTTCAACACGTACAAGACCAACGCGGAATTGGTTTTCAGCCATTTCACCAACAGAACGGATACGACGGTTACCTAGGTGGTCGATATCATCGACTTCACCGATACCGTTACGGATCGCGATCAGTTTCTTCATCACTTCGATGATGTCTTGCTCATCTAGTGTGCCTTGCTCTTCTGCATCAGTACGCGCAATCGAGCTGTTGAACTTCATACGGCCAACAGTTGATAGATCGTAGCGCTCTTCTGAGAAGAATAGGCTTTCGAATAGAGCTTCTGCAGCTTCTTTCGTTGGTGGCTCGCCAGGGCGCATCATGCGGTAGATTTCTACCAGTGCAGAAATACGATCAACAGTGCTGTCGATACGTAGTGTTTCTGACATGAATGGGCCGTGGTCTAGATCGTTCGTAAATAGAACTTCTAGAGCTTTGTGACCAGCTTGAGATAGGTTAGCTAGTGCTTCCAAGCTGATTTCTTGGTTTGCACCAACGATGATCTCGCCAGTCGCTTCATTGATGTAATCTTTCGATGCAACTTTACCAACGATGTACTCTACTGGTACTTCGATGTGGTCAATGCCATCTTTTTCAAGCTGACGAATATGACGCGCAGTTACACGACGACCTTGCTCAATGTAAACTTTGCCGTTTGCTTCGATATCAAACGAAGCAGTCTCACCACGTAGACGATCAGGGATCAACTCCATCATTAGAGTTTGATCTTTCACTTGGAAGTTCACTTTCTCGAAGAATAGATCAAGGATCTCTTCGGTAGTCTTACCAAGTGCACGCAGGATGATAGACGCAGGCAGTTTACGACGACGGTCGATACGTACGTACAGGTTGTCCTTAGGATCGAACTCAAAGTCTAACCATGAGCCACGGTAAGGAATGATACGTGCGTTGTATAGAACTTTACCTGATGAGTGGGTCTTACCTTTATCGCTGTCGAAGAAAACGCCAGGGCTTCTGTGCAGCTGGGATACGATAACCCTCTCGGTACCATTAATTACGAAGGTACCATTGTCTGTCATAAGCGGAATTTCGCCCATGTAGACTTCTTGTTCTTTGATGTCTTTAACGGTGCCTGCTGGCGCGTCTTTATCAAAAATAACTAGGCGTAGTTTCACGCGTAGTGGCTTTGAGTACGTTACGCCACGGATTTGACATTCTTTAACATCAAATACTGGCTCACCAAGACGGTAGCTAACGTATTGCAGCTCAGAGTTGCCGTTGTAGCTCTGGATTGGGAATACAGAACGGAAAGCAGCCTCAAGACCGTATTGTCCCTCAGGATCCTGTTCGATAAATTTTTCGAACGAATCGAGCTGGATCGATAGCAGGTATGGAATGTCCAAAACTTGTGGACGAGTACCAAAGTCCTTACGGATGCGCTTTTTCTCGGTATAAGAGTAAACCATGGGGTTCCTCAGCTCGCTGATAAGTGACCCAAACTGTCCGCCTTTCACCTTGGGCGGTGGGGAGGGACAGTGACTAACAACTGTTTACTGTAGTGACATAACATTCTGGAGTGAATGCGATGTTTTTTGCTCAGATAGAGGTGCTTAAACAGCGGGAAAATTCACCTGTACCCTACAGCGCAAAAAGGCCGGTGGTCATTAAACCACCAGCCAATAGCCTTTCGGCTAGGAAATTAAGTAATAATTACTTAACTTCAACAGTAGCACCAGCTTCTTCTAGCTGAGCTTTAAGTGCGTCAGCTTCAGCTTTGTCAACACCTTCTTTAAGTGCTGCTGGAGCGCCGTCTACTAGAGCTTTAGCTTCTTTAAGACCTAGGCCAGTTGCGCCACGTACTGCTTTGATAACAGCAACTTTGTTAGCGCCTGCAGAAGCAAGGATAACGTCGAATTCAGTTTGCTCAGCAGCAGCTTCAGTAGCAGCACCACCAGCAACTACAGCAGCAGCTGCAGTAACACCGAATTTCTCTTCCATAGCTTCGATTAGTTCAACAACTTGCATCACAGACATTTCTGCGATTGCGTCTAGGATTTGCTCGTTAGTAATAGACATAACAATTCTCTTTTAAGTCAACAATAAGTTTATTAAGCAACCAGTAAAAAGCAAGGCTTATGCCGCTGCTTCTTCTTTTTGGTCGCGGATAGCAGCGATAGTACGTGCCAGCTTGCCAGCAGAAGCTTCTTTCATGCACATCATTAGGCGTGCAATCGCTTCGTCGTAAGTTGGTAGTGTCGCTAGTACTTCAGCGTCAGTTAGAGCGCCTTCAAATGCAGCAGCTTTGATCTCGAAATCTTTGTTCTCTTTAGCGAAGTCTTTGAAAAGACGCGCTGCAGCACCTGGGTGCTCGTTAGAGAATGCGATTAGTGTAGGACCAGTGAAAGTGTCAGTTAGACACTCGTACTGTGTACCTTCAACTGCACGACGTGCTAGAGTGTTACGAACAACTCGTAGGTAAACGCCCGATTCACGAGCTTGTTTACGTAGAGTAGTCATTGCACCAACAGCAACGCCACGAGAATCAGCTACAACTGCAGAAAGTGCACCACTGGCAGCTTCGTTGACTTCAGCAACAATTGCTTTTTTGTCTAGAAGGTTTAAAGCCATCTTGGATTTACTCCTGGTTGTTATTACACCACTCACTATTATCACAACAGTGAGAGCTATTTAGGTGCTTCCCAGAAGAAAGGTAACTATTTGCATAGAGCTTTCTGTCAGTTCGGGCACCATCTACGTAGGATGATTAAGTCTTTATTTATAAAATAAACTCAGACACCTACGGTCTTGGACGGAGACTGGGTCATAATTCAAACTAAACTCACAAGAAGTTTAACGAACCAATGTTCAGCCCCAACCACAAATATTAGGCGCGAAATTATACACAAATTTCGCGCCTAATCAAATAAATTAAGCTTGAGTGTTCAGAGTAGCCTGATCAACTGCAACGCCAGCACCCATTGTAGTAGAGATGCTTACTTTCTTCAGGAAAGTACCTTTCGCTGAAGATGGCTTAGCTTTCTTAAGAGCAACTAGAAGTGCTTCTAGGTTCTCTTTCAATTGTTCTGCGTCGAAAGACACTTTACCAATTGTTGTGTGAACGATACCGTTCTTGTCGTTACGGTAACGAACCTGACCAGCTTTAGCGTTCTTAACAGCTTCAGCAACGTTAGGAGTTACAGTACCAACTTTAGGGTTTGGCATAAGACCGCGAGGACCTAGGATAGTACCTAGTTGACCAACAACGCGCATTGCATCTGGAGAAGCAACAACTACGTCGAAGTTCATTTCGCCCTTCTTAACTAGCTCAGCTAGATCTTCCATACCCACTAGGTCAGCGCCAGCTTCTTTAGCAGCTTCAGCGTTTGCACCTTGAGTGAATACAGCAACGCGGATATCACGACCAGTACCGTGTGGTAGTACAGTTGCACCACGTACGTTTTGGTCAGATTTACGAGCGTCGATACCTAGGTTAACAGCAACGTCAACAGACTCAACGAATTTAGCAGTTGCTAGTTCTTTAAGAAGAGCTACAGCTTCGTTGATTTCGTATTCTTTAGTTACGTCAACTTTTTCGCGAATTACGCGCATGCGCTTAGTAAGTTTTGCCATGATCTTAACCCTCTACCACTAGGCCCATTGAACGAGCAGTACCCGCAATAGAACGCTTCATCGCTTCAATGTCAGCACCAGTCATGTCAGCAGCTTTAGTTTCTGCGATTTCTTGGATTTGAGCTTCAGTTACAGTACCCACTTTGTCAGTGTTTGGACGGCCTGAACCAGACTTAAGACCAGCAGCTTTCAGAAGAAGAGTCGCAGCAGGTGGAGTCTTAGTGATGAATGTGAAAGAACGGTCGTTGTAAACAGTGATTACAACTGGTGTTGGTAGACCTTTCTCTAGAGATTCTGTTTTTGCGTTGAACGCTTTACAGAATTCCATGATGTTAACACCGTGTTGACCTAGTGCAGGACCAACTGGTGGACTTGGGTTCGCCATACCAGCTGCAACTTGTAGCTTGATGTAAGCTTCAACTTTCTTAGCCATGATAATTCCTAAATTTGGGTTCTAGCGCTAATCCACTGATCAGCTCCCCGTTTATAACAAAACTTTTTACTTCAGGGAGAAGTAAAAAGGCGCGAAATTATAGTCATAATCCGCGCCTTAAACAAGCCTTTGTAAGGTGTTTTTTTAATCAAGTTTTTCCACTTGACCAAATTCAAGCTCAACTGGTGTTGCACGACCGAAGATCGATACAGACACTTTCATGCGGCTCTTCTCGTAATCCACTTCTTCAACAGTACCGTTGAAGTCAGCGAATGGACCGTCAGTAACGCGAACCACTTCACCCGCTTCGTACATAGTACGTGGACGAGGCGCTTCACTCGCTTTCTCAAGACGGTTAAGAATCGCGTCAGCTTCCTTATCAGTGATAGGAGCTGGACGATCAGAGGTACCACCAATGAAGCCCATGACACGCGGAACACTGCGCACTAGGTGCCATGATTCATCGTTCATGATCATCTGAACTAGGACGTAACCTGGGAAGAACTTACGCTCTGACTTACGACGTTGCCCAGCGCGGATCTCCACTACCTCTTCAGTAGGGACAAGTACTTCACCGAATAGCTCTTCCATAGCATGCATTTTGATATGCTCACGTAGAGATTGAGCTACACGACCTTCAAATCCAGAAAAGGCTTGAACTACATACCAGCGTTTTTTAGGAGCTTCACTCATGTAAATAAACCCTCTATACCCCAGTTACTAGAGCTACCAAACGAACCATAATGCCGTCGATACCCCATAGTGCTAGAGCCATTACAATACTTACAGCTAAAACGATCAGCGTCGTTTGCAGAGTTTCTTGACGCGTTGGCCAAACAACTTTGCGCACTTCCATGCGAGATTCTTTCGCAAATGCGATCGCAGCTTTACCCTTAGTTGTTGTAGCAGCAACACCAAGTGCAGCAGCAATTAGTACAACAACACCTGCAGCGCGAACCACTACAGACATATCACCATACAGGTAATTACCCACAACAGCGGCAGTTAGCAGAACAAAAGTGATAATCCACTTAAAGATATCTGCGCCATTTGAGCTTTCAGGAGTTTCAGCATTATTTGCTTTCATAAAACCAACCTGTCACAAGTCTTAATATAGACGACAACAACCCCGCTGTTGCAGGGCAAATCCATGAAACGGCAATTTAAAATAAATTGACGTACTCTTTTCTTTGACCGAAACATAAGCCCCTGTCAAAAAAATCCTGCTTAACATCTGCTTGGACAAGAAATCAGCAAACATTATGTTTAGCGCAGAAAAAGGGCATCAAATGATGCCCTTTTTGCTACTGGTTCGTCAAATCTTATTCAAAAGATTTTCCGAAGACTTCCGCAATTCTATGAATTAAGCGAAGATCTTAGCAACAACACCAGCACCTACTGTACGGCCGCCTTCACGGATCGCGAAACGAAGACCTTCGTCCATTGCGATTGGTGCGATTAGCTCAACAGTCATTTGGATGTTGTCGCCTGGCATTACCATTTCTACGCCTTCTGGTAGAGAGATATCACCAGTTACGTCAGTTGTACGGAAGTAGAACTGTGGACGGTAGCCTTTGAAGAATGGAGTGTGACGACCACCTCT
>NZ_QLYZ01000033.1 GCF_003350325.1 Vibrio rhodolitus | reverse complement strand
AATTTGCTTGGCGACCATAGCGATTTGGACCCACCTGATTCCATGCCGAACTCAGAAGTGAAACGAATTAGCGCCGATGGTAGTGTGGGGCTTCCCCATGTGAGAGTAGGACATCGCCAGGCTTTATATTATGGACACTTGCTTGATAGCGAGTAAGCCACTGCGGAGTGGTAGTTCAGTTGGTTAGAATACCGGCCTGTCACGCCGGGGGTCGCGGGTTCGAGTCCCGTCCACTCCGCCATTTATTGAGAAGCCCTGCTAGAAATAGCAGGGCTTTTTCACATTCTGCGAAAGTGAAATTGGAACGTTTGGCTAACGCCTCACTTACAGATGTGGGAATCGAGAACGTTCAGCATCTTTGATGCTTCTCTTCGCGAAAAGAAACAAGTGAGCGATTCATCTTGATGTCGATCTTTAGACGGGCGTTTCTATAATCTCACCTCTACTCTCTTACTCTTCTCTTACCATCCTATGATTCAGCGAGTGGCTCTCGAATCTCAGTTCTATACTCTCCTTTACTCTATAGCCCTGATTTTTATAGGTATATATACGTGCATTATCAGGTGTTTATTTTGTTAATGCTTACGATAGATGATCTCTATTGAACTAATTCTCTAGTGGCGCTAAAACGCCTGTAGAATTGATCGTTCTAGCTTTATGGCTAAACAACTTGGTGTGGAGAATCGCTTTGCGATTGATGGGAATGCTATCAGCGGCTTGTCTTACTCTGTTGCTATCTTCGGCGACGGATCAGGAGCTGTTTTCTCAAAATTTAGCATCCTATAACGTTACTCATCAGCTTCAACCCGCAAGCACGAGCGTTGCCCTTGGTTTCGAAGCAAAACGTCATTCTAACCCTCTACATAGCCTTGTTAATCGCTATCTTGTTAAATCAACTGAGCGACAAAATCAAACTGCTTCTTTTTTACCTGTTACCGACTCAATCTACGCCTTGAATAGTGCGCTTAGCTCCTCCTACTATCGTTATATTGATGGTAGTACCGCTTTTCGAGCAAAGGGTTACTATGAGTCTAACTTGATTTACCGCTTCATCCATAGCCGACATAGACCCTCAATCGCTTAAATATTATTTGATTTGGTTTATGAGGTTACAAAATGTTGGATTCAATTATTGATGTTTTGATGGCGCTTTGGCATCAAGACTTTACTACGCTGATGTCTCCAGGCAGCGCAGCTATGGTGTATTTCGTTGTCGGTGCACTGATTTTCTTAGAAAGTGGTTTTATTCCTGCTGCGCCATTCCCATGTGATAGCGTTGTGGTGTTATCGGGTACCTTAGCGGCAGTTGGTGTGCTCGACCCAGTATTAATTTTGGTTTTAATCGCAACCTGTGCGGCTCTGGGTAGTTGGGCTGCGTATGTGCAAGGACGTTGGCTAAACCGCTTACCTAAGGTTCAAGGATGGGTGAACGCGGTACCACAGAAACGCCTACAGCAAGTTGATGTGCTTTTGGGTAAGCATGGTCTCGTTGCTCTGTTTTGTGCGCGATTCGTTCCTGTTGTTCGTTCTCTATTGCCGCTGATGATGGGTATGCGTGCGAATAAGGTCAACAAATTCCATTACTTTGCTTGGCTGAGTGCTATCTTATGGACATTACTGCTTTGCTCATTTGGTATGTTGTTGCCGCTGCTACCTGAAAACATCAGCAAATTGGTCACGATGGGCTTAATGGCTGCGCCGGTGATCACCTTGGTTACAGCACTGCTTGGTTTTGTTACTGTTCGTCTACGTAAAGTTTGGCAAGAGCAGCAAGCGGCTAAAGTGAAGCATTAATCCGTTGATATAGCTTTTGGGTTGCCATGTTCCTTTTGGGCTATCATGATCTAAAAGCTAACCAACAACCTCTTTAACGAGTAAAGGCAGCCAAATGGCTGCCTTTATTATTTCATCTGAGATTTACTCGCTCTTTTGAGCTTCTTTTTCTTCTTGTTTGGCTTTCTCTATCATAGGAGTAATGGTTGATCCTTGAATTAGGATTGAGAAAACAACCACTGAGTAGGTCATGACGAGAATGATCTCTTTCACGTCGATGAGCTTATCGGGAATAACCCAAATGCCTGCTGGAATTGATAGTGCCATTGCTAGTGCTAGTCCACCTCTTAACCCGCCCCATGTAAGAATACGAATCGACCACGAGTTGTAGCTTCGGTAACGTTTAAAGCCGATGTATGAAAGGAAGACACTTAAGTAACGTCCAGTTAGCACCAATGGAATTGCAAATGCCATTAGGATGAAGTCTTCTTTGTGGAATTCAAACAGCAGCATCGACATACCGATCAGCAAGAACAGTAAGCCATTGAGGAATTCATCGACCAACTCCCAAAAGTGGTCTAGGTGATCTTCACTCTCTTTTGAAAAACCGATATAGCGTGTCCAGTTACCAATCATGATACCTGATACCACCATTGCAAGCGGTCCTGACACATGCAGTACTTCAGCAAACGCATAACCAGCGGTTGGGATGCCGATAGTGAGTAGTAGCTCCATTGAGTGGTCATCAGTGGCACTAATCAGATAATGAAAAATTAGACCTAGCGCGAAACCATAAACAATGCCGCCGACCGCTTCTTGTAAAAACAGCATACTTACGCTGCCCACTGTTGGTGCTTCATTACCGAAGGCGATGGTGTAAATAGTGACGAAGATAACTAAGCCGAAACCATCATTGAATAGTGATTCCCCTTCAATTTGCGTAGAGATGCGTTTGGGTGCATTTAGCTTTTTGACAATGGCAAGAACTGCGATTGGGTCAGTGGGAGAGATCAGAGCGCCGAAGAGAAGGCAGTAGACCAGTTCAAAGTGAATTCCGATGATTTGGCAGAATCCGTAAAGCGCAAAACCGATAAAGAAAGTGGAGAAGAGAGTCGCGCCAAGCGCTAAAACGGTAATTTCCCACTTTTGGTCTTTTAAGTTGGAGAGCTTAATTCCAAGACCACCGGCAAAGAGCAGAAACCCGAGGATGCCTTTAAGTAAGAAATCTTCAAAATTTATACTGGCGATGGTGCTGGATGCAATTTCAGTGAGTTGGAACCAATCATTTTGACCCGCGATCAAGATGAGCAATGACAGCATCATCGAACCGGCGGTAATCGCAATGGTGGTTTGCATCTTACCTATTTTGCTGTTTATAAAGGCAATTAACATTGCCGCGGCGGATAAAAAGCAAAGAGTGTAGTAGACCGACATGATGGGACTCTTATGTTACAAATTGTAAATAGGAATTTTGTGCCTAAGTGTGGCAAATGGCAAACACTATTTAATCAATAGATTGTCAGTAATTTAGTTTTTTAGACGTCTAGACTCCTTTTTTCTCTGTGATAGGATGGGAGTACAAACAAAGGAATGAGGCTGTATTGTGGGAAGCAAGTTAAGACAACAGATAGTAGCGCAGCTTAAGCAACGTATTATGCTGATCGATGGTGGTATGGGCACCATGATTCAAGACTACAAACTGGAAGAACAAGATTATCGTGGTGATCGGTTTGCCAACTGGCACTGCGATCTTAAAGGCAACAACGATCTGTTGGTTTTATCTCAGCCAGGTTTGATTAAGGATATCCATAATGCTTATTTAGAAGCGGGTGCGGATATTCTTGAAACCAATACGTTTAACGCGACAACTATCGCTATGGCTGACTATGACATGGAGAGCCTTAGTGAAGAAATTAACTTTGCCGCAGCGCAATTAGCTCGCCAAGCAGCAGATGAGTGGACGGCAAAAACGCCAGAGAAGCCGCGTTATGTTGCTGGCGTACTTGGTCCGACTAACCGTACCTGTTCTATCTCACCCGATGTTAACGATCCTGGTTATCGTAATGTCTCTTTTGATGAGCTTGTCGACGCTTATTCAGAATCAACTCGCGCACTCATCAAAGGTGGCTCTGATCTGATTCTGATTGAAACGATTTTCGATACCCTGAATGCCAAAGCGTGTGCCTTCGCAGTGGATAGTGTCTTGGAAGAGTTGGATGTTGAAGTACCGGTAATGATTTCCGGTACGATTACTGATGCCTCCGGTCGTACTCTTTCGGGGCAAACCACAGAAGCTTTCTACAATTCCCTACGTCACGTTAAACCGATTTCCTTTGGTCTTAACTGTGCCCTTGGTCCTGATGAGCTGCGTCCTTACGTTGAGGAACTGTCGCGCATTTCTGAAACGTTTGTTTCAACTCACCCTAATGCCGGTCTACCAAACGCTTTTGGTGAATATGATCTCTCTCCTGAAGATATGGCGGAGCATGTTAAAGAGTGGGCGCAAAGTGGTTTCCTTAACTTAATTGGTGGCTGTTGTGGTACCACGCCTGAGCATATTCGCCATATGGCGATGGCAGTTGAAGGCGTTACGCCGCGTGCTTTACCCGATCTTCCGGTTGCTTGCCGTTTATCGGGGCTAGAGCCACTCACGATTGAGAAAGAGACACTGTTTGTTAACGTTGGTGAGCGTACTAACGTGACGGGTTCGGCACGCTTTAAACGTTTGATCAAAGAAGAACTCTATGATGAAGCGTTAGATGTTGCTCGACAGCAAGTCGAGAATGGCGCACAGATCATCGACATCAACATGGATGAAGGCATGTTAGATGCTGAAGCCTGTATGATTCGCTTCCTTAATTTGTGTGCATCAGAGCCGGAAATTTCCAAAGTGCCAATCATGGTCGACTCTTCTAAATGGGAAGTGATCGTGGCAGGCCTTAAATGCATTCAAGGCAAAGGCGTGGTTAACTCGATTTCTCTTAAAGAAGGCAAAGAGAAGTTTGTTGAGCAGGCAAAGATCATTCGTCGCTTTGGCGCCGCTGTCGTGGTGATGGCATTTGATGAAGTTGGTCAGGCGGAAACTCGTGAGCGTAAGTTAGAGATCTGTACTAATGCTTACCGTATTTTGGTCGATGAGGTTGGATTCCCGCCAGAAGATATCATTTTTGACCCAAACATTTTTGCCGTTGCGACCGGCATTGAAGAACACAATAACTATGCCGTCGATTTTATTGAGGCAGTAGCGGACATTAAGCGCGATTTACCCCATGCGATGATCTCTGGCGGCGTCTCAAACGTGTCATTTTCGTTCCGTGGCAATAACTATGTACGTGAAGCGATTCATGCGGTGTTCCTCTATCACTGTTTCAAAAACGGTATGGATATGGGCATCGTTAATGCTGGTCAGTTGGAAATTTACGATAACGTGCCAGATAAACTGCGTGAGGCAGTGGAAGACGTTGTGCTCAATCGCCGCGATGATGGTACAGAGCGTTTGCTTGATATTGCGGCAGAGTATGCTGGTAAGGGTGTCGGCAAAGAGGAAGATGCTGCTGCGCTGGAGTGGCGTAGTTGGACGGTTGAAAAACGTCTCGAGCATGCATTGGTCAAAGGCATTACCGAGTTTATCGTTGAAGATACAGAAGAGGCTCGCCTCAATGCATCTAAGCCATTAGAGGTGATTGAAGGTCCGCTGATGGATGGTATGAACGTGGTCGGTGACTTGTTTGGTGAAGGTAAGATGTTCCTTCCGCAGGTTGTGAAGTCTGCTCGAGTAATGAAGCAGGCGGTTGCGCACTTAGAACCATTCATCAATGCCTCAAAACAAGCTGGCAGCTCAAATGGTAAGATCCTACTGGCAACGGTGAAGGGCGATGTGCACGATATTGGTAAGAATATCGTTGGCGTGGTTTTGCAGTGTAATAACTATGAAATTATCGATCTCGGTGTGATGGTGCCGTGTGAACAGATCCTCAAAGTCGCCAAAGAAGAGAATGTCGATATTATCGGTCTCTCAGGGCTGATTACCCCATCGCTGGATGAGATGGTGCATGTAGCCAAAGAAATGGAGCGGCTTGATTTTGACTTGCCGCTATTGATTGGCGGCGCGACCACATCGAAAGCGCATACTGCGGTGAAGATTGAGCAGAATTATAAACACCCAGTGGTGTATGTTAATAATGCCTCACGAGCTGTGGGCGTGTGTACCTCGCTACTTTCCGATGAGTTGCGTCCACCTTTTGTTGAAAAACTCGATGCGGATTATGTTCGTGTACGTGATCAACATAACCGCAAGAAACCTCGTACTAAGCCAGTGACGCTTGAGCAAGCGCGCGCCAATAAGGTGGCGATCGATTGGGAGGCTTATACGCCGCCAGCACCAGCCAAACCTGGTGTGCATGTGTTTGATGATTTTGATGTCGCTACATTACGCAAGTATATCGACTGGACGCCGTTTTTCATGACTTGGTCGTTAGTCGGTAAGTATCCGACTATCTTGCAGCATGAAGAAGTGGGTGAAGAAGCGCAGCGTCTATTCCAAGATGCCAACGATTGGTTAGATAAGATTGAACGCGAAGGGCTACTCAAAGCGCGCGGTATGTGTGCGTTGTTCCCTGCTGCCAGTGTCGGCGATGATATTGAAGTTTATACTGATGAGTCGCGTACAGAGGTGGCGAAAGTACTGCATAACTTGCGTCAGCAGACTGAAAAGCCAAAAGGGTTTAATTACTGTCTATCGGATTATATCGCGCCAAAAGAGTCAGGTAAGTTGGACTGGATTGGTGGCTTTGCAGTTACAGGCGGCGTTGGTGAACGTGAGCTTGCAGATGAGTTTAAAGCGCAAGGTGATGACTACAATGCGATTATGATCCAAGCTGTCGCGGATCGTCTCGCCGAAGCCTTTGCTGAATATCTGCATGAGCGAGTGCGTAAAGAGATTTGGGGTTACAGTGCGGATGAAGATTTATCTAACGATGATTTGATCCGTGAAAAGTACCAAGGTATTCGTCCTGCTCCGGGGTACCCGGCTTGCCCTGAGCATACTGAGAAAGGTGCGCTGTGGGAGTTGCTCAAAGTTGAAGAGACGATAGGTATGTCACTGACAACCAGTTATGCTATGTGGCCTGGTGCGTCGGTATCAGGTTGGTATTTCTCACACCCAGACTCGCGCTATTTTGCTATTGCTCAGATCCAAGAGGATCAAGCGCAGAGTTATGCCGATCGTAAGGGTTGGGATAGGCTGGAAGCTGAGAAGTGGCTTGGTCCAAATCTTAATTGATTGGTTTTATAAACAAAAAAGCGCTGTTGTTACAGCGCTTTTTTATACTTTAAATCACTAGATAAGTATCGTAGCCAGACCTAAGAATACCGAGAGACCAACCACATCGGTTACCGTGGTTAATGCCATACCGCCTGCCAGTGCCGGATCGATATTCATTTTTTTCAGCACGATAGGGATAGATACCCCGGCGATACCCGCGACTAACAAGTTAGTCATCATGGCAGCTGAGATAATACCACCGAGCATCCAGTTGCCTTTCCAAGCGACAACAATACCACCGATGATCAGTGCCCACATAATGCCGTTTAAGAAGCCGATTGCCGCTTCTTTCATTAGTAGCTCACGTTTGTTGGCATCACCGATATGACCAAGTGCCAGACCACGAATAACCAGTGCAACGGTTTGGTTACCGGCAACCCCGCCCATTGATGGCACGATAGTCATCAATACCGCAATGGCTGCCATTTGGTCCAAAGTGGCTTCAAACATGTTGGAGACCGATGCGGCAGCTAGCGCTGCAAGTACGTTAGCACCTAGCCAAACACTGCGTTTTCGCGCTGATTTGACGACCGGAGCAAAGGTATCTTCGTCATCATCCAGACCCGCCATACTCATCATCGAGTGTTCAGCGTCTTCACGAATAACGTCAACCACGTCATCGATGGTGATACGACCGACGAGATGCTGGTTTTCATCAATAACTGGTGCCGATACCCAATTTCGACGTTCAAACAAGCTTGCGACGTCAGAGTCTTTCATCGTAACTTCAATGGCGTCGTCGGCATCTTCCATCACTTCCGCAACGCGAACGTCCGGTTGGGTAGTGAGTACGGTCACCAGTGATAACTCGCCAATCAGGCGGTTTTCTTCATCGATAACGTACAAGGCGTCGGTTGCTTCTGGTAGTTCACCACGCATGCGCAAATAACGTAATACAACGTCAATATCGACATCACCACGAATCGTGATAACGTCGGTATTCATCAAACCACCGGCAGTATCTTCGGCATAAGATAGCGCCGTTTCAACGCGTAGACGTTCTTCTTCGTCCATTTGGGATAAGACTTCACGCGAAACGTCGTCGGGTAGGCTTCGAAGTACGTATGCGACATCATCGGTGTCCATACCTTCGGTAGCTTCCGCCAGCATTTCAGGTGCCATGCGAGACACCAGATCATCTTTTACGTCTTCGCTTAGTTCATCGAGGATCTCACCATAATCTTCAGGATCGGTAAGTTGCCAGAGAACTTCACGGCTTTTACGTGGTGATGCCTCTAATAGATGGGCGATATCTTCCGGTTCCATATCCTGCAGTTGGCGGCGGACATGGACAAAACGCCCATTTTCTAGAGCTTCAGTGACTTCTTGCAGGGCTTGGTGAGCTTGATCGAATTCTATTTGCTCTGCCATTTATTCCCCCTGACTCTATATGCTTACAATGGATTGAATAGTAACTTAATTTTACAACTTGTTTAATAAGAGAGTGTTAAGAAAAACTGCTCTAGCTGTGAAATATTTCACTACAAGCTGATGTTGAAGTGAAAACCTGGGCTGCGGAGGTGGGGGATAAGATACAACACACCTCCCTCAAGCAAGGAAGGTCACAGGGAGACAATTACTCGTCTTCGTCGAACTTATGCTCGATTAGTTGGCAAACAGCATCTAATGCGCTGGTGGCTTCACTGCCTTCAGCCAAAATGGTCACATGTTCACCTTGCGCAGATTCGAGCATTAAAAGCCCCATTACGCTATCTGCGGTTGCAGTTTTTCCTTCATGGCTTTGAATAGTCAGTATGGCATCAAATGACTGAGCCAGTTCAACTAACTTTACTGCAGCGCGAGCGTGGAGACCCAAGCGGTTTTGAATTAGGACAGTTTTGCTCTCTTGTAGCATGGGTTAATCCTTTAAATTTTTTTCTAGCGAAGTATGACGAATTTGGACTTGGTGACCTAAGTCGGCAAAGTACTGACCAATTTGTTGAGTAAGATAAACTGAGCGATGTTTACCACCAGTACATCCAATCGCGACGGTTAAATAGCTGCGGTTGTTCTTCTCTAACAGTGGCAGCCAGTGTTCGATAAACTTTTGTACTTGCAGCTTTAATTCGATCACGTCTTGATGGCTTTCCAAAAAAGCGCGAATTGGTGCGTCTAATCCGGTTAATGGACGTAAATCTGGTTCCCAGTGTGGATTCGGGAGAAAACGGACATCGAAGACATAATCAGCATCACTCGGTAAGCCGTATTTAAAACCAAATGATTGGAACACCATGACTAAGTCTTTGCGTTCTCGTCCTTCGACGCGCAGGCGCACGCTTTCGCTTAAATCGTGCAGTGATTGATTACTACTGTCGATGATGAGATCGGCATGCTCTTTAAGCGGTGAGAGGATTTCTTTTTCTTTTTCTATCGCTTGCTCAAGGGAGGTGTTTTCATGGCTAAGCGATAGCGGGTGAATTCGTCGTGTTTCACTGTAGCGTTTCAGCAGCGTATCTTTATTGGCGTCCAAGAAGAGCACACTCACATCGCTCTCTTGTTTGAGTTTTGTCAGGACATCTTCGACCAAAGAGGGCTCTTTCGGCAGGTTGCGGATATCAATGCTTACCGCAACGTTTTGCTTACTGTCACGCATGGAATGGATAAACGCATCCAGCATGTTTACAGGAAGGTTATCAACGCAGTAATAACCAAGATCTTCCAGTACTCGTAAAGCAACACTTTTACCTGCGCCAGATTGACCACTCACGACGATTAAACGCATTTCGACGACTACCTGTTGATCATGATGTCGTACAGCTCTTGATCCGATTCAGCCTTACGTAACTGCTTTAGGATCTGTTTGTCATTGAGACGTTCAGCCATACAAGAAAGGGTTTTGAGGTGCTCTTTGCACTGCGCATCCGGTACGAGTAGGGCAAACAACAAGTCAACAGGACGGTTATCAATAGCATCAAACTCAATTGGGCTTTCGCATTGCATTAAGACTGCGACCGCTTTATCGCTTGAGTGCATACGAGCATGGGGAATGGCAATTCCATTTCCAATGCCAGTACTGCCCATCTTCTCGCGGCTAAGCATGCATTCAAAGAGTTCGGTTGGATTTTGCCCGGTTTGTTCAGCAACAATTTCACTGATCATTTCTAGAGCACGTTTCTTACTAGTGCATTGGACTGCACTTTTGGTGCAGTCCAATGTAAGGATTTCGCTAAGTTGCATAGTTAATGACTGTTCAATTTTTCTTTGTGCTTATTAAGCTGTCTAACCAATTTGTCGGTTAAAGAGTCGATAGCCGCATACATATTTTCATCATCCGCAGACGCATGTATTTCAGCTTGATTGACGTGAAGGGTAGCTTCAGCGATTTGACGAAGTTTTTCAACTTTTAATACCACATGGATACTGTTGATATGTTCAAAGAAACGCTCAAGCTTTTGAAACTTTTCGTTTACGTAGTCTTGCATTGAATCGGTAAGATCAACGTGATGGCCATTAATATTGATTTGCATAGACTTTCCTTCTCGGTTGCTGCCTACAGTAGGCGTTTGCGCTGACTTGAAGGGGCAATGCCCAGTGATTCGCGGTATTTGGCTATTGTTCGTCTAGCTACCTGAATCCCTTGGTCAGCGAGTAGAGCTGCAATTTTGCTATCACTGAGTGGTTTTGCGGTATTCTCCGCCGCCACTAGTTTTTTAATCAAAGCGCGAATTGCAGTCGATGAACATTCTCCGCCATTATCAGTGCTGACATGACTAGAGAAGAAGTACTTCAATTCAAAAATGCCACGCGGTGTATGCATATATTTTTGTGTGGTGACACGTGAAATGGTTGATTCATGCATATCCACATCAAGAGCAACATCATTAAGCACCATCGGCTTCATGGCTTCCTCGCCATACTCGAAGAAATCTCGCTGATGTTCAACAATACACTTGGCAACTTTGAGCAACGTCTCGTTTCTGCTCTCTAAGCTTTTGATTAGCCATTTCGCCTCTTGCAAATTAGAGCGAATGTACTGGCTATCGGCGCTGTTGCCTTTTCCCATTGCCGCATAATGTTGATTGACCTTCAAACGCGGAATGGAATCAGGGTTAATCGTGACGACCCACTTACCATGATCTTTAAACACCGAGACATCAGGAACCACGTATTCCGCATGTTCAGTCGAGATGCGACTGCCTGGGCGCGGGTCAAGTTGTTGGATCAGTTTGAGAACTTCACGCAACTCTGCTTCTTTAAGCTTAGTTTCTTTAATGATCAGTTTGTAATCACGATTGCCTAACTGATCAATATGGTCAGTTAATACTAGTTTAGCTTCGTTTAGCCATGGGGTGTCTTCAGGGTAGGTTGCCAGTTGCAATAACAAGCAATCTTGTAAGTTGATCGACGCCATGCCGAGAGGATCGAATTGCTGAATACGCTTGCGTACCGCTTCGATCTCTTCCAGCTCAATCTCTTCATGATCAAAGCTTTCTAAAATATCTTGAAGCGAGATGGTCAAATAGCCGTAGTCGTCTATGGCATCGATGATGGCTAATGCGATGGTGCGATCGGTTTCGCTAAACGGAGTAAGGTCGAGTTGCCAAATAAGATAATCGTGCAGTGATTCAGTGGTTTCACCTTGGTAAACCGGCATATCATCGTCAAGAGCGATGCCTGTGCTGCCAGTGTTAGCGCTGTAAACATCATCCCAAGTGGTATCGATTTCAAGCTCAGAGCTGATTTCCGATTTCTCAATCAGTTCTGAGCTATCTGGCAGCTCCATCTCGGAAGCTTCTAATACGCTTTCTTTCTCCTCATTTACATTTTTCTCATCGCTGGTGGAGCTGTCTTCATTGCCTTCTTCCACTTCAAGTAGTGGATTAGAATCCAGAGCATCTTGGATTTCTTGTTGAAGGTCTAATGTCGACAATTGCAGCAAACGGATCGCTTGTTGCAATTGTGGCGTCATCGCCAACTGTTGTCCTAGCTTGAGTTGTAATGAGGGTTTCATGCAGTAATTTGTGCCTTATAAAGTTCTACAGACTTTTTATTAATCATAGTCGGAATTGTTCACCAAGATAAACTTGCTTAACTTGTTCGTTGTTAAGCACGTCGTCTGGTGTCCCTTCTGCAATCAAATGTCCTTGGCTAACGATGTAGGCTTTTTCACATACATCGAGTGTCTCTCGAACGTTATGGTCAGTTATCAATACCCCTAAGCCACGATCGCGTAAATGCTCAATGATCTTTTTAATATCGATAACCGAAATAGGGTCAACACC
Organism: Vibrio rhodolitus; assembly: GCF_003350325.1. GTDB lineage: Bacteria > Pseudomonadota > Gammaproteobacteria > Enterobacterales > Vibrionaceae > Vibrio > Vibrio rhodolitus. The sequence continues at coordinate 14,000 of NZ_QLYZ01000033.1, read as the reverse complement.
AGCAAATGGCTCATCTAACAAAATAAATTGTGGATTTGCCGCTAGCGCACGCGCGATCTCAACGCGTCGACGCTCGCCCCCTGATAGTGCCATACCTGCACTTTCACGTATGTGCTGAATGTGGAATTCCTCTAATAAATCTTCCAATTTATCTTGGCGTTCTTCACGCGTCAGTTCTTCACGCGTTTCCAATACAGCCATGATGTTGTCTTGAACGGACAACTTACGGAAGATAGAGGCTTCTTGCGGTAGGTAGCCAATACCCATGCGAGAGCGGCTGTGCATCGGTAAGATACTAATATCTTGTCCATCGATGCTAATCGTGCCTTCATCGCGCGCGACTAGACCCACAATCATGTAAAACGAGGTGGTTTTACCCGCACCGTTTGGCCCTAGCAATCCGACAATCTGTCCTGACTCAACCGTTAGGCTTACGTCAGAAACCACTTTTCTGTTCTTATAGCTTTTCGCTAAGTGCTCTGCTTTTAAAATCGCCATAATTATTCTTGTACTGCTTGTGGCTGAAGTACCGTGGTGACTCGATCGCCTTTTTGCTTACCATCAGCAATCAGTTTTTGCGATGAAATATGGTAGCGGATGTGGTTACCACGAATTTCACTGTCGTCTTGCGCCAGCATGGCTTGATCAATCATTGTCAGTTGATCTTGGTTTACATCGTAGTAAAGCTCTTTTGCTTCACCGTGTAATGTTTTGCCATCATCGGTAAGCTGAGAGAAGGTGGCAAGTTTGCCAAAGCCTTCAATCTTCTTGATTGAGCCATCATCTTTGTCACGCGTGACAACGATCTTATCAGCATTGATATTAATACTGCCTTGCTTCAGTTTTACATCACCGAGAAAGGTGACTTGGTTGCTTTGCATATCAAGCTGCTGACTGTCTGAATCAATGTATACAGGTTGGTCGCGGTCTGTAGACAGCGCCAACGCTTGTGTTGAAGCAAACAAACAGGCAATTAAACTAAGGTGTGAGAGTTTCATATCTGCCTTGTACATGTTTGTAGAGTGTCGCGGTATTTTCAGCGAAGTTTCCTTTCATCGCTTGACCGACGGTTTCAAACTGAGGTCCAACTAAGATTACTTGGTTATCAGCCCAAAAATCACGATTATCTAACTGAATACTTAATGTGTCAGTCGCTAAAGTATCAAATCCGGAGTCAGGTAATAAATTTTTGCCAAGAACATTGGTTTTTAGCGTCAAGATATGATCTTCGGTTAAGACGCCTTGCTCTGCGGTAATTTGCCATTCTTGGATATCACCTTGCTGATACACTTTTAGAACTGGTTTGACAAAAATAGTTTCGCCATTGCTAGCGTAATTGTCCAAACGTTCTGAGGTAATCACGTAGCTACGCGTACCTTGCTCATTGTATGAGGTATTAATTAGTCCACTACCAGTAAAGACTGGTAGCTCAACATCGGGCTCAACGTGGATATCGTATTCAGCTTGCTCTTGCATTAAGTAGTAGCCCGAGGCTGCAATAATGATAAGCAGAACTAAATAGCCGATACGAGAGAGACTCATATACTTAAACCTTTATGTACATCTAGTTCATCTCGAGCTTGTAAGATTAAATCACAAACTTCGCGCACTGCACCATGACCACCGCGAATGTGAGTCACATAGTTTGCGCGTTGCGCCAACAGGGGGTGACCATCTGCTACGCAGACTTTCAGCGCAACTTTCTCCATTACCGGCCAGTCAATCAAGTCATCGCCAATATAGCCAGTGTGCTCTGGAGCAATATTCAGTTGGCGACAAATGTCTTGGTATGCTTTGACTTTGTCATCTTGACCTTGATAAATCAGAGATATACCGAGTGCTTTCATGCGAGTTTCCACTATCTGCGAGCGGCGCCCAGTAATAATGGCAATTTCAATCCCCGCATTCATTAATGATTTTACGCCATAGCCGTCACGGGTGTGGAAAGTTTTTAACTCTTCACCATTATTCCCCATGTAGATTAGACCATCAGAAAACACGCCATCTACATCACAAATCAACAGTTTGACTTGTTTGGCAATCGCGAGGATTTCTGGTTCTACGTGACCATAAAGCGTGGCAATTTTTGCCGTCATTACATTACTCCAGCTTTTAGTAAGTCGTGCATATTCAACGCGCCGACCACCTGGTTCTCTTGGCAAAGCAGTAGTCCATTAATGCTTTTCTCTTGCATTAAGTTTACCCCTTCTGCCGCAAGCATGTTAGGGCTGGCAACAGTTGGGTTCTTCGTCATGACTTCACCGATATGCGTAGTATGAATGTCTACGCGCTTATCTAAAATACGACGTAAGTCGCCATCGGTGAAAATACCTTGTAATTGTTGTTGGCTATCGACAACGGCAGTCATGCCTAAGCCTTTTTGGCTGATCTCTAATAGCGCATCACGGATCAGTGTATCTGGTGACACTAATGGCAGTTTATCGCCAGTATGCATAATGTCTTCCAGTTTCAGTAACAGCTTACGTCCTAGCGCGCCGCCTGGATGAGATAGAGCAAAGTCTTCAGCGGTAAAGCCACGCGCTTGCATCAAAGCCATCGCTAATGCATCACCCATGACTAAAGTCGCAGTGGTGCTAGACGTTGGTGCGAGTTGAATCGGGCAGGCTTCTTTTGCCACCGTAATTTGTAGGTGAACATCGGCGAGCTTAGCCATATTTGATAATGGCTTACCCGTCATACTGATGATGGTGATTTGCAAACGTTTCAGCACAGGGAAGAGCGATAAAATCTCATGTGCTTCACCTGAGTTAGAAATTGCCAGCACAATATCGCCTGGCTCAATCATACCGAGATCGCCGTGCGCTGCTTCACCTGGGTGAACGAAAAATGCCGACGTGCCGGTACTGGCTAAGGTTGCTGCAATTTTGTTACCAATATGACCGGATTTACCCATGCCCATTACGACGACTTTACCATTCTTGTTATTCAAAATGGTTTCGCATGCTTTGATAAAGCTGTCATCGAAATATTGGTCAAGTTGTTGTAATGCTTCTACTTCAGTATTGAGCACATCAAGTGCTGCTTGGCGGTAGTCAAACATCTGAAATTCCCGAAATTGATTAAGCGGTCATATTGACGATTAAATAAGCTTGGTAGGCAATGAAAACGATAAAAAGAATCGAGCCTTCAATGCGATTAATACTGCGAGATTTACCGAGTGCCATGGCAACCAGAAGTAACGATACGCCAAGCATCACCCAGAAGTCGCGTCCCATCGCCAGTTCACTTAGTATCGATGGGTTAAGAATGCCAGGGATCCCCATTACTGCGAGGATATTGAATACGTTTGAACCAATGATATTGCCGACTGCCATATCATCTTCACCTTTCATCACGCCTGCTACAGAGGCAGCGAGTTCAGGTAGGCTAGTGCCGACAGCAATAATAGTAAGACCAATTACTAAGTCACTCATGCCAAAGTATTTTGCAATTACCACTGAGCTATCAACCAGTGCATCGGCAGAGAGTGGAAGAACAATCAGACCAACCACAACCCAAAATGCCGCTTTGCTATTGCTGACTCCTTCTGGGACTTCGGCTTCTTGTTCATCTAGCATCACATCGCCATTTTGCTTTTCCTTACGGCTAATGTGTAGCATTGCCAGAATAAACGCGACAAACAGCGCTAACAATAATACCCCTTCCATAAAGCCTAGGTGATTATCCCACAAGATAGCGCCAGCAATTAGAGTGACGACAATCATCAGAGGCAGCTCACGACGTAGCACTGCAGAACTAATCGACAGTGGCTTAATTAACGCGGTGATACCAAGGATCAAGGCGATATTGGCAATGTTAGAGCCTAAAACGTTGCCCACGGCAGTGTCTGTTTTGCCATCGAGAGCAGCAGTTGCAGATACCATCATTTCTGGAGCTGATGAGCCCATCGCAAGGATGGTCATACCGATCACTAATGGTGAAATACCGAAGTTTCTAGCCAGCGCTGCAGAACCATAAACCAATCGATCGGCACTCCATACCAAGAAAATAAGACCGACTATAAGGAACGCAACCGCTTCAAACATGATATTTCCTAACTTATCTACAAACTGAACAATTTAACCGCCAATTTTGACTTGTTGCAGTATAAAAGGGAAGCTGAAGATTGAATTATTTGTTGCACATTATGTAATTGCAAGAAGGTATAACGAGAGAGCGCCCTTACTAGGTGGTTCACAATTAATTGAACAGTGCTTTTAATTCGGCAACATTCTGCTTATGATTGCCTATTAAACAAGGATTCTGACGACGAGTACCTAATGTCATCAAGTGATTTGGTTACGGTCAATAATCTGACTTTCTCACGTGGAGAAAGAAAGATCTTTGATAACGTAAGCCTACATGTCCCAAAAGGCAAAGTGACAGCCATCATGGGACCTTCCGGGATCGGAAAAACAACGCTGTTGCGACTGATCGGTGGGCAAATTGCTCCTGACAGTGGTGAAGTGTTATTTGATGGTCTCGACATTCCTCGATTAAGTCGCCGTAAGCTCTATCAAATACGTAAAAAAATGAGCATGCTTTTCCAATCTGGCGCACTTTTTACCGATCTCAACGTTTTTGATAACGTCGCTTTCCCCCTTCGTGAACATACCCAGCTTAGCGAAGAGCTAATCCATACCTTGGTATTGCTTAAGCTGGAAGCGGTTGGTTTGCGCGGAGCCGCGCAGTTGATGCCAAGTGAGCTTTCAGGTGGTATGGCGCGCCGTGCGGCATTGGCACGCGCCATTGCGCTCGACCCGGAACTTATCATGTATGACGAACCTTTTGTTGGTCAGGATCCGATCACTATGGGTGTGCTGGTGGAGCTGATCCGTAACTTGAATCAAGCTTTAGGAGTGACATCGGTGGTGGTTTCTCATGATGTGCCCGAAGTGATGAGTATTGCCGATTGGGTCTATATCTTGGCCAATGGTCAAGTGATTGCTTGTGGTACTCCCGATGAATTACGCGCCAATCCTGATCCGCAAGTTCAGCAGTTCTTACTTGGCGACGCGGATGGTCCGGTACCATTTCGTTTCCCAGCTAAATCTATCGCTGAGGACTTGTTTCAATGATGTCTTTTCTAACTAATTTTGTCGCGGCGACAGGTCGACGTTCGATGGCGATTTGCCAAACGTTTGGACGTGCGACCTTGATGTTGCTTGGCGCACTCGCAAGTCGACCTCAGCCATTTAAAAATGCCCCTTTATTGATCAAACAGCTCTACAGTGTTGGCGTGCAATCTATGCTGATCATTGTGTTATCGGGGCTGTTTATTGGCATGGTTTTAAGTTTACAAGGCTACGTGATCTTAGTTGACTTCGGCGCCGAAGGTGCGCTTGGTCAGATGGTTGCGCTCTCTTTGCTACGTGAGTTAGGACCAGTCGTTACCGCTTTGCTGTTTGCTGGACGTGCGGGGTCCGCACTGACGGCTGAAATTGGCTTGATGAAAGCGACTGAGCAGTTGTCATCGATGGAAATGATGGCAGTTGACCCTTTAAAACGCGTGATTGCACCTCGTTTTTGGGCAGGGGTTATCTCTATGCCAATGCTGGCAATGATCTTTATGGCAGTCGGCATTTGGGGCGGTCAGTTAGTTGGCGTTGATTGGAAAGGCATTGATCACGGCAGCTTCTGGTCAACGATGCAAGCGTCTGTCGACCTTGGACAAGATATCGGTAATAGCTTTATTAAGAGCTTCGTCTTTGCCATTACCGTAACTTGGATTGCGCTTTTTAATGGATATGATGCGATTCCTACTTCGGAAGGCATCAGCCGTGCGACTACTCGCACAGTGGTACACTCTTCTTTGGCAGTACTTGGACTAGACTTCGTACTGACCGCATTGATGTTTGGGAATTAATAATGCAACAGACACGTAAAACAGAATTATGGGTTGGCAGTTTTGTCTTGGCTGGAATTTGCGCAGTCTTGATTATGATTTTTCAAGTTGCTGACGTAAAAGGTATCGGCTCGAACGATACTTATACCGTAAATGCTGAGTTCGATAATATTGGTAGTTTAAAAGTGCGCTCACCAGTTAAGGTCGGTGGGGTGGTAGTTGGACGCGTGACCGCGATCAGCTTAAACCCAGAATCACTGCTACCCGTTGTGAACATGGCTATCAGCAGCCAATTTGACCAGTTTCCAGAAACATCAAGTGTGCAGATTTTAACTTCAGGTTTAATCGGTGAACAATACATCGGTCTGACACCGGGATTTGTATTTGATGATGAAGAGATGTTGGCGGACGGCGACTATATTGAAGATACCAAATCAGCTTTAGTGCTTGAGGACTTGATTGGACAAGTTCTGTATAGCGTTGGCGGTGGTTCTGAGTCTGACTCTGGAGAGTAAATGATGTTAAAGAAGTTTTTTACTTTACTGTTTGCCTTGCTGTTGCCTACGGCAGTGAGCGCAGCTGAAATTGATAAAACCCAACCATACCAAATGATGACAAGCGTTGCTGACATCGCCTTTGAGCGTTTGAAAGCCGAGCAAGACATTATTAAACAAGATCCTAATCACCTTAAGACGATTGTTGATGAAGAGTTGATGCCTTACGTCAACTACAAGTACGCGGCGTTAAAAGTGCTGGGTCCGAATGTGAAAAAGGCCAAAAGAGCTGATGTGATGACATTTATGGAATCGTTTCGTGGTTATCTGATCGCTTCTTACGCTCAAGTGCTGACGCAATATACTGATCAAGAGCTAGAGTTTGAACCAGAGCAAGCAATTGATGCGAGTAAATCGATCACTAGCGTAAAAGTGGATATCGTTGACGCGCCACGTCCGAACATCAAGCTAGAATTCAAATTGCGTAAGAATAAAAAGAATGGTGAGTGGCAAGTATTCGACATGATTGCGGAAGGCATTAGTTTGCTTTCGAGCAAGCAATCAGAATGGAGCGGCAAGTTGCGCCAAGAAGGTGTGCTTTCGGTAGCCAAAGATCTTGATGCGTTAGCTGCTCAACCAATTCGCTTTGAGGCGAAACAATGATAGCCCACTCTCAATGGCAACAAGATAGTGATAACGTTGGCGCACTGCTTGGTGCGCTCAGTCGCGATACTGTGCCAGAGCTATGGGCACAGTTTAAAGCCTGGCAGCCCAGCCAAGCTGAGCTAGAGATTAGTTTGGCGCAGGTTGAGCGAGTCGACTCTGCTGGTATGGTGATGTTGATTCATCTTTTAGAGCATGCAAAAAAGCGAAACTGTCATATAATGCTCAGCTTCGTGCCAACGCAACTCAGCACTTTGCTGGCATTGAGCAATGTAGATAAATACATTGCTGAGCACATAAAGAATTAATTTAGAGGTAAATTGTGGATAGCGCTAAAGTACAACAGATATTAAACGAAGCACTAAATCTAGAAGAACTACACGTGAAGGGCGAGGGTAGCCACTACGAAGTGATCGCTGTTGATGCTTGTTTCGATGGAATGAGCCGCGTTAAGAAACAACAAACTATTTATGCTCCACTTATGGAGTATATTCAAAGAAATGACATCCATGCTCTTTCTATCAAGGCATACACGCCAGAAGAATGGGCGCGCGATAAGAAGCTGATGTCACTGTAAGGTTTAGTAATGGAAAAATTTCGAGTAACTGGTTCTACGCAGCCATTAGTGGGTGAAGTCACTATTTCGGGTGCGAAGAACGCTGCCCTTCCGATTTTGTTTGCTTCAATTTTGGCAGAAGAGCCAGTTGAAGTAAGTAATGTTCCACACTTGCGTGATATCGACACGACAATGGAACTGCTTAAACGCCTTGGCGCTAAAGTTGAGCGTAATGGTTCAGTTCATGTGGATCCAAGTAGTATTGATGAATACTGCGCACCATACGATCTCGTTAAAACGATGCGTGCATCGATTTGGGCGCTAGGTCCATTGGTTGCACGCTTTGGTCAAGGTCAAGTTTCATTACCTGGTGGCTGTGCTATCGGCGCTCGCCCAGTTGACCTGCATATCCATGGTCTAGAGCAATTAGGCGCGACGATCACTCTTGAAGATGGCTACGTAAAAGCTAACGTTGATGGTCGCCTTAAGGGTGCGCATATCGTGATGGATAAAGTGAGCGTTGGTGCGACGATTACCATTATGTGTGCGGCAACGCTAGCGGAAGGTAAAACAGTTTTAGACAACGCTGCGCGCGAACCTGAAATTGTCGATACTGCAGACTTCCTTAACAAGCTTGGTGCAAAAATTTCTGGTGCAGGTACTGATACCATCACTATCGAAGGTGTTGAGCGTCTAGGTGGCGGTAAACACGCAGTTGTTGCTGACCGAATCGAAACTGGTACCTTCCTTGTGGCAGCTGCGGTTTCTGGCGGTAAAGTCGTGTGTCGCAATACTCATGCTCACTTGCTTGAAGCGGTTCTGGCTAAGCTAGAAGAGGCGGGCGCGAAAGTAGAAACTGGTGAAGACTGGATTTCTGTCGATATGACGGATCGTGAGCTTAAAGCGGTTACCATCCGTACTGCTCCGCACCCAGGCTTCCCGACAGATATGCAAGCGCAGTTTACGCTACTCAATATGATGGCGAAGGGCGGCGGTGTGATTACTGAGACAATCTTCGAAAACCGCTTTATGCACGTACCAGAACTAATGCGTATGGGTGCTAAAGCTGAGATTGAGGGCAATACAGTGATTTGTGGTGACGTTGATACGCTGAGCGCTGCGCAAGTGATGGCAACGGACCTACGTGCATCAGCTAGCCTTGTTATCGCTGGTTGTATCGCGCAGGGCGAAACCATTGTTGACCGTATTTATCACATCGATCGTGGCTACGATAAGATTGAAGATAAACTGTCAGCGCTGGGCGCTCAAATCGAACGTTTTCGTGACAGCAATTAATCTCTGCTAGCTAATTTTAGCTAACAAATGTAAGCCGAAACCTAGTTTCGGCTTTTTTATGGTCGTAAGATCCGTTAGATTATGACCACTATTCTTTCCCATACGTATCTGGAGAGCATTAATGATTGCACTACTGCGTGTTTTCGCCGTCGTGATTTTCGCGATAGTTATGTTTGTATTTGGTTGTGGCTACTGCTTATTAAGCCCACGCAACCCAAAACACGTATTCACCTTTGGTCGTCTGTTCGGCAAGATGTCACGAGTGTTCGGCATTAAGCTTGATCTACGCATTCCTGAGGATGCTTACACCCGTGGTCAACACATCTACATCGCTAACCACCAGAATAACTGGGACCTGTTCACAGTATCTTCTGCCGTAACGCCAAAAGTGGTGACAGTGGGTAAGAAGAGCCTTGCTTGGCTACCTCTGTTCGGTCAGCTTTACTGGCTTACGGGTAATATCTTGATTGACCGTGCTAACCGTAGCAAAGCGGTGGGTACGATTGATCAAGTAGTGGACAACATGAAGAGCAGTGATGTTTCTGTGTGGATGTTCCCAGAAGGAACGCGCTCACGTGGTCGTGGTTTACTGCCGTTTAAAACAGGCGCCTTCCATGCCGCGATTGGCGCGCAGGTTGGCGTGATCCCAATTGTGTGTAGCTCAACGGATGGCATTAAGCTTAACCGCTGGGACAACGGGCATGTGATTGTTGAGATGTTGCCACCGGTAAGCACTGAAGGTTACCGCAAAGAACAAGTTCGTGAACTAGCAAATACTTGTCGTGAACAAATGGAAGCGAAACTGATTGAGCTAGATGATGAAGTAAAACAGCTTAATCAAGCGGGCAAGAAAGTCGCCAGCTAACTGTGAATCTTTGCCTTAAAAGAGCTAAAAAGCGTGCGATTGGTCGCACGCTTTTTTTATGCCTGATGAAGCACGCTGTAATGCTCGCCAGTTTTTGTTTTAGTACGCCCAAATCGAAAGCAAGAAGGGAGCAAAATGGCTTATCGAATGCTAGCAATGCTATTTGGGCTGCTTATGCTCGCAGGATGCGGGCAAAAGGAAGTGGAAGTAGTACAGAGCGAAAAGAGGTTTTCACCCGTTGAAGAGCGAGTAAAGAGTGGTAAAGCTAATAATATCCACTCATTGATCGCCTGGCAGGGCACAGAGAAGGTGTTTGAGCTTCATAGGCAGGGTGGTGGGACTTATGGCACGCAAAAGACCTCCAGCGTGCCAGTAGGCGCAGACAAGCTACACAACGTTCATTCTGTTACTAAGTCATTTGTCGCCACATTGATATTTATAGCCATTGATGAAGGCAGGCTAGCGAATCTTGATGTGCCAGTATTTAGCCTCTTTCCTGAGTATCAGCAGGACGACCGCAGCGCCAAGATGGCGATCACAGTGCGCGATGTGATGAACATGTCGACGGGCTATGCGCTGGATGAATTGGCAACTTCGTATCGACAAGGCTCTGGCAACGTTTTTGCGCGTCATTACATGGCAGAAGATCTACAGGCGATGTTTTTAAGCACTAAGCTCTCTTTTGAGCCGGGCAGCCGCTTTGCTTATAGCGGACTCTCAACGGTGGGTTTATCGAAGATTATTGAACGCCTTTATCACAAGCCGTTTGCGGTGGTGATGAAAGAAAAACTGTTTCAACCTTTAGGTATCGAGGACTATCGCTGGCAGACTCAACATGGCAGTAATGAACCAGGTGCCGATTGGGGATTGATGTTGTCACCGCTGGATATGGGTAAGTTTGGTTTGATGTGGGTAAATCGTGGTCAATATCAAGGTAAGCAGATCGTGGCTTCTCATTGGTTTGATATGTTGCGCTCAAGTGCTTTTCATAGCTATAGCATGGGCTATGGCTTGCACTTTTGGCAGTTATCACAAATACCAGGGGCGGTTGCGGCAAATGGAATCGGCGAGCAATATATCGTGATGCTACCCAATCAAGATGCTGTGATAGTGGCAACGGGCGGAAATTATGATTTAGCGAGTATGCCTTCTTTAGAGGCAGTGCGATTACTGGCGAGTTTGCTTTAGCGGAGTTTATCTAAACGACAGCAGATAAGAAAAAAGCCACGTCTTTCGACATGGCTTCTTAATGTGGCTCCTCCTGCTGGGCTCGAACCAGCGACCTGCGGATTAACAGTCCGTCGCTCTACCAACTGAGCTAAGGAGGAACTATTCTGTTTGTGTTATGAAACACTAAATAAGTGGTGCCGACTACCGGAATCGAACTGGTGACCTACTGATTACAAGTCAGTTGCTCTACCTACTGAGCTAAGTCGGCACATCATCAACAAGATTAAATCTCATCGATTGAAAGTGGCTCCTCCTGCTGGGCTCGAACCAGCGACCTGCGGATTAACAGTCCGTCGCTCTACCAACTGAGCTAAGGAGGAACTATTCTGTTTGTGTTATAAAAACACTAAAATAAGTGGTGCCGACTACCGGAATCGAACTGGTGACCTACTGATTACAAGTCAGTTGCTCTACCTACTGAGCTAAGTCGGCGCACTGTATTCTTTTTGTTGTCGTTCGTGCTAAGCACCAACAACGAGAAATTGTGGTGCCCGGAGGCGGAATCGAACCACCGACACGAGGATTTTCAATCCTCTGCTCTACCGACTGAGCTATCCGGGCGACGAGGTGTATTAAACGGCTTTTCGCTTTTCAGGTCAACATTAAATTGCAAAAAAAATATCGTTTGTTGCTTTTCTGTACTTAATGGGCTGTTTTTGCTCGTTTATGCCCATGGTAGCCATGAATAAAGCCATATTATTGGCTTAAAAGCATAGCAATTGTTTGGTCACTGATAGAAAAAAAGCACGCAAACATGCGTGCTTTTGTCGGTTTAGCGATTGTTTACTGCTTAACAGTAAACTTGCTCATCCAATTTTCTAGCTCGTTAGCGAGTTGAGTTAAGCTTTGTGTACTGTTGTGACTCTCAGTTACCACATTGCTAAGTTGGCTGCCGCTCTCTTCAATCATGTTTATACGCATGGAAATATCATCGCTCACTTCAGTTTGTTCTGCCGCTGCAGTGGCGATTTGGTGGCTCATCTGAGAAATAGACTCTAATGCGACAACAATTTGCTGCAGAGCTTCAGAGGCGTTTTGCGACTCTTCTACCGTGCTTTGGCTGGTCGCAGCACACACATCCATGGTTTGGATGGCATTGCGCGAGCCTTCTTGTAGGTTGGAGATCATTTGTTGGATCTCTTTTGTGCTCGACTGAGTGCGACCTGCTAGGTTGCGCACTTCATCAGCAACCACTGCAAAACCACGCCCTTGCTCACCCGCACGCGCAGCTTCGATTGCGGCGTTCAGAGCGAGTAGGTTGGTTTGTTCAGCAATATCACCAATCACATCCAGTACTTTAACGATATTGTTAACGTCGTTATCAAGGTCTGCGACTGCTTGGCTAGCTGTGCCGAGTTGTGAAGCAAGCCCTTGGATATTGTCGACCGTATTATGAATTAACTGCTGAGTGTGCTGGCTTTGTTTGTCTGCTTCATCAGTATTACGCGCAGTGTCACTGGCTGAGTCTGCAACGTTATTGGCAGAAGATGCCATCTCAGTCATTGCGGTGGCGATCATCGCGGTTGATTGCTGCTGCGAGTCGGTCAGTTCGGCGATACTAGAGGCGCGATCTTCTACGTTTGCAAGCTCGCGGCGCAGCGCGACCATTGAAGAGTCCAAGTTGTTGACCAATTGCGCCAGAGATAAGCTCATATGCTGCACGGCTTCATAGATACTGCCTTTTGGCGCATCTTCTGTAAATGACGCTTGAATATCGCCACGCGCAACTGCTTGGACTGCATTGCGCACATCTTGTGGTTCACCACCAAGTAGCGCCAGCATTTTGCGAATCGAGACAATCAGTACGGTGAAAATACCCGCAGCGATAGCAAGACATAGCAATAACTGCCATTGAGCGGTTGACCAGAAGCGAGCATTCACTTCATTAAAACCGATCCCAGTACCAACAACCCAGCCCCAGTGCGGCGTTTTTTCGGCAATGGATAGTTTTTCTTCAATCGTGCCGTCAGGCAGTTTCTGTGTCCAAGTGTATTCTACGATCTGACCTGAAGTGCGACCTAAGACATCCAAGATCAACTGACCAACACTATTGCCATTACCATCTTTAAAGTCATGGAAGCTAGTGCCGTGCAGTTGAGGATCAAGTGGAGCTGCAATAAACATCATATTTTCATCGGCAACGTAAACGTATTCGTTGTCTTTGTAGATGTTGTTGCGCAGTAGGCGGGTCGCAAGCGCTTTGGCTTCGGCTTCTGGCATCTTACCTTCAATCGCCATTTTTTCTACTTCGGTCAAAATGCTGTAGGCACTTTTAAACAGCTCTGTTACACGAGCTTGATTATCAAGACCACTAGCAACGCGCAGCGTCCAAAGACCAGTCACGGTAAGTGCTAATAGTGCGGTCAATATAATTGCCGACAAAATATAGGCTTGTGTTTTGAGTTTCATGTTTCCCCACTGGCTTAAAGGCGGATAGATACTGTGATTTATTTTCTTAGACAAAATAAGTATTAGAAGATAAATGCAAAATCAAAGATGACAAAAATGTTTCAGTGAAGTCTGGCGACTTATCACTATTTAACTTGGGAAATGCGATCAGGTTCCTGTTTTTATTTGTGTGAATTCATGACGGTGAAATCATACGCAACACAAACAAGGAGCATTTTACTGATGGATATGCCACAAGTTGAAAAGTGGCGCATTTTGGCAGTGGAATGAAAAACAATCAATTGTTAATGCGTAAATTAGACAACAATATCAACGGAATTTTTGCCAGCGCGAAATAACCAAGCTCGGGGGAAGGAGGGCGGACTTTGACTAAGTGTGGGGGAGGTGGAGAATTGAATACAGTGTCTCGTCCTAAAATACGTTGACAGTTTTATGCTAAGCCAACTGCGTTAGCAGCTGGCTTTTTTCATGAACCTCATTTGGGGTTTTCATCCCGAGGCTAAGATGTGGTCTCATATTGTTATAGATACTAATAGACTCTTTTACTAGTTGGTTGAGCTCTTTGATGTCTTGACACCTATTGAGTAGGAACTCTTGTTTTAGTATCCCATTGACTCTCTCTGCTAACGCATTCTGGTAGCA
>NZ_QLYZ01000032.1 GCF_003350325.1 Vibrio rhodolitus | reverse complement strand
TGCTACCAGAATGCGTTAGCAGAGAGAGTCAATGGGATACTAAAACAAGAGTTCCTACTCAATAGGTGTCAAGACATCAAAGAGCTCAACCAACTAGTAAAAGAGTCTATTAGTATCTATAACAATATGAGACCACATCTTAGCCTCGGGATGAAAACCCCAAATGAGGTTCATGAAAAAAGCCAGCTGCTAACGCAGTTGGCTTAGCATAAAACTGTCAACGTATTTTAGGACGAGACAGGTAAACTTGTGCATATATCATTTAAGTAACTTGAGATAAGTTAGTTATACTTATATCGAACCCATTGAAAGGAATACGCTAATCATGAAGACGCGCGATAAAATTGTCCTCGCGGCTCTGGATCTATTTAACGAGCATGGTGAAAGAAACATCACCACCAATCATATCGCTGCGCATATTGATATTAGCCCGGGTAATCTTTACTACCATTTCCGCAACAAGCAGGAAATTGTGCGCGAAATTTTCGCCCTGTATTCAAATGAGCTGTTAGAGCGCTTTACGCCGATTGCTGTTCAGCAAGAAAGTTTAGTGATGCTCAAACGCTACTTGAACTCGATTTTTACCTTGATGTGGAAGTACCGTTTTTTCTACGCTAACTTGCCGGAAATTTTGCAACGCGATGAAGACTTGCATGATGACTACATAGCCGTGCAAGAGAAGCTGCAAGCCAATCTGGTGAGTATCATGGGGGAATTTGTCTCTTTAGGTCTGCTCGATTTGACGGCTGCTGAAATGAAGTCGCAAGTAAGAACCTTACACCTGATTGCGACTAGCTGGTTGGGCTATCAATCTGCCATGTCACCTAAGACGCAAATCACTGAAGAGATCATTCATCAAGGCATGCTACAGATGATTTCTGTCGTCAAACCCCGCGCAACGCAAACCGGTTTGGAGCAATTGCAATTACTGGAGGATGGCGTTAAAGCGATGCACGCTTAGTGATAATCGCTGCGCAATATAATCGAAGGCGAGGGTTTATAACCTTTCGCTCTTTGTTTCCGCATATCGCAAAGGTTAGATTAAGCATAACCTTATGATTTGAGTATTGTTATGCACTATGATGTTTTCAATGGTGATGCTGATGGCATCATCTCTTTGCTACAACTTCGTTTAGTGAACCCTCAGCATTCCCAGCTAGTCACGGGCGTCAAACGTGATATTCAGTTACTTGAATCGCTGACGCTGCAAAGCGAGGACTCACTGACTGTGCTCGATATTTCGATGAGTCGCAATCAACAAGGCTTGTTGCGTGCGTTAGAGTGCGGCGTAAAGGTCTTTTATGCCGATCATCATAAAAGTGGTGATATCCCTCAACGTGCTAATCTAGAAGCGCACATTAATCTCGATGCTAATACTTGTACTGCATTAATCATTGATCAACTTCTGCAAGGACGTTTTCATCATTGGGCGATTGCTGCCGCTTATGGCGATAACTTAATCACCCGCGCCGATGAGCTGGCTGTTGCAGCAGGGCTGTCGGCTGCGCAGGCAGAGCAACTCAAAGAACTGGGGACGCTAATTAACTATAACGGTTATGGCGAGAGTATCGAGGATTTGCACTTTCACCCTGCGAAGCTGTTTGAGGCGCTTTTGGCTTACGATGATCCTTTTGCTGTTATTGCTGCGCAAGACTCTCCTTATCATGTTTTGCGCGCCGCTTATGAGCAAGATATGGCTTTAGCACAAGCTCTGACTGCTGCTTATCAAGATGACTCTGTTGCGCTATTTAAGCTACCAAATAGCGCCGCGTCACGACGTATCAGTGGTGTCTATGGTAACTGGCTGGCAAATCAGAGCCCAAGCCGAGCGCACCTTGTGTTGAGTGAAAATAGCCAACAAGGCTATACAGTCTCACTGCGAGCGCCACTGAATAACAAGCAAGGGGCTGGTGAGCTGTGCAGTCGTTTTGTCACTGGTGGTGGTAGAGAAGCCGCTGGTGGGATTAATCATCTTGCGCCAACACAGCTTGAGGAGTTGATCGCTCAAGTAAGTGGTTACTATCGTTAGCCGTTTATCGTGATTACAAAAAAGGCGCTCTTGTGAGCGCCCGAAGATGTAGGTTTAACGACGTTTGAGCCAAGCAATGGGATCTTGGGTCTTGCTGTTACGGCGAATCTCAAAGTAGAGCGATGGCTGGGCTTGACCACCTGTATCACCAGCTAAAGCAATCGACTCACCGGCGACCACTTTATCGCCTTCTTTTTTCAATAAACTTTGGTTAAAGCCATAGAGGGTCATATCGCCTTTGCCGTGATCAAGCAGTACCACTAAGCCATAGCCACGTAAGTAGTCAGCAAACACGACAGTGCCCGAGTACACCGCTTTAACGGATTGCCCATAGTTGGCTTTCACCACCATACCTTTCCAGTTGATCTGTCCAGTTTGGCGCGAGCCGTAACTGTTCAGTACCTTACCCTGAATCGGCCAAGGAAGTTTGCCTTTTTGGCGTGCAAGACCGTCCATAGGCACGGCATTTCGTTTGGCTGCTTTGGCGATTTCGGCTTTTAAGCGCGCTTCATTACGTTGTAGCTCAGATAAATAAACCTTATCACTTGAGATGCTCTTTTTGATCTTGCCGACGGTACCTTTACGCTCTGACTGTGCTTTGGTCAGCTGGTTGCGCTTGGTGGTTTGTTGCTCGAGCAGGCGTGAGATCTGCTGCTTCTCAAGTTGCAACTGCTGCTCACTGTTCTCTAGCTCAGAAACGGTTTTCTCCAACTTCTCAATCGTTTCAGCGCGTTGCTTAGCAAGGTGCTGAAAATACTGGCTCATGCGATCTTCTTCCACCCCTTGAGTGAGAATATTGGCGGAAGACTTGGCGCGTTGGGTAACGTAGTAAGTTTGCAGTAATTGGATCAGCTTTTCGCTTTGCGCTTTTTTCTGTGTTTGCAACTGGGCAATCTTACCATCCAGTGCCGCGATATTATTGTTGGTTTGTGTCAGAGAGACTTTGGTCTGTTTAATATCACGTTCAAGCTTATTAATGCTGAGCTCTTGATCTTTGAGCGACTTTTGTAAGTTATCCAGCTGCTTTTGCTGTGACGTGAGGTTTTGTTTCTGTCGAGAGATTTCGTTCTTAACCCCGGTTAACTCATTTTGTGATGCGCCGTAAGCGAGTGGTGTAACTAGGGTGCCAATACAAGCCGACATTGCCAGTAAAGTGGTGATTTTTCGGCGAATACTTGATGTAGCTTGGAGCGTCATTAGCGCGAGTTATCCTAACGGTTGAATTGTTGCCAGTATACATAAAGAAAAACAACTGGCGAAAGTGCTAAGTCAAAACTTGCGCTGAAACTGGCATTGCGCCGTTGAGTTTTAACCAAACAAAAACGCCCAAGCAAGGCTCGGGCGTTGATATCAGCTAAGGTTAAACTTATTTAACGATAACTTGACCAGACATTTCAGCTGGGATTTCTAGACCTGCTAGCGATAGCATAGTTGGCGCTAGATCTGACAGTTTACCGCCTTCTACGAATTCAACTGGCTTGCTGCCTACGTATACTAGTGGTACTGGTAGGTTAGTGTGAGCTGTATGGATACCGCCAGTTTCAGGATCAACCATCATTTCTGCGTTACCGTGGTCAGCAGTGATCAGCATTTGACCATCCACTTCGTTGATTGCTTCTACTACACGACCAATACACTCATCGATAGCTTCGATCGCTTGCTTAGCCGCTTCGTAAACACCAGTATGACCAACCATATCTGGGTTAGGGTAGTTACAGATGATAGTGTCGTACTTACCAGACTTGATCGCAGCAATTAGCTTGTCAGTTAGCTCTGGAGAGCTCATTTCTGGTTGAAGATCGTAAGTTGCAACTTTAGGTGATGCCACTAGTTGACGCTCTTCGCCTGCAAATTCGTTTTCAACACCGCCGTTGAAGAAGAAGGTTACGTGTGCGTATTTCTCAGTTTCAGAGATACGTAGCTGAGTTTGACCTTGCTTAGATAGCCACTCACCGTAAGTATTTTCTAGTGACGCTGGTGGGAATGCGATTGCTAGCGGAATATCTGCTGCGTATTGAGTTAGCATTACAAAGTTGATTGCTGGGAATACAGCGCGCTCGAAGCCATCAAAACCAGGTACGAAAGTACGAGTGATTTGACGTGCACGGTCAGCACGGTAGTTCATGAAGATAACCGCGTCGCCATCTTGCATGATTGCATCTTCTTGATCAGCAGTTTTGATTGCTGTCGCTTTCACAAACTCATCGTTTTCATCACGAGCGTAAGCTGCTTCTAGACCAGCGACAGCTGTGTCGAATGTGAATTCTGCTTTTGCTTGAGTTAGTAGATCGTAAGCAACTTGAACGCGATCCCAGTTGTTGTCACGGTCCATTGCGTAGTAGCGACCCACTAGAGATGCCACGCGACCTTTGCCTAGTTTAGCAAATAGGTCTTGGAAGCGTTGTAGTGAACCTTCAGCGCTGCGTGGTGGTGTATCACGACCGTCTAGGAAGCAGTGTAGGTAGATCTTTTCAGCGCCACGCTCAGCTGCCATTTCAACAGCCGCATAGATGTGATCTTCATGCGAGTGTACACCACCTGGAGACATCAGACCCATGATGTGAACCGCTTTGTCTGCTTTAACCGCAGCGTCAATTGCTTCTACTAGCGCAGGTGTTTGAACGAACTCACCGTCAGCGATTGATTTAGTAATACGAGTAAGATCTTGGTAAACGATACGACCAGCACCGATGTTGGTATGACCAACTTCAGAGTTACCCATTTGACCATCAGGTAGACCCACATCCATACCAGACGCAGAGATTAGCGTGTTTGGGTGGTTAGCAAATAGCTTGTCCAAGTTTGGAGTATTAGCATTTGCGATAGCGTTATTTGCTGTATCTTCACGGTGACCGTAACCGTCAAGAATAACTAGAGCCAAAGGCTTCTTAGCAGACATAGATTGAACCTCGTCAAATTTAAGTAACTGTCGGTGTTGGGAAGTTTCCCAAGTACCTTGAAACAAAACTAGCGTAATTTTACTACACTTTTTAACCAAAACTGTAGGCTAAGATCAAATATTGTTCGCGATTTCGCGTAGCAATCTTTCAGCGTATTTTCTATTTCGCCAAAAGCTTACCCTGATAATAGCTCTTATTCTCGCCACTTTGCGGGCAATGTAAATTCGGTAAAACCAATCATTTTGATAGCTAGTACGCAAGAAAAAGCTTATTGAACCAGTATCGCCGTACCTGATACTGCCAATATCGCCCCAAGCCATGCATAGCGATTAGGCGCTTGTCTGGTATAAATCCAAAGTATCGGCAGCAGTATGATGGGGGATGTTGAAGAAAGCAGAGCGACCATACCGACATTGCCTTCTTGTAATGCGTATAGGATCAGTGTCATGCCAACAGCCATGGCAACAAAGGCGTTTAGAGCGGTGAGACTAAATACTTTTAGGTTGATAGCATGATGGGCTTTCGCGATACGTGCACCGCTTAATAGTAAGAGTGAATGGGCGGCAAATGCAGTCATCATCCGCATTGCTGATGCGGCAACAGGATCAATTTCGGTCTGCATAACTGGCTTGGCAATAATGCCGCCTAATGCCTGACATAAGGCGGCGAGTAATCCGAGCGCAATACCAACCCCAACTCTGCCTTGTACCTTTTCCAATTGATTATGGCTTTGTCCTCGGCGACCAAAAAAGATCGCCAAGACCACGCCAGAGAACACCAAAGCGCCACCCAAAAGCTCAAACGATGTCATTGCTTCACTGAAGAGAAAATAGCCGAGAAGAGTAGAAAACACCGCGTGGCAGGAAAATAGTAGACCAGATTGTCGTGGTCCCATGCGGTTTAAGCAGGCAAAAAGTGCGGTATCGCCAATAAAAATACCAATTAGCCCTGAGAGTATCATCGCACTGACCGCGGGCATGGTCACGGTTGACCAACCACCGGTCATCAGCGCCATGGTGGCTAAAATCGTGCTGGCACAGCCCATACGCCAACGACTGTAGGCAAAACTGCCCAAATGCTTCGCGGGGATCACAGAAAGAACACTGGAAAACGCCCACATTAATGCCGCAAACAGAGCGAGCCATTCATAGCCCATGCTTGATTTCATCCTTGACCGAGTTGATTAAATTGCGGTATGCACACCATCAGTGGTGTACAGAGAAGGGACAATATGCCTGATTTAGAGCAGTAAGCAAAGGGCAAATTGCGCCGCTTTGCTTACTGTTATTGAGGGGCGTAAAGGGGCGCTTAGGTGAGGATCCAGTTTGCCATATAGACAATCGACAAGCCGATCACGCCGATAATGACGCCCGTTTTCGCCATGTCTTTGCTCTCAATCAGCCCAGTTGAGTAGGCAAGTGAGTTAGGCGGTGTTGATACTGGGAGAATCATCCCGAGTGAAGCGGAGAAAGCCACCACAACCAGCAGGTTTTGCATATCCAGCGTTTGCATTGAAACGCCGATGGCTGCTGCTATCGGCATTAATAAGTTGGCGGTGGCGGTATTGGACATAAAGTTGGCCATTAACCAACATACCAACGACATGGTAATGATCACCGCAGTTGGCGAGAGTGACTCATAGTCAATCGCATGAGCAAGAGCCGAAGCAAGCCCGGTTTTGTCCAATGCAATACCAATCGCGATACCACCGGCCACCAACCATAATACATCCCAGTTGATAAGCTTAAGCTCTTCTTTGCCCATAATGCCGGTTAAGGTAAACACCGCTAGAGGAATAATCGAAACCACATAGGTGTTCATGCCATGCAGCTTAGTGGTCATCCACATCAAAATGGTAATCGCGAAGGTGGCGTATACCACTATCGCGCGCCAATTCTTTTGGAACTTACCATTGAGTTTGAGCACCATTTTCTCTTGCTGTGATGGAAACAGTTTCTGCAACAAAAACCACGCAATCGTCAATTGCACAACCACAAAAGGTAAGCCCATCATCATCCAAGAAAGGAAGTCGATACTGTTTTCACCGGTTAAATATTGCAAGGCAATGGCGTTTGGTGGTGTACCAATAGGGGTGGCAATACCCCCGGTATTAGCTGCAATAGGAATACACAGCACTAAGGCTTTAATCCCTAAATCCCCTTTGGGCGCAGACGCCACAATCGGCCCGAGCAACGCCAGCATCATTACAGTGGTCGCGGTATTGGACATAAACATCGAGAACACCGCGGTGATCAGCATTAAGCCCAACATGATGTACTTGGGCTGGGTACCAAAGGGTTTAAGTAATACGCGCGCAAGGTTGTTGTCCAGTTCATATTTAGAGGCGGAGATCGCCAAGGCAAAGCCGCCCATAAATAAGATGATGATCGGTGAGGAGAAGGCGCTAAAAATATCGGTGTAAGCGATCAATTCGCCTAAATCATGCCCGGCGGGTGGATTGCGAAATAGGTGCAAGCCTTTATCGGAAATCATGATCAGCTCTAAGGCAATGATCAGAATGGAAGTGGCAAAAACCGGAACGGGTTCTAATACCCAAAGCAGGGCGGCGAGAAGAAAAATAGCCAGAAGTCGATGTTGAATAAGAGTTAAGTCGTCGATTGGGATGGAATCAATTGGCATAAATAACACTGCGAGCGGAAGCCCAAAGCAGATCAGTAGCCGAATTATGGTGCCGGAATGAATTTTTTTCATAGGCGAGCAGACCTTCCAATTCAAGAGGAAAGCACAGCTTAAAAGATAATCAAATTAGGGTCTTAGACTAAGGTTTGAGTTTTACAAAAACGTAAAAAATGTTGCAGGAATCTTGTCGCGGGTCAAAAAAATCCCTGAACAAGTCAGGGATTGATAAATCATTTACTGGCGTGTTATTCCGCGCTTTGACGCTGCGCGTAAGGGGTGCCCATAACGGTTGGTTCACCTAGCTGCATCGATGCATCGAATTGGATGCTATCTTTGGCAAATAGGTTAATCACCGTTGAACCAAGTTTGAAGCGACCCATTTCTTCACCTTTTTTCAGCACAACCGCTTTATCACCCTCTGCTGGGTAATCCCAACGGTGTACAGTGTTGCCGCGTGGTGGCGTTACTGTGCCTGCCCAAACTTGCTCGATGCTGCCAACAATCGTTGCACCAACCAGTACCTGAGCCATAGGACCAAACTCAGTATCAAAGATACATACCACTCGCTCGTTACGTGCAAATAGGTTTGGCACGTTTTCAGCTGTTAATGGGTTTACTGAGAATAGATCGCCCGGTACGTAAATCATCTGGCGTAGCGTACCATCACATGGCATGTGCACACGGTGGTAATCGCGTGGTGATAGGTACAAAGTTGCAAACTCACCATCTGCAAACTCTTGCGCTAATTGCTCGTCACCGCCAAGCAGCTCAAGTGCCGTGTAATCGTGACCTTTAGCTTGAATCAGCTTGCCATCTTGGATTGGACCAAATTGGCTCACGCACGCATCCGCTGGGTGCGTGATGATATGCTCACCGTCAGCAATTGGGCGTGCACCTTCTTTTAGCTCACGGACAAAGAATTCATTGAATGTCTTAAAGTAAGCAGGATCGGTGTGCAGCGCTTCATCCATGTTAACGTTGTATTGCTTGATGAACCAACGAATGATCGCGGTGGTCAGACCGCCAGCTTTAGCTGACGCTAACTTACCAACTAGGCGAGTTAAACCATGCTGAGGAATCCAGTATTGCAGTCTAACTTTAATCTTATCCATTGTGTTTAATTCCAATGTTAATTATCTGTTTCAAACTTTTGGGCGCGAGATGTTACTTAAAAAATCAGCAAATGTCAGCACTTGCTGATGCTTGTCCTGTCGCAGTGCGTTACAGATCCGCTTTCTTACTGCGTGAATACTGTCGATTGGCTTTGTTTTCCGTCATGCTTTCAAGGATGCGGTGGTAGTTTTCAAAACGCACTTCGCTCACGTCGCCGTTTTCTACCGCTTCACGTAAGATACAACCTGGATCATCAAGGTGTTTACAGTCTCGGAACTTACAGCCACCTAAGTAAGGTTTGAACTCGACAAATGCTTTGGTGACTTCTTCGGCTTCTAAGTGCCATAAACCAAACTCACGCACCCCAGGAGAGTCAATCAGATCACCACCTGAAGGGATATGGTAAAGACGTGCTGCAGTGGTCGTGTGTTGACCCAGTCCCGAGTTTTCAGAAATGGCGCCTTCTTCAACGTCTAACTCTGGCATTAGGGCGTTAACTAGGCTGGATTTACCTACCCCAGATTGACCGACAAAAATGTTAATGCGCCCATGCAAGGCAGTTTCTAACTCAGCGATGCCTTCACCAGACTGTTTGCTTACCAACAGCACTTTGTAGCCAATACGCTCGTATTCGCTGAGCCACTCACGGTAAGTGTTACGTTGCTCGTCTTCCAGCAAGTCGACTTTGTTCAACACGATCAATGGGGAGATGCCCAGGGTCTCTGATGCGACTAAGTAGCGATCGATGATATTGAGTGATAGCTCAGGTAGGACTGATGAGACAATCACCATTTGATCGATGTTTGCCGCAACAGGCTTTAAACCGTCATAGTAATCTGGTCGGGTAAGCACAGAGCTGCGAGGCTCAACCGCTTCAACCACGCCTGAAATACCGTACATTGATTCAAGACCGGCACGCCAAATTACTCGGTCGCCGGAGACAAGCGTTTCGATACCACGACGCAAGTTACAACGATGGATCTCGCCGCTTTCGCTATCTTCAATATCTGCGTGCTGACCGAAACGAGTGATGACTAAACCGGATTTAGTGCCACCCAGCATAGACTCGTCCCACTGGACACTCTCTTCTTTGGTTAGCTTGCGTTTTTGATTACTACGAACGCGTCGTACCTGACCTTTAGTTAGCTTTTTCTGTTTTGCCACGATGATCTACTTAATCTATTTCTCTTAGGTTCGATACCTGAGTTTGCTATCTTGGGTATCCGAATTTGGGTATAGTACCTTTTTTAGCGAAAAACCAATAGGCAACGATTTATGTCCTTTAGCGATCAAAACTTAATTTGGGTCGATTTAGAGATGACGGGACTTGATCCTGAAACTCACAAAATCATTGAAATCGCCACCATTGTCACTGACAGTGAGCTGAATATCCTCGCTGAAGGACCGGTTTTGGCAGTACATCAGCCAGAAGAAGAATTGGCGAAAATGGATGATTGGTGTACCAATACTCATACCAACAGTGGTTTAGTGGAGCGTGTTCGCAATAGCCAAGTGGATGAGCAAGAAGCTATTCGCCAAACCATCGCTTTCTTAGAGCAATGGGTACCGAAAGGTAAATCACCAATCTGTGGTAACAGTATCGGTCAAGATCGTCGCTTTTTATACAAGCACATGCCAGAGCTTGAAGAGTACTTCCATTACCGTTACCTAGATGTCAGCACGCTAAAAGAGCTGACTCGTCGCTGGCAGCCAGAGATTTTGGATGGCTTCTCTAAGCAAGGCAGCCATTTAGCGTTAGACGATATTCGTGAATCCATTGCGGAGTTGAAATACTACCGCCAAACGATTTTCAAAATCTAACGTAAGTTTTTGATTCAAGCCGCAGCATTGTCTGCGGCTTTTTGTTTTTGTCTGCGCTATGGCACGGGTAGGAAGACAAATTGAGCCACACCATGAGCGACTTTGGTAATACTGCGGTTGGTTTTATCTGCCACAATCAGCGCCATCATATCTTGTACCATCACCATCTTGGTAAAGATCCGGTCGAAGCTCACATCAAATTCATTTTCGTTATAGTGGTTACTGAGCAAATATAATTGACCTTGCTCATCTCGACGGTGGTAGAGACGCCAGACAAAAATTTCGATATTACGCGCACTGTTATACAGTGATTGTTCATCTAAGGAGTCGAGAATAAAGAACTCTTGCTGGTGGTTGTATGAGCGGCGCAACATTTCAGCTAAGCCGACCACGGCGGCAAAAACACGGTCTCCCTGAAAGGAATCATCGAAAGACAGCAAGATTGCATCAATGCTGGTTTTTCCTTCTAGCTCATCAAAAATGAGCGGTTCGGACTCCAGCTCTCCAGGGCGGCCAAAAATTTGTAGCATGCGATCTTCTAACGTCATGCCATCAATTTTCCTTAGCTGATCGGGGTTGCGCACATAGAGCTTGCGTGTCAATTCCATTAACAGTTCTTTTTGTTCTTTGACGTGCACGTCCATGACAAAATCGACATCTGTCTTACCTAAGTTGCGCACCGGTTTGGGCATCGAGCCACATCCAATTAGCACAAAAACAGACAACAAAAAGGTCACGAGGTGAAAGCACGGTTTAGATACTGCCATTGCGAGCTCCATCTTTTGCAATTGCAATCAAATCATCACGAATAAAAATCAGCCACCTGTTATATCGAATTGGATACATTTAGACCAGTATGGATAAAAAATGTGAATCGAATTACTGGCTTACATCTCAATTGCGAATTAAATTTACCTTAAAATAGCGTTTTTTATTTTCATGGCGTAAGTTGTTGCTCGGCAGTTAGTCTTGTTTTTATTGATTTTTTCAGTTCAATATTCGAACAACCTGAGCTTTATTTGTGTTGTTTTGTGTGCTTTTTCATCAAACGAGAAAAAAACTAAGATTTTTTGCAAGAAGGACTTGCATCACAAAAAAATGCTCTTATAATTCGCAGCCCTGAACGACGGAAACGTTGTTAGATGCGACACTAGCTCAGTTGGTAGAGCGCAACCTTGCCAAGGTTGAGGTCACGAGTTCGAACCTCGTGTGTCGCTCCACTTTTTTAAGTGGGAAAGCGCTCATTATGCTTTGAATAATGATATGCGACACTAGCTCAGTTGGTAGAGCGCAACCTTGCCAAGGTTGAGGTCACGAGTTCGAACCTCGTGTGTCGCTCCAAATTAAAAGCTTTCATTGTGCTTAACAATGACATCCGGACGCGGGATGGAGCAGCTTGGTAGCTCGTCGGGCTCATAACCCGAAGGTCGTTGGTTCAAATCCAGCTCCCGCAACCACATTAAGATAAATTGCTCAGGCGATTTATCAWTGCGACACTAGCTCAGTTGGTAGAGCGCAACCTTGCCAAGGTTGAGGTCACGAGTTCGAACCTCGTGTGTCGCTCCAAATAGATAGTCCTCATTGTACTTAACAATGACATCCGGACGCGGGATGGAGCAGCTTGGTAGCTCGTCGGGCTCATAACCCGAAGGTCGTTGGTTCAAATCCAGCTCCCGCAACCACATTAAGATGAATTGCTCAGGCGATTTATCAWTGCGACACTAGCTCAGTTGGTAGAGCGCAACCTTGCCAAGGTTGAGGTCACGAGTTCGAACCTCGTGTGTCGCTCCAAATTTTAGAAGTGATGAGATCTAACACGAGAAACATCGTGTTTCGTCCAGATACGGACAAACTATTCACATCACTTCGATTTCCCTTCAAATGTCAGATACATTTGATTTGGTCCTAGACCATCCGCTCTTTCTAATGCTGTGAAGCATAAATCCCCAAAAAGTATATTAAGTCCACCTACTCGTTAGGCGGGCGTTTAATTTTTTACTCTCTACAAAAAATTGTTAGCGAGCGAACCGTCATATATACAGACTAAATCAGGACAATTAACAGACTTATCCACAAAAACGCTTCTGTGGATAACTTGGTGGGTAACCTGAATTTTAGGTCTGAATAACACCTAAAAAAATGATCTTTCTCTGAACACTAGTCACATTTTTAAATAGCCAAAAATGTAAACCTTTGTTTTTAAAGGTTTTACTTGTGGGTTTAACGTTTGCCACTAGAAAATAAAGGATCATTAACTCAAAGAACATTGATCCTAGTCATTTATTCCTGTTGTGATTAACTTTCACGAGTTTATTAATTTGCTTGTTTGAGCTGATTTTTTTCCACATTAATAAATTGGGAACCAAATCAAATAAACCAGAGAGAAAGTTGGCAAGCATTATGCGTCTCTGGGTAACCCTTTCTCAACGATACGAATAAGTCGTTCGTGCTTTATCTGAATTGAACTTCGTTCACCAATTTGTGCCAGCTGTTCATCCATAGCCCAGTTGATATGTTCGTCAAGCAATGCTGATATTCCGATCCGTGCTTCTAAAGCTTGCAAAATTCGTTGCGAGTATGGGGCGTTGCCCATTGCGATGGATAAATTGCGTAACCACTGCTGATGACCAATACGACGAATGGCAGAGCCTTCCATATTTTTGAGAAAGGTCGCTTCGTCCCAATTGAAGAGCTCGACAAGATCGGGGCTTTGCAGTGCCTTGCGTCGATGGAAGTCTTGTTCTTCAGTTACTGAAGCAAAACGATTCCATGGGCAAACAAGTTGGCAGTCATCACAGCCATAAATTCGATTCCCCATTGCCTTGCGAAACTCGACCGGTATGCTCTCGCTGTTCTCGATCGTGAGATAAGAGATACAGCGTCTGGCATCGACCACACCATCGGCAACAATTGCACCGGTAGGGCATGAGGTGATGCACGCTTTGCAGTTACCACATTGGTCATCAGTTGGCGTATCAACAGGAAGTGGCAAATCGATCAGCAACTCTCCCAAAAAAAACCATGAGCCACATTCTTTATCGAGGATAAGTGAGTGCTTGCCTGACCAACCCAATCCAGCTTTTTGCGCTAAAGGTCGTTCAAGAATTGGAGCAGAATCGACAAAAGGTCGGCAGTTGAGTGCTTCAACCTCTTGCTCAATCAGTTGACCCAGCTTTTTGAGCTGGTTACGAATTAATTTGTGGTAGTCACGACCCAGCGCGTAACGACTGATGTAGGCGTGATTGGGATTGTTTAGGTTCGCAGCAAACTGAGCTTGCGGTGGTAAATAGTCCATGCGAGCACTAATAACGCGCACTGTTCCGGGTAGTAGCTCATCAGGTCGAGCTCGCATCATGCCATGACGCGCCATCCAGTCCATTGTGCCGTGGTAGCCTGCATCCAACCACTTTTGTAGCTCGGCTTCATGTTCTTGCAAGTTAACGTCGCAGATACCAACTTTTTGAAAGCCAAGTTCTTTGGCCCAAATTTTGATTTTATCTGCCAGTTCTTGATAGTTCATGTGCGCGCTACTCAAACAAAAGGGGGCGGGATCTTACAAGATCTTTTAGGTCGAATCTAGCAAGGATAATGCGCAATAGTTACGAATATTTTCCTTTAACTTACACAAGAGATCTTGTCTCTCAATTCCAACCCAGTTTACTATTCGAGTTCTTTTGATTTTTATATAGTCATTTTAGAGAAGAATAGTTATGAGCACGAAACAATTTGCCCTATCCGATGAACAAGCAACGATTCAGCTAGGGACAAAACTGGCAGCCCTATGTTCGCAACAAACAACGATCTACCTACACGGTGATCTTGGTGCGGGCAAAACGACATTTAGCCGTGGTTTTGTGCGTGCGCTTGGGCATCAGGGTAATGTAAAAAGTCCAACTTACACCTTGGTTGAACCGTATCAACTGGATCAATGGCAAGTATACCATTTTGATTTGTACCGCTTAGCGGATCCAGAAGAACTCGAATTTATGGGCATTCGTGACTATTTTACTTCTGATGCAATTTGTCTTGTGGAGTGGCCTGAAAAAGGGGCGGGTTTACTGCCTGAGGCAGATCTTGATATTACGATCCGTTACAACGGCGAGCAAAGAATTGCCACTGTCGCGGCTAACAACAGTTATGGAATGAGTCTTCTAGACCAATTGGAGTTATGTTGATCTTGCATCCTTTGCGTGCCTTCACCTTATGTTTTGCCCTAGCGTTATCGCTGTTTTCTGTTTCTTCATGGGCAAATGCATTAGAAAGTCTGCGAGTTTGGCCATCGCCAGATGAGACCCGCGTTGTTATTGATCTCAAGTCAGAAGCCGAGTACAGCTACTTCACGCTGTCTGGCCCAGATCGTCTCGTGGTTGATCTTAAAGATACCCAGCTAAAAACCAAGCTGCCTTTGACGGTTCAAGGCAGCCCGGTGCTGCGTAAAATTCGCAAGAGTAGCCCACCAAATTCTGGCACTTATCGTCTGGTGTTTGAGCTAACAAAGAAAACACCGGTTCAGTTGTTTAAGTTAGCCCCAACGCCTGGCGGGCAATATGGTCACCGTTTAGTGGTGGATATTAGCCATGGCAGCAGTAAAGCGACAGCCGCGCCAACTTCACCAAGTAAGACTCAAGTAAGTCGTGACGCTTCACAATTGCTGGGAACCGCAGATATTGTGGTCGCACTTGATGCCGGTCACGGTGGTGAAGACCCAGGCTCGATTGGTCCTACACGTAAGTATGAAAAACACGCCACACTGGCGATTTCGAAGAAAGTGGCGGATCAACTTAATGCGATCCCGGGCATGAAAGCGGTGTTAACACGCCGTGGCGACTACTTTGTTAATCTTAATAAACGTTCAGAGATTGCGCGCAAGAATAAAGCACATTTACTGGTGTCGATTCACGCCGACGCATTCCATTCGCCGAAACCTCGTGGCGGTTCTGTGTTTGTGCTGAATACGCGTCGCGCCAATACAGAGATCGCGCGTTGGGTTGAAAACCATGAAGAGCAGTCACAGCTATTGGGTGGTGCAGGTGAAGTGCTGGCGAAAAACAACAACGATAAAAACGTCAGTCAAACGCTACTCGATCTGCAATTTAGCCACTCACAAAAAGAAGGCTACAAGGTTGCTACTAAGATCTTGAGTGAGATGGGGCGTGCTGGGGTGCATCTGCATAAGAAAGAGCCGGTTAATGCCAGCCTTGCGGTGTTAAAGTCGCCGGATATTCCATCGGTACTGGTAGAAACGGGTTTTATCTCTAACCCAACAGAAGAGCGATTGCTGTTCCAACGTAGCCACCAAGATAAACTGGCGCGCTCTTTGACCCAAGCGATAGTGAAGTACTTTGAAGAAAACCCACCGGAGGGCACCTTATTTGCCAACCGCGGTAAGAGCATTAAGCACAAAGTGTCGCGTGGCGAGTCTTTGTCGGTCATTGCTAAGAAGTACGGCTCTTCGACTCGGGCAATTATGTCTGCCAACAATCTGAAAAGCACCAGCTTAGCGGTTGGTCAAACCTTGACGATCCCTGGCGCCCAAGCGAGCGTTTCGGTGCCGAAAGCAAGCAACCCTGTTGAGACTAAGACCATTACCCATACGGTGCAAAGGGGCGAGTACCTTGGCAAGATTGCTGCCAAGTACAAGGTGTCGGTTGGCGATATTAAGCGAGAAAACAAGCTGCGTTCAGATACCCTCAAGTTGGGACAAAAACTGAAAATTACCGTGAGTCTGAAAGATCAACCGCTGCGTAAACACAAGGTGCAACGCGGTGAGTTCCTCGGCAAGATTGCTAAGAAATATGGGGTCAGTGTAAACAGTTTACGTCGCGCCAATAACTTGAAGTCTGATCAATTAGCCGTTGGTCAGACGCTTATCATCCCTAACAATTAGTAGGCTTTAGCAATATGACGATCAAGATCCTACCGGCTCGACTGGCGAACCAAATTGCGGCAGGCGAGGTGGTAGAGAGACCAGCTTCAGTAGTAAAAGAGCTGGTGGAAAATAGCTTGGACTCAGGTGCGACCCGTATCGATATTGATATCGAAAAAGGTGGCGCTAAGCTTATTCGTGTTCGTGATAACGGCAAAGGCATTGTTAAAGATGAGCTTGGGTTGGCGCTCAGCCGACACGCTACCTCGAAAATCCATTCGCTTGATGATCTCGAGGCGATCATGAGCTTGGGTTTTCGTGGTGAGGCCTTAGCGAGTATCAGCTCTGTATCGCGTTTAACCCTCACTTCTCGTCCTGCAACCCAAGAACAAGCCTGGGCGGCGCACAGTGAAGGGCGAGATATGGCAGTAAAGCTGCTACCTGCTGCGCATCCGATTGGCACGTCAGTAGAGGTGTTGGATCTGTTTTTCAACACCCCAGCTCGTCGTAAGTTCTTGCGCACCGAAAAAACCGAGTTTGCTCATATTGATGAGTTGATCAAACGTATCGCGTTGAGCCGTTTTGATGTCACCATCAACTTGCGCCACAACGGTAAATTGATCAAACAGTACCGAGCGGCAAAGAATGAACTACAGGCAGAAAAGCGTATTGCGGCAGTGTGCGGCAATCAGTTTGTGCGCAGCATGCTCAAGATTGAACTTGAACACCAAGGCTTAAAGCTACACGGCTGGATCACCACCCCAGATGGAGCTCGTCAGCAAAGCGATCTACAGTACTGCTACGTCAATGGGCGTATGATGCGAGATAAATTGATCAATCATGCGATACGCCAAAGCTACGAAACCAGCTTACGTCCTGATCAGTTTGCTACCTATGTGCTCTTTATCGAAATCGATCCTCATCAAGTGGATGTCAATGTGCATCCTGCTAAACATGAAGTGCGCTTTCATCAAGCCCGCTTAGTGCATGACTTTATCTATCAAGCCTTAGCGGATGCGCTCGCGCAAAGCCATCATATTGACAGACCTGAGGTAAACGCCTCTGCGTTTCATCAGGTTAATGACCAAGGCGAACTGGAGCAAACAGAGCAGAAGCAAGCAGAGCCCCCAAGTGTCGTAATGCCAGATAGCTCGCACCGTGCAGATGAACAAGCAGTACCCGAGCAGGTATATCAAGCCGTTGAACGCGTGCCAAGCTATCCAGGGCGAGTGAGTGAGCCGCAGCCAAAAGGTGAGGCTACGCAGCTACAGACAAGTCGCAGTGATTGGGTGGAGAGCCGTCCAATGCCTCGCTCTAAAACCAATGATCGTTATGGACAACCCTCGCCTTCCAAACAGGAAGCTGCGGTCTATCAGCAGTTGATGCAAACTCCGGACGTGCCACCAATGCAGTTGCCACAGGCGACAACAACATTAAGCACGCCTCAAGACAATCAGCCGGTAGAGTCATTGGGTAAAGCGATTTGCATGGCGTCGGGTCAGTTTGTTTTGATGGCAGACAAAGCTGGCGCGCATTTAGTTTCGCTCGCGAAAGCGGAATGGTTGCGGGTCTATGGGCAGTTGCAAGTAGGTGAGCAAGGCTTAAAAACTCAGCCGCTTTTGGTGCCGCTTTCATTGAAAATTGATGCGCCCCAGGCAGCAGCGCTTGAGCATAATCAGCCACTGTTGTCTCAGCTTGGTATCGAGATTAAGTTTCGCAACCAGCAAACCGTGATGGTGATGGGTGTGCCTGCACCATTACGCCAACAAAATTTACAACAGCTTATCCCAGATCTGTTATCTTACGCCGCTTTGAACGCAGAGCAGAGCCAATTGAGTGCGAACTTGTCTATTGGCACGTTGTCCAAATGGTTGGCGGATCAAGTTGTTCGAGTAAAAAATGACTACACTTTATCTGAAGCGATTCAAATTGTTGCGGAAGTAGAAATGCTTTGGCAAGGAACGCTTCCTTTGCACGATACCCAATTTGTAAGACCGATTGATTTTTCTGCCACGATTGCAGCCTTTAATTTATGAATAAACAACTACCTTTAGCTCTATTTTTAATGGGGCCGACCGCGTCAGGTAAAACGGATTTAGCCATTCGACTACGTCAGAAATACCCGGTTGAAATTATCTCAGTAGATTCAGCATTGATCTATCGAGGAATGGACATCGGCACCGCGAAACCGGACGCAGAGGAGTTGGCGCTCGCCCCGCATCGATTGATCGATATTCTCGATCCAACCGAATCGTATTCCGCGGCTGATTTTCGTCGTGATGCGATTGCTGAAATGAATCAGATCGTTGCGCAGGGGAAAATTCCACTGCTGGTGGGCGGGACCATGCTGTATTACAAAGCATTATTGGAAGGTTTGTCACCACTTCCGGCTGCAAATGCTGAAATACGTAAACAAATTGAGCAAGAGGCATTGACTCACGGTTGGCACGTGCTGCACGATCAATTACGTGAGATTGATCCCGTTTCCGCTGAACGTATACACCCTAACGATCCACAAAGATTGTCACGGGCGTTGGAAGTTTATCGAATTTCGGGTAAAACTCTTACAGAGTTAACACAAACTAAGGGTGAAAGCCTGCCGTTTGACGTAAAACAATTTGCTATAGCTCCCAAGGAAAGGGCTGAGCTCCACCGTCGTATTGAACTGCGCTTCGAGAAAATGATGGCAGCAGGTTTTGAAGATGAGATGCGTGCGCTTTATGCACGTGAGGATCTTCATCCTGATTTACCGTCGATCCGCTGCGTGGGATATCGACAAATGTGGGATTATTTGGATGGGCAATGCACCCTTGATGAAGCGGTTTTCCGTGGTGTCTGTGCAACCCGCCAATTGGCCAAGCGACAAATTACCTGGTTACGCAGCTGGGATAATTTAACTTGGTTAGATAGCGAAAACATTGAACAAGCACTAGAAACTGTTTCAAATGCCGTGGCATCGGGCAGTTCAAGCTGTGTATAATGTGATCGCTTTTGCGTGAATGTGCCCTGTAAAGGATCTGTTACTTGAATTTTGTGGTATTTACCGCCATAACAGTAATTCAGGGGTGTTTTTATATTCGTTTAGCTCAGATGTAACACTTCACTGTTGCAATATACCGCTAGCTAAATAACTAAAACAAAATTACAAAATAAGGAAAATAAAATGGCTAAGGGGCAATCTCTACAAGACCCATTCTTAAACGCTTTACGCCGTGAGCGTATTCCAGTGTCTATCTACCTTGTGAACGGAATTAAGCTTCAAGGTCAGATCGAATCTTTTGACCAATTCGTGATCCTATTGAAGAACACGGTTAACCAAATGGTGTACAAGCACGCGATCTCTACTGTAGTTCCTGCGCGCCCAGTAAGCCACCACAGCGGTGACCGCCCACAAAATGGTGAGCGTCAATCAGATAAATCGGAAGATTAATCTCTGATTACAATTAGTTTTACATTGAGGAGTTGATGCTTGTTTGACCGTTATGAAGCCGGTGAGCGAGCCGTACTTGTTCATATCAACTTCACGCAAGAAGGGGAGTGGGAAGATCTCAACGAATTTGAAATGTTGGTGTCTTCTGCTGGTGTGTCTTCGTTACACGTGGTAACGGGCAGCCGCCAGTCACCACTCCCTAAGTACTATGTCGGTGAGGGTAAAGCTCAAGAGATCGCACAAATCGTGCAATCGACAGATGCAGACATTGTGATTTTTAATCACGCCCTTTCTCCTGCCCAAGAACGTAACCTAGAAGCGCTTTGTCAGTGTCGCGTGGTCGACCGAACTGGTTTGATCCTCGATATCTTTGCACAAAGAGCCCGTACCCACGAAGGTAAGCTACAAGTTGAGCTTGCTCAGCTTCGTCACATATCGACTCGCCTTATTCGTGGTTGGACTCACCTTGAGCGTCAAAAAGGTGGTATCGGTTTACGTGGTCCAGGTGAAACTCAGCTAGAGACTGACCGACGTTTATTGCGTGAACGTATTAAAGCTATTCTGCGCCGTTTGGAGCGAGTAGCGAAGCAACGTGAACAAGGTCGCCGAGCAAGAAGTCGAGCAGAAATTCCAACCATCTCTTTGGTTGGTTACACCAACGCAGGGAAATCCACCCTGTTTAACCGTATTACACAAGCGGGTGTTTACGCAGCGGATCAGCTATTTGCGACTTTGGATCCTACGCTACGTAAAATAGACCTAGCGGATGTCGGAACCGCGATACTGGCAGACACAGTAGGCTTTATTCGACATCTACCTCACGATCTTGTTGCGGCGTTTAAAGCGACGCTCCAAGAAACGCAAGAAGCTGACATTTTGTTACATGTTGTCGATGCCAGTGATGAGCGTTTTCGTGAGAACATGCAAGCTGTACAAGAAGTACTAGAAGAGATTGATGCCCACGAGGTGCCAGCTCTAGTTGTCATGAACAAGATTGATAATCTAGACGGGCAAGAACCACGTATTGAACGTGATGAGGAAGGTATTCCTCGCACAGTTTGGGTATCAGCAATGGAAGGCAAGGGTATTGATCTTCTATTCACCGCCTTGACTGAGCGACTAGCGAGTCAGATGGTGCAATACCAATTGTGTATTCCGCCACAACATCAAGGTCGATTACGTAGTACATTCTTCCAAATGAATTGTATTCAGCAAGAAGAATATGACCAAGATGGTAACTTGTTGATAAATATTCGTATGCAACAGGTAGATTGGTCTAGACTTGAAAAAAGAGAAGGGGCAGTTTTACGTGACTTTATAGTTACTTAAATGACTGCTACAGTATAACGTCATATCAAATGATGGAGCTTTCTAATGGCGTGGAATGAGCCTGGTAATAACAACGGCAACAATGGCCGCGATAATGACCCTTGGGGTAATAATAATCGCGGTAACAAAGGTGGCCGTGATCAAGGACCGCCAGACTTAGACGAAGTCTTCAATAAACTGAGTCAGAAACTGGGTGGAAAGTTAGGTGGAAAGGGTGGTAAAGGCCCGACTATCGGTGGTGGTGGTGCACTAGGTTTTGGTGTTATTGCTGCAATCGCAGTCGCTATTTGGTTCTTTGCTGGCTTCTACACCATAGGCGAAGCAGAGCGCGGTGTTGTTCTGCGACTAGGTAAATACGATCGTGTGGTCGATCCTGGTCTTAACTGGCGTCCTCGTTTTATCGACGAAGTGACCGCAGTTAACGTGCAAGCAATCCGTTCGCTACGTTCATCGGGTCTTATGCTGACCAAAGATGAGAACGTAGTAACTGTTGCAATGGACGTGCAATATCGTGTCGCTGATCCATACAAATATTTATTCCGTGTAACCAACGCTGATGACAGCTTACGTCAAGCTACGGATTCTGCACTACGTGCAGTGATCGGTGACTCATTGATGGATAGCATTCTAACCAGCGGTCGTCTATCGATTCGTCAAAATACTCAAGTTACGCTTGAGAAGATCGTTGATAGTTACGACATGGGTATCGAAGTTGTTGCGGTGAACTTTGAAGATGCTCGTCCGCCAGAAGAAGTAAAAGATGCATTTGATGATGCAACCGCTTCTCGAGAAGACGCGCAACGTTTCAAACGTGAAGCAGAAGCTTACCAAAACGATATTATTCCTAAAGCGAAAGGTCGTGCTGAGCGTCTGTTAAAAGAAGCTCAAGGTTACAGCGAGCGCACTATCAATGGTGCATTGGGTCAAGTTGCTCAGTTTGAGAAACTGCTACCTGAATACCAAGCAGCGCCAGAAGTAACGCGTAACCGCCTATACCTAGATACAATGGAGCAGGTGTACTCAAGTACGTCTAAAGTGCTGATTGATTCTGAATCGAGCGGTAACCTACTTTACCTACCAATTGATAAATTGGCTGGTGAGAAAGGCAGTTCGAAGAAAGACACCACACAACAAACGTCAACTTACGACCAGATCGAATTGGAGCCACAGTTGAATATTCCGAGTTCTGACTCATCGTCACGCTCAACTACTACACGTCAAGGGAGATATTAATAATGCGTAAGTTAATGATCCCTGTTTTAGTAGTCGCGTTAGTACTGATGCTAATGTCACTATTCGTTATCCCTGAAGGGGAGCGTGGTATCGTAATTCGTTTCGGTCGAGTACTGAAAGATAACAACGAAATCGCTCGTATCTACGAGCCTGGCTTGCATTTCAAAATGCCATTGTTTGATCGTGTAAACACTCTGGATGCACGTATTCAAACCATGGATGGTCGTGCAGACCGTTTCGTAACGTCTGAGAAAAAAGACGTTATCATCGACTCGTACGTGAAATGGCGTATCGAAGACTTTGGTCAATACTACCTAGCAACAGGCGGTGGTAACGCTGCGACAGCGCAAACGCTATTGAGCCGTAAAGTAACAGACGTACTGCGTTCTGAGATCGGTGCTCGTGAAATCAAGCAGATCGTATCAGGTCCACGTAACACTGATATCCTGCCAGATGACGAAGCGGAAGTGACCACTGAAGCGGCGAAAGAAGCATTAGAGATCGATGGCGAACGTGACATCATCATGAAGAATGTTCTTAACGGCACTCGTAAAGACGCGATGGAAGATTTAGGTATCCACATCGTTGACTTCCGAATGAAGAAGATCAACCTTCCTGACAGTATCAGTAAGTCAATCTACGATCGTATGCGTGCTGAGCGTGAATCGGTAGCTCGCCAATTCCGTTCTCAAGGTCGTGAGCAAGCGGAAGTTATCCGTGCGCAAGCTGAACTTGAAGTGGCAACAATTCTAGCCGAAGCAGACAAAACAGCTCGAGTAACTCGAGGTGATGCAGACGCAGAAGCGGCGAAGATCTACGCAGATGCATACAACAAAGATCCTGAGTTCTTTAGCTTTATTCGTTCACTACGCGCGTATGAGAAATCATTTAGCGAGAAGAGTGATATTCTAGTACTGGATCCGAACAGCGAGTTCTTCCAATACATGAATG
Organism: Vibrio rhodolitus; assembly: GCF_003350325.1. Lineage (GTDB taxonomy): Bacteria > Pseudomonadota > Gammaproteobacteria > Enterobacterales > Vibrionaceae > Vibrio > Vibrio rhodolitus. Next base: position 8,156 of record NZ_QLYZ01000032.1, on the reverse strand, counting down.
ATGCGAAAGGCGCTCAATAATCGTCTTTGAATAGATAAGCAAAAGGCTCCGTAAGGAGCCTTTTTTGATTTACTTGGTTTAAGCAGAGAGATAATGATGTCGAACTCAATTTGGTTAGCGATTGGCTTAGTCTTGATTGTGGAGGGCTTGGGTCCTCTGATTGCTCCAAACGGTTGGCGCAATATGGTTGCAGAGCTAAGCAGGCAACCTGACACGCATTTGCGTCGCATTGGTGGCTGTCTTGTGGTTGCCGGTGCAGTAATCGCTTATTGTTTTGCTTGAGTCTCTTACGCCATCATCAGTAATGCGGTGGTGGCGTCTCTTCTGATGGATCAGCCAAATTAGAGCTATCCATATTCTTCATCTTGCCTACCACATACTTCATCTGATCTTGCATCTTAGTGATCAGCAGTTGTTGCTGGCTAAGCGCATCATTCAACGAATCAATGGTTTGTTCTTGGAAAGCGATCTGGCATTCCAAGTCGTTGATGCGGTTCTCTAATTCATTGATATGCTTTTCTGTCATGGTCTTAATCTAATTTCCAAGCCTGAGCGATACCGGCGGAAGTACCCGTGACGACGCGGCTTTGATTGTCGAAGGCTGCATCATACACTACTGCTCGTGGAGGACGAGCATCTTTTAACGGCTCAGCTTCAAATCCATCCAAGCGTTTGCCTGTTTGGCTGTCCCATACCATGACACGACTCGATGGTGTGCCAGTGATAAGTTTACTGCCATCATCAGAAAAGCGTGCGGCTGAGAAAATCAATTGACGTGAAAAACTGCTTAATTGCGAGACGGGCTCACCCGAGACCAGATTCCACACTACGGCATGATTGCCGCCATCGGAGCTAAACCCATACTGACCATCGCGGTGCAACGCGACACGATTCACTCTTTGCTGATGTTCAAACTTATGCAGTGCTTGCCCACTCTCTGTATCCCACAGGTAAGCATTGTAGTCATTGCCCCCTGTGAGGGCGAATCGCCCATTTGGCGCTAGGGCAACGGAATTAACTTTTTCTCGATGGGCAAGGAACTCTAAGCGGCGTCCGGTGCCCAAGTTGACATAGATCGCTTTACCGTTGGACAGACCAAGCAGCACTTGCTCGCCATTGTTGGCGATATCGACATCGCGAATCGTGCCGTCTGATATCGACCATAGACCTTCGGCTTGTGTCCAAGCTAAGTCCCATACAGCGAAATTGGTTTGGCTGGCAGTAATGGCATAGCGCCCATTGTCAGAGATGCGGATGTGAGAAACCGTACTGGCTTGTTGGTCCTGAGCGCCAAGCTCTGCCAGTGGTTTTGATTGGTACAAATCCCACAAAACCAACTGATTTTGTTTGGAATAGAGTAAAGCGAAATGTGCATCGCGACTGAGTGCCAGGCTGCTGGTGCCTTTGGGCTCTAAAATCCAGCGTTGATCGTCTGAATTTGAGAAAAAGCAGCCATTTAACGCTATGATGACAAAGACACTTACAAGAGTGTTTACAAATAATCGCATTAAAGTCCCAAATATTTACTTGGTTTTCATTAATTTGAAAGCATATTAGGTATATTGGTACATCACGCTGATGCACACCAGTTTTTATTCAAGATTTGTGCACAATGGCAAACGCCATCAATTGGAGAATTCAATGAAATCAATTTTTAAAGTGTCACTGCTTGCAGCTACAGTAATGCTAGCGGTTGGCTGCCAAAAAGAAGAAGAACCAAAGCAAGAAGTCAAACCTGCAGTAGAGCAAGTGCAAGCGGAGAAAGCGGTTCACTTTAAGACTGAAGATGACAAAGCAGCTTACGCAATTGGTGCTTCGTTTGCGAACTACCTAGCGCAAAGCATCGAGAAGCCAAGCGAAATTGGTATCGATTTGAAAAAAGAGCTGGTGCTAAAAGGCATTGAAGATGTGTTTGCTGATAAAGCGGCGTTGAATGAAGACGAAATTCGCGCAGCATTAGAAGGCTTAGATAAGCGTGTTGCAGAAAACATGCAAAAGCAAGCAGCAGAGAAAGCCGCGGCAGCGAAGAAAGCTGGCGATGATTTCCGTGCTGAGTTCGCTAAGCAAGATGGCGTGAAAACCACAGATACAGGTCTAATGTACCAAGTGCTAACACCTGCGGAAGGTGAGCAGCCAAAAGATACTGATACTGTTGAAGTGCACTACAAAGGTACACTGATCGACGGTACTCAATTCGACAGCTCATACGATCGTGGTGAAACAGCGACTTTCCCACTTAACCGTGTGATCCCAGGTTGGACTGAAGGCGTTCAGCTAATGCCAGTTGGTTCTAAGTTCAAGTTTGTTATCCCGCCTGAGCTTGCTTACGGTGAGCAAGATACGCCAAGCATTCCAGCAAACTCAACCTTAGTTTTCGAAGTTGAGCTAGTGGGCATTGATAATGCAGAGCAAGCGGCTCAATAATCAATCCATTAGATAACGTAGTAAGGCTCGGATTTTCCGGGCCTTTTTTGTATCTAATCGTTTTTAAACTGTGCGTCGCAAAAATGTTTTATAAGCAGGTTGTTGCATCTTATTGACGAACAAAAAGCTTCGGATTTATTTGTACTAAATCACTAGTTCGCCTTATAGCTTAGTGTTCTATTCAAAATTTCTGATAAACTTACGTCAATTTGTTGATTAATCGCTCGAAGGCTAAAAAAAGTGACGACGACAGAAACCCTAAATACGGATATGTTGCTCGAAATGGAATCCGTCAACGTGATGCCATTCAGTGAGCACGACAAAATCATACTGAAATCTTACGAAGCGGTCGTCGACGGCATTGCCAGCTTGATCGGTCCTTTCTGTGAGATCGTTCTTCACTCGTTAGAAGACCTAAATACTTCTGCAATCAAGATTGCCAACGGTGAAAACACCGGACGCCAAGTAGGTTCGCCAATCACCGACTTAGCCCTGCGCATGCTAAAAGATATCGAAGGCTCTGAGCGTAACTTCTCTCGTTCATACTTTACTCGCGCTAAGGGCGGCGTGTTGATGAAGTCCATTACCGTGGCGATTCGCAATGGCGACAATCGTGTTATTGGTCTTTTGTGTGTCAACGTCAATCTCGATGCACCATTTTCACAAGTGCTGCAATCTTTTATGCCAACGCAAGAAGCCAAAGATGCGGCGTCTTCAGTTAACTTTGCTAGTGACGTAGAAGAGCTGGTGGACCAAACGGTTGAACGTACTATTGAAGAGATCAACGCGGATAAGTCGGTATCAAACAACACCAAGAACCGTCAGATCGTGATGGAGCTGTACGACAAAGGTATCTTTGATATTAAAGATGCCATCAACCGCGTGGCAGATCGTCTAAATATCTCGAAACATACGGTATATCTGTATATCCGTCAGCGTAAAACTGAGGATGATGAGAAGTGAGTTTAACTTACACGCTGGTGGTGAATGGCTCGGTGTATGGTAGCCAGTCAGCGCGCAGCGCTTATCAGTTTGCCAGTGCGTTGATTGAGCAAGGACACACTCTCGTGAGTGTGTTTTTTTACCAAGATGGCGTGACCAACGGCACTGGCTTAAGTGTGCCAGCCAACGATGAGTTTGATTTGACCAAAGCTTGGCAGACACTTGCGCAGCAACACAATGTGCGTTTAGAAACCTGCGTTGCCGCCGCATTGCGCCGTGGTATCGTCAGTCAAGATGAAGCGTCACAGCACGGTTTAACCCAGTTCAACCTCGCCGAGGGCTTTCATCAAGCCGGTTTAGGCAGCTTAGCCGAAGCGATGCTTGTGCAAGATAGAGTGGTGCAGTTTTGAGTCAATTAACGTATCTATTTCGCACCTCGCCTCACACCACTTCTGCAGGTCGTGAAGGTGTGGATGCTTTGTTGGCAGCGTCAGCGTATTGTGAAGACATCAGCGTGTTATTTATTGGCGATGGTGTCTATCAATTACTGCAAGGGCAGCAGCCAAATGAAATTCTTAGTAAAGACTACGCGCCAATGTTGAAGCTGTTTGACCTTTACGATATCGAGCAAGTGTATGTGTGTGAGACATCACTCGCTGAACGTGGACTGGCTCAAGCTGATTTAGTGATTGATGTTGAACGTCTCGACTCGCTCGAGATTCAAGCCAAGCTGCATCAAGCTGGCAAACTACTGTCTTTTTAAGAGTTGATTATGCTACATATCGTCAAATCTCTCTCCGCCCTCAACGAACTGATGCCTCTATATAAAGCCGGCGATCAAGTGATCTTGGTTGAAGATGCGGTCTACGCCAGCAATGCACAACATCCGATGTTTTCTATACTCAAAACAATAGATGCATGTGTGCTGATTGCCGATGTGCAGGCGCGTGGCATTCAAAACCGTGTCAGTCCTTCCTGCACTCAAGTCGACTTTTCCCAGTTTGTTGAGTTGACCGCCAAGCACAGTAATTCTCTGACCTGGAGCTAAGTGATATCAGAGAACAGTAAGGGATGAAGTGTTACCAGACTCCCGAAGGGCAAAAAAGATCTGTATATTTCTTGACACACATCTCACTGCTGCATAGAATTTTGCGTCCCGTATTGCCATATGGCGATTCGGGATAGATTTTTCACAAAGCTTACTTTCAAGTAAATCAGGAGCTAGTTAATGGCAACTATTAACCAGTTGGTACGTAAGCCACGTGCAAAGCAAGTTGTTAAAAGCAACGTGCCTGCACTAGAAGCGTGCCCACAAAAACGTGGTGTATGTACTCGTGTTTACACTACTACACCTAAAAAACCTAACTCAGCACTTCGTAAAGTTTGTCGTGTACGTCTGACAAACGGCTTCGAAGTTACATCGTACATCGGCGGTGAAGGTCACAACCTTCAAGAGCACTCAGTTGTTCTAATCCGTGGTGGTCGTGTTAAAGACCTTCCAGGTGTGCGTTACCACACTGTTCGCGGCGCACTAGACTGTGCTGGCGTAAATGACCGTAAACAAGGTCGTTCTAAGTACGGTGTGAAACGTCCTAAGTCTTAATGGATTCCGTTAAGTAAGGCCAAACACTAAATTATTTTGAATTTTTTGAAAAAACTGAAAAGTTTTGGATAAAACCTGAAGAAGACAACGGAGAAAATCCATGCCACGTCGTCGCGTTATTGGTCAGCGTAAGATCCTTCCAGATCCAAAGTTCAAATCTGAACTGCTGGCAAAATTCGTTAACATCCTAATGGTTGACGGTAAAAAATCTACTGCAGAGAAAATCGTTTACACTGCACTAGACACTATGGCTGAGAAATCTGGTAAAGATCACTTAGCTGTATTCGAAGAAGCTCTTGAAAATGTACGCCCAGCGGTAGAAGTTAAATCTCGCCGTGTAGGTGGTTCAACTTACCAAGTGCCAGTAGAAGTACGTCCGGTTCGCCGTAACGCACTTGCTATGCGCTGGGTTGTTGAAGCTGCGCGCAAGCGTGGTGAAAAATCTATGGCTGCTCGCCTAGCTGCTGAAATGCTAGACGCGTCAGAAAACAAAGGTACTGCTGTTAAGAAACGTGAAGACGTTCACCGTATGGCAGAAGCGAACAAAGCATTCGCTCATTACCGCTGGTAATACCTTTATAGTGCAGCAAGGTTCCTTGCTGCACTTCTTTAGTTCCTATGCATTTGCTAGGAACTATTGCTATATCTGGGGGTTAGCATTTTTACGTTACTCCTTGGTCATAGCAATAGTCCCTACGTTAAGAGGATTCAACCGTGGCCCGTAAAACTCCTATTGAGCGCTACCGTAACATCGGTATCTGTGCGCACGTAGATGCAGGCAAAACCACCACAACTGAACGTATTCTGTTCTACACTGGTCTTTCTCACAAAATCGGCGAAGTTCACGATGGTGCAGCAACCATGGACTGGATGGAGCAGGAGCAAGAGCGTGGTATCACTATCACATCTGCTGCAACGACGACTTTCTGGCGCGGTATGGAAGCTCAATTCCAAGATCACCGCATCAACATCATCGACACCCCTGGACACGTTGACTTCACTATCGAAGTAGAACGTTCTCTACGCGTGCTTGATGGTGCCGTGGTTGTATTCTGTGGTTCTTCTGGTGTTGAACCTCAGTCTGAAACTGTATGGCGTCAAGCTGACAAGTACCAAGTGCCTCGCATGGTGTTTGTTAACAAGATGGACCGCACTGGTGCAGACTTCCTACGCGTTGTTGAACAAATTAAAAACCGTCTTGGTGCGAACCCTGTTCCAATCCAGCTAAACGTTGGTGCTGAAGAAGAGTTCAAAGGTGTTATCGACCTTATCAAGATGAAGATGATCAACTGGAATGAAGCCGATCAAGGCATGTCGTTTACATACGAAGACATTCCAGCTGACATGGTCGAGCTTGCTGAAGAATGGCGCAACAATCTAGTTGAAGCGGCAGCGGAAGCGAGTGAAGAGCTAATGGACAAGTACCTTGAAGAAGGTGAATTGTCTGAAGCTGAGATCAAGCAAGCGCTACGTGCTCGTACACTAAATAATGAAATCGTACTGGCTACTTGTGGTAGTGCGTTCAAGAACAAAGGTGTTCAAGCTGTACTAGATGCTGTGGTTGAGTTCTTACCATCGCCAGTTGATGTACCTGCGATTCAAGGTATTGATGACGATGAGAAGCCAGTTGAGCGTCATGCTGACGACAACGAACCATTCTCAGCGCTAGCATTCAAGATCGCGACCGACCCATTTGTGGGCACGCTAACTTTCATGCGCGTTTACTCTGGTGTTGTGAACACAGGTGACTCTGTTTACAACTCAGTAAAAGGCAAGAAAGAGCGCTTTGGTCGTATCGTGCAAATGCACGCGAACAAGCGTGAAGAAATTAAAGAGATTCGCGCAGGTGATATCGCAGCTGCAATCGGTCTGAAAGACGTAACGACGGGTGAAACTCTGTGTGACCAGAGCCACAAAGTGATTCTAGAGCGCATGGAATTCCCAGAGCCAGTTATTCAGATTGCAGTAGAGCCGCGCTCTCAAGCAGATCAAGACAAGATGGGTATCGCACTAGGTAAACTAGCGGCAGAAGATCCATCTTTCCGCGTGGAAACCGACGATGAAACAGGTCAGACTCTGATCTCTGGTATGGGTGAACTTCACCTAGACATCATCGTTGATCGTATGAAGCGTGAATTCAGCGTTGATTGCAACGTTGGTAAACCTCAGGTTGCTTACCGTGAAACCATTCGTGGCACAGCGGAAGTGGAAGGCAAGTTCGTTCGTCAATCAGGCGGTCGCGGTCAATACGGTCACGTATGGATCAAACTTGAACCTTCTGAACTGGGTGAAGGTTTCGTCTTTGTTGATGAGATCGTGGGTGGTGCAGTTCCTAAAGAGTACATCAGCTCTGTAGCGAAAGGTATCGAAGAACAAATGAATAGTGGTGTTCTAGCTGGTTACCCAGTTCTAGATATTAAAGCTACACTATTTGATGGTTCTTACCATGATGTCGATTCAAGCGAAATGGCGTTTAAAATCGCAGGTTCAATGGCATTCAAGAAGGGCGCACTAGAAGCTAGTCCAGTCATTCTTGAGCCAATGATGAAAGTTGAAGTAACTACGCCTGAAGATTGGATGGGTGATGTTGTTGGCGATCTAAACCGTCGTCGCGGCATGATCGAAGGTATGGATGAAGGTCACGCTGGTCTTAAGATCATTCGTGCTCAAGTACCACTATCTCAAATGTTTGGTTATGCAACAGACCTACGTTCTGCAACTCAGGGTCGCGCCTCATACTCTATGGAGTTCCATGAGTACGCGGAAGTACCTAAGAACTTTGCAGATGCAATCATTGCAGAGCGTGGTTACTAATTGACGCAAGATCGAAAAAAGTCCTCGACTTTTTTAAAGATCAATACGTCCAAATATTGCGCTGACGGACGTTGGCGCATAAAATAGCAGATTCTGGCGCGTCGATGATCAATTCTGGTCACGACGAATCATAACTAGGAAGGAACACGAACGTGTCTAAAGAAAAATTTGAACGTGTAAAACCGCACGTAAACGTTGGTACTATCGGCCACGTTGACCACGGTAAAACAACTCTAACTGCAGCTATCTGTACTACTCTTGCAAAAGTTTACGGCGGTGCTGCTCGTGACTTCGCATCTATCGATAACGCTCCAGAAGAGCGTGAGCGCGGTATCACAATCTCTACTTCACACGTAGAGTACGACACTCCAAC
>NZ_QLYZ01000031.1 GCF_003350325.1 Vibrio rhodolitus | reverse complement strand
ATGTGGTGGAATGGCTTAATCGCTATACAAGCGAAATGGCATTATGACTTTCAAGCGAACACCATTAAGCACCGACGCGTACTCTCGATCCCAAGGCTTGGTAAAGAAGTTCGTTGCCATCGAAGGTACCGAATAAGTGAATCACAATATCACTGGGCGATAGTGGAATACCAACGGCTGACACATGCCTGTGGACTGGGAGAATTATGAGGGGATCCGCCAGCGCCGCATTAAGGTGTGAGCGACGCTTGGCTATACTTGAGCGAAGCGAAACTGCCAAGCGTTGCGAATCACTCTTAAATGCTTTGTTAGCTTTTAAGTACCGCGTTTACAAACCCACCTAGTATGAATATACAAACTAAAAGCTGTAAACTAACCAAACTTTTTACTACTCTATCATTAGGTACCAAATCGCCAAATGTTGTTGTAGTAGATATGCCGACACTATAGAACCAAAAATCAAACCAATTTACTTTTTCAGTAATTAAACGCCGATGCTCTCTGATTTTATCTATAGCTTTTATCCTAAGCTCTCCTCGAGCATTTTCTAACCGATGCCACTCTTTATAATGTTCTCTCTCTAATTCATAGATTCGATTAAGATCTTCTATAGTTTCTCTATTAGTAAACGATAGCGTTTTGTCTAAAACAGCATATGAGTTTTCTACAGCTTGGTGGGCAGTTTGAACTTTAGCATTTGCTAGCTCTACTTTTGCATTACCCAATTCTTTTACTTTGTCTACGTCAGCTTGACTTTCGATTTTTTTTGGTAATGCCTCTTCAAGTGAAAGAATCTTTTTCGCAATATTACGCTCAGCAATTAGGAAAGGTTCTAACTTCCTCTTTTCATATTGGGCGAAATTATAATCTATTTCTTCAGATTGCTTCTGCGATACTATTTTTGAAGTCTCGGCAAGCTCTTTCTTCGCTATATTAAGTTTGTCTAGTTCGATTAATACAGTTTTAATTTTCTTATAGTCTGCGTCGTAAGAGTCCTTAAGGTCACTTAGGCTAGTAAAAGAACCAACTTCATATGTATCACTTTCACCCCACAAGAACTGATTAATCTCAGTAAAGGGTTGGACATTCAAGTCTTGATTGATGATGAAACTATCTGGTTTGTATATCCAATATCCCAAATAAATAAAACTAAAAGCGATTACGCTAATTAAGTAGGCAATTGCCCATTTAAAATTTGATCTCAAACCTAACAACCTTTCCCAAATTAGAAGCTAACAGTGTATTAGGCTGAATTCTCATTAATATCCCCCAGCCAACACCTTACTTGCCAGTATTCTAAGGAAAGTCATTACGTAAAATCAACAAGTTGCACAGGCGTATGGTTTCATTTGTGAGATTAGCCTTAGGTGCAAAACGAGAATAGGGATTTATAGAGATCTCATAAAGAAACCGAGCTTGGATAAGATCTCATTTATTTCATAGAGTTACGAAGTTTATCTAGAACGAAAACGAGAACGTTTGGCTTACTAATACACTTATATTTACGTCGATAATTGGCATTTCAATTATAACTGTATATGAGCACAGCTTTTTGCTTGTGCAGTTAGAGAAGAGATTGTTTGATGGTTGAGAGCCCTTTACTTGGCTCTCAATATGAATGTCTCTGAGCCCTTTCTTATGACCAATCGAGTGGTGTGGTATTGATCTCCGTTACGACACTTTCGCCACACATTTCATCATATAGATTGCGTTGTACTACCCCAATCGATGCGTAGTTTCTTTCCACCAGTGACGCTTTTGCTTGCGCTAGGCTTTGAAATTTAATGAATGAATCATCCTGCGCGCGCAGAACTCGTCGTGACTCGCCATCTACCTCTACCGCGAGATAGTTACCACCTTCCATTAACTCAAGTTCTAAATTCATACTAAGAATTCCTGTTCTGATTTAAGGGCTTTGTTCTCGATTTAGTGGTTAATACGTTGTTGAGGTGAAAATGGGGTCAATATTGATCAATTTTTGGGATTGGTTCGGTGGTTTATAAGTTCGAAATAACTAACTTAAAATGGTGAGCTTCGGTCTTTTGAGAGATAACAAAGCTAAACGGAGAGAGCTAATATGAGGAAAGACTCGATTCAATGAGTATAACCAAATAGCACAAGAGTGACGAACTAAGCTGTTATACGCAGATGTTAGTTCGCCTCGTATTGTGGCTACTCTTCGTCAAACACCACATTGTAGTTCTCGGTGTAATTACACTGAGGCTGGCGGCTACAGGTAAAGAAGCGACGCCCTTTATAATCGCCCTGTGATGCGGTTTTGATGTTCATAGGGCTGCCGCAACGTTTACAAAAACGCACTTCTTTGTCGGCTTCAATTAAATCAATATGCGCAGCAAGTAAGCGGCGCAGTTTACCCACTTGATAACTGTGTTTCACCGTAGCACCAATAAGTGGTATGCCCGCAGATTTGCATGCGTGCATTAACAATTTCTGGCGTTCAACTTTGCCTTTGTTGAGTGGTGCTCCATCATCAAGCTCAAGCACGACTCGCGCCTCTAAGTTACGAGGGTCACAGACAACAAAATCGAAATAGCTCTTGGCAATACGGTTATTGGCGATAAACCATTGCTTTTTGTCGGTTGCTTTAGGCGCGATAACTTTGCTCATGGTGACTTTCGGCATAACCACCGCTTGCTGCCCAACAGCAGAGAGCAACGCATTATAAAAAGCCGACTCTTTTTGATTGAGTATCGGACCTTTCTTTTTGTAGGCACTGTCTTTTAAGGCATCTTGTTTTAAATAACGCTGATGAATAAAGAGATAAAATGCGACAAAAACAACCAATAAAATTGCAACGTATTCCATTGCGCTATACACACCTTAAGCTTCTGAGTTACTGATTAATATTACCTTTAAATTGCGATTGCACAAAGGGCTATTCACAAGGCTTACGTTGCCAATACATTCGACTTAACGCCCTAAAACTGCCCTTTTATAGCTGCGCTCAGGTCGCCCGACTGTTCCGTAGTGCAAATCGGCGATCAGCTCTCCAGTACTAATAAGATATTCTAAATAGCGCCTTGCGGTTGTGCGGCTTGCACCAATTTGCACCCCAGCCTCCTCTGCAGTTAAGCTGATTGCTTGAGTAAACAAAGCACGTATCTTATCCAGTGTTACGCTATCAATGCCCTTCGGCAAGCGCGCTTTTGGCGCATCATTGCTGTTGGTTTGCAGCATTTTGTCCACCAAACCTTGGTCAAGATCGCTAACATTATTGAGTTGAGATTTCTGCTCTAAGTATTTTTTCAATGCCATTTCTAGCCGAGTAAAAATAACCGGTTTGAGCAGATAATCGACCACGCCACCACGCATTGCTTGTTGCAAGGTGTCGACGTCTCGCGCCGCCGTGACCAAGATTACATCGCAGCTATGATTGCTACTTCGGATTGACGTTAGGATGTCTAACCCACTGCCGTCGGGAAGAAACACATCTAAGATCACCAGTTGTGGCTGTAAAATATCAATCTGCATCAAGGCGTCCGCTTGCGTGGTCGCCATGCCGACAACCTGAAAACCATCAAGTTGCTCGATATAACGCTGATGAAGTTGAGCGATTTTCAAATCATCTTCTATGATCATTACTTCAACAACAGAAGTCATTCCATTTCTTCCTTTGGTAAATACACGGTAACTCTTGCCCCTGAATCTTGATTATTATCCAATTCAATTTGACCATTGTAGCGAGTTACCAGCTGTTTAATAAGATAAAGTCCAAAGCCTCGCCCTTGTTGTGCTTTGCTCGAAACACCAATTTCAAGTAACTCTTCGCATGCGTAATCTTTAGGTAAACCGATACCGTTATCCACCACTTCAAGTATGATTTCATTACCAAAATCAGTGATCGATACGTCGATTTTATGTTTGATTAAATCAATCTCGATTGATTGCTCAATCGCGCTGCGGGCTGAATCAAACGCATTGTCGATCATGTTGCCTAAAATCGTCACCACATCTTCTGCATTGATTTTGTCAGGCAGTGGCAATAAGCGTGAGCCCTCTTCTACTTCCAAGCTCAAAGCCAATTCGCGAGCACGCTCAGTTTTACCCAATAGCAACCCAGCCACTAAAGGTTCGTGAATCGTCTCGCGTAAGCTTTCCATCAAACTCTGATAGTGCGCCGTTTCTTGACCGATAAACGTCTGCACCGCATCTAGCTCACCAAGTTGGATCATGCCGCTTATTGTGCTGAGTTTGTTGCGATGTTCATGCGTTTGTGAACGCAGCATCTCAGCATACTCTTTGGTTTTAGAAAGCTGCTCGGTAAGCTCTGTCAGCTCATCACGTAAACGAAAGCTTGAGACCGCGCCAACCACTTCACCTGCCACCACGATCGCACTTCGGTTGGCAATTAGACGCTGCCCATTAAGAAACAAGTTAATATCGTGATCTACTCTTGGGCTAACCAAAAGCTGTTTTAAATCACTGTCGGGCAATATCTCGGTCAGTGGGCGATTAAGTGACTTTTGTTTGTCGACGCCTAAAATGCGGCAGGCACTTTTATTTATTGACCGCAGCCGACCAGAAGAGTCGATGCCAATAATGCCCTCTTTAAGAGTTTCTAGTGTCACATCTAGCTCGACATAAAGACGCGCGATCTCTTCAGGTTCAAAACCCAAAATTGCCTTTTGAAAACGGCGAGAAGCGTAACTTGAGATAATCGCGTTGGCGGCTAAAACCATCACTGTCATCGCGAGAAGATAAGCTAAGTAGGGCTCTATCCTATCTTGTAATCGATCAATCAAATATCCAACTGAAACCACACCGATAATATTGCCTTGGGAGTCAAATATGGCGGTTTTGCCACGCACGGAATGACCAAGCGAGCCGACCGCAAACGAAACATAAGACTCGCCTTTATCCAAGGCGCGAATGTTGTCGCCCCCTTTCATCGGCTTGCCAATGCGCTCATCAACTGGGTGAACTAAACGAATGCCCTGTTTATCGCCAATCACGATAAACGCTGCGCCAATCAGCTGGCTCAACTCTCGATATTTACTTTGATCAAACACCCCGCCTTGCTCAACAATCCTTATCACCTCGGGAGACTGGGCAAGAAATGAAGCAACGCCCATGGCTTTCAGCCCCATCTCTTGTTCTTGAGAGTGTTTGATATAGAGAAAGCCTGCAGCAACAAGAATAAGCAGTTCAATTAGCCCAGAAAGTGTCATGATCACTAGCATGCGTCTGCGAAGACTGATCCCACTCCAACTCATTCACTTTCCTTAATCTGGCTCGATATTGAGCATTAGATTAACAGCTAGTTAACAGCGAGTGCGCGCTTGTTACGCGTGTTTTGTGCCTTAGTTAGCACATTGCTTAAAGATTCGTATAGTTATCAAGCAGCGTAACAACCAAGATGAACAACGAAGATGTGCAACAAACGCTCAAAAAGACGCCAAATGCGTTACAAATTCATCACTTATTCCGCATCTTTTGGTTAATCATGTGCAAACGATTCGATAAGTTGTTATTGTATCCAAAACAATAACAATACTAAGCAGCCTTGAAAGATAAAGAATCGATAATAGAGTTTCACGAGCTGAATAAGTGGTACGGTGAGTTCCACGCGCTTAAAAACATTAACCTTTCAGTCAAGACGGGAGAAATCCTCGTCGTATGTGGACCATCTGGTTCCGGTAAATCCACACTTATTCGTTGCATCAATCACCTTGAGCAATTTCAGCAAGGTTCCCTACGCGTATTTGAGCATCAGGTCGGCAGTAAGCAAATCCAACCTGGTAAAGTAGGTATGGTGTTCCAGCATTTTCATCTATTCCCGCACTTAACGGTAATGGAGAACTTAACCCTCGCGCCACTGCGTACACTCAAGCTCTCCAAGCAAGAAGCAGAAGAGCGCGCTATGAAATACCTAGAGCGCGTCAATATTGCCGAACAAGCACACAAATACCCCATTCAGCTTTCTGGTGGGCAGCAGCAGCGTGTGGCTATCGCACGTTCTCTGTGTATGGAACCTGATATCCTGCTGTTTGATGAGCCAACCTCTGCTCTTGATCCTGAGATGATCAATGAAGTGCTTGATGTCATGGTCGAGCTCGCCAAAACCGGGATGACCATGGTGTGTGTCACCCATGAAATGGGCTTTGCTAAAAAAGTGGCTAATCGTGTGGTGTTCATGGATGAGGGTGAGATTGTCGAAATTGGTGAGCCGAACCGCTTATTTGATGCGCCTCAACACCAGCGTACCCAAGCATTTTTACAACAAATATTGAGCTATTGATGATTTATCGAATTATTAAGCCCGTTCTACAAGCCATATTGCAAATTGCGGTGATGATCATCGCGATTGTTTGGCTATTAGACTCTGGCGCGAAAGCGATGGATTATCAGTGGCAGTGGCATCGCGTGCCGGATTTTGTCGCTTTTTATGAAGATGGGCAGTGGTGGCCAGCCGAACTGATTGAAGGCTTAGTCGTCACCATTAAAATATCAGCACTTAGCCTAGTGTTTACCTTACTGTTTGGCTTAGTCACCGCCCTGCTAAGAATGAGCAACTCTCGCGTCGGTCGCTTTATTGCCACCAGCTATGTGGAGATCATTCGCAACACACCACTTTTGGTGCAAATTTATCTACTCTACTTTGTGTTTGGGCCGGTGATAGGACTTGATAGATTTAGCACTGCCGTGTTGGCGCTTTCTCTTTTCCAAGGCGCTTACACTGCGGAAATACTACGCGGTGGTTTACAAAGTATTCCTCGCGGGCAATTTGAGGCAGCAAAAACCTTGGGGCTTTCACCTTGGTATGCTTATAAAGATGTGATTTTGCCGCAAGTGATTCAGCGTACGCTGCCGCCGCTGACTAATGAAGTGGTCTCTTTGATCAAGAACTCTTCCATTGTCAGTGTGATGGCAATATTCGATTTAACCACTGAGGCGCGCAACATAGTGTCAGAAACCGCAATGCCATTTGAAATCTGGTTCACTGTTGCTGCTATTTACCTCGCACTCACCTTATCACTTTCTGCTCTATCTGCTTGGCTAGAGCATAAATTAGGAGCCAGTTGGCGCAAATTATAAGGAGATAACCATGAAGTTATTCAAAGCATCTATCACGGCACTACTGGGACTTGCGCTTGCACTGCCGTCCTTTGCAAAAGCCGCCGATAGCACCCCAAACCTCGATACCATTAACGAGCGCGGTACACTACGCGTGGGGATGTCAACATTCGTACCTTGGGCAATGCGAGATAAGCAAGGCGAATTGATCGGTTTTGAAATTGATGTCGCAAAACAACTCGCCGCAGATTCCGGCTGGAAGGTTGAGTTTGTCCCAACAGCATGGGATGGCATCATCCCTGCGCTACTGGCGAAAAAGTTTGATGTGATCATTGGCGGTATGTCGATTACGCCAGAGCGTTCAAAAAGCGTGCTGTTCTCAACGCCATACTCTCACTCAGGCGTGCAAGTTGCGGCCAGCAAAGAGCTAGCGGAAGGCTTTACTAAATTCTCAGACTTTGATTCACGCCGTATCAAGATCGCTGCTCGTCGTGGTGCTTACACGGTACAAATCGCACGTGAGACTTTCCCTAAAGCGAAGATCCTTCAATTTGATGATGAGTCACAAGCGTTTCAAGAAGTGCTAAATGGCAATGCCCATGCAGTTATCGCCTCAAGCCCGAAACCTGAGCATGAGTCGATCAAACACGCAGACAAACTCTTCCTTCCGTTTGATGAGCGTCTGTCACAGGGTAACGAAGCATTTGCAGTTCGCCTCGACGAAGCAGATAAGAAAGCCTTCTTTGACGCATGGATTGAAAAACGTACCCAAGACGGTTGGCTAAAAGAGCGTTACGAGTACTGGTTCTCAACGCTAGATTGGCAAAACCAAGTGGCACAAGGTCAATAACCCTAGCTTGTAGTGGCAAATTAACCGAGTTTTATTAAACATCTCTCTTGAGAATAGTTTTTAGGTACAAAAAAGTGACAGAGCACTCTTCCACCCAAAGCGTGACAAACAGTCCAGCGCCAGCGAATAAGCGATTACGCTTAAACAGCTTAGATATTGCGTTGCTTATCGCGTGTATCGCCTTTGGCGCTTGGCTCTACTACCGCTCGTCGGTTGGCGTTAATTATATTTGGCACTGGCAAGAGGCTCTTTCACTTCTATTCACTCCCCGCGCTGATGGTAGTTTGCCTTATTTCTTCCAAGGCTTTATTGCCACCATCCGCTTGAGTATCTGGGGCATTGCTTTTGCTCTTGTGGTCGGTACTCTGCTCGGGCTGGCTAAGTTTTCTAATTCTGCTTGGCTAAACAAACCTGCTAACGCGTTTATCCAATTGGTGCGTAATATCCCGCCTTTGGTGTTCGTGT
Source organism: Vibrio rhodolitus (assembly GCF_003350325.1). Taxonomy (GTDB): domain Bacteria; phylum Pseudomonadota; class Gammaproteobacteria; order Enterobacterales; family Vibrionaceae; genus Vibrio; species Vibrio rhodolitus. The sequence continues at coordinate 23,906 of NZ_QLYZ01000031.1, read as the reverse complement.
TTATTTTCTACTTTTTCATCTCAAACCAATTAATCCCGTTACTTGGTTTAGAAGATCTGCTGCGTAACTACCCAAGTGAAACCAATACGCTGCAAGCGTTCTTCTTTGGTCCTGCCAATCTTTGGGAAAATCTGCTCTCTGGCGTGCTATGTGTCGGGCTGCTTTCTTCGGCTTATGTTGCCGAAGTGGTCCGTTCAGGGCTGGAGAGCATTGATAAAGGGCAATGGGAAGCAGCTGACTCATTAGGTATGTCTGGCTGGGTAAAATACCGTTATGTCATCGCGCCGCAAGTTCTCAAGAACATCACCCCTGCCCTTGCTGGGCAAACCATCTCGCTGGTGAAAGATACCTCGATTGTGTCGCTGATCTCTATTCAAGAGATGACTTTCGTTGGCACCGAGATCGCTAACTCATCCGGCTACATTTTTGAGATCTGGCTAATTGTGGGTTTTGCCTACTTCACCCTCTGCTTTGGGCTCTCAACGTTTTTCCGTCAGTTGGAAAAACGTCAGCATCTACGCTAATACTTTCTCACTCCATAAGAAAGATTAATTTATTGCACAAATTTTGTTCGATAAATTGATCTTTGCCACAGGAACTAGTGGTTGTTTTTTAGGCAAACCAAGTACCTTCTTCGTATAATTAAAGGTAGCTGGAGAAGCACTGTCGCCCACTCATCGCGTCCCAAAATAAGACTATAAGACGCACAACGTTTAGGGGAATAACCATGAAACGGGATGTTTATGGTATTTGTTTATCGAAGAATATGCTGTCGAAGAACCTTTCAAGCACCTTTACCCACGTGCGCGCCTATTCAAAGGCAGAAGTACTTGAGGATGCGTGCGTAAGACACGCCTTTCCTCAGATGTCGGGCAAGGATTTACTCAACAGTATCAAAACAGACGCCAGTCTGTTCTGGCGAGCAGAATACGTTTGTCAGGGAAACAAATAAGCGTAAAAAATAGTCGTATTAAAACAAAGGGAGCCACTTGGCTCCCTTTGTATATGCATTGAATTTAGCCGGCGCGCTGCTCGCTCACTTTACGCAATTGAGATAGGTATTTAATCCAACCTTTCGATTGCTTGCTGCTTTCAATATTGTCAGCTTTCTTAGCTTGAATAAGCGCATCTTCTAACTGGTTTAGCTTGTAGTACGCACGTGTTTTTGCCAAAGCAACGTCTTCACTGCGTCCTTTGACTTTATCAAGCACAACCAGCGCTTTTTGATACTGACCTTCTTGCACCATGATCTGTGCAACATTCCAATGGTATTTGGCATTGTGCTTGGCGGCGATTTGCCACTGTGTAAGCGCCTTATCCCATTCACGAGCATGCTGCCAGTAACTGGCTTGCGTGACGATCAACTTTAGATCTGAGCCTGCATCATCGAGTTCACTTATCTCGATTGCCGCACGTTCAGGAATACCACGCTGCGCATATAGCTGCGCAAGTAAGCGGCGATCTTGCTGCGAGAGTTCTAACCCTTGCTGCTTTGCCAACGCCAAGGTGCTCAGTGCGCTCTTATTATCATTCACTTGCATTTGTAAGCTAACCAATTGTCGCCACCAGTTAATCTTATCTGGTTGCAATACAATTAAGCGCTCTAAGGTTGGAATTGCATCTTTCCAACGCTTGAGTTGCAGTTGTGCTCCTAGCTTGAGAGAAAGCGGCTGAAGCTCATCTTTGTTTTGCATCGCGCGGTATTTATCGACAGCAGGAACAACCTGTTGCCACTCACTCACTTGGTAGTGTGCCTGAGCGATACGCAGCCAAAGTTCATCAACTTTCTGCTTTTCAGGAACTTGCTTAGTCAGATGATAGTAATGCGCGAGTGATTTTTTATACTGCTGATCGCTAAGTAGCAAATCCGCCAACATTTTTTGCGTTATCCAAGCCTGCTCATCTTGTAGCTGCTTAGAATCAACCGCGTACTGAAGTTGTTTGATCGCGTTTTTTGCCTGACCATCTTGCCAGTAGAAAACCCCCAGCATGCGCGCAACGAAAGCTTGGTCGTAAGCACGTGAGGTATCAATCGCTTTAAGTGCCGTGATCGCCTGTTTAAATTGCTCTTCTTGCGCCATTTCATTGGCTTTTTGTACTCGCACTGCGGTGTACTGGCTGAGCTCTGCCGCAACAGAGCTAAAAGCACTTAAGCTGAGTAAACTGATCAAGAGTGTACGTTTAATCATTTTGCTAACTTAAACTCCAATCTAACCGTTTGACCAAATTGCGATAGAGCACTGCCATCTTCCACTTTTGGTTGATACTTCCACTTACGCAAAGCGCGTACAGCTTCTTTCTCAAACATGCGTTTCGGATTAGCATCGACTACTTCAATGTCTGTCGGGCGCCCCGTTGGATCGATGGTAAATCTTAGTACCACAAAGCCCTCAGCTCCACGACGTAATGCTTTAGCTGGGTAACGCGGCTCAACACGATAAAGCGGCATTGCTTGTTGGTTTACGCCAAAATCCCCAAAGGTCGGCGCACTAATCGCAAGCCCATCAATGGCAGTATCAAGTCCGAGCGTTGGCTGCATCGACATCGGCGATACACTTGTCGTTTCAGCGCGCGCTTGCGACACTTCCATTTGCTCTGGAACTTCTGGCGGCTTAGGCTGTTCAGGCACACTACGCTGACGGCGCTGAACTTCCTGCTCGTTTTCCATCATCACCATGTTAAAGCTAACCGCTTCACTTGGTTCAGGTGCGCGGCGATGACCATTATCAACCATCCACGCCATAAAGCTGAACAGCGCTAAAGCAATCGCCCCTGCAATGGGAATTGATAGTAGAAGACGGATCACTATTTCTTCTCCGCTGCCAGAGCGATGTTTTTGACCCCAGCCCCTTTCGCGGCATCCATAACTTTTACTACCGTGCCACTGTAAGCATGCTCATCGGCTTGAATCACTAGTGATGCATCAGGCTTATCTAATAGTAGGTGCTCGAGTGTTGCTTGCACGCGCTCTACATCGACTACACGTTTATCAATGTAGATATCATTTGCCGAAGTGATGGCAACAAAGATACCGGCATCTTTTTGGCTTACGACGTTTGACGCTTGCGGGCGATTCACCTCAACCCCAGATTCGCGTACAAATGAGCTGGTTACGATAAAGAAGATCAGCATGATAAATACAATATCAAGCATCGAAGTAAGGTCGATCTGCGCCTCTTCTTGTTTATGTTGGCGTCTACCGAGTCTCATCGCTGACTCCTTAAAGATTTTTCTAGTTTAATTTCTCGAAGTTGGCATGCTTTCGCTAATCGAGCGTGAACAAACATACCAGCCAAAGCGGCGACCATCCCTGCCATAGTTGGCAAAGTGGCAAGTGAAATACCTGACGCCATCAGTTTAGGGTTACTGCTACCTTGATTTGCCATGACATCAAAAACAGAAATCATGCCAGTCACCGTACCCAGTAAGCCAAGCATTGGGCAAATAGCCACCAGCACTTTGATCATGTTTAGGTTTTGGTTTAGCGCCATATGCGCTTGAGCGATCCAGCTATCGCGAATCGACAAGGCATACCAAGAGTGTTGCTCGGTTCTGGCATGCCACTGAGAGATCCACTCAGAGCGCATCTTAGGGTATTGGAAGTAAAGAAACATAACTCTCTCAACCACCAAAACCCAGCTCACTAATACCACTGCACCTAACCACCAAAGTACCTGACCGCCCTGCTCCATAAAGCTTTGCAGCGCAAGCAGCCAGTCACTCGACTGTAGGCTGCTTGGTAACCATGATAGGGAAAACAGTGAAGACATTAGGCAGCGCTCTCCACTGCATGTGGCTTGTCGCTCTTAACCAATGTGGCTTTTTCTGCTTGCTCAGCCACCAAGCCAATACCTTGTTTTTCAAGGATATTGCGAATACTTTCAGCTTGCGAACTTAATACGTTATGCGCAAGTAACAGAGGCATCGCCGCGACAAGACCAAGTACAGTAGTCACTAGCGCCATTGAAATACCACCCGCCATCACTTTTGGATCGCCGTTACCAAATTGAGTGATCACTTGGAATGTCTCAATCATGCCAGTAACCGTACCCAGTAGACCAAGCATTGGCGCCAGTGCTGCTAACAGTTTGAGCATCGACAAACCGCGCTCTAAGCTCGCTTGCTCATCCACTACCGCTTCTAGTAAACGCAGTTCAAGTGCTTCTACTGTGCGATTTTGCTCTTTATTGTAAACCGCAAGAATGCGACCTAATGGGTTGTTCCCTGGTTCGGTTGGTTTTTTCAATTGCGCACGGATTTTTTGACGCGCGATTGCCAAACTAACACCGCGAACTAGCGCAATGATTGCACCGATAGCCAATAGACCAAGAATGATGTTACCGACTACACCACCTGCTTGCAGGCGATCTTTCAAGCTTGGCGTAAGCGCCAATTGCTCTAACATTACGCCGCGTGATGGGTCAAGAATCACATTCGCCGTTTGCCCTTGTGCTACTTCAGACAAAGACGCTGTAGTAGGACCATTGTCAGGCTGTTTGATATAAGCAGTCGCTTCATTGCGCGCGCCATTCCAAGCTAAATAACCTTGCTCACCAACCAGACCAATTGCCCCTAGACGAAGCGCGTCAACTTGGCTCTTTTTGCCTTCACCATCGATAAAATCGACCGTTGTTTGGGCAAGGTCATCACTTGCTTGGATTTGCTCATCCATTGCCTGCCATAACGCGGTCAATTGAGGCATCGAAGGCAAAGTGGTTGCAGCAATAATGTCATCAATTTGCGCGTTGTATGACTGAGCACCCGCCCCCGTCACTGAGTAATTTAGCTCGTTTTGTAGCTCTTTCGCGTTTTGGCGTACCACACCAAATACTTCACCTAAACTGCCCGTTTCTAGACGCAGTTGCTCTTCTAAACGCGCTAGCGTATCTTCGTTTTGGCTAAACTTCTCAGCCAGTTTGTCGTTGTTTGCTTGTAAGCGGTCTCGCTTGGCAACGAGCTGCGCTTTTAGCTGCTTCAGCTCTTGCTCAGTGGCTTTAAAACCTGACTCGCGCACTTGGTTGTGCTTGGCTTGTTGCTGGTTCTCTTGGCGTGCTTCACCAACAAAATCTGTGCTGGCAAAAGTCGAAAAAGAAAGTGTGCTAGCGGCAAGCAGCGATGCAATTAATTTCATTTTCATGTTATTTCACCTCCGCGATAAGAGACACCGGCAAGGTGATCAAACTTGGTGCAGTCTGTTTCGCTGCTACACCGTATGCTTTATCTAGCTCAGACTTCATTGCACTATCAACTTCAACCCACGCATTGTTTTGTTTATCCCAAGACCAGAATTTCGCACCATTTAGGCTACGAGCAACCAGAGCCACGCGGCCAAGATGCAAAATATCAGCTTCACGCGCTTCACCAGCAACTTGAATCTGACCTTGGTAAAGACCTAGCTTAGTGCCGTAATCCATTTCAATTTGGTAAGCCTCTAGAATACGACGGTATTTTTCAGCGTCACTCACATCCGCACGCGTCATCAGTGACTCAAGTTTTGAGATGCGTTCTTGACGTTGTTGTAATTTGATTGGCGCATCTTGCTCTACGATTGATTTCAGACCTGCAACCATTTGGTACATCAGGGGAACCACGCCTTGACGAGTGATCTTAATCTCTTGGATTTGACCATCAATGCTAGTCATTTCCTCACTCTGGTTTGCCACCAAAGCCGTCAGGTGCGCCTGATACACTTCCAAGTTTTTGACTTCTTCTTGTAGCTGCTCGATTTCTGCTTGCAGTGACAATGCCGCATCATTGCTTTTGTTGATGCGTAGTTGGCTTGACGCCGATGCTGTGTTGGTTTTGTTTTGAATCGATTGAGCAGTATCGAGATTCGACGCTGATGCTGGGCTCATCGCCGCAGCTATAAGAATAGCTAAACTGGTTTTAAGTAGGTTCATAATCGTAGTTAGTTAGATTAACAATCAAAGCCTTAGCTAAGATTGAGGTTCCAATAAATCCCAAAGTTCTATTTGATAAATATTATCATTAACAATTAAGAGCGCATATTAGCGAATTTTATCAAATTTGCAAACGACTAAAGGAGACTCCCCTCCCTTGCGTTAAGAAATGCGGAGTAGATTAGTCTTTTACCTGACATCTAGCCAGCTTGTTTGAGTGCCTTAAATTAAAAGCAAATATAAGTAATAACCAATATCATTAGCATTGAAATTTACATTCTTTGCATTCGTAACAAATGTAAAATTCACGCGCCTATTTGTCCGTGATTTTCAACATCAAATGATCAATCAGCAAAAATAAAAACGCTTGGCATAAAGCACGCAGGTGTGTTGTAAAAAGCCTAACTATGACAGTCTTTAGCACGTTGTACTAGCTAGGCTCTTGTAACAATAACAAGGTGATTGGATTGAAACTCGGTGAGTTAGAGCTTTAAGAAACGCTCTGGATGTTTGGGATGAATCTGATTGTAGAAATCATAGATCTCGCGCAGATCTTTTTCCAAATCGCCACTTGGGTACAACACCTTACCGATCCCAGCTTCACGCTTTTGGTAATCCAAATAGCCCAGCAAGATTGGCACATCCGCTTGTAATGCAACTTGATAGAAGCCTTTTTTCCAGCGTCTTACTGGCGAACGGGTGGCTTCTGGAGTAACTAAGACCGTAATTTCATCGGATTGTTCGATAAAGTTCACCATTTCATCAACCATGCTTGGGCGCTTTTCACCCGGCTTTTTTGCCGAACGGTCAATCGCAATCGCACCCAACGGCGACAATATCAAATTGAATGGAAATCTAAGCCACTCTTTTTTGATGGTAAAACGCGGGTTAGTGATGCCCATATATTCATAAGCCACCATAGAATAGACAAAATCCCAATTGCTGGTGTGCGGCGCACCAATCATAACGCAGCGCTTAATATCTGCTGGAGGATAGGAAACGACTTTCCATTTATTGAGCTTAAAACAAGCTTTGAAAATCGATTTGAACATCTAATTCTAAAACCACAACATAACGCAACATCGAAGTGCATCATGCAGGTTTCTGAGTTCAAAATCAACTCAGCGCACATTTGTACGCTGAAATATTAGATTTGGGTTTGTCTTTACGACGCTAAGTTAAACAACAACTCTATATGCAAGCCGCCACCTTTACGGTTACGCGCATTAACCATACCGCCCATAAGCTGCATTGATTCTTGCACAATCGCTAAACCTAACCCGTAGCCGCCTGCTTTTTTATCACGCGACGATTCCAAACGAGCAAATGGTTCAAACACCATCTTTAAACGATTGTCAGCAATACCCTTACCATTATCTTGCACCACCAGCGCCATATACGGTTTGTTTGCATGTTCAACCGGGTAAAACAGCACATCGATGATAGCCTCCTCCCCCGCATATTTGATCGAGTTGGTGATAAGGTTGCGCACGCAGCGAACCACTAGCCTTTCGTCAGCCAAAACTTGCGTTGGCATACCTGCCGACCAGAAATTCAGGGTTTGTGTCTCTTTTAGTTCAAGTCGACTTTGCTCAACTTGTGAGTCGGCATAACTTTCCAAACTAACGGGTTTTAGCTCAATCTCGTAGCGCGCATTTTCTAACTGACTGTATGTGAGGATCTCGGCGATTAAGCCATCCATATCCTCGACTTCTTGCTCAAGGCGTTCAACTAACTGCACGCTATTGTCTGATACTTTGTGTTTGAGCAAATGCAGCGCCAAATTTTGCCGAGCAAGTGGCGTACGCAGTTCATGGGAAACGTCGCGAATTAAGCGCTTTTGCTTTTCAGCTAGAGAGTGAATTTGACGACTCATGTCGTCAAAGTCTTGCGCCAACTCATTAAACTCAGAGGTTGATGATTGCAGCTCAGAGACAACACTGACTTTAAAATCACCTTGAGCAAGACGGTGGCTCGCTTCACGCAGTCGATTAAGTGGTTGCTGAAGCTTACGCGCTAAAATGATAGAAAACAACACTAGGATCGTCAGGGCAATAATGATCTTACTACCGTTTAAATAGTTGATAAAACGATGGGCAGGATGAAGCTCTGATGGCAGTTGAATAACCAGTGTGTTTTTATTGGCAAGCGGAATACCAATTAGCGGCTTTGCCACTCGTTCACCGAGGTTGGCGCCTAACTCGCGTAAAAATTTAAGTTTAAACTCGAAATGCGGATGCATGTTGCGATGCGTCAGCGGCTGACTGCTTTTATCTAAGACAAAAAGATAATAAGGTTGCGCGTTTTCCCAATCGGCAAGCTCATCCATATCTCCCGATTCGATCAGCACACTCGCTTGAGATGCCAAGTCACGCATTTGCTGCTTTACTGGCTCAGGCAACACCAACATGGTGCGAATAAGCGCTTGTTCAGTCGCGGTTTGCAGCAGCAAAATACACAGCACCACACCTGACATATAACTAAACAGCTGAAATGCCAGACTGGTAGTATGTTGACGCCACTGGGTGAATTTTTGCGCTAACACGCTAACAATCTCTTACGCTAGCAACGAAACTATATCCTTTGCCACGCACTGTTTTAATGTGTTGTTTTGACATGCCTGCCTCAACTAACTTTCTGCGTAAATTGCTGATATGCATATCTAGATTTCGGTCAAATGGGCTGAGCTCTTTTTTAAGCACTTCAATTTGCAGCTCAGCTTTAGAGACAACGATGCCTTCATTTCGCACTAAGTAGTTAAGTAAATCGGCTTCGGTACTAGTAAATGGCAACCCAGATATCGCGTCGCCAAAGCTGCCATCTGCAATCGCACTATTTTGACGCTGCTTCTCTAACCCAACTCGACGGAATATCGCTTTAATGCGAGTCAGCAACTCAGGTACTTTAAACGGCTTGGCAACGTATTGGTCTGCGCCTGCTTGGTAGCCATCTAACATTGATGCTTCATCATTAAGCGCGGTGAGCATTAGGATCGGTGTGGCGAATCGCTGACAAATACGGCGAGCCACTTGCAAACCGCTTAATTTTGGCAACATCACGTCTAACAACACTAAGTCGACCGAGTTCTTTTCGATATATTGCAGAGCACTCTCTCCACAATGGACACACGTTACGTGGTAACCCTCGACAGTTAGAACTTCAGAGATTAACTCACATAGCTCTAAGTCATCATCAACAACTAGGATCTTAGACATTTTGATTCGCAGCAAACAACAAAGACGCTGATTCTAAATCGCAATTATTATCGGTACAAGCGGCGCTAACAATTTACTTACCGCCTTAATAAGGTGCAGCTTTGTCAGCTCGGTATTGATTAGGTGGGAAGATTGATTGGGCGAACCGATAGAAATACGCCCAGCATTCACTGGGCGTGCGTTTTATACGCGCGGCTTTATCTAAACTGCTTTAGTTTGCGCGCTTTCTAATGATGCTTGGTTGGCTAATCGTCTGCGCTGCATCAACACGACTAAACCAAACAAGAGCAACGCAGGAATCCACATCCATTCTTTGGCAAAGCGTTCTACAGGGACGCGAACATCAACAATTTGTTGATCAAACTGTAAGCCCGCCGCTTCTGCTGGGCTGGCAAAACCAACTACATCGATTAAGGTATCTTGACCTTGTTGATAAGTGGCAATGCCCAAAGCATCCAACCTATCCTGCCCGCTTTCACCAGTGGGTACTTCGAACAACACTGAGAAATCACGCATCTTACCGACACTATCTTCACCACTAATTCGCATGCGTACAACGCTGCCCTCTTCAAGCGTGCTCAGTGTCTGTGCAAGCTCCGCAGGCGGGCTGGATTGATACGGCTCAACCACTTGGTCAACCCAGTAAGCTGGTCTAAACAGCGTAAAGGCGACTAATAACAGCAGCACACCTTCGTACCATTTATTACGGGTGAGGAACCAACCCTGCGTGGCAGCGGCGAAGATCAACATCGCAATCGTCGATACCACAAAAATAGCGATGCCGTGCGCCCAATCCACATCAATCAACAATAGATCGGTGTTAAAGATAAACAAAAATGGCAGTGCAGCGGTACGTAAGCTGTAGTAAAAAGCAGTTAAGCCTGTCTTGATTGGGTCCCCTTTTGACACCGCAGCTGCTGCAAAGGAAGCCAAGCCGACTGGTGGCGTTACATCTGCCATGATGCCAAAGTAAAACACAAATAGGTGCACCGCGATTAATGGCACGATCAAGCCATGCTGTTCACCGAGAGTAACAATGACTGGCGCCAGCAAACTTGAAACCACAATATAGTTGGCAGTGGTTGGCAATCCCATACCAAGGATAAGGCTGAGCAGCGCCGTCAAAAGCAGCATAAGTACGAGATTGCCCATCGAGAGGATCTCAACCAGGTCCGCCAGCACCAATCCAACCCCTGTTTGCGATACAGCACCAACGATAATCCCTGCCGTTGCAGTCGCGATGCCGATGCCAATCATGTTACGTGCGCCTGCGACTAAGCCTTCACGTAAATCCACCACGCCATCTTTAGCGCTGCCGTAGTTGTGCTTACCATCTTTGCGCAGCCAATTTAGCAATGGGCGCTGGGTTAGCACGATAACCACTAAGATCACCGAGCCCCAAAACGCCGACAGCCCCGGAGATAGACGCTCAACCATCAGACACCACACCAATACCACCACCGGCAGTAGGTAATGTAAGCCTGACAATAACACTTGGCGAGTATTAGGCAGTTGATCAAGCGGTTTGTCTGGGTCTTCCTCTGGCAAAGGCTCATTGCTCGCGGCAATTTTTAGTAACCCAAGGTAGGTGAAGGCAAGCAGCACTGCTACACCTTGCAAGGTATAGTCACCAAGCATTGGTTTTAACCAGCCCAAACCATAGTAAACCACCAGCGAGATACCACTAACGAGCGCGACCCCAAAAGCAAAGCCAATTAAACGGGTCAACCAAGGCTTAGACTTAGCGGTATCAAGCGGCTGCATGCCTAGCTTTAATGCTTCCAAATGCACGATATACAGCAGCGCGATATAAGAAATCGCCGCTGGCAAAAAGGCATGTTTGATGATTTCAACATAAGGAATACCGACATACTCCACCATCAAAAACGCCGCAGCGCCCATTACGGGCGGCATAATTTGCCCGTTAACCGAAGATGCAACTTCAACCGCACCGGCTTTTTCAGAGCTAAAGCCCACTTTACGCATCATTGGGATGGTAAATGTACCGGTTGTTACTACGTTAGCAATCGAAGAGCCCGAGATTAAACCCGTTAAACCTGATGCCACTACTGCCGCTTTCGCCGGACCGCCACGCAAGTGCCCTAGCATACTGAACGCCAGTTGAATAAAGTAATGTCCTGCCCCTGCTCTTTCGAGTAGCGCGCCGAACAAAACAAACAAGAAAACAAAGCTGGTTGATACGCCAAGCGCAATACCAAACACACCTTCTGTGGTGATCCATTGGTGATTCGCCAGTGCATCAAGTTGGACGCCGCGATGCGACAATAGCCCTGGCATCCATGGACCGGCTAAACTGTATCCAATAAACACTAATGCGATCAGCGGAAGAGCTGGACCCAATACGCGACGGGCAGCTTCAAGTAAAAGCGGCAAACCAATTAGCGCAGTAGCGAAGTCACCAGTGGTCAAAATACCCGGACGGGTGGCTAACTCTTCATAGAGAACAAATAAGTAGAGTGAAGATGCACAGGCAATCAAACCGAACATCAGATCCGTTACAGGAACTCGGTCGCGCGGCGAACGTTTAAATGCAGGAAAAACCAAAAACGCCAGCAGCAACGCAAAGCCTAAGTGAATGGCGCGGGTTTCTGTATCATTCATAACACCAAAGCCAATAATAAACGGCAATGGCGAAGCTATCCAAAGTTGAAATAGTGACCAAAACAGCGCAAGCAGAGCGATAGATTTCTCCATCACTCCACCTGGTAAACGAGCGCCAACATCCTGAGCGATCAACTCTTCTGCCGACGTCGGAGCTGCAGTTGCAGACATCGGTTTATCCATAATAAATCTCGTATTAAAAAGCTAAGCCCTACCGATAATGGGACCCTTGTAGGGCTTAGAAGCAAAGGGAAATCAAAGCATTTGGTAAGCCCTTTTGGGCTCACCGTTTTAGATGTAACTTATTAAAATAAAGTTTGAAAATTCATCTTTGGTTAGCGGTTTACATCCAACCGCGTTCTTTGTAATAACGAACCGCCCCTTCATGCAGCGGAGCTGACAGGCCCACTTTGATCATTTCGCTTTCTTGTAGATCTTTAAATGCTGGGTGCAGACGCTTGAAGCGGTCGACGTTATCAAACACTGACTTCACCAGTTGGTAAACAAGCTCAGGGTCGGTTTCTGCTGTGGTTGAAAGAACCGCTTTACCACCAATTGATGGTGTGTCATCTGGGTTACCACGGTACATACCACCAGGAATAACGGCTTTGGTGAAGTAGGCTTTATCAGCGAGCAGCTTGTCAATTTCAGGTCCCGTTACAGCGACAAGAACCGCATCTGTCGTAGTTGATGCTTCTTGAATAGCACCATTTGGGTGACCAACAAAGTAGCTCATTGCATCAATGTTGTTATCACTCATCGCTGATGCTTGTTCAGCTGGCTTAAGATCAGAAACTAAGCTAAATACCGATGGTTCCCACCCCTTCTCTGCCATGATTTGTTCGAAGGTGTCGCGCTGACCAGAGCCTGGGTTACCGATGTTCACTCGTTTGCCTTGAAGCTGTTCAAAATGGGTTACGTTGGCATCTTTGCGCGCCAAAATGGTAAACACTTCACTTTGCAAAGAGAACACCGCACGAATATCTTCCATTGGTTGGCTATTTTGGAACGGAGCTACGCCTTTCATCGCCTTGAACTGGTGATCGGACTGCATGATGCCAAAGTTATACTCGCCGCTGCGAAGCCCGTTAACGTTAGCAACGCCACCACCACTAGCCGGCGCATTACACTTAATACCATGCTCTTCACCACCGCGGTTAACGAAGCGGCAGATTGACTGACCAGCGACGTAATAAACCCCAGTTTGACCACCGGTGCCGATAGTGACAAATTGATCTGACGCCTCAACATTCTCACCAAAAGAGAATCCACCTAAAGCTACAGAAATAACAGAGACAAGTGCTAATCCTTTCATTTAACAATTCCTTATAATTCCCCAAAATAAGCTAGTGAATAGTATTTTCGTCTATAAATGGTGGCAATTCATAATAAATCACCACCAAACCTATATGTAACGGCAAATACACACTAAATCCTTGCAGGGATACCACTTAAAAATAATGTTTAAACTGCATAAATATGTCATCAGTTTTCTGTTACTGATGAATACATATCAATCTTCCTACCTATGTCGTCAAAAAAATTAACATGCACGAGCAAAATCCAATAAGAAACAATTTGTTCACTTTCTCATCCTTCGAGAATGACTGCTAAATTTCAATTTTAGAAATTGCTGATATAAATGAGCTAGTTTTCACTAACGCGTTGTTTTATCGAAGTTTGATGGGCGAACAAAAAAACATCAGACGCAAAAGTTGTCTCACTTCACACCATTAAGTTAATTCTCATTGAGTGAGACAAATTTGGTAAATTCATTCCACGTAATGGTTTTCAGTGGCTAATAGATGTCGCTAAAATGGCTTTAAAAAGTAAGCCCACTTAGCGGGCAAAATGATCATAGAGGAATGTCAATGGCATTAACTATCGTTGGGCACAGAGGAGTCGCAGGGCTCTATCCCGAAAATACCCTAGTCAGTATTCAGGCTGCCATCGATATGGGATTAAAGTGGATTGAGGTCGATGTTCAGCCAACCAAAGATAATCAGTTAGTGGTGTGTCACGACCATACCATTGATCGCTGTAGCAACGGCTTTGGTCGAGTGGACCAATATACGTTAGAAGAATTGCAACAGTTTGATTTTGGTGGCTGGTTTGCACCACAGTTCAACTACCAACCCATTCTCACTTTAAAGCAGTTATTAACGTTAATAGCACCGTTGGAAATTGGCTTGAACATTGAAGTGAAGATTGATACCCATCGCTACAGCGAAACGGTATCCGAACTTAAATCGTTACTAGAGCAGTTTAAACTACCTCAAGAGCGCATTCTTATTTCCAGCTTTGATCACCCGACGTTACGCGCCGTCCATCAAGCTAAAATTAGCTACCCAATCGCAGTACTGAGTGAAAAGCTCTCCAGCCAAGATTGGCAACTGCTGCAAGAGGTTGATGCCGTTGCGTGCAACTTGAACGTGAATAAAACCAACAAACAGCAAGTGACCCAGTTGCAACAAGCCGGTTACCAAGTGTGGTGTTATACCGTTAACAATCCAAATCAGCTCACGCACTTACAAAATCTAGACGCCATTTTTAGCGACTATCCGCAGCGATTTCTATAGCCTCAACCTCACTGAGACAAACCCAGTCACAATATAGAAATAGCACAAAGCACTGTGTAAAAGTACTGTATACCCTTGCTATACAGTACTGTACAGCGGCGATATACAGCTGTTGATTGCCACCTTTCACTATTCACATCACATTTCTCCCGATCCGCCACAATTAAATATAAATTCTAATTATCAATGATTTATGTTTGTTTCTTATATCTTCCCAGCTTTAATTCGTTTATTTATCAAACAAATTGCTTGACCAATATATGCAAAACAACTACTGTATAGACATACAGCATGTATATAAGGACAGTAACCATGATTCATTCACATACTCAAACTATCTCTAAGTACAATGTTTTGGCTCAACCTACGCAGCCAATGAATATTGACGATAACGTAATGAATCGTCTTGCTGGTCTTTCTATGCAACAGCAGTGGATCTTCTTTACCGCTGAGTGTCCTCGCCCAGATTACTCACAATTTGCTGCTAACAATGTTAGTTGCCAAAAGATCATCCAACTCAAATCTTCTAATTCTCAATCTGAACTGGAAATCGTAATTAAGGCAATTAAGTCCGGTAATGCCAGCGCAGTGGTTGCCTCTAATCAAATTGATTGCCTTAACCAGTCACTATTACAAGATTTAGCTCTAAGCCATGGCTGCGAAGTATTTTTTGTTGAAGGCAGAAAAAATCAGTTCCACTAATCGCTTGGCAACTGATACGTATAAATCGCAAGTTCAACAAAATTCAGCACTGTCTTTAGCCCCTAACTGGTCCTAGGGGCTTTCTTTCCTTCTACTTACACTGCACCTTGCTATTTTTAGTTCATTATTTTCCATTTCTAGCGCTTGCTAATCCATCTGCGCAAAAATTTGCGCAATCGTTTGCTTTTTATCTGGAAGCAGAAAACTTTTCTGGTATGATGCTTGTCAAATTGCTTCACTCATTTCATGTAAACGATAGGAATGTCTCATGAGTCTCGCTGATCAAGTCCTCGCCGTTAACGACGATCTCCCTATTCGCACTAACAAGCCGGTTCACAGTGGTAAAGTCCGCTCTGTGTATTGGTTAACCGAAGAAGATAGCCAACGCCTAATTGAAGAGAAAGGCTATGATGTAGCACCTGATGCACCTCTTGCCATTATGGTGATCAGTGATCGCATCTCAGCATTCGATTGTATCTGGCGCGGTGAAGGCGGTTTGAAAGGTGTTCCTGGTAAAGGAGCGGCGCTAAACGCAGTTTCAAACCACTGGTTTGAGCTTTTTAAACAAAATGGTCTGGCTGACAGTCACATCCTCGACATACCTCACCCACTGGTCTGGATCGTACAAAAAGCCAAACCGATTATGATTGAAGCGATCTGCCGTAAATATATCACTGGCTCAATGTGGCGTGCTTACAGCAAAGGCGAACGTGATTTCTGCGGTATTGAACTGCCAGAAGGTCTAGAAAAAGACAAAGTCTTACCAGAGTTACTGATGACGCCATCAACCAAAGGCATTCTTAAGGGTATTCCAGGTGTTCCAGAAGCCGACGATGTCAACATTACGCGCAACAACATCGAAGACAACTTCGCTGCGTTTAACTTTTCTTCTGCGGCTGATATTGCTGAGTATGAAAAGCTACTTAAGCAAGGGTTTAATGTTATCAGTGAGGCATTAGATAAGGTTGACCAAATTTTTGTCGATACTAAGTTTGAGTTTGGCTACGTCACCGACGCTGCCGGCAATGAGAAGCTTATCTATATGGATGAAGTCGGCACACCAGACTCATCACGCATTTGGGATAAAACCGCGTACCAGCAAGGTCAAATCGTTGAGAACTCGAAAGAAGATTTCCGCCAGTTCTTACTTAATCACTTCCCAGATGCAGATATATTGTTGAACAAAGATCGTATGCCTGAGCGTGAAGCACTGGCACGTGACAACGAGCTCCCACTCGATGCCTTAATGGGGGTTTCCAAGACCTACACAGCTATCGCAGAGAAAGTGACAGGTCGCCCGATTGTATTAAGTGCAAATCCAAAACAAGAGATCATTGATATTCTTGGTTCACAATACGGTCTTATCGACTAGCTACTCTTAATTGCTCGATGGCTCTGATTGAGAAAACGCTCTTTTAAGGGCGTTTTTGTTTTTCTGCAGCAACCTATCTTGTTAGCTATAGTGCAAGCGAGCCTTTAGGGGTAATATCCTGTCACTGCTTGCTTTCAAAGACGCTCACTATGGATTTTCTCGCCCTTTCACGTATTAGCCTTAAACACTTAACGGTGTTACATGTCATGCTAAGTACCAATAGCGTGACTCAAACCGCCAACACCTTGTACGTGACAGCTTCTAGCGTCAGTAAAATCATTAGCCAATTACGCGAGCAACTTAATGACGAACTGTTTTATCGTGATGGTTCACAACTGGTCCCGACCCCATTTGCACTGAGCATTGCCCCGCAGATCCATAAAATATTAGCCAGTATGAATGGGATTTTGCATCAAGGGGATTTCAAGCCTGAAGCTTTCACCGGATCGGTATCACTGTCTATGCGAGAAAGCACCTTTGAGCTATTTGCTGCTAAGATCAATCAGATCTGCAGCAAGCTACCTGAGGCAAACCAGATTAAGGTCTACGCTAAAGAGCAAATGAGCTTTGATGCGCTGATCCGCGGGCAAGTCGACTTTATGTTACTGCCACATGATATCAGTCAACCACCAACTAAAAGTCACGAGCTCGTTTGGCAGCAAATACTCAGTGATGAGATGGTGTGTTTGATGAGCCCTGAGCACCCGTTAGTTGATCAGCTGTTAACCGTTGAAGCTTATCTTGCCTATCAACATATTGGTATTCACGACAAAGACCTATCCGAACCATTTTTTGAGCAAAACCTCAAACAGCAGCATGGTGAGCGCAAAGTCGCGATCTATGTTTCAGACTTTGGCTCCGCTGCTGTAATGTGCCATCAATCAAACTATCTCTTAACGTGCTCAAAAATGTGGGCAAGCAAAGCATTTCAAGCAAATGGCTTAGTACAAAAGTCTCTACCTTTTGAGTATGGAAAAGTAGCCTACAGCTTAGTGTGGAACCAAGCCAGCCTAAACGACCCCGCATTACAATGGCTTCACTCGCAATTACTAGACAATAATTAACCTTTTCATCTTTCTTCTCAGGAAACTGATCGAGACACACGCTACAACTACTCATAATATTTACAGAGGTTCGCCAGCAAAAACATCTTTTCCTGAAAGGACAGGCACTTCAAATATTGCGATTCAAGCTTCGTAGAACGACACACACTTTAAACAAAGCAAACAAAACCAGTTTTACCGATAGTGCGCCGTGCTAGTTTCCTAGATAACTTCGTTTTGCTACTAGAGAAGGACGTTTATGCAACTCGTTGACGTTTCGCTGTACCAGAAGGTTAAATTGCGAAAATAGCTCGCTTGCAAACAACATTTTTGTTCGCGACTGCGGGGTAGTAAATTTGGGGGAGTAAAGGTTGGTCTAACAATCTAACCGATAAAAATGCACTCGTTTTTGTTCAGCATTCGCTTAGCCGTTTTTGCGTTGCACATGCAGCCAACTGTGGTGCTGCGATGTCTTTCTAGTTGGTTGCATACTTTAAGCCAGGTCTGTTGATTAATATTCAGCCTTTGCAGTATTGGCGCCATGCAGCCTGACATACTCGCTTTGTTCTCTCTAAACTGGCGAGCAGTCCAATCAACCAATTCAATATAGTCCATTAACCGAAATGGAATGCCATCTAATTTTTCTTTGGATGAGTGACCAACAAACGGATAAAGACAAGGTGCAGTTTCTTGCTGGACATTTATCGCTTCCAGTCTGGCTTGAATTGAAGTGAATTCCGATGTTTCCGGTTTATCTGCAATACCTGCTCTTAAAGGATTTAAATCCACATACGCCATCGCTGCCGCCAATGCTTGCTCATCCAACAAAGCTTGACTCTTGAAGCGGCTCTCCCAAAAGTGCCCTTTACATCCTTCTTCCCTATTGGCTTGGTAGGCGATATAAAAATTCAATTCTTTCATAAACCAACTTAAGCTCCAAAGGCGGGAGCGCCAAGAATCGATGATTGACAAGCACGCCTCCTCTTCAGCCCGACTCGCCAATTGACCAGCGATCCAGCGTGAAACTAAGCTTGGTAGTTTGTGGTCTTGTTGCCAACGTTCGACAACTTGAAGATTAGATAAGGCAAGTGCTTTCTCTCGGTTGATATGCACCACCAGATAGTAGTGATTGCTCATGATGGCGTAGGCACAAATATCAATACAATAGACTTGAGAAAGCGCATAGATTTTCTGCTTAATCCACTCGCGGCGATGTTCGTAACTTTGCTTTGTAAGCGGATCGATACCACATAGATAACTGCGCCTTACACATCGAGAAACGCAGTGGTAGTAAGGGGTGACGTCTACGGCTATCTGTTGGTTTCTTGCGGTCGTCATGGTTAGCCTCATGCAATTCTAGTCTCACCAGAATAGTGAAGCCATTAGCAACCGCAATATCAGTCAAACAAACTTATAACGAGCTTATCATCAAACCATACTTTGCTTACTTTAGGGTGTCTGTCCTTTCTAAGAAAACATTGCTTACTTTGAAATGTGTGTCCTTACTAAAGAAGCTAGATATACACACTTGGCAGCGTTATCGGGTTAGGCACTTTCGCCTGCAAAGTCTGATGAAAAGCTTCCATCTGCTCTTTTGAGCATTTGTCCCAAGTTAGCGCTTCACCAACCACACCATGATGCTGGAAAGCATTAAGGCGGATTTTGACTTCATTTGGCAGGCTATTGATCAATCTGGAAATTGCGTCGACTTCTTGGTCCAAATCACTCTTGCCAGGGATGTGCAGCAATCGCAACTCGTGCAGTTTTCCTGCAGCAGCAAGCATCTGAATTGATTGAATCACGCGGTGATTGTCTCTACCTACCAACCATTGGTGCGTTTCATTTTGCCAAGATTTTAGATCAATCATCGCCCCATCAAGATAAGGCAATACACGCTGCCAACCTGTCTCAGGTAAGTAACCATTACTGTCAATAAAACAGGTTAGATGACGCAGCTCTTGATCCACTTTGATCGCTTTAAAAAGCTCGACAATAAACGGCAATTGCATCGTCGCTTCACCACCCGAGATGGTAATACCGCTTAAAAAGAAATGCTGTTTACGTATCAAGGCAAGCACGTCACTCACTGTGTAGTGCTTTACTTTAGGGCTAGAGCTGCTTGGACAGACGTCTAAGCACTGATCGCACTGAGTACAAAGACTCTCATCCCACACCACTTTGTTTTGCTCATTGATGCTTAGAGCTTGAGTTGGACACCCAGCCACGCAATCCCCACAGTGATCACAGTGGTTGATGGTATAAGGGTTGTGGCAGTTAATGCATTTGAAATTACAGCCTTGAAGAAAAATGACCAGGCGATTGCCTGGTCCATCAACACATGAAAAATTCAGAATGCGGTTAACAATCGCCTGCTTTTCAGAAACTAACGTCATTGTTACCACGTATCGGTGTGTTATTTGTAAGTTGGTTGCATTTCCATGCTCACTACACGTGGTGCACGATTTAGAATGCCCGTGTACTCTGCTGCATCCGCGCCTAGGAATGTCGTATTCGTACGAGAACCTTCTTCAGCGAACTTAGCAATGTCAGACAATTTCACCATGTAACCTGTTACGCGCACTAGGTCGTTTGAGGCAACGTTTGCAGTAAACTCACGGTAGCCCAGTGCTAATGCACCTTTGCATAGGTTGAACATCGCTTCAGGGTTTGATTTTACTGTTTCATCAATAGTTAGAATGTCACTGATACCTGATGTGTAGTACTTATGGTGAGCAGCTGTTGCTTGCACATAAGTCACTGGATCTGGTTCTGTACCGTAAGGGATGCGCACACCTGGAGTCGTGGTTTCGTCGATATTGATACCACCTTGAGCATGCAACAATGAGCGACCTTCTAGACCGTATTTCACTGGTGAACTTTCTACGATTTCCGCCAGCTTCGCTGAAATAGCGTGACCAAGTTCGTTCGCTTCTACCGCGTGACCGTATTGTGCTTGTTTACCTTCTTTCTCAAGAAGAACGTTCACTGCTTCAGCCATGCCGAAGATACCAAACATTGGTGCAAAACGTGATTCGTTGATCAAGCCTTCTTCCGTTAGGAAGCCTTTGAAGAAGTTAGATTCTTCATGTAGGAAGCTACTACGTGCATCAATCAGTTCAATCATCGTTGCACAGTACTCAGGCAGCACTTTGGTTAGGAAGTCTTGTGCATTTTCTGCTTTGTTTGCTGCTTCTTTTAGGTTCATACGAACAAGTGTATTCGCCCCACCAGCAAGAGGCAGTGAGTTGTAGCAGCTCACAATACCAAAGTTCTTGTCACCGTAGCTTTGTGCGTGAACTGGGTAGTTTGCGATGTGCGGCTTGCTGCATTCACAAATGTTCGTGGTTGCTTGCAGTAGTAGATCATCCGGCGTTACCGCTGGATCGTACATAAAGGTCAAGTTTGGCGCGATTTGCTTAAGCTCAGCATCAATTTTTAAAATAGTACGGCAGATGATGTTATCTTGAGGACCAATGTTTACGTGCATAAACGCGTCTGGCAATGTGCGGTCTAGCATGATCCAGAAACGCTTCATTTTCACGTAAATTTCGTGATCAGACAGGTCGCCTACATATGGCATTAGCACGTCATCAAGTTGACCTAGGTAAACTGGAATGTTAGTCACTGATGGTACGTGGTGGTAGATGATTGTCAGTAGGTTAAGTGCATCATCAAAATCTTGCGCAGGCTCTAGTTCAAGGTATTTAGAACCTTGTTTTAGGAATTTAGCGTAATCAGGTAGCACGTAGCGTGGTTTGAACGGTGCATTACCTTCAAACATGTCACACAAGATACCCTCTTCCATCGCCTTTTCTACATCCACTGAAACCGCCATGTATGGCTGGCTTGATTCTGCTGTCGATGCTAGGAATTGGTTTTTCTGTTTAGGATTTAGGTTCACATCCGTGATGATTTCACGAACGCGTTGTTGGAATGAATCTAGAGTATGGGACATGTGAGTATTCCTTATAATTTTTAAGGATTTTATGGTTTAAATCAGATGTCCACAATTGAAATTAGGTGAAATAGACTTTTCCATTTTGGAAAATGGGTAATCGTTTAACTCATCTGCAACAGATACGTTTACACATTAACCTTAAGTATCAATTTACACCTTTCTCATAGAAGCAAAATGGTCAGATAAAAAAGAGCCCAGAAATCTGGACTCTTAAGTGATTGGTTGATCATTTATAGCTTAAAGCGCTTGATCTCGCTCTCTAGCTCATAAGATAGCTGAGACAGTTGCGCAGCTTGCTCTGCCGCTTCATTGGCTTCATCGGCTAGATCTTGTGACACATCGCGAATACCAATAGTGTTGCGCGTGATTTCAGACGTTACCGATGCTTGCTCTTCCGCCGCTGAAGCGATCTGCGTTGCCATATCGCTAATCACTTCCACTGCCGCTTGAATTTGCGTTAAGCTCACTGCTGCAGAATCTGAATCCACCACGCTAGTATCGGCTAACTGGCGGCTATCGCCCATAATGCCCACCGCTTTTGCAGTCGTAGCACGCAGAGTTTCGATCATCTGTTGAATCTCTTGCGTCGATGAATGCGTACGCTGACTTAACACGCGCACTTCATCCGCAACCACAGCGAAACCGCGTCCTTGCTCACCCGCTCGCGCCGCTTCAATCGCCGCGTTCAAAGCAAGTAAGTTGGTTTGCTCTGCAATACCTTGAATAGTCGATAGAATCGTATTAATGCTGTGACCATGCGCTTCAAGTTCTTGAATCACTTGGGCCGCCACTTCAACTTCACGGGCTAGATTTTGGATAGATGATTGTGTCTGCACCACTTGCTGACCACCATGTCCACACACTTCTACCGCTTGTGAAGATTGTTGAGCGGTATTATCTGCGTTGCCCGCGATCTCTTGCGTCGCAGCAGCCATCTCGTTGATCGCTGTCGCAACCATATTGATTTCGTCTTGTTGTGTGCGAATGCGCGTGCTGCGCTCTTCCGCTTGTCGAGCTGTTGTTTTCGCTTGTTCGCTTAATGAAGCCGATACAACACTCAACTTAGTTACCATTTGATGCATATTGCCGACAAAGGTATTAAAACTTGTCGCCAAGCGCCCCACTTCATCATTGCTGCGCGGTGATAGGCGCTGGGTCAGATCTGCCTCGCCAGACGCGATTTCATCTAATGCCTGCGCGACACGAGCAAGATCTTTAAATAACAAACTGACTAGCCATGAAAGCGCAACACCGACCAACACAGTAATTATCAATGCAGTAATAATAAGTTCTGCCAATAAGGTGCTATGCCCTGCTTGCTCGGTCTCTCTATCCATCTCAATGGCAAACAGCCAATTAGAGTTTGGAATATTTTTGAAGTAAAACAGTTTTTCAGCACCATTAATCTCGATGATTTCGATCAGTCCGTTTTGCTCAAGATTATTAATCGCGCTCACTGTGAGTTGAGGTGATAAGTCCGTAATAGGTTTAAGTAGCAAGTCGGTTGAAGGATGGGCTAAAAAAGTACCGTCTTGTTTATTGAGTAACATCGCGTAGGCATTTTCACCTGCGTCCAAGCTAATCACGTCGTTCACTAGAACATCCAGTAAAACATCTGCACCAACCACACCAATAAGCTGATTATTCTTATACAAAGGTTCACTGATTGTCACCATCAACTTTCCAGTACTCGCGCCAACGTAAGCTTTAGTAATAATTTGCTTGCCCGCTGTGACGGCATCTTTATACCAAGGGCGAGTACGAGGATCATAACCAGACCGATTTCTTTCAGGAAGGGAGCGCAGCATCTCACCCTGAGGTGTGCCCAAAAAGATATCATCAAAACCACCGGCAATGCGCGCTTGTTTCAGGTATGGCACTACATCTTGCTCTGAGCTAAACGAATTGAATGCCGATGCGATATCACGACGAATCGTAATCCAATCAGAAATGCCTGTCGCAGCCGTATTTGCCATACTTTCCGCGCGCGCATACATACCATTTCGAGTTTGTTGATAAAGTTGATCTGCAGCGAGCCAAGTCAATGCGCTTGCCATTAACGTCACCGCCAATATACATGCGCCAATTAATTTGTTTTTTAGTGATAGATTTATTTGCATACGTCGATAACCGCTCTTATTAGAATAAATTTTAATCACCATTTTAAACTTTCCGCTCAAAACTCCAGCGAAATTATTTTTGTCGCCAGAATTTCTGAAACTTTGCTCTATTTCTATTTTCCTTACACATGTAGCTATTAATCAGGGGTAGAATTTGAGATAGATATCATTTTTACACACATAAAAAAGCCCAAGCGAATGCTTGGGCTATTTGTTCGTATTGGATGTCCCGTCCTGAAATGTGTTTACACATTGAGGACGAATTATGACCACTTCAAATAAACTCTACATTAAGCGCACTCAGCGTGATTACACACTAGGCTTTAAATTGCAGGTCGTTGATGCCGTAGAAAAAGGTGAAATGACCTACAAGCAAGCACATACAAGCAAGCACA
>NZ_QLYZ01000030.1 GCF_003350325.1 Vibrio rhodolitus | reverse complement strand
TGCCGTGGGCGTTGGAGAATTGAAAGGGGCTGCTCCTAGTACGAGAGGACCGGAGTGGACGAACCTCTGGTGTTCGGGTTGTGTCGCCAGACGCATTGCCCGGTAGCTAAGTTCGGAATCGATAACCGCTGAAAGCATCTAAGCGGGAAGCGAGCCTTGAGATGAGTTCTCCCTGATACTTTAAGTATCCTAAAGGGTTGTCGGAGACTACGACGTTGATAGGTCAGGTGTGTAAGTGCTGCGAGGCATTGAGCTAACTGATACTAATTGCCCGTGAGGCTTAACCATACAACACCCAAGGGGTTTTGATTGGACTCAAAGAAAGAACAAAACTTGATTGTGTAGAGAACACAAAAACAGCTTTCCAGATTAAAGAATTTGCTTGGCGACCATAGCGATTTGGACCCACCTGATTCCATGCCGAACTCAGAAGTGAAACGAATTAGCGCCGATGGTAGTGTGGGGYTTCCCCATGTGAGAGTAGGACATCGCCAGGCTTGCTTACTTGTTTTTAGATTTTGAAAAATCTAAAGGCAAAACTAAATAAAGCTACCTAACCATAAGACTTTATTTAGTAAAAAATACCGCTGCGGAGTGGTAGTTCAGTTGGTTAGAATACCGGCCTGTCACGCCGGGGGTCGCGGGTTCGAGTCCCGTCCACTCCGCCACTTATTGAGAAGCCCTGCTAGAAATAGCAGGGCTTTTTCACATTCTGCGAAAGTGAAATTGGAACGCTCGATATCAAAATATCGTGCTTTGGGAACACGCCGTATCAGCGATACGTCGTTTCGAGAAGCGAGATGTGAGAACGTTCGGCTAGCGCCTCACTTACAGATGTGGGAATCGGGAACGTTCAGCATCTTTAATGCTTCACTTTGAGAAAGGGCAAGTGAATGCTTCATCTTGGTATCCACTAAATTCTTAACTCTCTTTCTCTTCTCCCATCTATTTGGTTTGGTTGATTGACTCAATATAAGCAAAGATCTCTTTGACTTGTTGCTGGTTGAGTACGCTTTTCCATGCCGGCATCTCTTCGTTGCCATTGAGTACTGTATCAATCAACTCCGCTTCTGATTCAAACCAAGAATTAAGCTCCTGATAAATATTTGAAGGCTGTTCGCTTAGGGTTTGTGCGGCAATGCCATCACCATGTCCAAACTCTCCGTGACAGGCTACACATAGCGTTTGGTAGCGTTTTCTATGGCACCTGATTCAACAGGTTTAGCGAGTACCAGAGACGGTAGAATAATAAGTGAAGCGGCGATTAGAACAGTAGCAACCTTTTGCATGACAATAATCCATAATATTCCTGAGTAATGCTATATAAAATATGTCATCAGCTATGAATGGGTTCTGAACGCTTTGTTTAGATACAAAAAAGCCGACCAATGGTCGGCTTTAATATTGTTGGATTGCTGTTGAAGCTACTTGCTGCTGACTAAGGTAAGCGCTTTCTTCGATACTTCATGCGCGGCTTTATTAAAGTTTTGCTTCTCTAGGGCATCGGCTAAGTATGCGTAATCTGAAACATTTGAACGCTGTGCGAGGGCTTTTTCAAAATGTTCCTGAGCTTCTGACCATTTCTGGCTGCGCAGATGGAATTGAGCCAGCGCACTGTGTGCTTCAGCATTGTTGCCATCTTTGCGTAAAGTGTCCTCAAGAAAGACCACCGCTGGGTGGCTATCAAGCAAGTTCAATTCTGGCAGAAGTTTGTAGAGATCCGCATTTGGGTGCTTCTTCAATGTCTCTTTGATAATAGTAAACGCATTATCATCTGCTTTGCGTGAGATCAGTTGCTTGGTAAAGCATTCAACTAAATGTAAATCACCTTTCACTTTGCGTGGCAGTGCATTCCAATGTTGAGTTAACCCTTCACTGCCTTGCTGTTCGGCAATCTCAGCTAACAAGCCACACTGGGCATGTTGCTCAAGCTGCAACTGTTCTTCCTTAGTGATGAGTTTTGTTTTAGCGAGCTTTGGTAGTAGGTCTAATAGTGGCTGCCAAAGCTTAAGTTCCATGTAAACGGTTTTAAGCAGGTTTAGCACAATCGCATTGTTGGGAAACTCGCCTTTGAGATCGGATAGCGTAGCAAAGGCATCATCAAAGCGCGCTTCACGCAGTTGCTGTTTTGCTCGTGTTAGCTCTACTGCTAGACGAGAATCTTTTTGTTCAGCAGCAAGCTTAAGGTAGCGGTCGCGTTTGGCGCTGTCACCTTGTCCTTGTGCCGCTTCAGATGCCACCAAGTAACATAGTAGAGGCATATCGTGATGATTTGCCCAACGAGTGACTTTCTTTTCTGCGTCTTTAAAGTCACCTTCGAGTAGCTTGATGATGCCTTCGTTGGTATAACGACGCGAACGACGCATTTTGCGTACGCTGAAGTAGTTCCAAGTTGCAGAGCTGGCGTAGAAGATTTTCTTGATCACAAACTCAAGCGCAAATAGCGCCGCCAGTGCTGCAATAAGAAAAATCACCAGTGTGGTGACACTCATCTCAATGGTTTGGTTTGCCACAGAGATCAATACGTAACCTTGCTGTCCCGAGTATTGACTACCAACAAACAGACCGGCGCCGAGTACCGCGAAGAGAAATATAAGTCGAAACATTATTTTTCCTCCGTCACTAGGGTTGTTACCTCACGGCGCAAGCGCTCACGAATGACATCAGAGAGGATCTGTTGGGTTTCGAGCTTAACAGGGTATTCCACTTCTACTGTTTGCTTGCTTAATAGCTCGACTGCTTTATTGAACTCTTTAACAGCATTGCTATTTTGATCGAAGAACGATGCAGACCACTGCTCGGCAGTGTCGAGCGCTGCGGTGTAAATTTCTTGCTGCTCTACATAGACCGCTTTGATCGCAGTCTCCAGTTTAGCCTTCATATTCTCTTTGAGATAGAAGTGCTGCTGCGGAGAAAGTAGTGGGATAACGTTGCCATCACGTGTGCGGAAAGTGATGAAATTTTCTGAGAAATCTTTCAGTGATGTTTTTAGGTTTTGCTGCCAGTCATTGATATCTTGTGAGACCTTTTCTGGCTCCTGCACTTTTTCTTCCGGCAGAATCGCGTTCGCCAATGGTAACTGATCGACTTGTTGCTGCAATGCGGTTAAGCGCAGTACTAAGCCATCTCGGTCAATGAGAGGAATGGTTTTTAGTTTGGTGATGTCATTTGCCATCGACTTACGTAGTGGCACCAAGCTTGGATCGTTTAGTGCCGCGATACGTTGGTCAGCACTTTCCATTAGGAGCGTAGCACTTTCTGCATCATGCTCAAGGAAGAGCTTACGCCCAGCTAGTTTCACCAGATAGTCTGCTTCGGCTAATAGCCAATCGTTAGGGCGACGACCTTTTACATCCGCGACTGCGACTTGTAGGCTTTCAATGCTTTTTTGCTGCTGAGCTAAAACGGTTTCTGCGCGATGGGCTATTTCGGTTGCTTTGGCAATCGTAGCTTGTTCCGTCGCTTTAACTTCACTGGTCAATGACGATTGGGTTTGCTGCAGTTGCGCTGCCAAAGCGTCAATTTTTGCTTGGTACTGAGCGTCTTTTTGCTGCATGTGGTAAGTCAGACCGCCACCAAACAGGATAGAGAGTACAATTGCAATGGCGCCAAGTTTAACGCCGCGCTTGCCGTGCTTTTCTTCCGCTTGAGGTGCTGGCTGATTGGCTGTGTCGTTCTGAGTCGTTTCTGCTGTCGATTGTGCTTTTGTTTCAGTGTCAGTTGGAGAGGTAGTGTCGACGCTTGGCTCTTGAGCTAGTTCGGTTTTTTTCTCTGATTCAACCTGATCGTTATTGTTTTTACTTGTCATTGTTTTCGTCCTGTTTCCTTGGCCAGAGATGCCAATAAGTCTTGGTTTGAAGCACTTCCTGTATTGACGACGTTCTGGAAGCCAACGCGCCGCGCTTCAACTGCTATGCGCTCGCTTGGGACAAAGAGCTGCAAATTGAAAATCCACGCTTGGTATGGTGGCGCAATTTGCTCGATGAAAAAATTAAGCTGTCCCGAGCTGGTGATAATTAACTGTTCAATCTGACTATCTTGCCAGAAAGGAACGACCGTTTCTGAGTGGAAATCGAGATTTTCACGTTTATAAACCTCACAATACTCCACGTTCGCGCCTCTTTCCCGCAAGGTATCGTAGATCAGTTCACGTCCGCCATTACCTCTTAAAATGACAATACGTTTACCGCATACCTGTTGTAACGGTGTGAGGCTGAGTAAGTTTTCACTATCACTGCTTTCAGGGTAGTGTACTTTTTGCTTGGTGGTTTTGCTTAAAAACTGCGCAGTTTTTTGACCAACGGCAAGATAGGTTGCGGAATTGGGCCAATTGAGGTCATTTTGATGGAGAGCTTGGTGAGCAAACGTAACCGTATGTTGGCTGACAGCGATGATGATGTCAGCCGTAGGCAATTGCTCTATTAAGCTGGAGAGTTGTTCCCCAGCTTGGATGGTAATCAGCGGGTGGTGGAGCGCTTTGATGCCGTGCTGTTGTAGTTGGCGACAAAGCGCAAGCCCTTGCTTACCTGGTCGAGTAACCAGAACCGCCATAGTAATTACTCGTGATCAGCGTATAGTCGAGTAAGAATGTCGCGTGCCCCTTTATCTAGCAATTCATTGGCAAGTTTGACACCCATTTCTTCGGCTTGTGCACGTGGACCACGGATCTCACCGCGAATGATCTCACTACCATCTGGTTCACCTACTAGTGCACGTAACCATAGCTCATCACCATCAAGTAATGAATAACTGCCGATAGGTACTTGGCAGCCACCTTCTAGAGTGATGTTCATCGCGCGCTCGCATATAACGCGATCTGCCGTATCAGCATGGTTTAGCGGTTCAAGCAATTTGATTAGGCGTTCATCATCTAAACGGCACTCAATACCTACCGCACCTTGTCCGACTGCTGGCAGTGATTGCTCAGGTTCGATAAAGCTGGCAATGCGCTCTTCAAGTTTAAGGCGTTTTAGACCAGCAGCTGCAAGAACGATTGCATCGTATTCACCAGCATCGAGTTTACCTAGGCGAGTCCCAACATTGCCACGTAGCTCTTTGATCACGAGATCTGGACGGTATTCTTTTAATTGGCATTGACGGCGCAGACTACAAGTACCCACAACGGCACCTTGAGGCAATTCATCAACATTTTTGTAAGTGTTAGAAACGAATGCATCACGCGGGTCTTCACGCTCACAAATCGTCACTAGACCAAGGCCTTTAGGGAAATCGACTGGTACGTCTTTCATTGAGTGTACGGCAAGGTCAGCACGACCTTCCAACATCGCCACTTCAAGCTCTTTAACGAATAGACCTTTACCACCCACTTTCGCCAGTGGAGTATCCAAAATGATGTCACCTTTCGTCACCATAGTCACAAGTTCAACTTCAAGACCTGGGTGAGCGGCTTGCAAAGCATCTTTAACATAGTGAGCTTGCCAAAGAGCAAGAGGGCTTTTGCGCGTCGCGATTCGAATTGGAGCCGTAGTAGTCATATTCGCCTATTTTACGTTTGTGGTAGATAGACTAATCCTACCACTGAGAGGGCAAAAAATTTACTGATCAATGCATTGAATAGAGAATTGGCACCGTGGTAGCACAAATCGGTCAAAATATTGTGATTAAAGTCTCGTTTGTTAACTAGGTTATTATTAGAAAAAGCGGTTACATACCAAACTAGGGACAGGAAATTCACGGATGTTGAAACACAAAACAATGTAGAATCGATCGTACAAATCTTTACCAATCCAAATAAAAATGATAGATTGATCACGTTTTGTTGGCGCTTTAGCCTGTTTATTGAGCAAGGCGTATAATAGGAAATAACCAAGGAATCTCCCTTGCAGGCTTACACTGAGAAGTTAATTCAACGACTAGATAGTTTGAACCAGCAGCGTATCGAACGCGCGCTGGCGCTTATGGATTTGCAAGCTCAGCGAGTATTCCATCTTATTCCTGCTCTTCTGCATTACAACCATCCCGTTTTTCCCGGCTATTTCGATGCGCACGTTCCGCATGGCATTTACGGCTTCGACTTAAACGCTGAGCAGCAGCAGTTTATCGAAGATACCGAACTCACCATCGGTCAGCCGCTGACTGCCAATTCTCATCCAGATATCCTTGCCCTCTATACTATGGGCAGCACCTCTTCAATTGGTCAAAGCACCTCCAGTGATCTCGACATTTGGGTTTGTGTGTCGCCAGAAATGGCGCATGACGCGCGCGAAAGTTTGAATAACAAATGTTTGTTGATCACCGATTGGGCGCAAAGCCAAGGTGTCGAGGCAAACTTCTTTATCATGGATGCTGAGCGATTTAAGTCAAATCGCTCAGAAGAAATGACCGGAGATAACTGTGGTTCATCACAGCACATGCTGTTGTTGGATGAGTTTTACCGCAGCGCTGTTCGTCTTGCGGGTCAGCGCTTATTGTGGCAAATCGTGCCGCCGGAGATGGAAGAGTGCTACGACGAATACGTTCAAGAACTGTGTAATAAAGGTTCGATTGACTGTTCGCAATGGATTGATTTTGGGCAATTGCACCGTATCCCAGCTGAAGAGTACTTCGGCTCGAACTTATGGCAGCTGTATAAGAGTATCGACTCCCCATATAAATCCGTTCTGAAAGCGATCTTATTGGAAGCGTATTCGTGGGAGTACCCACATGCCCAGTTATTGAGTTTAGATACTAAGCGTCGTTTTTTTGCCGATGAGCCAAACCTCTACGGTATGGATGCTTATTATTTAATGCTAGAAAAAGTGACTCGCTACCTTGAGCGTATCGGTGATACCACGCGTCTTGATTTGGTGCGTCGCTGTTTCTATCTCAAAACCCACGAAAAGCTCTCGCGTGAGCCAGGCGCCGGATCGGTACCTTGGCGCAGAGAAGCGTTGGGTCTTTTAGTTGCGAAGTGGAATTGGGGCTCGGACGTTATCGAAGAGCTGGATAATCGTCGTCACTGGAAAGTCGAACAAGTCAAAGTCGTGCATCATTCATTACTTGATGCGCTGATGTTGAGCTATCGCA
Source organism: Vibrio rhodolitus (assembly GCF_003350325.1). GTDB lineage: Bacteria > Pseudomonadota > Gammaproteobacteria > Enterobacterales > Vibrionaceae > Vibrio > Vibrio rhodolitus. The sequence continues at coordinate 29,757 of NZ_QLYZ01000030.1, read as the reverse complement.
ACCTGATTCAGTTTGCGCGTCGCAATGACATTACCTCGGCGATTAGCCCGCAAGATATTAGTATCTTAGCGCGTAAGCTTTACGCAGCCTTTGAAGTGTTGCCGGGTAAGGTTACGCTACTCAACCCGCAAATCTCGCCTGACTTGCATGAGCCAGAGCTGACCTTTATTGAAGTGCAGCCTGGTCGAACTAATCAGTCTGGCTGGTATTTGTATAAACAACCGCTGCAACCACAACGTATCCTTGGACAGCCTTACCTTGAGCACAACGAGTACTTGAGTAAGTTGGTGGCGTGGGCTTTCTTTAATGGTTTGATCACTGAATCAACGCATCTGAATGCGGTGATCCGCGATGCGCATTTGGATATCGATAAGTTCTACCAAATGGTGAGCGACCTACGTAATACTTTCTCGTTGCGTAAACGTCGCCCAAGCATGCAGGCATTGGCAAGTCCTTGTGAGATCAGCCAACTTGCTATGTTTATCAACTTTGAAGAAGACCCGACCGCTGAGCTGAATAGTAAATCGCAAAAAGTGGATTTGAAAAACATCGATATCTTTAGCTACGGACCGGAGCAAAAGTGCTTAGTCGGTAGCGTGGATTTGGTGTACCGCAACTCATGGCATGAAGTGCGCACCTTACACTTTAAAGGTGAAACCGCAATGTTGGATGCACTGAAAACAGTTTTGGGCAAAATGCACCAAGATGCGCTTCCTCCGGAGTCGGTGGATGTGTTCTGCTACAGCAAAAATATGCGCGGTGTGATGCGTAATATGGTTTATCAATTGCTGGCAGAGTGTATCGATTTACGTCTCAAGCCGGTTGAGCAAGAGAAGCGTCGTCGCTTTAAAGCACTGCGCATTGCTCAGCAGATGTATGGTCTGTTCTTTGAGCGTCGTGGCGTGTCGGTGCAGATGTTGGAGAACTCAGTGGATTTCTACCGCAGTATTTCGACCAATAAACTCAAAGGTTCACCGCTGTTGATGCTTGACCAAGAGCAGGATTACCAATTACCTGAGATTGTCGATAACTGTGCCAGTGAGGGCTTAGTGCAGTTCTTCTTTGAAGATACTGACAAGGGCTTCAATATTTATGTATTGGATGAGGCGAACCGCGTTGAGGTTTATCACCAGTACAATGGCGAAAAAGATGAAATGATCGCCAGCGTAAACAGTTTTTATACCTCAGTGCGTGATGACAATGCTGTCGCGTCGAAGTTTATTAACTTTAACTTGCCGCAATACTATCAGATTGTCTACTGCGAAGAGGGTGGCGAGCCATATATTGTGCCTTACCGTAATGATGGCGCGAGTTACAGCAAACCGAATCGCGCGGTTAATGCCTAACAAAAAAGAGCACACAAGTGCTCTTTTTTGTAAGTAAAACTTTTGCGGTTTACACCCAATCGATCGCTTCACCAGCGTGTTTTTCACACTCTTGTTTGACCATAGCAATCAATTCCAGACCGGTTTTTGAACAGATCCACTGTTGGTCGACGTAAGCAAAGTGAAAGCCGCCAGAACGCGAAGCTAGCCAGATTTCTCTCATTGGCTCTTGGCGGTTGATAATGATTTGGCTGCGATCTTCAAACTCCAAAGTCATGACATTACCTGATGTTTCGTAGTCGATATCAGCGCCAGATTCATCAATCATTTCTTCGATGAATTGCATCTGCTCATCGGCATGTTGATGAAATTCTGTATCGTTCATCTTGTCTATCCTATTGCTTTTCCTGAGTGTGGTGCGATTATAGGGGGCATTGAAAGAATAATCACGGTTAGACCTATGAAAAAATCAATCTTAGCTCTATTTATCGTCTCGGTGTTGGGTTTGGCTGGCTGTGGTCAAACAGGACCACTTTACATGCCTGACGATGCTCAACAAAACGAGCAAACGCAATAATATCGCATTCGGCATGATGCTAGGCGATCCACTCAAGTTTCTTGGGTAAACACCACATTAGAATTAAAGGGAAAGTACATTGGATTACTTCAATTATCAGGATGATGGCCAACTTTGGGCCGAAGAGGTTGCTCTTTCTGATTTAGCAGAGCAGTTCGGAACACCACTTTACGTATACTCGCGCGCGACGATTGAGCGCCACTGGCATGCTTTTGATAAGTCGGTCGGTGATCATCCCCATCTAGTCTGCTTTGCAGTGAAAGCCAATTCCAATATCGGTGTGCTGAATGCGCTGGCTCGCTTGGGCTCTGGTTTTGATATTGTGTCAGGTGGTGAGCTTGAGCGTGTCTTAGCTGCAGGTGGCGATCCGAGCAAAGTGGTCTTTTCTGGTTTGGGCAAAACGGAAGCAGAAATGAAACGCGCCTTACAGGTGGGGATCAAATGTTTCAATGTTGAATCTGAGCCTGAGTTGGAACGATTGAACAAAGTTGCCAGTGAAATGGGCGTTAAAGCACCGGTATCACTGCGAATCAACCCAGATGTCGACGCCCATACTCACCCTTATATTTCGACCGGCTTACGTGATAACAAGTTTGGTATCGCTTTCGACCGTGCTCCTGTGGTGTATCAGTTGGCTCACAGCCTAGAAAGCTTAGATGTTAAAGGTATCGACTGCCACATTGGCTCTCAACTGACTGAGATTGATCCATTTATTGATGCGACCGATCGCTTGTTGGCATTGATTGATGAGCTGAAAACTCAAGGCATCGAAATTCGCCACCTTGATGTCGGTGGTGGTTTAGGTGTGGTGTATCGTGATGAGCTGCCACCACAGCCATCGGAATATGCCAAAGCCTTGCTTGGTCGACTAGAAAATCATCAAGATCTAGAACTTATCTTCGAGCCTGGACGTGCCATTGTTGCCAATGCCGGTGTGTTGTTGACCAAGGTCGAATTCTTAAAGCATACCGAGCATAAAAACTTTGCCATTATTGATGCGGCAATGAATGATCTGATGCGTCCTGCTCTATACCAAGCTTGGCAAGATATCGTGCCTGTCAATCCGCGCCAAGGTGAAGCAAAAACCTATGACGTGGTGGGCGCGATTTGTGAGACCAGTGATTTCCTCGGCAAAGATCGCGCACTCGTGTTGCAAGCAAATGACTTGCTCGCAGTACGCTCTGCGGGAGCCTATGGCTTTGTGATGGCGTCAAATTACAATACCCGTACTCGAGCTGCTGAAGTCATGGTTGATGGCAACCGCACCCATCTAGTGCGCAAGCGTGAAGAACTGCCAAGTTTGTGGGAACTTGAGAGCGTATTACCGGAGTAATTAAAACTGTATGCATTTCCATTTTTCTAAAATGCATGGTTTGGGTAACGACTTTATGGTGGTCGATTGCATTACCCAAAACATTTTTTTCTCCCCTGAGTTGATTCGCCGTATGGCGGATCGACACACTGGGGTGGGTTTTGATCAACTGTTAGTGGTCGAAGCTCCCTATGATCCTGAAACGGATTTTCACTACCGTATTTTCAATGCTGATGGCAGCGAAGTAGAGCAGTGTGGCAATGGTGCGCGCTGTTTTGCCCGTTTTGTGCGTATGAAAGGTTTAACCAACAAATACAGCATCAGTGTGAGCACAAAGAAAGGCAAAATGGTGCTCAATATCGAAGAAGATGACCAAGTTACCGTTAACATGGGCATTCCAGAGTTTGAGCCAAATAAGATCCCATTTAAAGCCAAGCAGATGGAAAAAACCTACATCATGCGCGCAGAGGACAAAACGCTGTTTTGTGGTGCGGTAAGTATGGGCAATCCACATGTGGTGACCGTGGTTGAAGACGTGCAAACTGCGGATGTCGACACCCTAGGTCCAATGCTTGAATCCCATGAACGTTTTCCTGAACGCGTGAATGCCGGCTTTATGCAGGTGGTAAACCGTAATGAGATCAATCTGCGTGTTTATGAGCGCGGTGCGGGAGAGACGCAAGCCTGTGGCAGCGGTGCTTGTGGTGCGGTCGCGGTGGGTATTGTGCAAGGGCTTTTGGATGAGCAGGTTAAAGTGCGCCTACCGGGCGGCGAGTTATACATTCGCTGGCAAGGTATCGGCAAGCCACTCTATATGACCGGACCAGCTACCCATGTTTACGATGGTCAGATTAACTGCTAACTAAGGAATCTTTGTGTCTCAGTTTGAAGCGGATGCATTAACTGCAGAAGTAGTAGCAGAGTATCTGCGTGATAATCCCGATTTTTTTATCCATCGACGTGACTTAGTGGATCGCCTCGCTTTGCCAACTCAAGAGCAAGGCGCGGTATCACTGGTGCATGTTCAACTTAACCGTCAACGTCAGCGTATTGAAGAGCTTGAAGAAGAGATCACTTCGTTGATGTCTTTGGCGGCGAATAATGACCGAACGTTTCATGAATTTATGGATCTGCAAGAGCAGATCTTAAAGTGTGAATCGGTGCTTGAAGCGATCAAAGCGATTGAGAATAAAGCCAAAGCACTCGGCTTGTTAGCTTATGTGCGTTTGTTTGATGCACCTTCACAACACTATCAAATCGGTTTTGAGCATTATCAGCGTTTCGCGACCAATAATCTCAATGGCAAATCAGCCTATTTAGGGCGGATGCGCAAAGCCGATCGTGAACTGTTGTTTGGTGAACACAACCGAGCACCAGAGCTTGGCTCTTACGTTGTGCTACCTTTAGTAAAAGGCAAAGCACAAGGGTTAATTGCTTTCTCAAGCGAAGATGGCGGTCATTTCCAACCCCATATGGATACCCTGTTTTTACGTCATTTGGCATTAGTCCTCTCCCATGCGATTGCGACTCTGCCTTGGCAAATGGACACCAATGAGCGAATCAGTACAACCTCTGCCTAACGGCTTACAAAAGCCCTTGGAACGTTTCTATGAATATCTCAGAAGCGAGAAAGGGCTTAGTCTTCATACTCAACGTAATTACAAACAACAGCTTGAAACTATGGCGCAGCACTTGCTGAGCATGGGACTAAAAGATTGGACGCAAGTCGATGCTGCCTGGGTACGTCAATTGGCGAGCAAAGGCATGCGCGAAGGCATGAAACCGAGCAGCCTTGCGACTAGGCTTTCTTCACTGCGTAGCTTTTTTGACTTTCTCATTTTGCGTGGTGAGCTGTCGGCGAACCCAGCCAAAGGTGTTTCCGCTCCGCGTAAGAAGCGCCCATTGCCGAAAAACCTCGATGTTGATGAAGTGGGGCAACTGCTTGAAGTGACTGATGACGATCCATTGTCGATTCGCGATCGTGCCATGATGGAATTGATGTATGGCGCCGGTTTACGTTTGGCAGAGATGGTGGGGGTCAACGTCAAAGATGTCAGTCTATTCAGCGGTGAGTTACGTGTGGTCGGTAAAGGTGATAAAGAGCGTAAAGTGCCGTTTTCTGGTCTCGCCAAAGAATGGGTCGGGAAATGGCTAAAAGTACGCAGCGGTTTAGCAAAACCTGATGAAAAAGCGCTGTTTGTCTCTAAGCTGGGCGTGCGCATCTCTCACCGCAACGTACAAAAACGCATGGCGGAGTGGGGACAAAAGCAAGCGGTGGCAAGCCATATTAGCCCGCATAAATTACGCCACTCCTTTGCCACACATATGCTGGAGTCGAGTAATAACTTACGTGCGGTACAAGAGCTATTGGGGCATGAGAATATCTCAACCACACAGATCTACACCCACTTAGATTTTCAACATCTTGCGCAAGTGTATGACCAAGCCCACCCAAGGGCGAAAAAGAAGTAATTGAAATAGGGTGATGCGATGAAATTCTACCGACAGTTACAGCCGATTAAGGCGATGAGTTTTGATTTGGACGATACGTTATATGATAACCGTCCTGTCATTGCACGACTGACGCGAGAAGCAAATGCTTGGCTTCATCTTCATCACCCGATTGCTGGCACTCGTGATGAAGCTTGGTGGTTAAAGCTAAAACTTGATTTAGCCAAACAAGATAACTGGTTATACAGCGACTTAACCTTATGGCGTCATCGCACCACTACCCTAGGTTTGATGGAGCTCGGCTATTCAGCGGTGCAAGCAGAGCAAGCGGCAGATGATCTATTGCATGTGGTGACTGAGCTGCGGAGTGATTTTGTCGTACCTAAGACCACTCACCAAGTGATGGCACAGTTAGCTGAAAAATACCCGCTGGTGGCTATTACCAACGGTAATGTGGATGTCGAACGCATTGGCTTAGCAGACTACTTTTCATTGATTTTACAAGCCGGTCGAAATGGTCATGCTAAGCCTCATGGCGATATGTTTCGTCAAACTCAGCAATTTCTTACTTTAGACAGTGAGTCAATTTTGCATGTGGGCGATCACTTGAAAACCGATGTGTTTGGTGCCAAACAAAACGGCTTTCAAGCATGTTGGTATAACGATCAAGGTACGTGCTTACGTGAGGCGAAACACACGCGTGTCTTACCTGATGTGGAAATCCACCAACTGGATTCGTTGCTACTACTTTAAAGCGTGACCACTTTTATCGGCTTTAAATACGCGCATATAGTGATGAAGGAAGGTATTGAGCGCTTGAGCTTGCTCATTCAGACCAAGCTCTTTAATAATTTCGCTGCCCACTTCTAAGGTACATAAGTGCCCTTGTTGCTGGTTGCGTCTTAACTGGTAATCCGACTGTGCACTCGGTTCAAGATGGACGCAAGGCAAATCACTCAGCCAAGCACTCTTGCGCAACATTTTTCCCGCTTCTTGCCAGGTGCCATCGAGAATAATCAATAATGGTATTTTGCCCTTTTTATCCGTCTCTTGCTCAACCACATTGAGTGCGATACTGCGTTCATTTGGGAACACCAAGTAGGCTTGGTAGCGATCGTTTTTGATCAGTTTGATCAACTCAGGGCAAGGGGATCGGCGCTGCCAGATATGCTGGCTACTTGATGGCATGGCTTTGAGCAGCCATTTACCGGTATTGGTGTCGCGATTTAGCTCATTTTCATGCATGAGTAGGGCAATATGCACAGGCGCCTCAAGATGAGGCACCAAATGACACACACATTGATGCTGCAGTCCACAGCCATGACAAGGTGCTGTTTGTGGCATTACATTTTCACCCCTTCTTGATGAGGAGTTAGCCCATCACTGAACAGTTTTACTGGGCTAATATCATCAAAACTGGCGACGGGAGCGACACTTGGATTGAGTGGATAGCTGCCATTATTAAAACGTAAAACATGCTGATTGGGTACTGCGCCACCACCACGGACAAACAACACTAAATCTCGCCAACTTTGGTGACTCTTTTGTCCTAAATTGAGGGGAGTATTGACTAACGTCATGCGGCTGTTGAATACCCATTTTTGTTGCTGGTTTTCGAAGATCAGCAACGTGCAGCCACCAGAACCACACCAATCTAATTGGGTGAGCAATTCATCTTGTCCATCACCATTGAGATCATAAGTTAACCAGCGGTAGCGGGTGCCTGCGGCATCAATGTTGTTTTGGTTAAAGTAATCGCGCAGCGCTCGGTCCACTTTTGGATTAAAGGTTGCCGAGGAAGGGATGGCATTTTCCGTGCGTTGATTAAGAGTGCCGGCACTGTTTTGCTCGCTCTTAAACAGGGTTAAGCCGCCATCGGCGATGGGATAAACCACATCTCCAACTTTTTCTTTGTCTGCGGTTAACTGCTCACCACTGCGCACAAATAAGCGCTCTGATAACAAAGGCTGTTGCTGGTGGTGGGTCATCACCACTTGTACTTGCTGCGGCGTCAGTTGTTGCCAGTAACCCCGTTCAACCAAGTCGCCACTGCCATCGAGGTAGTGGTAGGTCGTTGTCGCTGCGTGATCGTTTTGCATGTCAAGCGTAATGCTAAAGCCACTACTTTGGGTTGAAGCAGCTTGGTATTGACCTGCCCAGTCTTTGCTGTTGTCGACATTGCTTAATGTCGCGCAGCCCTGATAAGTTTTCTCAGCGATGGTTAATGTTGAAGTCCAGCCGTAGAGACTGTCACTCATGCCATCAGAGCAGCTGCGTTGGACAAGTTCAAGTTGCCCTTCAGCAAATTGATAACGCTGGCGATCAGATTCAATTTTAGCTGAGGTGATTGGCAAAGTTTGCTTTTGACCACCCATAGGCGAAAAGGTTAATTCGCGGTTTGATACCGATAGTGACCAAAACGGCTCGTTACCAAACGCTCGGGTTGGTTGAGTCGGACGGTCGCAGCGGTTTGGGTTCTCGGCACTGAGCAGGTTAACCTTAGAGACGACAAAACGCGCATTGTAGTCACCATCAAAGCCGTCTTGGCTTGAGGTTTCCAAATGACCAATCAGCTCACCATACATAGGTTGATAAGGCGTGTTGATCAGGCGTTGAGCTTGATTGAACTTGTCGTTGTCAATCGAGAGCCAATATTGCTGCTCGCTGCCGCAAGGTTGAATCGATTGAGCTTCATGGCCAAGGATCACTTCACCACGCAGAATAAAAGGTTGGGGTTTGATAGAATTGGGCTGCTCAAGATTGGCAAGTGGCAGACTTGATTGAGATTCTGGCTCGCTTGATGAAAAATCAAATGTCGAGCACGCTTGCAATGCCAAAAGGCTGACCAGCATCGCTGGGTTTCTCAATGCCTTCATGCTATATCTTCCTTATCCGAACTGATACTGAGGACATTATGGCATATTGGTTGTTCAAAACAGAACCAGACACTTTCTCTATTGACACTCTGCGGACACAAAAGACCTCGTGTTGGGAAGGGGTGCGCAACTATCAAGCGCGCAATATGCTGCGAGATGAGGTAAAGCTGGGCGACTGGGTACTCATTTACCACTCTTCATGCAAACACGTTGGTGTGGCGGGTATCGCCCAAGTCAGCAGAGAGTCTTACCCCGATCATTTTGCTTTTGATCTCGAAAGCGATTACTTCGATAGCAAATCAACACCAGAGAACCCACGTTGGTTTATGGTCGATATTGAGTTTGTACGCAAAACAGCGCGAGTGATCCCGCTTGCGGTATTAAAAGCGATGCCGGAATTGGAAAACCTGCCGTTGGTCAAACGCGGCAATCGCTTGTCAGTCATGCCGGTATCAGAAGTGGAGTGGCATGCTATTTTGAGCAAAGAGTTATTGTCGTCTGAGCAAAAATAAAGGCAGCGTGTGCTGCCTTATCAATAGTTCAAGATTACAGAAGGTGATCTTGTAGATAGTGTGCCACTGCGTCATTGGCATTACTGCCGATCACTTCATTGTTTGGCAGGGCATCTTTCACGCGTTGGTGAGAGGTTTCCATCACCAAGCCACGACCCGCCATTTGCAGCATTTCAACGTCATTCATGCCATCACCAAATGCGATGCAGTTTTCTAGCCCAAGCGCTAGTGATTCCGCAATCACTTTCAGTGCGTCACCTTTTGATACGTCGGCAGCCATCACTTCTAAACACCAAGGTGTAGAGAACGCGATATTGAGCTGATCGCCGAATTTTTCATTCAGTTCATCTTCGAACTTCACTAAGTACTCATGATCTTGATCTGGGTGAGTGAAAAACAGTTTGGCGATGCCATCTTCCGGTGGGTTTTCAACATCATAAAGTGTGTAGCTAAAACCTGATTCTTCATGATAGTTACGCAAGAACTCGTCATCACGGTTTAGCATCCACTCGTCATTGCGGTACATGTGGATAAAGATTTCAGGATCGACTTTGATCGTGTCGATCACTTTTTTGACCAGATCCATGGGTACGTTGTTGCTGTACATCAGCTTATTGTTCTGATCATGTACACGCGCACCGTTTGACGTCACCATGTAAGCTGGAATGCCCACATGTTCGCGAATGCCCGCTACGTCTACGTGATGGCGACCTGTGGCAAAGATAAAAGTGAAGCCCTTGTCGTGCAGATCTTTAAGCGTCTGTTTTGAGAACGCACTAAGCTTATGATCTGGCGCCAGAAGCGTACCATCAAGATCTGAGGCTACAAGTTGGAATGGAGTGTCTTTGCGTGGTGTGGTCATATCGCCCTCATTTGAACATAACGCCGCAATACCAAGATGCGCATTGCGAGAGCGGTTAGTTTACTGCAATTGAGGAAGGAAAAAGAGGGTAAAAAAGCTCCGCTCTCTTTCCTTATTTCCAAATGTTTCAGTGAGCCGCAAAAAAGTCCAAGGTGCGTTGCAGCGCTTGGTTACGATAGACATCTTGTTCAAACAATATTTCGTGTTTGGCGTTTTCGATGATCTCGATAGCGCAGTGTGAATTGGTTTTGGCGAGCTTTTTAATAAAGGTCACCTGTGCTGAATTTGCCACGATTTTATCGCTGCCAGCTTGTAACAAGAGCAGTGGGATTTTGACTTGTCGAGTCAATAAGATAGCTTGCTGACAAGCCATTAAGCTCTGCCAAACCCAACGAGTGCTTGCCCCGCCTACTTGCAGCTCTGGCTGCTCATCATACAGGCGGCGAAACCAGTGGTAACGCACATCACTTTGGCTCAGTAAGTTACCCGCAAAAGGTTTAGCATAGTATGGTGCTTGCCCTGGGGCATAGGTTGGTTCGGCGTGCAGCGCCGTTAGTATTTGTCCAACCCAACGAGCGATAGGTTTCAAATACCAAGGTACGTTAACGCCGAACATCGGTGCGCTCAACGCCATGGCATCGAATGGATGCTCTGGATGGGTTTGTACATAGCGAGTGACAATATTCCCGCCCATCGAGTGCCCAAGTAAAAAGCGTTTTTCATAACGCTCTAGAGAAAAATGCTCAACCATCGCAGCTAAATCTTGCAAGTAGTCATCAAACTCGTCGACATAGCCAATATCACGGTTGGCGACAAGGCGATCGGAAAGCCCCTGTCCGCGATGATCGTATGAGTAAACATCATAACCTTGGCGATATAAGTCGTAGAACAGCTCTTGGTATTTATAAGTACATTCAATACGACCATTCACGACTACAATTGCTTTAGTGTGCTGCTCTGATGTGAGTGATACCCAAAATAGTTTGCGTTTGTCTGCTGTGCGCAGAAAACCTTGTTTACGACTGTGCCAAAGCTCGGCAATTTCCTTATCGATTGCTTGCTCAAAATTGGACTCTTGAGTATAAGAAAATGGATTGGCTGCGCTATCTGTGGTCATGTTTGTGAACCTGAACTACTTGGGTTTGCGATGAGTTTAAATTATGTTTGGCTAATGCAGTTTAGTCGAGAGGAATTAAAACATGGATTTGCATGTTTGGTTAGCCTATGTGTTAACCGCCATTGTTTTTAGCTTGGCTCCGGGGTCTGGTACCGTAAATTCAATCAGCAATGGTTTGAGTTACGGCACGCGTAAATCCTTGGGTGCCATTGTCGGCTTACAGATTGGTCTGGCTTGCCATATCATTCTCGTTGGTGCTGGGATTGGTGCGCTGGTGGCGCAATCGGCAATGGCGTTTACAGTCATTAAGTGGGTAGGGGCTGCGTATCTTGTTTGGCTCGGTATCCAAAAGTGGCGCGACACTGCTAGCCTATCGATGCATAGCCGTGAAGATAATCGCTCGGGGTTTGCCTTAATGCGTAGTGCGATAGTGATTAACCTTACCAACCCTAAATCGATTGTGTTTTTGGTGGCACTGTTTCCGCAATTTATCAATCCGGCGCAACCGCAGTTGATTCAGTTTGTGATTTTAGGTGTGACAACTGTGGTGATTGACGCAATTGTGATGCTTGGTTACACAACTTTGGCTTCGCAAATGGGACGATTTATCCGTTCTGATAAAGTGATGGGTAAGATCAACAAGGTCTTCGGTTCCATGTTTGTTGGTTGTGGGGCATTATTGGCTACGGCTAAGGCTTAACTAACTGATAAAATTAATAATGTAGCGATAAATGAAAGAGACATATGTAGCGAGACAACCTATCCTCAATGCTCGAAGGCAAACCCTCGGGTATGAGTTGTTGTTCCGTGATGGGGAGCATAATGCTTACCCTGCGCATATTGAATCTAACCGTGCTACTTACCGTTTAATTGCGGAAAACTTCTTGAGCATTGGCACTAACCCTGTCATTGCTCACTCGCGTTGCTTTGTTAACTTTCCTTATCAAAGCCTGCTGCGTCGCCTCCCTCTGGCTCTGCCTAAAGAAAAAATTGTGATTGAAGTGCTGGAGACTTGTCAGCCGACCGATGAACTATTTGAAGCGGTGCGTGAGATCCGGCGCAATGGCTATATGATTGCCCTTGACGATTTCGTTTATAGTCCGGCTTGGGAGCGCTTTTTACCCTTAGTACAGATTGTCAAAATCGATATCAGCGCGATGGGTTTAGATAATGCCTGCCAGTTTGTTAAGCAGCGTATTGCTGATGGCAGTAAGCGTAAATATTTAGCGGAGCGGGTTGAAACAGAAGGAGAGTTTGCCCAAGTCCGTGCGGCTGGTTTTCATTTTTTCCAAGGCTTTTTCTTTAGCAAACCTGAGGTGATCCGTCAGCGTTATGTTAGTCCTGAGCAGATTATTGCGATGGAGCTATTTCAGGAAGTGTGTAAAGCGGATGTCGACTTTGAAAAAATCGAGCGCATTGTCGCTAAAGATGTCACCTTGTCTTACAAGCTTTTGCACTTTGTTAATAGCTTATCTGACCGGCTTGAGGTGTCCATCTCCTCGTTTCGCCAAGCTTTGATCTACCTCGGTCAAGATCGTTTAAAGATGTTTGTCTCTTTAACGGTTGCTTCGTTTATCTCCAACAAGAAACCCCGCGAGTTGTTCTGTCTCTCGCTACAGCGAGCTCAATTCTGCTCGTTAATGTCCTCACATAACCCACTGCAACAACATAAAGACCAAGCGTTTTTAATTGGTCTGTTTTCGATTCTCGATGCCATGTTTGATCTATCGATCGAATATCTGGTTGAGCAACTGCCGCTTAACCAAGCGATCAAGCTAGCACTGCTTGAACGCCAAGGACCGTATGGCATTTTGCTGACTATTGAAGAGTGCTATGAGAATGCTGATTGGCAAGGAATGCAGCATGCCTGTGAACTGCTTAATTTACCAATGGATGTTGTGATGCAAAAAATCTCTGAAGCGCAGCGCTGGAGCCAATCTATTCATCGCCTTGGTTAGTGGTTGCCCAAGTCTCTGTGAATCTTTTATGACAATGATGATTTAGCGCTTGCCCAACGGCTAAAAATAAATAAAGATATACGCATATCCACATATGAGTATGTTTAGTTATGTTACCCCATCAATTTTTTAAGTTGCTTGCCGATGAGACTCGCGTGCGTTGTCTGATGTTGATCATGCGTGAAGAGTGTTTGTGTGTGGGTGACTTAACTCAGGCTTTAAATGAGAGCCAACCCAAGATTTCCCGTCATTTAGCTCAACTTCGCTCTAGTGGCATCTTGGTTGATGTTCGCCAAGGGCAGTGGGTGTTTTATCGCCGTGCACCGTCGTTACCGGGCTGGATGAATAAATTGATCGATGATCTTGTTGGGTCAAATTGCTTAAAAACAGAGTACCAACAAGACATTGAAAGACTTAATGCAATACAGGGTCGTCCTGTTTGCTGCCAATAAATGTAGAAAGAGACACGATTATGACGATTAAAGTAGGTATCAACGGATTTGGTCGCATTGGCCGCTTAGCACTTCGCGCGGCGTTTGACTGGCCTGAACTTGAGTTTGTGTTGATTAACGATGTCGCGGGCGACTGTAACACGCTGGCGCACTTGTTAGAATTTGACTCGGTACAAGGTCGTTGGAATCACGCAGTAACAACTGACGGTGATGAGATGATTGTGGCAGGTCAGCGCATTAAAACTACGCGTGAGAAAGAGATTGATGCCGTAGATTGGTCTGGCTGTGATGTGGTGATTGAAGCAACGGGTAAACATCGCAAGACTGAGTTTCTTAATAAGTACCTAGAGCAAGGCGTTAAACGCGTTGTGGTATCCGCGCCGGTGAAAGAAGAGGGCATTGCCAACATCGTAGTGGGTGTGAATGATGAAATCTTTAATCCTGATATCCACCGCATTGTGACTGCGGCATCTTGCACGACTAACTGTATTGCACCTGTCGTGAAAGTGATTCATGAGAAGTTAGGCATCGAGCAATCTTCATTTACCACCATTCATGACTTAACGAACACCCAAACCATCTTAGATGCGCCACACAAAGATTTACGCCGTGCACGTGCTTGCGGTATGAGCTTAATCCCAACCACAACGGGGTCAGCGACGGCTATTGTTGAAATCTTCCCTGAATTAGCTGGCAAGATTAATGGTCATGCTGTGCGTGTACCACTGGCGAATGCTTCACTAACCGACATCATCTTTGACGTTAAGCGTGATACGACGGCAGAAGAAGTGAATGCGCTACTGAAAGAAGCATCTGAAGGTGAGCTAAAAGGCATTCTCGGCTTTGAAGATCGCCCGCTAGTGTCTATCGATTACAAAGGCGACCAACGTTCTACGATTGTCGATGCGCTGTCTACTATGGTAGTTGGCACACGTATGGTGAAAATTTACGCTTGGTACGACAACGAAATGGGTTACGCCACTCGCACGGCGGAATTGGTACGTAAAGTAGGTTTGGTGTAAGGAGAATGATGATGACACACCCAACATGGCAACTAGATGTTGAGCAAGGCGCGCTGATTTTAACCCCTTGCCCTGGTACGAAAGATGCGTCTCTTTACGAGAGTTTAGAGCAGCTTAAGCAACAAGGCGTAAAAGCTATCGTCACCGCTTTAGATGACCGTGAGCTGGCGGAAAAGAATGTTTCTCAACTTGGTTCACTGACCAAAGAGCTGGGAATGGAGTGGTTCCAACTTGAGATTGAAGATGATTGTGCGCCAGACGATAAGTTTGCTGCGAAATGGGCAACTGTTGCGCCAGCTTTGCACGAGATTGTTGAGCAAGGTGGCAAAGTGGCGATGCACTGTATGGGCGGTTCTGGGCGTACGGGCTTGCTTGCTGCGCACCTACTGCTTGAGCGTGATTGGGCGTTAGCTGACATCGTATCGCAAGTACAGGCGCTGCGTCCGGGCGCTTTCACTAAGCCAGTGCAAGTGGAATACATTGAGCAAGTTGCTCAAGGCTAATTGTTGTAAAACGAGCTTTTGGATCATCGGTGCCCAAAAGCTCTTATTGCTGTTCATATAGGGTGGCTTATGTTTGCCAATTTGAGCAAAAGTGTTCGCCAATACATGTTGGTGACCTTTAATTACTGGAACTTTACCGTCACGGATGGCGCACTGCGCATGCTGGTGGTGCTGTACTTTCATGACTTGGGCTACAGCACGTTAGAAATCGCTTCTCTCTTCTTGTTCTATGAATTTTTTGGTGTGGTCACTAACTTAGTTGGTGGCTGGCTAGGGGCAAGGCTAGGTCTCAATAAGACCATGAATCTTGGGCTTGCGATGCAAATCGCTGCGCTGGCTATGTTGGCGGTACCAGCGGCTTGGCTGACCATCCCATGGGTGATGCTAGCACAAGCGATGTCAGGTATTGCGAAAGATTTAAATAAGATGAGCGCCAAGAGCTCGATTAAGACACTCGTACCAGACGATCAACAAGGCGCACTGTATAAGTGGGTAGCGATCTTAACTGGGTCTAAAAATGCGCTCAAAGGCGTGGGCTTTTTTGTTGGTGGTTTACTTCTTTCGCTGGTGGGCTTTAAGGCGGCAGTGTTGCTAATGGCTGGCGTGCTAACGCTAGTGTTGATTGGCAGCTTACTTGGTCTTGAAAGTGATATGGGGAAAGCCAAGGTAAAACCGAAGTTCAGCCAAATTTTCTCAAAGTCTGAGTCAATCAATATTCTCTCTGCGGCACGTATGTTCCTATTTGGTGCGCGTGATGTGTGGTTTGTGATTGCCCTACCGATTTACTTGGGGAGCACATTTGGTTGGCCACACCTATGGGTCGGCGGTTTTCTTGCTTTGTGGGTGATCGCTTATGGCTTTGTACAAGGCTTGGCGCCAAAGATCACAGGTAAAGCACAGGGTCGTGTGCCTGATGGTGGCGCTGCGCTGTTTTGGGCGGGCTTACTGGCCCTGATCACCGCAGGCATTGCTTATGCGGTACAAATTGGCTGGCAGCCTCAGCTTGTGATCGTGGCAGGTTTGATGATTTTTGGCACAGTGTTTGCCGTAAACTCATCGCTGCATTCTTATTTGATTGTCAGTTATGCCAAAGGTGATGGGGTGTCACTTGATGTCGGTTTCTATTACATGGCCAATGCGATGGGACGCTTGATTGGTACCGTGTTATCCGGTTGGGTTTTCCAACTCGCTGGCTTGTCGGCATGTTTATGGGTGTCGTTTGCGTTTTTGGCGATCACGACGCTGATTTCGATCAAACTGCCTAAGCTTGAGCAGGCAACCAATTAGGTGACTTAACTTTGCAACGTCACTGACTTAAAGCTGACTAAACCGTTACTTGTTATTGGTTTAGTCAGCTTTTTTATTGCTATATTCAATACACTTGTCAGTTTTAGTTGGTTGGGTATGAGAGAACGGGTTCGTTTTTTTGATTTGTTGCGCTGCGTTGCCGCTGTGGCGGTGATTGCCATTCATGTATTGGCTCCGTACCGGCATGAGCTGGGTGCGATCCCATTTGACCAATGGGCGACAGCGGTTTCGATAAACAGTATTAGTCGCTGGGCAGTGCCCGTGTTTATTTTGATCACTGGTGCCTTGATGCTGAGTGATAAACGGGATTTTGAGCTGGGTTACTATGTTAAGCGTCGCCTTGGCAAAGTGCTGATCCCATTTTTAGTTTGGTCACTGTTCTACGCTTATCTGTCTGGTTGGACGGCGCAAGGCTTTGATGGTCAAACAGCAAAAGAAGTCTTAATTGATAGCCCTCATCACGCCACTTACTACCACTTAGGTTTTTTCTACTACTTCATCCCACTCTATTTCGTGATCCCATTTTTCCAATGGGTAGTCAAACAAGACAACGATGCCGCACTTTATGCGTTTGTGGTGCTTTGGTTGATGACCACTTTGCTTTTCTTACTAGGTGTGAAAGGACCATGGAGTGCAGAGCTGTGGCTCTATAGCGGCTACTTACCTCTGGGTTATCTGTTATTTAAAAAATTGCCGCTAAATCGCCTGGTGGTGATTGGGTTTACTTGGTTGGGTGTGGTTGCCTTGCTGGTGACGGTGTATATGGTGCTGAGCAATAGCGTCGAGGCGGGTAAATATACCGTCGGTCGCTGGTTGTCCTATAAAACCCTGAACGTAGTCCTAGCCGCAAGTATGGTGTTTGTGGTTTGTCGTTATCTTAGCGATCACCTTTCAGCTAATGCTCACAATGTGGTGAGTTTGATTAGTCAGCACAGCTTAGGGATCTACCTTCTTCATCCAATATTCTTATGGTCGATGAAGGCGTTTGGTTGGTATCAAGGTCACCCGATATGGGTGATTCCAGTTTGGGTGGTGCTGAGCGGTGGCGGGGCGCTAGCATTGAGTTGGCTGCTAGCGCGCAGTAAAAAGACAGCATGGCTACTGCCGTAGTGACTATTAAACACGCTATGGGCGTTTGATAGCGAAATGAAGGAATTTATCACCTTGATAAGTGAGGGTTCCTTTATCTCCTGGATTTAAGGCGTGGAAGTAGTGGATACCAACTTGAAATTCTCGTTTAGGTCCAATTCTGCCGCGCTGAACATAAATCCAATATTCCTGATCTTCTTCACCGGGTTGGGTGTTCTCAATTTCAATCGCTTGTTTGTCGAGCACGGTGACATCCACCGATTGCTCTGGGGCATCTTCCCCTTGCATATGGCGACGATAAAAATTGACAAAAACCCAACCTGCCAAAAGACCCAGCAAAGCAATAGCGAAAAATATTGAAATAGGCATCAGTTCCTCCCCGATGAACTTGAGAGAGCATTCTAGCTACTTTTTCGAGTGGTTGTTGACTATGCTCTGAGATATACAGCACATAATGCTCATGTCGAAAATAGTTCTTCGATCTACATCACAAGCTATTGATGATTATCTCGTTAATCTAATCAGGTTGAGATATTTCATTTATATGATTAGCCTTGAAACTTGTGCCACTAGAAAGACCATAGGAACGAAGACTGTAGTTCTAATACAGGGAGAGAAATTATGTCAGATATTGATAGCGTAATTACTCGCACTCGAAAACTCGAGCATTTACTGCGTACCCAATATCATGCTGAAGGTAAAGGTCTCCACCAACTGATCACAAGCTGTGAAGAAAGGTTACCTCATAAGATTATTGGTAAGTTGCGCTACATTGCGACCATCCGCAATAAAATCGTGCATGAATACGATTACCAGTTAGAGAATCGACGTGATTTTCTGTCCGTTTGTGATGAGTGTGAAAAAGAGCTCACACCGAGAAGTAGTCGCTTTATTTGGCGAGTCGCAATCTCTTTAATGACACTGATTACACTGGCTGCGATGCTGTTTTATTACGCACATTGGGATGTTTTATCGAAACATTTTTAGTTATCGATCCCAAGCGATAAAAAACAGAAGTTTGTGATTTTAGAGAAAAAATAGAGCTATGCTTAATAATAAAACATAAATTGAGCATTAATGAGGCATAAAGCAAAAAGGGACGCCATGAGCGTCCCTTTTTTATTTTTTAATTTGACTAGTACATCATCGGCAGAGTCATCAAACCAACGATGACTGCGATCATTACAAGTCCTTGTTTTTGTGAAGAAGTAATCATAACCCTGCTCCTTATCTGTGATGATGTATTCTATGTTTTACAGAATAGCAGAGTTTTACCCGCTTGATCAAGCTAGAGCTGTAAAACAGGCATAAAAAACAAATTAATGGTATCGATTATGGCTGTTAATCACGGGTGTAAGTGAATTGGTGTGTGCGTTTTTTGAGCTTTGATTTTGCTTTTGTTCGAACAAAATGTTTATATCTTACTGAAATTAAACAATAAAAAAGTGGATTATTTATTGAGCTATTGATTTGATTGTCATTTTGGGCTTTTAGTGGGGTGTGTTTTTGATTTTGCTTGTTTGTCGATGTTTTTTGTTTTCCACTTATGCTCAGATAGTATGGATTCTCACTTAACAACAAGAGTGTGTGATCTTGCTGGCGAAAAATTTAATTTTACCATTCGGTGAGAATCGATTTTCGATAGTTTTAAATTCATAAATTCATGATAAGCTTCTGTTTTAATTGATTTAATGTATTTGCTTCGTCTTTGTGTTTTAACTTGGCTTTGACACTTAATGTAGAAAATGGCGCTTAGCGTGCTCATCGTGGTAGAAAAAGCAGTTCTAGTGCTGGGAGTGGGTGACGCAGAGTCAAAGGTGCAAGAGTTGAATCACTACCAAGATCCAAATTTTGTGGTCTGTATCTAGACAATCATAGCCTCAAGCCTAAACTGACCGTTCAAAATCAAAGAGGTACTCTTATGTGGAGCTGGCTCGCTGTCGCACTCTCAGGGTTTATTACCAGCTCTGCTTGTGAAAATAAGCAACCTAAACAAGCAATTTTTTTCTCCTGTTTCTCGCTGCTGCTGCTGCTCATCATGCTGTGGGGGCAAGAAAGTCTCGTCGGACGCTTAGAATGGTGGGTGTCACTTGGTTTGGTGATCTCAATGTTTGCCGATAGCCTATACATCACGAAGCGACTCAAGCGTATTTGTTTTGCATGTTTTATTGCGGCGCAGCTTTGCTATAGCACCGCATTCTGGCTGCAGTTGTCCGGTGAAGTTGTATGGTGGTTAGCGGCGATGCTTCTGGCGATGGGGATCATGGCATTTTTCCTCTTATTGCCTAAAATCGATAGTTTAATCTTTCCTGTGGTGATCATGGGAATGGTATTACTACAGCTAAACTGGGTAACTGGAGAGCTGTGGCTCCTGCAGCAGACCCAACAAGCACTACTGGCATTTGTTGGTAGTTTATCGCTTACTACTTCTGCCGCTTTGCTCGCCATTCACGACTATCGTCATGCGCTTCCTTTAGGGCGTTATCTGATTTCTGCCTCTTATTTGTTGGCGCACTCATTGATAACCGCTTCCTTCATTATTTGATATCAAAGACAGTGAGAGCTTGAATCCTCTATCCTAGCTGGGTTTTGAATCCACAGGAGTTATCGACATGAGTGAAATTCATGCTCACAACGTACTAAACCTATTACGTGAAAAGCCAATGACTGAAGCAGAGCTACGCCAAACAGTGATCAATGAGTTTGGCAGCGAAGCTCAGTTTCGTACCTGTAAACTATCTGGTTTTAACTTCGAGCAGTTGTTCGCCTTTTTTATTGAACGCCAAAAGATCATTCAGCAAGGTGAACTGTGGGCGGTTAACCAAGAGCGCGTTTGCAATCACTAAGTTCGCCTTACTGCGATAGCTTGGTCTGTTTTACAAATTGGGCATTATCTTCGAGATGAGGTTATACTTCGCCGCAAAGTCTTGGAGGTAATTAATGGACATTCTTTCTGCGGCGACGCTGCTATTTTTGATCATGGACCCGCTGGGCAATCTGCCGATTGTTCTGTCGATCTTAAAGCATTTAGAACCTAAACGACGCCGCATCGTACTGATTCGAGAACTCTTTTTTGCACTCGCGATTTTATTGCTGTTCCTGTTTGCGGGCAAAAGCATCATGGCGTTTTTGCATGTTCAACCTGAAACGCTCAGTATCTCCGGCGGCATTATCTTGTTTATCATCGCGATAAAGATGATTTTCCCCGCTG
Source organism: Vibrio rhodolitus (assembly GCF_003350325.1). Taxonomy (GTDB): domain Bacteria; phylum Pseudomonadota; class Gammaproteobacteria; order Enterobacterales; family Vibrionaceae; genus Vibrio; species Vibrio rhodolitus. The sequence goes on along the minus strand of NZ_QLYZ01000030.1, from coordinate 9,182 downwards.
CAGGCAGCGTGACGGGGCTTGCGGCAGGTGAAGAGCCATTTATCGTGCCGATGGCTATTCCTATGCTGGCTGGTCCTTCGGTAATTGCGACGATTCTTTTGCTATCGAGTCAGCATCCTGACCATTTGCTGGAGCTATCCGGCGCCGTTGTCTTGGCTTGGACGGCAACCTTTGTGATTCTGATGTTCTCTGGAATTTTGCATCGCCTGCTTGGCGAAAGAGGTTTGAAAGCACTAGAGCGTTTGATGGGCTTGATGCTGGTGATGATCTCTACCCAGATGTTCTTAGATGGCATGAAAAGCTATATGAGTATGTAATCGCGAAACAAAAACGCCGCTCGATTGAGCGGCGTTTTTTTTACATCATATGTTTGCGACGAATGTCGAGCAGAGCGAAGATACCAAAGATCAAAATTGACCATTTTTCCCAACGGCTCATCGTGATTTTATCGCCAAAGGCTCCGATAAAAATCAGCATCTGCAGACCGTGCATCATGAACAAGAAGGCGGTCAAAATATACAGTGCGATGGCTGCATTACCCGGAAATGGCATAAAAAAGTTCAGTAATAGAATAAACCACACAAAGCCGATCGAAGCTTTAGCGAGTAAAATCAGTGCTTTCATTTTATTTCCTTATGCTGCTTGTCGCTGGTAAAGGCGGAAGCTGACTTGCCCAGCTGTTTTGTCGCGGTGCAAGTGCCAACTTTCCGGTAGACCTTCAATGGTCAGCTCTTTTTCTGTTTCAATATAAACCATGGCATCTTCCGCTAACCAGCCATTTTGTTCGAGCAATTGAATCACTTCGCTAAGTAAGCCCTTACGAAATGGCGGATCGATAAACACGACATGATGCGGGGTGCCCGGTTGCGCTAAGAAACTTAACGCGTCGGTGTTCTTCGCCACAATATTGTCCGCTTTAAGCGCCGCGATATTTTGCTCTAACTGTTTGTAAGCTGCTGGGTTAAGTTCAATTAACGTTACGCTATCTGCTTGACGTGACGCTGCTTCAAAACCAAGACCGCCAGAGCCGGCAAAAAGGTCTAAGCACTTCGCTTGTGGCACATCTTGTGCTAACCAGTTAAATACGGTTTCTTTCACGCGGTCAGTCGTTGGGCGTAGTCCCTCAGCATCGTGAACGGGTAATTTTCGTCCACGCCATAAGCCACTAATAATTCGAACAAAGCCGGTTGAAGGTTTTTTTTGTGATGTGTTTTGCTGGCGACGTCTTACCATAGATTTTTTGACCGCTAATAAAGTGATACTATACCCAGCCGCTCAGCGTTTACGCGCCGAGTACAGCCAAATTTCATTGATGACAAAGTGTAACCTTAAATTGCCTTCAAGGTGGTAACTTTTCACTCTGTTGTCATTTTCTTTTTCACTGTGTGTAAGCTTAGTGGGAAAGGACCAGACTTAATTAAGACAATCTAGGATATCCCCAGATGACGGAAAAAAAGAAGCGCGGATTGCTCTCTTGGCTTGGTTTTGGTGATGATGACCAAGCGAAACAACCAGAACAAGAGCAAAAAGTAGAACAGAGCCAACCTGACGTAGCACCAGAAGAGGTTGCCGAGCAGGTTGTAGAGCAAGAAACCGTTGCCGAATCAGCGCCAGCACATCAGGCTCCTCAAGCAGAAGCAGAAGCAGAAGCAGAAGCAGAAGCAGAAGCAGAAGCAGAAGCGCCTGTTGAAGCTGCTGAACCTCGTGTACAAGAACAAGAAAAACCAACCGAGAGCTTTTTCGCTCGCCTAAAACGCAGTCTTGCTCGCACTAAAGCCAATATCGGTGCGGGTTTCTTTGGGCTATTCAAAGGTAAGCAGATTGATGATGATCTGTTTGAAGAGCTAGAAGAACAGCTTTTGATCGCTGATGTTGGTATGGATACCACGCTTAAAATCATCGAAAACCTGACCGAGAAAGCATCGCGCGCCGATCTAAAAGATGGTGAAGCATTATATGGTCTGCTGAAAGAAGAGATGGCAGGCATTCTATCTAACGTTGAGCAGCCACTTGAAGTTGATAGCAGCAAAACGCCTTACGTTATTCTGATGGTAGGCGTTAACGGTGTGGGTAAAACCACCACTATCGGTAAATTGGCGAAGCAGTTCCAATCACAAGGTAAGAAAGTGATGTTAGCTGCGGGTGATACGTTCCGTGCAGCGGCAGTAGAACAGTTGCAAGTATGGGGTGAGCGTAATGATGTGCCGGTGATTGCTCAGCATACGGGCGCGGACAGTGCATCTGTGATTTATGATGCGATTGAAGCGGCAAAAGCGCGTGGCTTTGATGTTGTGATTGCTGATACTGCTGGTCGTCTACAAAACAAAGCTAACCTAATGGAAGAGCTGCGTAAGATTGTACGCGTGATGAAGAAGATTGATGACTCCGCGCCTCATGAAGTGATGCTGACGTTAGATGCTGGTACGGGGCAAAACGCCATTAGCCAAGCAAAACTGTTTAGTGATGTTGCGCCGATCACCGGGATTACGCTGACCAAACTAGATGGTACTGCAAAAGGTGGCGTGATCTTCGCGCTGGCGGATCAGTTCCAGATCTCAATTCGCTTTATTGGTGTGGGCGAGGGGATTGATGACTTGCGCCCGTTTGAAACACAAGAGTTTATTGACGCGCTGTTTAGCCGAGAAGATTAGTCGGTTGTAAGTAAGAGGAACGACGGGTGATTAAGTTTCAGCAAGTAAGTAAAGCTTACCGAGGTGGTCGACAAGCGCTGCAAAAGGTCGATTTTCATCTACGCCGCGGCGAAATGGCGTTTCTTGGTGGTCATTCAGGAGCTGGTAAAAGTACGCTACTTAAATTGATTTGTGCGATTGAACGCCCAACCGATGGCAAGATCAGCTTTAATGGACACGATATTACCCGTATTCCCAATAAAGATATCCCTTTGTTGCGCCGCAACATAGGGATCGTTTTTCAAGATCATCGCTTACTGATGGACCGTTCAGTGTACGACAACGTCGCTTTGCCGATGCGTATCGAGTCAATCTCGGAAAATGAAATTAAGCGCCGTGTTTCAGCCGCTTTGGATAAGACGGGTCTATTGGATAAAGCACGTTGTTTACCTAGCCAGTTATCTGGTGGTGAACAGCAGCGAGTGGGTATTGCACGGGCTGTGGTTAACCGTCCTACATTATTATTGGCTGATGAGCCGACCGGTAACCTTGACCAAGAGCTCTCATCTCGCGTGCTTAGGTTGCTGGAAGAATTTAACCGCGCTGGCGTGACAATTTTATTGGCTACGCATGATGTCAACTTAGTCAATTCTCGTCCGCAATATCGTCACTTGGAACTGAACCAAGGCTTTTTGAGTGAGGTTGAAGATTATGGCCGCTAATAAACGCAACAACAAAGCGGTGAAAAAAAGCGAGCGTGTGCCACGCGATGGCTACTTTGCGATTCACTTTAAGCAGGCGAAAGCCTCCTTTCTCAACTTATGGTCGCGTCCATTAGGTAACATTCTTACTTTGGCAGTGATCTCGATGGCACTGACTCTGCCGGCGACACTCTATTTGTTAGGTAAAAACGTCGCGGTAGCTACCACCAATGTTGCAGGTCCTTCTCATGTTAGTGGTTATATAAAAGAACGCACGCCTGAACCACGCATCATGGTGTTAAAGGATGAGCTTGAGAGTTTAGCTGAAGTCTCCAAAGTGGAATATATTTCGCCGCAACAAGGCTTGGCGGATCTCAGCCAGTACTCTGGCTTTGAGCAGGCGATTTCTTTGCTTGAAGACTATTCATTGCCTGGGGTATTAGTGATCACACCAGCGACTGACGACAAGCAAGCAGTCAAAGCCCTTGCCAAACGCATCAGCGCAGAAGAAGAGATCACTGATGTTCGCATGGATGAAGATTGGTTTAGCCGTCTTGATGCGATTAAAAACCTCGTCACCGGTATTGTCGTGACCTTATCGGTGCTCATGCTTGGTTCGGTGTTCCTTATTGTCGGCAACACACTGCGCTTTAACGTACAAGCTAACAAACATGAAATCCAAACCATGAAACTGATTGGGGCAACGGATGGCTTTATTTTGCGTCCATACCTCTACTCTGGCATGTGGTTTGGTTTGCTTGGGTCACTCACTGCTTGGATTCTTACAGCACTAATCACAGTTCTGCTTAATAGCAGTGTTGAACAGTTGGCGCTTCTGTATGATAGCCGCTTCCGATTAATCGGGCTGAGTTGGGATGAGACCTTACTGCTATTAATGCTCGGCACTTTCTTAGGTTGCCTTGCTGCTAAAGTGTCTGCCCAGCGTCATCTCAATGAGATAGAGCCAGTTTGATCCAGTGATCAAAAAATTATCACTATTTATCTTGAAAAAAGTATACGCTACCGTATACTTTTTCTTTCTTTGTACGATTAGTTAAAACTTTTGTTTCAACTATTTTGGCTTTGATTGCTTGAATCCTGTTCATTTTGGGTTCAGTATTGATGGGCTAAAACATCCACTCCAGATCATAGTTTGATGAGGACTTGAATGACTAACCAAGCGTATTCGATAGCTGTAGTTTCACAAGATAGCTTAGATAGCTACATTCGCTCAGTGAATGGCTACCCAATGCTAACAGCTGATGAAGAGCGTGAACTAGCTGAGCGTTTACATTACGACGGTGAAATTGATGCCGCTAAAGGTTTAATCCTTTCGCATCTGCGTTTCGTTGTGCATGTAGCACGTGGCTACTCAGGTTACGGTTTGCCAATGGCAGATCTAATTCAGGAAGGTAACATCGGCTTGATGAAGGCAGTAAAGCGTTTCAACCCAGAAGTGGGCGTGCGCTTAGTCTCTTTCGCTGTGCACTGGATTAAAGCAGAGATCCATGAATACGTGCTGCGTAACTGGCGTATCGTTAAAGTGGCAACGACCAAAGCGCAACGTAAGCTGTTCTTCAACCTACGTAAGTCGAAAAAACGCTTAGGCTGGTTTAATAACGGTGAAGTAGAGACAGTTGCACGCGAGTTAGGTGTTGAGCCATCTGAAGTTCGCGAAATGGAATCACGCTTAGCGGCGCAAGATGCCACCTTTGAGTTAACGGCTGACGATGATGATGCCGGTACTGTGAGTGCTGCGCCAATGCTGTACCTAGAAGACAAATCTTCTGATGTGGCAGAGAATGTTGAAGCCGCAAACTGGGAAGCACACACCAATAATCGTTTGAGCTTAGCACTGGCTAGCCTTGATGAGCGTAGCCAGCATATCGTGCGTTCACGTTGGTTAGTAGACGACAAAGCGACGTTGCAAGATCTAGCAGAGAAGTACGGCGTGTCTGCCGAGCGTATTCGCCAGCTTGAAAAGAATGCGATGAAAAAACTGAAGTTAGCGGTTGGTGAAATGTAATTACCAGACGCAATAAGAACAACGAAAACCGAGATCATTTGATCTCGGTTTTTTTATGCCTGATCGCCAGAGGTGATCTGTTTGACGCCTGCATCCTGTGGGTAACTCTGTGAGGAATTTCTTGGTTAGGTGTCAGAAAGCGGGGTGAATAAAGGCTTACAAGGCGGATTTACTTTGGGGATATCGCTTTAATTACTCACAAAAAAATAAGGATCATCACAACATCTAGTGGATCGAATTTCAATTAGACACTTTATCAACGCAATCCACAGAGTTATCCACAAATGGTGAAGAAATGATCGCAAGTGGATAACCTTACAGCTATCGTGTACTTGTTGAGCACTGGATAGGTTACAATGGTGGCAACAAAAAAAGACCAACTAGAGAATGTAAATGGACCAGTTTCAACATATTGATGTACAAGGTGCTCAGGCACTATTAGAAAGCTCTCAGGCACATATGCTTGATATTCGTGACCCGCAATCTTTTGCGGTTGCTCACGCTGTGCAAGCATTTCATTTAACCAACGATACGATTAACCAGTTTATGCAAGAGGCGGACTTTGAAGAGCCGATCTTAGTGATGTGTTACCACGGTATCAGCAGCCAAGGTGCCGCGCAGTATTTGGTTAACCAAGGCTTTGAGCAGGTGTATAGTGTTGATGGTGGCTTTGAGGCATGGCAGCGAGCTAACTTACCCGTTGAATCTAACTAGGTAGCATTATGATCAAACTGATTACTCTCACCCAACCAAGAATGGCGCAGGCATTTATTGACTATATGGCATCACGCCAAGTGGAAATACAGATGATGCCAGAAGGGGGAGGTCAGTTTGCGTTGTGGCTTGTCGATGCCCAACATCAGATCGAAGCAGAAGCTGAACTGAAGATGTTTCTCGATAATCCAAACCAAAGTAAGTACCAAGCCGCCTCTTGGGATATGGCTGAAACGCGCAAGAACCACTTTCGTTATAACTCGCCAAGTATGCTGGCGATGATCAAGGCAAAGGCGGGTCCGTTTAGCTTATTGATCATGGCAAGCTGTTTGATCATCTTTGCCTTGCAGCAGTTTGGTGCAGGGCAGCCAGTGTTCGACGCGCTGCATTTCCCCGCTTTTGCTGGGCAGGAGTGGCAGATCTGGCGTTGGTTCAGCCATGCCTTGCTGCACTTTTCCGTAATGCACATTGCCTTCAACTTACTGTGGTGGTGGCAACTTGGGGGAGATATTGAACTGCGCCTTGGTAGTGGCAAGTTGATCAAGCTTTTCTTGTTCTCTGCAGCCCTCTCCGGTTTTGGGCAGTTTTGGGTCGAAGGTGCTAACTTCGGTGGCTTGTCTGGAGTGGTCTATGCCTTGGTTGGCTACATCTGGATGTTAGGTTACCGAGCGCCAAGCAAAGGTCTCATCATGCCTAAACCAATTTTAGGCTTTATGTTGGTGTGGTTAGTGCTTGGTTTTATGCAGCCGTTTATGGCGATTGCCAATACCGCCCATTTAGTCGGTCTCTTATCCGGCATCGCGCTCGGGTTGTGGGATAGCAGAAAATAAAAAAAGCGGCGTTTGCCGCTTTTTTTATTAGAGCAGGTGGCTTGTTACTGGTAAAGGTACTTAGTAAACAGCAGATCGGCGATGACCTTCTTACCGGTTTCCGGCAGCAAAATAGCATTGAGCTTCTCAACTAAGCTTTTACGTAAGTCTTCACGTCCCGCGAGGGATTTCACCGTCTCTTCAGTCTGTTTTCCCAACACTTCGATAACCGCATCACGGATCAACGGCTGATGTTTCTCGATAATTGCTAAGTCGATTTGATTAGCGACCATGATATCGATACGCACCTGAATATAGCCAAGCTTATTGCCCTTGGTATAGAAGTTGGTGGTGAGATCTGGCTCTAGGGTAAAGTAGGCCAATTGAGGCACTCCGGCATCATCGTTTGCCATACTTGGCATAGAGATAATCAGAGCAAGAGTTGCAAATATTTGGGCTAGGTAACGTTTAAACATATTTCTAACTTTTCTTTCTTCTGATCGCGATACTCGAATCGCTGGAGTCTTGTTACAATAGAGCATCTAGTTGTAAGGAATATTGGTGAATTGATTAATTTCAGTTCACCGTTAAATTGTAGCTTTATTGTACGCGATAGAGCGACTGATTGAATACTATATGAATCAAATGATTGCGCTTTATTTGTCTTCACTGCGCCAAGTTGAGTGGCAACAGCCTGAAAATTTTACCTTTCCTTCGCAAATTGCGAGTGATTGGTTGCAAGAACAGGGCTCATTGTCACGCTTACTCGAAACTTACTGTCAACAATTGAACGTGGATCTATTTCATAACGACATTGTTGCTGCTTCTCAACTGGATAGTCAGGAAGTGAAGCTTTTATCCGCAGAACAATGTTTGCTGCGTAAAGTCGTGCTGAACGGTGATGGTGAACCGTGGGTGCTAGGACGAACCTTAATTCCGGAGTCGTCGCTGCTTGGGCAGCCTTATGATCTGACGCGCCAAGGGGAGATCCCGCTCGGTATAACCGTATTTAGTGCGCTGGATGTAAAGCGAGATGCGTTGCAAGTGGGTTGGGCAAATACGCCAAATGGTACCTGTCTTGCGCGGCGCTCTCGTTTATGGATGAATCATAAACCGATGCTGGTGGCAGAATTATTTTTACCCAATGCACCGATTTACGCCAAGGAGAGTGTCTAGATGACAGCTGCCAAAGCACGCGCCTATTGGCAATTAATGCGCATGGACAAGCCGATTGGCACGTTACTGTTGATGTGGCCGACCATGTGGGCATTGATCATTGCCGCGCAAGGCGTGCCGAGTTTTGAAGTACTACTGGTCTTTATTCTCGGGGTGGTGTTAATGCGCGCGGCGGGTTGTGTGATTAATGATTTTGCCGATCGCAAAGTGGATGGTCATGTTAAGCGAACTCAACATCGCCCGTTACCATCGGGGCTGATCAGTGCCCGTGAAGCGGTGACGCTCTTTATCACGCTCGCGGTGTTATCGTTCGTACTAGTACTGACTATGAATCCTTTAACGATTAAGCTGTCGTTTGTTGGGATTTTCCTCGCTTTTATTTATCCATTCATGAAGCGTTATACTCATCTGCCACAGCTCTTTTTAGGCTTGGCATTTAGTTGGGCGATCCCAATGGCATGGGCTGCGCAAGCTAACGAATTGCCGCCGATGGTGTGGTTTTTATTTGTTATGAACGCGCTTTGGACTATCGCTTACGATACCCAGTATGCGATGGTGGATCGCGATGATGATCTGAAGATTGGTATCAAATCGACCGCGATACTCTTTGGTCGCTTTGACAAAATGATCATTGGCGTCTTGCAACTGATCACCTTGCTGATGTTGATTGGTTTAGGGATGTGGTATTCACTGGGAACCAGTTTCTATTGGAGCGTGCTGGTGGTCGGGGCGCTGTTTGTTTTCCAGCAGCATTTAATTCGTCATCGTCAACGAGAGCTCTGTTTCCAGGCGTTTCTCAATAACAATTACGTGGGAATGGCAGTAACGATTGGTTTGTTGGTCGCCTTCTGGTAAAGACGCAGCAAATAACAAAGGGCATCAAATGATGCCCTTTTTTGTATCTATGTCCCGTCCTGAAATGTGTTTACACATTGAGGACGAATTATGACCACTTCAAATAAACTCTACATTAAGCGCACTCAGCGTGATTACACACTAGGCTTTAAATTGCAGGTCGTTGATGCCGTAGAAAAAGGAGAAATGACCTACAAGCAAGCACAAGCCATTTATGGTATCCAAGGTCGCTCAACTGTTTTAACTTGGCTGAGAAAGCACGGAAAAATGG
>NZ_QLYZ01000003.1 GCF_003350325.1 Vibrio rhodolitus | reverse complement strand
TGCTACCAGAATGCGTTAGCAGAGAGAGTCAATGGGATACTAAAACAAGAGTTCCTACTCAATAGGTGTCAAGACATCAAAGAGCTCAACCAACTAGTAAAAGAGTCTATTAGTATCTATAACAATATGAGACCACATCTTAGCCTCGGGATGAAAACCCCAAATGAGGTTCATGAAAAAAGCCAGCTGCTAACGCAGTTGGCTTAGCATAAAACTGTCAACGTATTTTAGGACGAGACAGATCGTTAACTATCGAAACACTGGCTCCTGTTGTTTGTCATCTTCATCAGTGCTCCCTTCAGCCCGCCAATAGAGCCATATCATCACTAAACTGACCAGTAAGCAGAGTATAAACAGCCAATAAGCACTAAAGTGCTCTATCATCAGACCGCCTATCCAAGGTCCGGCGGCAAAACCTAACGAGTACAAGGCTGCCGCACCAAAATACGAACCGCGTAAATGTGGCGGTGCTAAGCGGTCAATCTGTACATTTAAGGTAGGAAAAGCAATCACCTCGCCCAAACTAATCACAAAACAAGCTAGCGCCCAACCTATCGGATAATCAGCTGGTGTAAAGATAAAACCCACCTGTGCCAGCGCCATCAGTGACATACCAATTCTCGTGCGGGTAAATAGTGGTACTTTCTCCAACCACTTGAGCATAGGGAACTGGAATACAACAATGGTGAGCGTATTCACCAACACCAAGCTGGCAATAATCTTAGCCGCGTTTTCAGGGCTCTCGCGAACAATGACTTGCGGAATAGAAGACTCTAACTGCGCGTAAATAAACATCATCAGAAAATTAGCGATCAGCAGCAATAGGAAGATTCTGTCTTGGGCAATCACCCGCATTGCCGCGCGAAAGTTGGGTAAATTCGACGTATCCGGTCTGGTATAGCTGCCTTTGCGCTCAATACCGACTAAGATAAGCAGCAGATAAACAACAAACGCCGCCCCCGTGGCTAGAAACAAGAGCTGCGGTTTAGCTAAAGCGAGGGTTACGCCAAGCAAAGGGCCAATTGCGCCACCCAAATTAATCACAAAATAGCGGATATTGAGCGCTAGTTCGCGGTCTTTAACATCCGCAAGGTTATCACTTATCACCGCTTTAGAAGGCGCTTCTATCATAGGGCGCATTAATCCAGCCAGAACCACCAACAGATAAAATTGCCAAACTTCAGTGGCTAAACCTATTCCCGAAAATGCACCAGCAGCAATCGTGCTGCCAACCGCCATCACCAATTTGCGCCCAAACTTGTCAGATAGATAACCCGAATAAAGCCCGGTAATAGAAGCAATTAGAGCCGATATTGCCAGCATCGCCCCGACATCAACCGCAGAGACTGAATAATCTTGATAGAGAAACACAATCAAAAACGGCCAAGCCATAAAATAACTGGTGCGGGTGACCAAAACGCCAACCAGTACAGTCCAAATCGAAAAATTGAACCTCTTAACCCGCTGCCATTGAAACAAACTCTGCTCAGCTTCCATAACCACCTCCATGTGAACTTAATCACACTACATGATTTTGTATAAGATTGAAAAGAGCTTATATTTCACACAAAGAAAAACAGACCAAATAACTGGTCTGCTTCGATAATTCTTTATTTAATAGCTAGTTGTATTAACTAGCTTTGAAAACCTAACTTGGCTTTCGACAGTGTATACTCTGGCTTATTCCACCAATCTCTAGTATTTATTGCTGAATGTAATTCAAAGCTTTCACCCACCATTGGCGTAATAAGTTTGGCATCAATTTTTTGCACTTCTTCAATCAAATCATAAATAGGTTCATCCCAATAATGGGAGAACAACTCATAAGTTGACCAATGCACCGGCATTAACACTTTTGCGTTGAGATCTTGGTACGCGTTAGCAGTATGTCGCGCCTGCATATGTCCCCAGTTCTCGACAGGGAAACCTTTGCCATCTTTCACATTCGCCGCCACTTCAATAAAGGCAATATCAAACGGACCGAAACGCTCACCAATCTGTTTGAAATGGTTGTCGTAAGCAGTGTCGCCACTGTAAAACAGAGAGTCGCTTGCACCTTTTATGACCCACGAGGCCCACAGCGTTGAATTGGAATCAAATCCAGTTCTGCCAGAATTATGATTCGCGGGAGCGGCGATAAGCTCAACACTGCCAACTTTAGCCGATTGCCACCAGTCCAACTCTTCAATCTTCTCTGGTGAAACACCCCATTTTTCCAAGTGACGACCCACTGCTAGCGGCACAATAAACTGCACATCTTTATTGGCATAAAAACGCACCGTCGCTTCTTCAAGATGATCATAATGATCATGAGAAATAATAATTGCGTCAGGTATCGGAAGTGCGTCACGTTGAATTGGCGCGGCAACATTACGTGCGAACATACCTTTCGCAAACCAAGGGGAAGCATAATCAAACACCGGATCAACCAGCAATTTTTTGCCATCCAACTCGATGAACAAGCTCGAATGACCAAGCCAAGTGATCCTTGGAGAGATTGCGACTGTGTTAAACAAGCTTACATCGACCGCTTGATAGGGCAATGGCGCACTTGGTTTAAGCGATGAGCGTTGCAAAAAGAACTTTTTCATCACACTCGCCATGCTTTCATTACTCATAACCCTAGGTAAACGGCTAACAACTTTACCGTTATGAAATTGAGGAGATTGTGCAATACGCTGTTGGCGCACCTTTTCACTCGCTAGCCTTGCCTGTGAGTGAGCAAAAGGATTCATTTTCTCGATCAACTGATAAACGACTGAATTTGTAAGCTTGCCCATTTTTATGACCTATTCACTATCTAAAAAAGTAAACGATGGTGTATACTTTAGGAACTAATTAATTAAAAGTAAACACCATCGTTTACTTTTATTCTGAGTGAAGATGAGCCATGGTAAAGATTAGCGATTTAAAACAAGAAGATATCATCAATTCCGCCATTCAAGTTTTCTCTCAAAAAGGCTTTGAGCAAGCCAGTATGGAAGGTATTTCCAAGCAAGCTGGTGTTTCCAAACGCACGCTTTACAAGTACTACCCGAATAAAGACGCTCTGTTTGAAGTCATTGTAGATAAGATGATATGTCGCTTTGATGACCAAACTACGGCGAAATTTGAACCTTCTGTGTCAATTGAACAGCAGCTCACTGACTTAACCCTTAAGCAGCTTTGCTATATCAATACCGAAGATTTCCAAATGACTGCGCGCATGGTTATGGCTGAGTGTATTCGCTGTCCCAAAGCATCAAGTATGCTCATGAGAAAGTTTAGTGCAATTGAAGACTGCTATGGCTTGCATGAATGGGTACGCCAAGGCATCGCTGCGAAGCATCTTGAAGTGAATAATATTACTTTGGCGGTTGAACAGTACATTGGCAGTATCAAAGCTGTGGTATTTTGGCCGCAATTGCTGGCTCACCAAACGCCACCTAGTTGTGATGAGTTAAAGTTAACCATAGAAGCCGCCGTGAAGGGGTTTGTCGCGACCTACAAAGTAAGCAAGTGAACATGAGTCCAGCGCGCTCTCCTGCGCTGAACTTTAATCAAACGACGTTTACTTAAGGATAGACACTGACTTCGACCAAGTTGAGGTCAGGGTCTGAAAAGTAAACCGAGGTAATCGCACCCAAGGCACCAGACTTCGTCACAGGACCTTCAACAATTTCAACCTGCTGTAGCTCTAAGTGCTTAATCACTTGCTCTAGTGACCAATCAGTAATCAAACACAAATCACCTGAACCAACCCGAGCAAGGTTGCGTGGCTCTTGCCCAAGCCGTTGAAAATTGATTTTTTGCTGACCAAACCTCACCGCTCGACGACCATTGGCAAAAGTCACTGGCTCCATCATTAAGACTCTTTGGTAAAACTCTACAGAGCGCTCAATATCAGCCACTGTCAGCACAATATGATCAAAGCGACTAATCATCACTTTCTCCTTATATCTCGTCCAACAAAGATATGATTAGAGTATTATCGGCTGTGCCTTTTGGCTATCGGATGATCAGGGTTTAGTTGTAAGAGATCCCATAAATTACCATACAGATCTTCAAAAACCGCCACTGTGCCATAATCGGCTTCTTTCGGCTCTCGCACAAATGTGATGCCAAGAGAAACCATACGCTGATAATCTCGCCAGAAATCATCGGTATTGAGAAATAAAAATACCCTTCCACCTGCTTGATTGCCGATAAACTCCAACTGTTTAGGCTTAGATGCGCGAGCCAATAGTAACGTTACACCGTTCGATCCTGGTGGTGACACCACAACCCAGCGCTTATCTTGCTCAGGTTGATAGCTGTCTTCAATCAACTCAAAGTTAAGCTTGTTGACATAAAAATCGATCGCTTCATCGTAATCTCTCACAACTAGCGCAATATGTACGATAGATTGCTGCAAAGTCCTTTCCTATCTTTCAGTTACTGTTGGTTAAAACTCAGCTTTGATCTTACGAACAAAAGAGTCAACTTGCACTTGAGTCAAGCTCTCGCTTTTGTAGAGTGACAACATCTTAAATTTGCAGCGCTTGGCACAGGCACCAAGTAAAGCAATTTTAAAGATGCGCTTTACTGGCTGCCAGAGAACGAGTTTGTCGACCCACCAAGGCGAGCCTAAAGTGGTAATGATTTTGACTTCTTTAAGGTTATCTAAGCGCGGTTGAATCGCCCCTAAATCAGAGGCATGATCATAAGCATGTCCTGGGGCCCATACACGGTCAAACCAGCCTTTTAGTATCGCGGGAAAGCCAAACCACCAAGTAGGAAAAATCAGCACCAAGGATTCGGCTTGCTTAAGTTGATCAATTTGTTGCTCAACTCCGTCGACATCAAAATTGGCAGCGTAGTAACTCTCACGCTCTGCTCGGCTCAAGCTAGGTTCGAATGCTTGCTGATATAAATCGAGCAATTCGACTTGGTAGCCTTTTGACTCGAGATGGTTTATCGCCTCATGGCTCAAATGATGACAGAGGCTTTGTTTCACTGGATGAGCGACCACCACTAAACACTTCATAAATCTTCCTTAATTTTATCAACTGCTTAATCTTTCAACATAGTGCCGAAAGATTTAGGTCAACTCAACAACGGAAAAGTGGTTTAGAAGATTTCGCTAAAAGTGCTGATTTATCTGCTGTTAACTAAAGGTATTGATATATAGCGCTTCAACTTTATCGCGAGCCCATTGGGTTTTACGCAGGAACTTAAGCGATGACTTGATCGATGGATCTTTACTGAAGCAGTTGACTCTCACTTCATCGTAAAGCCCTGCCCAGCCATAATGTTCTACAAGACGAGTTAGGATCTTTTCTAAAGACAGACCATGAAGTGGATTGTTTGGTTGATTGTTCATGAAGCTAGGCTTCCTTCGCTAACAAATAATTAATTTACCCGCATCATACCAAGTGCTGCGCCAGTTACCTATTTAAACTACAGCGAGAACGGAAAAAGCCCAGCGTTACGCTAGGCTTTGCATATAGAGGATTCGAGCCTTGATTAGTTCAGTGCTTGAATCAGCTTGATCTCGCGCTGCAGATTAATCTTTTCTGCTTTGGAAGCTTGCTTCAAACTGGCTTTACGCTCCGCAATCGCTTGTTGCACAGCTTGGTCATTATCAAACATCAGCGCCTTAACGTTAATGGAAGCAATGTTGGTGTAGCGACCATCTTCACTCATTGGCACATCAATTTCGCCTGCGTTGATCAGTGATTTGACCACTTCACGCTGCTCAGCATATTGTTTGTCTAGACCTGCCAAATGCCAGCGTGTCATTACTTTACCTTGGTAACTGCCCTTTTTCTCTTCGCTTAGGTACTTAATGGTCAAATTACGGATAGTACCCGCTTCTTCACCATATTCAGCTTCAGTATCAAATAGCACTGGGAATTGACGGTTTTCTAGTACCCCACCTTTCTTGGTCAAATGCCCCATACGGTAGCTATTCATGCCAAGACGAATTTCTGTCTCATCGGTGATCACTGTGCCATCAGCAAACTTAAGCTCATTAATGCGTTCACCTTTAGGCTGAGTCAAATCAATGGTGTAAGTCACGCCAGCAAAGAAATCATTGGTTGAATACTTAGATGCACGGCGGATGGGATCAAAACTATAGGTGACGTCGCCAGGTACCACCGAATTGAAGTAGCCTGCCGACCATTCCATATAGGTTTTCAGCTCTTTACCTGTCATCTGATAAACCGTGATTTCGCCACCAGCATACTGGTAGTTGTAAGCGATATCTTTAGCTTTGATCGCCCCCACATCCAACTCAGCGTTGTCATTGTCTATTTGCAAAGCAATCACGTTTGCTTTCGGTGCATAGAAGAAGCTTGCTTCTTGGAATAGCGCGCTGATACCCGTATCTTGGATATGAACTTGAGGAATACCGCGAATCTCGTTTTCTGGTACTAAATCCACGCCAGTAAGCTCTGCCACTGCGCGGTTTGCCATTTCACGCAATCGCTTGTGGTAAGGTTGGTAAAGTTCATCCATCTGCTCATCAGACTCGGTACCACTGATTTTATAGGTGTAACTGTCTTTATTAATCAGATTGAACTTGCCATCACGCTCTTCAAATTGCAGATCAATGCGAGAAAGCGCGCGACCATATTTATCTGGTTCAGTAATGATCACACCATTGACCACCGCTTTGTCGATACGCGTATGCATGTGTCCAGCTACGATCGCGTCAAGCTCTGGGTTCGCATTAGCAATGTCAGTCACGCCCGTGTTGGCAATATCGTTCTCGTTATCGAGTCCCATATGCGCAACCAATACAATGGCATCTACCTGACTGTCAATTTGCTCGATAACCTTCTTAACTTCTAAGGTAGGGTTAGTGAACGTCACACCCTCAAGCCGATTGGTGCCTTCAGCAAATACTTGTGTCATTGGCGTATCCATACCAATGACGCCAATTTTGATCCCACCGCGTTCAATGATGGTATAGCCAGGAAGAAAAGGATTACCATCCGGGCGTTTAATATTGCCACCCAATGATTGACCTTTAAATTGGTTTAGAGAGCGATCGAGTACTTTTAAACCAAAATCAAATTCATGGTTACCGAGAACCCAAACGTCGTATTTCATGTGGTTGAAACCTAACACCATCGGATCGATAGGTTCCTCCTTGAAAGTCTCAACAAAGTTACCTTGAATGGTATCACCAGCATCGACCAAAATGGTATTCGGTGTTTGTTCGCGTATCTCTGCAACTTTGGTTGCAATTTGGCTCAAGCTGCCGCGCATATTCAGTTTGTCAGCGGCGTAATCCCAAGCCATAAAATGACCATGCAGATCCGAGGTACCTAATACGGTAACTTGATGGATATCGCCATCAGCGGCAAAAGTAGGAAAGGCTAAAGAGAGTAAAATCGCGCTAGATAAGATGTGCTTTTTCATTATTTGTATTCATCTGGTTGTAAATAAATCATGCGCATACTAGTAAAGCCAGCCAAGTTCTAACGTGATCCTCATCGACTATTACTAAAAGCTAGCGATCAGGTTTTCATTATTACGTGAATTAAATCTTGTTTAAAACAGAATATGTAACTATCAATTGCCAGTATATTCAGACAAAACACTGCGAGAGTATATATTTTCACTTTAGCTATAGAGGGGTAGCTTGGAGGTTTATAGCGCTAAATTGCGTTGGCAGCTTGTGTAGGTTCAACGTGGAAAAGGTTGAGGTATAAAGGATACAAATGACAGGCAAGAAAAAAGGGAAGCCTAAGCTTCCCTTTTCTTAAACCTAAACTGCTAATTAAAGAGCAGCTTTCGCTTTTTCAACTAGTACAGCAAATGCTGCTTTGTCGAATACTGCGATGTCAGCAAGAATCTTACGGTCGATCTCGATAGATGCTTTCTTAAGACCGTTGATGAAACGGCTGTAAGATAGACCATTTTGACGAGATGCAGCGTTGATACGTGCAATCCATAGTTGACGGAATTGACGTTTCTTGTTGCGACGGTCACGGTAAGCGTATTGACCAGCTTTAGTAACTGCTTGGAAAGCTACGCGGTAAACACGTGAACGTGCACCGTAGTAACCTTTAGCTTGTTTTAGAACTTTCTTATGACGTGCACGAGCTTGTACACCACGTTTTACGCGAGGCATTATGCTTCTCCTAAACTAAACGATTGATAACTAAAAAGAATTAAGCGTATGGCATCATACGAGCAACTGCAGCCACTTCACAACGTGGAAGGATTGCATTTGGACGTAGCTGACGCTTGTTCTTAGTAGTACGCTTAGTCAGGATGTGACGTTTAGTAGCGTGCTTGTACTTAATACCACCAGCAGTTTTCTTGAAACGCTTAGCAGCACCTTTGTTGGTTTTCATCTTAGGCATGATGAATAACTCCGCATTGTTGAGTTGTTTATAACAATAGTAATTAGGGCGAACAAAACCCAGCCGCCAGACCTTTTCGGGTCAACGGCTGGGTTTTCTTACTTGTAAAAGCCGTTAATTACTTCTTTTTAGGGGCTAGAACCATGATCATCTGACGGCCTTCAATCTTCTTAGGGAAAGATTCAACCACTGCAAATTCTTCAGTGTCCTCTTTCAGACGATTTAGTACGTCAACACCGATGTCTTGGTGAGCCATCTCACGGCCACGGAAGCGAATTGTTACCTTCACTTTGTTGCCGTCTTCTAGGAAACGCGTCAGGTTGCGTAGTTTTACCTGATAGTCTCCAATGTCAGTTCCAGGACGGAATTTAACTTCCTTAATCTGAACCTGCTTTTGCTTTTTCTTCTGCTCTTTAGCAGACTTGCTCTTTTCAAAGAGGAATTTGCCGTAGTCCATCACGCGACAGACTGGTGGCTCAGCGTTAGGACTGATCTCAACAAGATCCATACCTGCTTCTTCAGCAGCTTGGATTGCTTCTTGGATCGATACAACACCAACTGATTCACCGTCAGCGCCAGTTAAACGAACTTCACGAACGCCACGAATTTCACCGTTCAAACGGTGCGGGTTTGTTTTTACCGGCTGTTGGCCGCGTCTTCCGCCTTTAATAGCTTATTCCTCCAGATTGAGCTTACGGCTAGCGATCTCGTCTTGGATGTATGCGATAAAGTCATCCACTTTGAATTTGCCGAGATCCTTACCTTTACGAGTACGTACTGCAATTTCGCCAGCTTCCATCTCTTGGTCGCCACAAACTAGTAAGTACGGTACACGCTTTAAAGTGTGTTCGCGGATTTTAAAGCCAATCTTCTCATTTCTCAAGTCCGCTTTAGCTCTAATTCCACTTTTTTGTAGTTTTTGAGCAACTTCTTGTGCGTAGTCAGCCTGTTTGTCAGTAATATTCATGATTACTGCTTGTTCTGGCGCCAACCAAGTTGGGAAGAAGCCCGCGTAGTCTTCGATAAGAATACCGATGAAACGCTCTAGAGAGCCTAGAATTGCACGGTGAATCATCACTGGCACTAGACGCTCGTTGTTTTCACCTACGTAAGTTGCACCAAGGCGACCAGGTAGGTTGAAGTCTAGCTGAACGGTACCACATTGCCATGCACGGTCTAGACAGTCGTATAGCGTGAATTCAATCTTAGGACCGTAGAATGCACCCTCGCCTTCTTGAATCTCGTATGGGATTTCCATGGATTCTAGCGACAGTTTTAGTGCTTCTTCAGATTGATCCCAGATCTCATCTGAACCTACACGCTTCTCAGGGCGAGTAGACAGTTTCACTACGATGTTATCGAAACCAAATGTTTGGTACGTATCGTAAACCATCTTAATACAGCTGGTTACTTCCTCTTGGATTTGGCTCTCTGTACAGAAGATATGCGCGTCATCCTGAGTAAAGCCACGTACACGCATAATGCCGTGTAGTGCACCAGATGGTTCGTTACGGTGACATGAGCCAAACTCAGCCATACGTAGCGGTAGATCACGGTAAGATTTCAGACCTTGGTTAAAGATCTGAATGTGACCTGGACAGTTCATTGGTTTTAGTGCGTAGTCACGGTTCTCTGAAGAAGTCGTGAACATCGCATCTGCGTATTTGTCCCAGTGACCTGAACGTTCCCAAAGAACGCGGTCCATAATCAGTGGACCTTTAACTTCTTGGTAGCCGTATTCGTTTAGCTTGTCGCGTACAAATACTTCTAGATCACGGAAGATAGACCAACCATTGTGGTGCCAGAACACCATACCCGGTGCTTCTTGCTGCATGTGGAATAGATCCAGTTGCTTACCAAGTTTACGGTGGTCACGCTTCGCTGCTTCTTCCAGACGAGTAAGGTGCGCTTTTAGCGCTTTCTTATCATGGAAAGCGGTACCGTAGATACGTTGCAGCATCTTGTTGTCGCTGTTACCACGCCAGTATGCGCCTGCAACATTCAGTAGAGTGAAGTGTTGACAGAAGCCCATGTTTGGCACGTGTGGACCACGACACATGTCGATGTATTCTTCGTGATGGTATAGACCCGGACGATCGTCGCGAGACACGTTCTCATCCAAGATTTCCATCTTGTAAGTTTCGCCACGCGCTTCAAATGTGTCGCGCGCTTCCTGCCAGCTTACTTTCTTTTTAACAACTTCGTACTTGGTTTTCGCTAGCTCTTTCATGCGCTTTTCGATCTTTTCAAGATCTTCTTGCGTTAGCGATTCTTCTAGATCGATGTCGTAGTAGAAGCCATTGTCGATGGTAGGACCAATCGCCATTTTCGCATTTGGGTAAAGCTGCTTAATTGCGTGACCAAGAAGGTGAGCACAAGAGTGACGAACGATCTCTAGACCGTCTACTTCATCTTTTACAGTGATGATTTCTAGGCTTGCATCTTCTTCGATTAGATCACATGCATCAACGCGTTGGCCATTCACACGACCCGCGATGGTTGCTTTTGCAAGACCTGGACCGATTGATTGAGCCACTTCTAGAGTAGATACTGGGTTGTCAAATTGACGCTGACTGCCGTCAGGAAGTGTAATAATAGGCATTTTTTATCCTTACAGTGGTGTTGCATACCAAGCAACACTTGCTGGTTTTAACCATGTCAAAGATATGAAATGGTTAGTAAATTTGGTTGTTTGACTCGTAGTCAGAGACAAATACGGATGCCCCTTTCTACGAACAAGCGCACATTGTAACTGAAGTCAGCAAAATAACAATCAAAGTCACAAAATTAAGCAAACAACGAACTGGTAAGCATAAGCGTACAGGCATAAAAAAACCGGCTGAGAAAACTCAACCGGTTTGCAAACTCACTTCAATTACAGCTTGAAGAATGAGAGCTGCGCTTTTTGCTTCTCAGCTAGTTGCGAGAGCTCGTTGCTCGCTGCCGCACTTTGGCTAATACCCGACACATTCTGGCTCACTAGCTCTGACATGTTGACCACATTACGGCTGATATCTTGCGTCACTTGCGATTGTTGCTCAGCGGCAGTCGCTACCTGTGTATTGGTATCATTAATGCGAGAAACCGCATCAGTAATGCCAAGCAACATATCATTTGCATGACGCGCCAGTTCATTGTTCTTGTCTAACATATCGAGGCTAAGCTGCATGCTTTCATTCGCTACGCCTGATTGTTTTTGCAGTTCTTCAATAATGCCTTGAATTTCCACCGTCGAAGCCTGTGTGCGTGCAGCCAGCATACGCACTTCATCGGCTACTACGGCAAAACCACGACCAGATTCGCCAGCACGGGCCGCTTCAATCGCAGCATTCAATGCCAGCAAGTTGGTTTGTTCTGAGATACCGCTGATCACTTCAATCACATTGTTGATCTGTTCTGATTGCTCTTTCAGCTTGCTCACCACGTCCGCCGCATCGCTTAGCGCGTAGCTCATCTTCTCACTTGCCGCGCTGCTTTCTGCAAAAGTTGCCAATGCCGTTTGTGCCAATTGGTCAGTATCACGTGCGGTACTGTCGGCAACTTGCGCGTTGTCACTGACGTTATCAGCTGTACAAGAGAGTTCATTAACTGCCGAAGCCACTTGTTCGATCTCAGACATTTCCTGTTGAGCATTTTGCTCCGCTTGCGTCATAACAGCAGCAAGCTCTGTTGACGCAGATGCCACTTCTTCACTAATGCGAATAAGCTGATCAACGGTGTGAGAGAGTTGCTCAACGGTTAAGTTAACGTCTTTGCTAAGGGCTGAAATTTCGTTTTCGCCATCTTCATCGGCACGTACCGAAAGTTCACCGCGGGCAATTTTGCGCATCACACCCTGTAAAGTTTGTACTGGTGCGACAATCAAGCCAGATAGAATCCATGCCACCATCAGTGAAACGACAAACACGCTGATCACCACCCACATTGCCGTCGTTTGAACTTGGCGGTTTGCTTTATCGCTCTCAGCCATCGCAATATTTGCCGCTGCATTTACACGTTGGGAAAGATCGTTAATCGCTTTGACCATCACATCGCCTGACTTACGGTATTGAGCGATGAACGCATTGTATTCGGTCTCTGAAACCAAACCTTGATCGCGACGATCGAAAAAGCTTACCGCTTGATAGGAGTTATCTACATAGTCACTAATCGCACGTTCAACTTTGACTAAGTCGCTATTGAACGAACCACGTCGTGCCATCGCGTCGAGATCCAGCTCGATCAAGTCCATACCGCGTTTCAGCTCAGTAATAAAGTCATCACGACGCGATGCATCATAGATAGCGTAAACGGCGCTTATACGCAGCGGATAAATAATGTCATCGATATGAGCAAGTTTATCGGTATAGAAAACTTGCGAATCGGTATTTTGCGCAATCTTTGCTTGTTCTTGCTGTAGAGCATTTTGCGTGATCCACAAAGCAACAAATAACGCGACAGTAGTAAGCAGTACTGGTAACAATACCTGCTTACGAATAGAAAGGTTTTTCAACGAAAAGAGCATGCCTAGCCTCAGGTTTATAACTACTGTTCGCATCCATGCCATAAGAAATATTCCACCCACAATCAGGGGGGCGCGGAGTGTATTACAATTAGTAACACCAAGTCTAGACTTTAACTCACTAATATTTATAGCTTTCCTCTCCCCTTTCATGGGTTCGGACAAAAAGAGCAATAAGCAAGCAAGTGGTTATAGAGCTCTCAGACAAAAAAGCCAGAGCAAATGCTCTGGCCAAGGCAGTATTAAAGCACTATTAGAAATCGTAGCGAACGCCTAGACGTAAGGTATCTTCACCTTGAGTGACCACACCTTGCGCATCTTTTAGTTCATCAAGATTGTTGATGTAGTAAGAAAGGTAAGTGCGGAAGTTACTGTTGAACTTGTAGTAGCCGACTAGCTCAATGCCATCAACATCATCTTCTTTGCTGCCATTCGCCAACTCATTTTCTTGGTAAGTGTAAAGAGCGGCTGCAGAGAACTCTTTGCTAAATTGGTATTGGGCAACAAATTCCATTGCTTCAAATTCTTTGTTATCGGTACCCGTCGCTTTATCATCGATATCACCTTGTGAGTAAGTACCGGCGAGGTATAGATTCTCAAGAGTAAATCCAAGACCAAACAAGACTTGAGATTCACTACCAGCATTAGCACCTAGGTCACCGCCAGACAACGCTAAACCAACATCTAAGCCAAATGGCGCAGAGTAAACACCGGAAATGCCGTAAGCGTCATTATCTTCCGCTTCTTGTGCTTGGTAAGTCGCTTGAACTTGTAAAGCATCCGCTTCTAATCGGTAAGCAAACACGCTGTCTCGCTTATCTTTCGCCGGGCGAATCACTTGCTGAACACCCGAAAACTCAGTGATATCGGTAAAATCAGACACAATAACTGCTGCCATATCTTGACGACCAAATGACACAGCTTGACCACCAAAATCAACACCTGCATACATATAACGATTGTCAAAAGTGCTGGTGCCCGTATCTTGCTCGGCTTCATAGACCGCGAACGCCGTCATTGATTCATTGATCTCAGATTTACCTTTAAGATTTAGACGGGCACGCGTGCTATCTGCCATTGTGCCTTCAATCTCTGCACCATCTGAATTACCAATAAAGTCTCCACGAAACTCAACGCGACCACCCACTTTCAACTCTGTTCCTTCAGAACTGTAAACTTTTGCGGCTAATGCTGAACCTGAAGTTAGACCGGCTAAAACGGCTAATGCCACTGCTGCGTGTTTCATTTTTCTTTCCCTAATAGATGAATGGTGAGCTTATCGCTCTGTGTTTGAATACCCATTAACCTAGAGGAGAAAAATGAACCTCAAGTGGCACATTTGTTATAATTATGTTTAATAAATTATTGATTTACATGAAGGATACATGAATCAGCTAACGCTCATCTTTTGGTGAGGCCATCACCACCATGGTGGCAATTGAATTCACAAACTCACATTCACCCAACACATCGGCATGAAATTTCTTGTAGCTGATCAAATCTTGCGTTTCCACCCGCAGTAAATACTCATTAGCGCCGGTAATGCTATGGCACTCGACAACTTCATCAACGAAACTCACGTGCTCTTCAAAAGCTAGTTGAGCTTGCTTAGTATGGTTAGATAAACCAATTGAGACATAAGCAATAAAACCGATCCCTAATTCACTGGTGTTCAGCTTGGCTTTATACCCAGCAATCACGCCACGCTTTTCCAACTCTTGTACCCGTCGTAATGTTGCTGAAGGCGACAAGCCAATCCTTTCGGCCAACTCTACGTTGGCAATCCGCCCATCTTTTTTAAGCTCTTGCAATATTCTTTCGTCAAATCTATCCATAGTGACTCTATATTGTGAATTTCAACTTTATCTGCGCAATAAAAGCACAAAATTGAGCCTGCTTCTACGTAGACTGTTTCTTAACCGATAGATTTCACAATTTGGAGTGTGCATATTATGCAATGGGAACATTTGACCGCGTTGGCTCTGTTTGCCTTTGTTTCTACCTTTACCCCTGGTCCAAACAACTTAATGTTGATGACCTCAGGCGCCAATGTTGGCTTCAACCGAACCTTGCCGCATATGCTGGGCATCACGATTGGCTTTCCTGTGATGGTGGTGCTTGTCGGCTTCGGGTTGGTCGAAGTATTTGATCGTTATCCCATCATCCACCAAGTGCTCAAAGCACTCAGTTTGGCTTACCTGTTCTATTTGGCGTATCAGATTGCTCGTAGCCAGCCTCCACAAGAAGCAGACACCTACAAACCCTTGAGTTTTTTGCAAGCGGCGAGCTTCCAATGGGTCAACCCAAAAGGTTGGTCAATGGCGTTAACTGCCGTCACGGTTTATAACCCCAACAACAGTTTGTTTGGCTTGGCACTGATTGCGGTGATTTACGCGCTAGCTAATATTCCATCTGGCACCTTTTGGATCATTGCAGGTAAGCAACTGCAATACTTCCTCACAAGTGCAAAACGTATTCGGCTATTTAACTACTCAATGGCAACCTTGTTGGTCGCCTCCACCATTCCTATGATCTAACCAAGAGCCAAAAACGAGTAGCTAAACTGCACAGCATCAACGTAACAAATGTAAATTAGTTAAAAGATGCTGTGTAGCAAGCTTAAGCGGTGGTAATCTAAATGAGAAGAAGAATACTTATCGAGTACCACAATGCAAACAACGCCATCTCAAGCTGTTACGGTTCGTAGTAACCAAATCATTACCCCAAACATGCAACGCCTTGTTCTTCAAGGCGACGTTCTAGCTAACTTCCCTGCAGATTGTGAAGGCGGCTACATCAAGCTGCTATTCAATGCACTCGGTGACACCGACCTTTCAAGTGTTGCTGAAGGTGAGCGCCCAGTAATGCGTACTTACACCATTCGTCGCTTTATGCCACAAGAAAACGCTATCGAAGTCGATTTTGTTCGCCACCTCACTGCCGATAACCAGTGTGGTTTCGCATCACGTTGGGCAATGAATGCACAAGTGGGTGACACGATTGAAATTCGCGGTCCGGGTTCTATCTCAAACCTAAATCTTGCGGCTGATTGGTTTGTCTTTGCGGCTGATATGACAGCTTTACCTGCACTGTCGGTAAAAGTGAAGCAACTGCCAGCGGATGCGAAAGGCTACGCAGTGATCCAAGTGGTAAGTGAAGAAGACGTGCAACCGCTAGAAGTACCTGCTGGTATTGAGGTCCACTGGGTAACGGAAGAGCTCTCGCAAGCGGTTCGTGCTTTACCTTGGCAAGATGGTCAAGCTTCAGCTTGGGTCGCATGTGAATTCGATTCAATGCGTGGACTGCGCCAGTACCTTCGTAACGAGAAAGCGCTTGAACGCGACTATATCTATATCAGCAGCTACTGGAAACAAGGCGTGGCTGAAGATGGTCATAAGGTTATCAAGCAGCAAGATGCTCAAGAGAACGACCAGTAATCTCTAACAAACGATGTTTTGTTTGCATTAGACCTTCATTGCCGGCGTGACAGGTCGGCAATGCATAGCAAAAGCCTCACTTTTTTGAGGCTTTTACATCCAACATATATCTCTTCATTACGAGATGCTATTCCGCCATACGCTCAGCAAGGAAATCAATTAACAAACGCACTTTCGGTGATAGGTTACGGTTTTGCGGATACAGAGCCCAAATCCCCTCCCTCTCGTCGCGATACTCCTTAAGCACTTCAACCAACTCGCCACTATCTAAGGCACTTTGCACATAATAGTCCGGTAGCTGAATCAAACCGAGCCCGCGCTTCGAAGCATCCATAAGTGCAAACCCAGAGTTACACTGAATTCGACCACTCACTCGAACCGATTTTTCACTGTTGTTTTGTCTAAAACGCCAATGTGCCATATTGCTGACTAAGCATTGGTGATGTACCAATTCTGACAAGCTATGAGGCGCGCCATATTTTTCAATGTATTCAGGACTGGCACAAACATACAGTTGGCGTGAAGCCAGTCTTTTCGCCACTAGCGTCGAATCACGCAGACGACCAAGACGGATTGCCACATCAAACCCAGCTTCAATTAAGTCCACTGTTTGGTTGGATAGATCCAATTCCAAATCAATTTGCGGATAACTCAGTAAAAATTCATTCAGTAAAGGGGCAACATGCATTTCGCCATAAGTGACTGGGGCAGTAATTTTAATCTTACCTTTCGGCACTGCTTGTAAGTCTGTTACCGCAAGCTCAGCGAGCTCCAATCCTTCCACTAAAAGCTTACATTGTTCAAAGTACACCATGCCCGCTTCCGTTAAGGTGACTTTACGTGTGGTGCGATTAAGTAGCTTAACCGCTAAACGCTCTTCCAATGCAGAGACTCGGCGACTGATTTGCGCCACTGAGGTATTCAGTTTTTTCGCCGCGCCAGTGAAACTAAAGGTTTCTGCCACCGCAACAAATTCACTCACCCCTTCCCAACTTGCCATAGTAAACTCTCATTATTACACATACGTAAAAATCATTTACATAATAGCCCGATTATCATTTGAAATGAAATACCTAAAATAAGCACCATCTTGTTGAGGCAGCAACGCAGCAAAACCTCAACTACCTTTAATAGATTATTCGATGCCGGTGTTAAGCACGGGCAACACTAGAAGGAAAACGCAATGGCGCTTGAAATCAAACCAGGTCAAACTCACATCAAATCAAAAGCTATGGTTGCTTGGGCAGCTGGCGAACCATTAAAAATGGAAGAAGTTGATGTTCAACTTCCAAAAGCAGGCGAAGTATTAGTTCGCATCGTAGCAACTGGCGTATGTCACACTGACGCATTCACTCTTTCAGGTGACGATCCAGAAGGTATCTTCCCTTCAATTCTTGGTCACGAAGGTGGCGGTATCGTTGAAATGGTTGGTGAAGGCGTAACGAGCGTTGAAGTTGGCGACCACGTTATCCCTCTTTACACCGCTGAATGTGGTGAATGTAAGTTCTGTAAATCGGGTAAAACTAACCTATGCCAAGCCGTTCGTGAAACGCAAGGTAAAGGTCTAATGCCTGACGGTACTAGCCGCTTCTCAATCAACGGTGAAACTATCTTCCACTACATGGGTTGTTCAACTTTCTCTGAGTACACAGTACTGCCAGAAATTTCATTGGCGAAAGTAAACAAAGAAGCACCACTTGAAGAAGTTTGTCTACTAGGTTGTGGCGTAACCACAGGTATGGGTGCGGTACTAAACACAGCGAAAGTAGAAAAAGGCGACAACGTTGCAGTATTTGGTTTAGGCGGTATCGGTCTATCTGCAATCATCGGTGCTCGCATGGCTGGTGCAAACCGCATCATCGGTGTTGACATCAACGAGAGCAAATTTGAGCTAGCAAAACAACTTGGCGCAACTGACTGCATCAACCCAATGAAATTCGATAAACCAATCCAAGACGTGATCGTTGAGATGACTGACGGTGGTGTTGAATATTCATTTGAATGTATCGGTAACGTTAACGTGATGCGTCAAGCACTAGAGTGCTGCCACAAAGGTTGGGGCGAATCAGTGATCATCGGCGTTGCTGGTGCAGGTCAAGAGATCTCTACTCGTCCATTCCAACTTGTTACTGGTCGCGTATGGCGTGGTAGTGCGTTTGGCGGTGTTAAAGGTCGTTCTGAGCTACCAGAGATCGTTGAGCGTTACATGGCGGGTGAATTTGGTTTGCAAGAGTTCATCACTCACACCATGGGTCTACAAGACGTAAACGAAGCATTCGAACTGATGCACAAAGGTGAATCAATCCGTACTGTTCTACATATGGATAAATAATTCCACCCAGTTCAAACAAATTCGCTCTCTAGGTTTTGCCTAGAGAGCGGACTCACGATACTAATGCTCATTTAAAAGCCTAGAAACTGACCGAGAGATTATCCATGACCATCGAAAACCTCAGCCAAGCAAAAGTATTTGGTGGCTGGCATAAGCAGTACTCACACCAAGCAACTAGTCTAAATTGCGCAATGCGCTTTGCGATTTTCTTGCCACCGAATGCAACATCAAGCAACCCAGTTCCTGCCGTTTACTGGTTATCAGGTTTAACCTGTACCGATGAAAACTTTATGCAGAAAGCTGGCGCATTTCGCGCAGCCGCTGAACTGGGCATCGCTATCATCGCGCCCGATACCAGCCCACGTGGTGACGACGTCGCGGACGATGAAAACTACGATTTAGGCAAAGGCGCTGGCTTTTACCTTAATGCGACGCAAGCGCCGTGGTCAAAGCACTACCATATGTACGACTACATCGTCGATGAGCTACCGAGACTGATTGAAGCCAACTTCCCTGTCTCAAGCGTGAAAAGTATTTTTGGTCACAGCATGGGCGGTCATGGCGCACTCACGATTGGTCTAAAAAATAGCGATAACTACCGCTCTATTTCAGCATTTAGCCCGATAACTAACCCAATGCAATGTCCTTGGGGGCAAAAAGCATTCACCGCTTACTTAGGTAAATCGGTAGAAAACTGGAAAGAGTATGACGCCACCGAGCTACTTAAACTTGGGCGAGCAAAGTTACCGATGTTGGTAGACCAAGGCGATGCAGACAGTTTTCTTCACGAGCAACTAAAACCAGAATCACTTATCCATGCTGCGAATATGCATGACAGTGAGCTGAATTTGAGAATGCAAGCTGGCTACGACCATAGCTATTACTTCATCTCGACCTTTATTGAAGAGCATTTACGCTTCCACGCCAAGTACCTGTTCGCTTAATCACCGCGACTCAATAAAGCACTTTCAAATTTCTTAAGAGCAAGCCCTTCACACTGCCTAGAAGGGCTTTTTACTCCTTCGACTTCTAGCATAGCTTTGCGCATCACCTTGGCTGCGCTACACTAGCAGCAACTTTCGTTTGCTTGTTAGAACAACTCAACATGTCTAAATTAAAAATCGTTTTCTTATCTATTGTAGTTATCGCTGCTGCGGTAGCTGCATGGGTCTTTATCCCAACGCATACCAGTTTAGGTCCACAGATCGCTTCAATCCCTATTGGCAATGATCTAACGTTAGTCGGTCATAAAATTGTGTCGACTGAAAAGAAACTCAATAAACTTAACCAATACTTCTTGATTGCTAATGGCGCTGAAATTGGTGATCAAGAGCCTGTGCTAACCACTTCAGATCAATTCCTACGCGTCGAATCAGTCAAAGACAACACGTTCACACTGAGCGTTAAAGGTCGCATTGAACAATATCGTAATGATATTTGGGTAGAAAAATCAGATGGTACAGTTCACCACTGGCTGATTAGCTTAGATTCAAGCTACGTGCGCTAAACGTCCCCAGTAAAGTAAAAACACCACCTTGCTTAGACAAGGTGGTATTCCTCACCTAAACAGGTAAAATCTCGGCTCTCATTACGCTGATAGAAGTTTTACCATGCACCAACCAGAGCAACTGTTCACTCGTTTTAACGCCGATATTGAAGGTATTGAATTACCGAACGCGTTTACTTTCCCATTTTACTATCAGCCTCACCCGCTTTGTGTCCTTGCCGCCCAAGAGCTACAACAGCACCTTGTTGAGCAATCAAATTGGCAGCACAACTTTGGCAGTGAAAACGATCCAACCGGCACTGGGAAAATGTTTGGTGTACTTTTGGTACGCTCTCCGCAAGGTGAACTCGGTTATTTAAGTGCATTTTCTGGCAAAATCGCTGAGGTGAACCTGCTCCCACAATTCGTCCCACCTGTTTTTGACATGTTGGCGGAAGAGTGCTTTTTCCGCACAGAATTAGCCGAAATTACCGAACTAAACAGCCAAGTAAAGCAGCTTTCCGCGAACCCGAAATTATCCGAGTTAAATGCATCACTGACTCAGCATAAAAGCGACTATCAGCAACAAGAACAGCAGCAACGCCAAGCCATGATTGATGGGCGCGCCGCACGAAAAAATCAGCGTCAGCAAGCTGAAGAAACATTGCATGGTGAAGAGCTAAAAGCCATTCTCGATGATCTCGCCAAGCAAAGTGTGGCAGAGAAAAACGTACTGAAATATCTCAAGCTAGAGTGGGAAGCCAAGATTTCACTACTGCAAAGCGAGCTTGAGCAACTGAACAGTGAGATTAATCGCGCCAAACAGCAGCGTAAACATCTGTCTAACGCACTACAAAATAAGTTGTTTGAGCAGTATCGTTTTCTAAACGCCAATGGTGAACAAAAATCTCTTAAAGCCATTTTTGCCGAGACGACAAACCCAACACCTCCAGCCGGTGCTGGTGAGTGTGCGGCGCCAAAACTGCTTCATTACGCCTATAAACATGGCTTTACGCCATTGGCAATGGCAGAGTTTTGGTGGGGCGTATCACCAAAATCTGAAGTTAGGCAGCATAAAAAATTCTACCCATCTTGTCATGGAAAATGTAACCCGATCCTTGGTCACATGTTGCAAGGATTAGACGTTGACCCTAACCCGCTAGAAGACAACTGGGGTAAAGACAAAGAGCTAGAAATCATTTACCAAGATGAAGCGATTGTTGTGGTCAACAAACCTTCTGGTCTGCTTTCGGTGCCGGGCAAAACAATCAAAGATTCAGCCTATACTCGCGTCCAAGCCCTTTTTCCTGACGTAGAGGGTCCTTTTGTTCTGCACCGTTTAGATATGGCAACTTCTGGCTTATTGGTTTTCGCTCTCACCCGTCGTGCCAACAAAAGCTTGCAAAAACAATTCATAACTCGAGGCGTTGAGAAACGCTACCTTGCGATGGTGGAAGGCGTAGTTGAGCAAAAAAGTGGCGAAATCAACTTGCCTATGCGTGGCGACCCAGATGACCGTCCACGTCAATTAGTGTGCTTTGAACATGGTAAACCGGCCACGACTTATTGGGAGCTGGTCGAAGTGAAAGATGGACGCAGTAAGCTGATCATGTACCCTAAAACCGGGCGCACCCACCAGCTGCGCGTACATTGTGCTCATCATCAAGGGCTCAATATGGCGATGGTCGGCGATGGTTTATACGGTGAAAAAGACTCACGCTTGCACCTCCATGCAGAGCAGCTCTCTTTCGATCACCCGTATACCCACCAACGTGTGAGCTTTGTTGCAAATAGTGAGTTTTAGCTTGTCAGTGCTTTCCTACAAAACAGAGAGATATATCAGTTTTCAATAAAAATATAGTGATTTATATCTCACCATTTTGTTTTGTGAACCGGAGCCCAAAACGTATAATGTCGGCGCTCCGGAGGAAAGTGAATGTGTCACGCCGCAATTAAACAAATTAAAGCCATTATATCTCAACTACCACTAACGCAAGGCGTTGCTGGTGTTGAGCTTAGCGCAAAAAAAATCGACCAGATTTGCCAACAAAGCAACTACCCATTACCTCGATTATTTCACCTAATTCTTGAAGGTGTGAAAGGAAACCGTAACGACAATCGAACCTATTCTATTGAGGTATTTGAAGAAGCACTCACGTTATGCGGCGAAGAAGATATCGTACACCGACTACAAATCAGTACTTTACTTGGTGCCATTTATGCCGACTATGAAGAGTTCGATAAAGCTTATGCGCTCTATCAGCAAGTACTGGCTAATGCTTATCGGCTGGACGCAAATTATCTATCCTTAGCTTATACCTGCATTAGCGACTTCTACCTGTGCCTAGAGCAGTATGAGCAGGCGCATAAGATCGCCTCCGTCGGTGCACAGTTTGCTGAGAGAATTGGTCATCACTCTAACCATGCTATCTGTCTGCTCAATATGGGATATGCGCTAGGTCACTTAAAAGATCAGCATTCCCAGGCCATTTTACACTGTAAAAATGCCCTAGAGATCGGCTTAGAGAACAAGGCTACCCGCGTTGCAGCCATTGCTCATGGCTATGTTGCGCAGATCATGGCTCGCCATCATAAGCACTATCAAAACGATGATATTCACTATCATTTTTCCTCGGCAGATCAGCTATTTGCACAAATTTTTGATGTTCACAACCGCACCGAGTGTTTGGTACATAAAGTCGCCTACATGACAAAAACCGGCGATTCACAAGCCGCCTTAGCACTAGGTCTAAACATCTACCAAAATATTCGCAGTGAAGACAATTTTGGCTTCTTTGCTTTGTTGTGCGACAGCTTGCTCGACTTGCTCTGCCAAACAGAGCAACCTAGTTTATTATGTGAAATACAATCGCAATATCTTCAAGCAACTCGCAAGAGAATCACCAAGCTGCAAAATAGAGAGTTCGACAACTTACTCAAGCAAATCGAAAAAGCAACACAAGACCATGAGCACTTGGTATTGGATAAAATGCAGCAACACATTGGTGCGGTGACAGAAGTCGGTCAATCGATCGCAACCTCTAAAGATATCGCCAATAGTTTGCCGATGATCTACCAAAAGATCAGCAGTATCTTTCCGACCAATGAATTCGGTATCGCTCTCTACGAAGAAGAAAAAGACACGCTAAACTACTGTTATTTCTATGACAGCAATGGTCCTGTGGCTGATTTCACCGTCAATTGTGCAACCCAATATTCAGTGGGAAGCTATGTCGTCAAAAATAGACGCACGGTTCATCTCAACCAAATCAGCGATGAGACATTAGATATTTTTCTACCTGAGCATGAACGAGACAACAAAGAGTGCGCGCACTTTCGTAACGACACACCCGTGCAATCGATCATCCTGACGCCAATTGTTATGCAAAATAAAGTATTGGGTGTCCTTTCAATTCAACACCCGATGGCTGATCAGTACTTACAATACCACTGTAATCTGTTTGAACAGCTCGCGAGTTTTATTGCTGTCGCACTAGAGAACCATATGCAACGCAATCGACTGGAAGCGGCGTATCAGAAGTTAGAAGTGCTCTCTAAGACAGACCCTCTCACTGGCTTGTACAACCGCTATCAACTCGATGACATCGAAGCACAGCTGATCACCAAAGCAGTTGGCAACAATGAGCACCTTGCCGCAGCAGTAATCGATGTGGATTTTTATAAAGGTTACAACGACTTCCATGGTCACCACCAAGGTGATATCGCGCTGGAGTCAATCGCAGCAGAAATGAAAAAAGTCTTTAATCAACCAAATGATTATCTGTTTCGATACGGTGGTGATGAATTTTTACTGGTTTGTGCAAACTCATCACCGACAGAGCTACACCAGCGATTAATCGAGTTACAACAGGCAATTTTCCAGTTGTGTTTAACCAACCCTCAATCACAGTGTAGCGATCGTCTGACGCTTTCGATTGGAGCTGCGGATCTTTCCAATCTCGAGCATGCAGATGATGGCTTTACCACCTTATTTAACTTGGCAGACCAAGAACTCTACAAGGTTAAGAAAGCCGGACGTAATGCCATTAGCATTGCCGCCCATCAACTAAAGTAATCCTGATAGCGCTGCCAGTGACGGTAGCGCTTGATGACCTTCTAGCGCTGCTCAATGGCGCGGATCACCACACAAGGGTTACCGGCAGCTAGCACGTTGTCAGGAATATCTTTTGTTACCACGCTGCCCGCACCAATCACGCTGTTTTTGCCGATATTTACACCAGGACAAACAATCACACCACCACCAAGCCAAGCATTGTCACCAATGGTGATTGGTTTACCAAATTCAACGCCCTCTTCGACTCTGCCTTTAACATCTAAAGGATGTCCAGCAGTATACAATTGTACGTTGGGGGCAAGCAGAACATTGTCACCAATAGTCACCTCTGCGACATCTAAGACGACGCAGTTAAAGTTGGCATAAAAGTTCTTACCGACTTTGATATTGCTACCATAATCGCAGCGAAATGGTGGCTCTAGAAATGCTTCACGACCATTCGGTATCAGCTCATTAATCGCGTCACGCCACTCATCCGTATCGGGGATGCTGTTGTTGAGCTTTTGCAGCGTTTTACGACAAGCAATACGCGCAGTGTATAGCTCTTCATCCCATGCGTTGTATGGCTCTCCTGCGAGCATTTTTTGTTTTTCTGTTTTCATATCCGTTATCTTGGTAGGGGTTGCTTCATGCCTTGCAAGGTTGGGCTTTAAACCTCAGCCCGCAGGCAAACATTCTAGCGCTAATTCTCGCTGAATATATCAGTAAATTGTTAAGCAATTCTCGCTCGGTAGTGATCGCACAAAACGAAACAAAGCAAAACGAAACCAAGCAAAACAACGGATGAATTCGTTAAGCGATAACTCGAATCAACAGTCTGAAAATTCGGATCTTTTTCATCCGATTAATAATAACCTT
This sequence comes from Vibrio rhodolitus, assembly GCF_003350325.1. GTDB lineage: Bacteria > Pseudomonadota > Gammaproteobacteria > Enterobacterales > Vibrionaceae > Vibrio > Vibrio rhodolitus. The sequence continues at coordinate 339,819 of NZ_QLYZ01000003.1, read as the reverse complement.
ATTAATAAGGTGGAATTTTCACCCAAGCAGGACAACACTTAAAGCAGCAAAGGGAGGTGAGATATGAAAGAGTTTCAAAATATTCTTTTCGTCAGCCAAGGGTTGCCTGAAAACCGCGACTCAATCGAGCAAGCATTGACACTTGCAAAGCGCAACCATGCCTCATTGATGGGGCTGATTGTCTCTCCTGCCCTCCCGCATAATATGGTTGATTATCAGCAAGCCTATCGCCAGTCACTTCTCAATACTTTGACTGCCGAAATTGAGCAGGTACAACACAGCCTTGCTGATGATGCCGACTTACCGATGGCAATTGAGATCGCCTGTGGCGATAAACCTGCGCTAAAGATCATTGAGTGCGTGCAAACTCATCATCGCGATCTGTTAGTTAAACAGGCAGAGCCATTAAATGATGGTTCTGAAGGCTTTAAAGCACTCGATATGAAACTGCTGAGAAAATGCCCCTGTCCCGTTTGGCTTCATCGTCCAAATACCAAACCCACCAACCATAAAAGAATCGCAGTCGCCATCGACCCTGTTGTTGAAAGCGACGAAGCGCAACAACTAGCCATACACTTGTTAACCGTTGCGCACGCAATTGCTAATAACTGTGATAGTCGTTTGCATATCATCTCATGTTGGCAGTATGAACTTGAAAGCTATTTACGCCATCACTCTTGGATTCAAATCGATGACGAAAAGCTCAATGCCGAAATTGAAGCGACTCGCTTACATCACCGCCAGCAACTTGATGCCTTAATTGACTCCGCTGCGATTGGTGAGGATATTATCGTGCACCATATCAATGGCAGAGCGGATGATGAAATCCCTCAGTGCGTTAACATTCTAGAAATTGACATTCTGGTGATGGGTACAATCGCACGTTCTGGCATCAAAGGCTTGGTAATGGGTAATACAGCGGAAAACATTTTGCAGTCTCTCAAATGCTCTTTAGTCGCCCTCAAACCAAATGGTTTTGTCTCACCAATTGATAAAAGTTAACCAAAGGTAATCGGCGTTAACTTGCTGTGTCTGCCATAGAAAATTCCTACACAAAAAGCACCTCTGTAAGCCAAGAAACACGAGGGGCTTAACTACATGCCTCACGCCAAACAAGGGTAAAATATACCCATAAAATAGACAGTTATAGTCTATCTGCGCGTTTCTATTATGCGCCAAAACTTTGTTGCTTATAGATTGACATGTTGGTTATGGATTGACAATTTCGTAGAAGAGGAAGAAATGCAAGCCGGGGGAAAATGCTTTAAATGTACTCAGCGCGATGACTGCCCTGCGTACTTAGGAGCAATGAAAGAGTTTAAAGTTATCAACCAAACTGAGTTAGATAACTTACTAGGTAAAACTAAAACGTCATGGCTAACCACTAATCTAAAAGAGCCCTAGCGGCTCTTTTTCTTTACCACCCTAAACATCTTACTGCCTATCACTGAAACGCCTCGCTACTAATTAAATTCGCATCAAAGCGACGAAAGCCGTAAAATGCGCGCCTATTTTTATTGAGTAAGAGATAAGTAGTGACACGCGATCAATTTGAGTTGTTAGCTCCTGGCGGAGACTTAGAGTCGATTAAAGCGGCAATTGCCGCGGGTGCCGACGCCATATACTGTGGTTTGGATCGTTTTAATGCTCGTAACCGTGCGGCAAACCTAACGCTTGATAACTTAAATGGCGTGTTAGCGCTGGCTCATCAACATAACTGCAAAATCTTCCTGACGCTCAATGTGTTGATTTTGGAGAGCGAAATTCCCGCTATTGTGCGCCTACTTAGCCAGTTGAACACCACCAACATTGATGGCGTGATTGTGCAAGACTTGGGGCTTGCCTATATCCTTAAGCACCATTTTCCGCAGTTAGATGTGCACGCATCGACTCAGCTCAATACCCACAACGAAGGGCAAATTTTATTCTTAAATCAATTGACCGCCAGCCGCGTGAACCTGTCACGTGAGTTGAATATCAATGAAATAAAGCACCTTGCTCAGTTTGGTCAACAGCACAATGTGCAAATGGAAGTATTCGTCCATGGTTCGTACTGCATTGGCTTTTCTGGTATTTGTTACATCAGCTCGGCGCGTAATGGCGCATCTGGTAACCGTGGTCGCTGTAGTCAGCCTTGTCGTGAACAGTACGAAACAACCAAAACTGGCAACGACTACCCGCTTAATATGAAAGACAACTCTGCATTTGGCGACTTAGAAGCGCTGGCAGAGGCTGGGGTTTACTCACTTAAAGTAGAAGGTCGCATTAAGAAATCACACTACGTATACACTGTAGTTGATAACTGGCGTAAGCAGATTGATCGCTTATGCGATGGCGAAACGCTGTCTCAAGACACGACTGAACTATACACCGTATTTAACCGCGATTTCTCCAACGCCTTTTTACAAGGTGAATACGGTAAATCGATGTATATCGATAACCCGCGTGACCATGCGGTAAAGCACTTCTCTAAAATCTATCAATGCCAAAGTGTTGATGATGTTCAGCAAGTGAAAAAGAAGCTTTATGATGACAAAACCGCCATCATTGAAAATGTCGCACGTAAAACACAAGACTTCGATATTAGTGGCTTTGAAAACAAAGGCAGCAGCTTAAAAGGCGCTATCGACGTTCCGATGCTACCTGCACTAGCGACACCACCAGAGCGCGAAGGCAACGCGAGATTGGCAGTGCTAATTTCATCGGTTGAAGATTGCTACCTCGCTCAGCAAGACAATATCGATGTCTACTATCAACTGCCAATGGGGCTTGCTGACGAGTGGCAGAATCTCGTCGCACTGTTTGCCGCAAATCCACAATTAAAACCGTGGTTTCCGGCAATCTTAATTGGTGATGACTACCAAGCGGCGCATAACTTCTTAGTTGAAGTAAAACCACAGTGGCTAATCACTAATAACGCGGGCGTGGGCATAACTGCCCAGCAACTGGGGTTAAATTGGGTTGCTGGTCCACAAATGAACACCACCAACTCTTACGCACTAAAATGTTTGCATGAAGAGTTTGCCGCCAGTGGTGCCTTCATTTCCAATGAGCTCAACATGAAGCAGATGCGTCATATCAAACGCCCTGCGGCAATGCGTAGCTTTTACAGTATTTATCATCCAAACACCTTGTTAATTAGCCGTCAGTGTCTGTTCCAACAGACTGAAGGCTGCAAGAAGATCAAGGTCAACAAAGGGTGCTTAAAACGTTGTAACAAGCGCACCTCAATCATCAACTTGAAAGACAACCCGTATGTGATTCAAAAACAACGCGGTAGCCACAATGCGATTTACAGTGAGCACAATGTGATGAACCTTGAAGTGCTGCAGGATCTGCCGCAGTTGTTCACTGACATCATGATTGATTTACGCGATATCCAGACTGAAACGAAGGTCAATGCGAGTAAAGAACAGATTATTGAACAGTTTGTGGCGCTACTTGATGTTTCGACAGAGAACCAAGCAGAGTTACTGCAACAAATGATTCAACCAACGCGCAATGCCCAGTATCAAAAAGGGCTGTAAATTAGCCGTGCACTGCACAGGAGCGGTCGCCACCGCTCCTAGTTTGTGATGCTTGCGAATTAACCTTACCAATATCACAAAATCCACATTTTGCCGTATCACCTTTTGATGTAACTCTCTATCTTAATAGCGGGGCAATTGGCCTCAATATATTAAGGAAATTGTATGTTTATTTGGTCTATTACTGGTCTGGTTATCTTTTTCGCTATTCAATATTTCTCACCTTCTCAAACGTTCACCACCAAACGCATGCTATGTGCATTTATGTCTTGCGTCCTTGGTCCACTGATGCTGATTGCCGCTGTCGGCTCACAAGTCAACGCTAATTGCTGGGTAAAACGCTCCGCATCTGTCTGATAGTTAAAAGTCTTGTTTGTGCAGTGGTGTGAAAGCCAAATCGTGTTGAAGACCCAATTTACGCGCCACATCTCTGCACACAAATATTCGCTCATCTAAAAGCACATTTCAGTCTATAATCACGTTTCAAACTAACGTTACGTGAACCACCCATGACACAAGCACCAACTAAGATTACTTTTTTTGAATTCCTGACTCCGCTAATCACGTCAGGCATGAAAACCATCACCATTCGTGATGAAGCAGAAAGCCATTATGTTCCTGGCACTCAGGTAGAAGTGTTTACTTTAGAAACTGACAAAAAAGTTTGTGAAATAAAGATTCTCGCGGTTGAACCGCTACTTTATGACGACATCAATGAGTTTCACGCAGAGCAAGAAGCACTGCCACTTGATGAATTAAAACGCCTAATCGCAGAGATTTACCCTAACCTCAATCAGCTGTATATGATTAGCTACGAGTTAGTGTAAAAAAAGAGGCAAATGCCTCTTTTTTATTCTCAAAATCAAAAGTTAGCGAAACCAAAAACGCTCACGGCTAGCTTGCTTTTTCCGTTCTGAAACCGCGATATAAAACACCGCCGTGACTAACGGTAAATACCAAATCAACACATCTAATAGTGCATTGTTTGCCACCGGCAACGCTTGCTGCACGGTAAAGAATTGATTATTCACGTAAGGGATAAGCGCAGGAAGCGCGTAATACATAAAACCGACGAATGCCCCCAGAATGGTGTACTGCACCACTTTGACCAGCCCTTCGAACAAGTTCAATATGCCACTAAACAACAGCGCAAACAAAACGCTTAACACCAACGACTGGAGCAGAGCAATCAATCGGGTTACGTCAAGAAAACCATACGTAGTGAGAAACTCCCTAAAAGCAGGAACTTTTCCCAACAGCGCAACAATCCATTCTCCGGTGAAGTTTACATACCATTGATGAGTAAAAACCCAATCATAGCTGCCAAAAATCAGCAGCCCCAATACTAAAGCAATTAAACCACCGAGAAACTTAGACATGGCTTTCCCTATTATTTCGTCTTTGTTATATCAACAAGCCTATAAATAAGCATGAAAAATAACCCGTCGCCAAGTTTCCTCCCACAAACTTATAAGCTAGTCCTCAATTCCACAGCAACAAAATACGGTTTTGTGCTCAATGCCGCGTGTTTATAAAGACGCACGCAACAAATCTTAACGCCATCGGCGCTTTATCCTACTACGCTAACTCTACTTGGTAACGATGAATCGTCGGGATGCCCTGCGCATCGAGACTCACTTGCCAAACTTCATTCACTGGCAGAGTAATTCGCTCACCTTTAAGATCTGAGTCTAAGTAGGTTTCAGCCGTAAGCATCACGCGCAGTTCAACTCGGTAATTGTCACCATCAGGCTTAATATCGATTTGATGAACGTCGTGTTGGCAATTAGGTTTAAAGGTTGCACGTGCTTTGTCATACCAAGCTCGAAACCCATCACGCCCAACAAAACGCCCTTCTGGAGATTCCCAAACCACATCCTCAGCCAAGTAGCGAGTGTAGACTTCTGTCTCGGGCTTCAGTTGATCAAATTGTTCAAACCACTGCTTAACAAACGCGGTGATCTTCGCCTGCGGTGAGTGCGTTATATTACGAACTTGCTCAGTTAATCGCGTCGCATGTTCCATCGCTCTCGCCTGCACTTCTTCAAGTTCATTGTAAACATTGGGAATGTAAACCATTCTGTGGCTATAAACTGGCTTATGAAAGTTCATTCCCGCCAAATAAGCCGTTTGCTGCAAAGGTTGGATCAACTGTTCAATACTAAAGTGGTTGTAGCCTAGCGGATCGTAAGACTCTGCTGGACCGCCAATAGTAAATGACAAGATAAATTCCTTGCCTTTTAACTTGTCGCCATGGGTTCCATAGGCAAAGTTAAAGGTAAACACATCATCAATCCATTTCTTTAGCAGTGCAGGAACTGAATACCAGTAGAAAGGAAACTGCAGCACCACCACATCGGCAGCCAATAGCGCTTGTTGCTCTTCCTCAACGTTGATTTGATAGTGGGGATACAATTGATCCAAACGGCGAATTGCCACATCGCTTAACTGCTTATCTACCTGCTCTAAAATCACACTATTTGTGTACGAATCATCTAGGTTTGGGTGACCTGAAATCACAACGACTTTACTCATGGAATACTCTCTAATACTGAATAAGTGACCGATAAGCGTAATTTAGCGCGCTTGATTCTAAATTTTTAGATGAATTTTCATTAAATAATTATTAGTTTAAAACTAACAATCTGCATGTCAGGTCGGGAATCTAAAATGAATGGAACAACCTACAATCAGCTTCTGATGTTTCACACCATCGTCGGTGAAGGCAGCATTTCTGGTGCAGCACGCAAACTCGAAGTCGCACCTCCATCGGTGAGCCAAGCACTTAAAGCGCTGGAAGAAAGTTTAGGGCTACCGCTATTTACACGCACAACCAGGCGCATGGAACTGACTCAAGCAGGCGTGCAATTGCTTGAAAAGACACGTTACCCGATTGATGAACTCAGTTTCGCTATCGAAAGTGTCAGCGAGCTAAGTAAAGTCCCGTCTGGCAAAGTGCGTATCACGATGCCGCGCTTTGTTTATCAACTCTATATAGAGCCTATCTACGCCGAATTTTGCCAGCGCTATCCAGACATTGAGCTGGAACTATCCATCTCCGATGCAACCGTCGATATTCTTGCGGAAGGTTTCGATTTAGGGATTCGTTTTGGTGATAAAGTTGAAGAAGGGATGGTCGCCCGCCCACTCACTCCAGCCCTAAAAGAAGCTATCGTTGCTGCGCCAAGTTACATTGCCAAGTTTGGCTTGCCTAATAATCCATCCGAGTTGGTCAAACATAAATTTATTCAATATCGTTTTTTGACCTCAAATCAACTTGCGCCAATGCGACTACTTAACCAAGGTGAAGTGCTTAGCCTCGATACTCAATCAGCGCTGATCGCCAATGATACCGATGTGCTGATCGACGCGGCTAAAAAGGGATTTGGATTGTGCCGAGCGGTTACGCCAATGGTTGAAAAAGCTTTAGCTTGTGGGGACTTGGTACCTGTTATGCCCGAGTACTGGTATTCATACGCAGGCTTGCATGTCTACTTTCACCAAAATAGCCAAAAAGCAAAACGCGTTAGGGTATTGATCGATTTTCTACTTAAAAAGATGGCGAAGGCACACAATGAATAAACCCACTCTATACCTTTTTTCTGGCTTACCCGGCAGTGGAAAAACCACCCTTGCTCAAGGTCTCGCAAAACACACCGGAGCACTGTTTTTACGCATCGACACGGTCGAACAAGGGCTGCGCGATCTATGTCAATTTGATGTGCAAGGTGAAGGGTATCGACTGAGTTATCGCATTGTCAGCGACAACCTAAAGCTGGGTCTTAGCGCCATCGCCGATTGCTGTAACCCGATCCCGTTAACTCGCAACGAATGGCAGCAGGTTGCGCTAGATGCCAACGCTCGTTATATCAACATTGAAGTGATTTGCAGTGACCGCCAAGAGCACCAACATCGAGTCGAAACACGTGTCTCTAGCATTGCTAATCTTAAACAACCAACTTGGCAAGAAGTGATAGATCGAGACTATCACCCATGGGATAGAGACGTAATACGCATTGATACCGCGGGTAGATCCATCCAAGCCTGTGTCGATGAATTAATTGCTGCCATCGAGCTCGCTTAAACTCACTTCCAGCGCTCTATTGCCTCTTGCCCTGCTTCAACACCAAGCTGGTAAGCAAGCTCTAATGAACTGGCATCACGACTTAGTCGCTTGAGTTTAAAGCTCTCTGGCGGGCAAATTTGCATAATCTCCACCCCTTGCGGCGGGTTTTCAATTAAGGCTACCGTTTGATTGTAACGCGCCGCTCTAGTGAGCATCGGCTCAATCAGGTTGGGCGTCTCACGCAGCAAATGTTTAAGCAGCGGCTTTAGTTTCTCATCACTTTTCCGGTAACTTGCCGGTCTACTGCGCAATACCATGATTTTACGCGCACCGCGCGCTATCGCCTCTGCCACTGGAATGGCATCAGCAACACCGCCATCGACATAACGTTTGCCATTCAAATCAACGCCATGGCGATACATAATAGGCAATGCACTTGAGGCTTTCATTGTTTCGGCAAGCATATCGACATCAGGTGTATGATACTCAGCTTGTCCGCTATCTTGACGAGCCACCACAAGAAAAAACGGACGCTTATCAGCGGTTAGAACTTGTCTATCAATCCCTAACTCATCAAGTGTGATTTGCCACATCCAGTCTAGATCAATTAAATCACCGCCACCTAGATATTGGCGTAGATTGATGAACTCTTTGCGACGACTGTAATCAAGGTAAATTTTTTTGTTTCTGCCCGGCATCTTAGCAAGATAGGCAGCCAGATTGCTTGCTCCAGCCGATACCCCCCAAAAGCTCTCAAACGGAGAAAAGTTTTCCGCTAAGAAATGGTCTAGGATACCGCAAGAGAAAACGCTGCGCATTGCGCCGCCCTCGACAATCAGCGCCGTTTGTCCCACTTGTTCCATCGCCCGTACTACCTCAACAAATCATATTCGCTAAAAAGCACATTAGCAGAATTAGTGACTATCCCCAAGCGACCTTCTTTAAGGAGAACAATGCTGTAAAATTATATCGCGCTTTCAGTGACTCACACATATAAGACTGGTATGTTTACTTTCTGCTCAATCATTTAACTGCAATGGAATGTTACAACAAGTATTAGCAATACTGTTCCCGGTCTTTGCGCTGGTGTTAGTCGGCTACTCCGTCGGACGTTGGATTCGTCCCGATTTCAAAGCGATCAATCGCATTAATATGGATGCGTTTACACCCGCGCTGGTGTTTTCTTCATTAGTCGCCATGCCACTCGATACAGAGCAAGTCCCGTTGCTAAGTGCCGCATTGATCGCGGTGCTAGTACCAGGCTTGGTAATGTTGCCTATCTGCAAGCTACTCAAAATTGAGTATCGCGCCTGGGCACCACCACATATGTTCCGCAATAGCGGTAATCTTGCCATTCCTCTGTTTACTTACACATTTGGCGAATCAGCACTTGCTGCAGCGGTGCTACTCTTTGTCGTTTCAGCCTGTACTCATATCACTCTGGGCTTAGCGGTGTTAAGTAATGGCAACCCATTTAAGCAAGTCATTCGCATGCCTGTGTTTCTCGCAGCAGCGGCAGCATTGGCGATTAACTTAGCTGGGTTCACTATTTGGACGCCGCTGTATGAAGCGACGGCGCTATTGGGGCAAGCCGCCGTGCCGGTCATGTTGCTGTCACTCGGAGCGCAAATGTGCAACATGCGACTGTCAGGTCTTAAGATAGGATTATTCTGCACCGCGCAATCGCTCTTTACCGGAGCCGTGGCATTTTGGCTGATCTACTTGTTTATCCCTTTACCAACAATGCAATTACAAATGATGGTGTTATTTGCCATGCTGCCACCGGCAGTGATGAATTATATGTTCGCCGAGCGATTTGGAATCCAACCGGATAAAGTGGCTTCTATGGTGCTGTATGGTAATTTTTTCAGCGTATTGACGCTGCCATTACTGCTCTCCTTTGCCTTATCACTTTAAAAGTTGTCTTCAGGCTCTGTCAGCAAAGATTGACCGGTATGTTCAGTAGCTCGAGTATCTTCAGGGTTACGCAAATTGCAGCTATCGAGTGACAGACAGCCGCAACCAATACAGCCATTTAAATCTTGCTGCAGCGCTTTGAGTTGCAAAATGCGATGCTCAAGATCTTTATGCCACTGAGTCGCCATCGCTTCCCACTGCGTTTTGGTCGGTGCTTTATGCTTCGGCAGGAGCTCGAACGCTTTAGCGATCTCCTCTAAGCTCATTCCGACTTGTTGAGCGGCCTTAATCACCGCAACTCGGCGAATCACACTGCGATCGTAGCGACGCTGATTGCCTTGATTACGCCAGCTACTGATCAAGCCTTTTTGTTCATAAAAATGCAAAGCTGAAACTTTCACTCCCGCTCGCTCTGCCACTTGCCCCACCGACATTTCCATCCTTAACTCCCTATAATGTAAGCTTTCACTTCAATACCTTACTTCAACTTAACTTGAGGTTCTAGTAAACAAGCATAAGTTGGGCGAATGCTTGCCTGCGCTCCAAAACCACTCAGTATGATGAAACAACCGGGAAAAACGGACAAAAAAAAGCCAACCCAGAGATGGTTGGCTGTAGCGCTGTTCAAGAAATATCTGCTGGGTTAGATAGGTCTGCTAGCAGCACCGTAACTGCACAACAATAAATTCCACCAAATAGCTGTAACTTTGCCAAACAGGAGCGTTTGCCAACAAAGTTGGGGGAGGCTATCTGAAGAATCAAGCTTGATAATACGGAACAAATAATGCTCGAAGGTTGCAAATTCCGTCGCATTTGTAAGAGCTCACTTACAAAAATCCCCTCACAAATCCAGCAATTTAATGGCTAACTGATTGAGAAAGCTGAGTTGAATGGCATCATATTAGCAATAGCAAACGAGAGTTAATTCAAACATGAGTGCAAAGCAAATCTTAGTAGTCGACGATAACCAAGACCTGCGTGAAGCACTAAGTGATTATCTTGGCAAAGCAGGCTTTGATGTCATCGGCGCAGAAAATGGCGTGGTGATGTGGCAGCAATTACAAACTCACCAGCCTGATTTGATCATTTTAGACATCATGATGCCCGGCGATGATGGCTTTACCCTGTGCCAGCAACTGCGCCGAACTTCAAATGTGCCAATTATCATGTTAACCGCGGTCACAGAAGAAGCAGACCGTGTTGCTGGTCTAGAGATGGGCGCAGATGATTACATCACCAAATCCTTTAGCCCAAGAGAGTTACTTGCTCGCATCAAAACCATATTGCGCCGCAGCGTAACCAGCCAAAGTGCCAAATTAGCGCGTAAAGTGCGTTTTGATCAGTGGCAACTCGATACGGTTACCCGCCAACTCACACACCTTCCTTCACTTGAAGTAAAGCAGCTGAGTGGCGCCGACTTATCCCTACTTGGACTATTTATTGCCCACGCTGAGTCAATCTTATCGCGTGACGATATTGCTCGTGAAATCTGGGGACGAGATGCCGATCCTTTTGAGCGCGGTATTGATGTGCAAATCAGCCGCCTGCGTCACCATCTGGATGACAAAGATCGCTCGCTAATTTTAACCGTGCGCAACAAAGGCTACATGCTAACTTCCGGTGTGCAATATGAAGGTTAAAGGGCTAACCAATTCCTTAGCCATGCGCACCAGTTTGTTTCTGCTGTGCGTGATCATTATTGCCCAGTTTCTCGCTGGATTGATTTGGTATCAACACAGTAGTGATAAAGATGAGCAAGGCTTAAAAACGACAGTAAATAGCTTGGCACTAAGCGCAGCATCAACCATTTCATTTTTCCAAACCTTGCCTCCTGAATATCGCCACTTAGTGTTGAATCAGTTGCGCAATATGGGCGGCACACGCTTTTTCGTTTCACTCAATAATCATCAGATCCCTGTCGCGCCTTTGCCAGATAGTCCGCGTAAAACCATGGTTATTGACGAAGTCGAACAGGTGCTACACAACGAACTGCAAGATGCGCCGGATATTCAAGTTGAATTTACGCGCCGTGACAAGTTGAAAGTGTTTAACAAAGAGCTTCCGATTGATGAGCTACCGATGTTATGGGGGCATTATTCGCTTTCCTATGGCGATCTCAATCCGCCGATTTTGGTCATTCAAGTCAAAGTAGACCAACAGGCTTGGTTCTATTTAGCGGCAGTTTTACCAGCACCATACATCAACTTAGAAACCAGCTATTTCGACATTCGTGAATGGTTCACCATGTTACTTTCTGCGCTTTTGCTGCTGATTTGTACTTGGTTTGTGGTGCAGCGAGAAATTCGCCCTATTCGCCAACTAGCGAAAGCGGCGACCTTGATGTCGAGTCGCTTAAAAGTGCCTGAGGTGCGCGAAGAAGGTAGCGCTGAACTTAAAGCTGCGGTACACGCGTTTAACAAAATGAATCGCCGCATCGATAGCCATATTAAGGATCGCGAAATGCTATTTGGTGCGATTTCCCACGATCTTAAAACGCCGATCGCGTGTTTAAAGCTGCGGGCAGAAATGCTTGATGATGACACTGACCGAGAGCGTTTTACCCGCATTGCTAACGATTTGGATTTGATGGTCAAAGGCGCATTGCAATGCATCAAAGAGACCGATATTCACGAAGATATAGAGCCGATCGACCTTGAGCAGTTAATTATCCACGTAACCAGCGCGATTGACCCAAATGGCGATAAAATCACTCTCCACTGCGAAAAAGTCACTGCCTATGCGGGCAAGCCATTGGCTATCAAACGTTGTATTCAAAACCTAGTCGACAACGCCGTTAAATACGGCGGTCGTGCTGATGTGTATCTGCAGCAAAATCCGGAATCTGTAACGATTTGCGTGCAAGACCACGGCACATGTCTTGATCCAACGACATTAGATAAATTGATTCAACCTTACTATCGTGGACATAGCGACCAAGAGGGTAATGGGCTGGGTCTTACGATTTCACAAAGCATTGTTAAAGCCCATGGCGGAAGCCTCTCGCTAGAGATAACCTACCAAGGCGGATTATGCGCAACGCTTGCATTCCCAAGAGATTAGTTATGACAAAAACCACCCTAGCCTTACTTTTGGCTAGCTTTTCCAGCGCTAGCCTAGCCGATGTAGAGTTCCTGCATTGGTGGACATCCAAAGGCGAAAAAAAGGCGCTGGATGCCCTTGAAACACATCTCGCTGAACATGACATTATTCTCACGCAATCACCAATTCTTGGTGGTGGTGGCGACACTGCCATGACGGTGCTGCAAGCTCGGGCATTGGCAGGCAATACCCCCGATATTGCCCAAATCGAAGGTCCTAGCATTAAAGCTTGGGATGAGGTCGGCATCGTCCACACCATCAATCAAACAGCAGCCGCACAAAACTGGGATGAGCACCTTTATCCGCTGACCGTCGATATCAACAAAACCGATAACGGCTATGTCGCATTGCCGATCACCTTGCACCGCCTCAACTGGTTGTGGGTCAATCATGAGTTACTCGCCACGCTACAGCTGGAAGTACCGAAAACTTGGCCAGAGATGTTCAACGCCATGGAAAAGGCGAAGCAGCACAACGTCATTCCACTCGCGATTGGTGAACAAGCGTGGCAAGTGGCACTGCTATTTGAAAGCTTGGTCATCGCAACCGGTGGCGTCGATTTTTACTATAAAGCCTTGGTAGAACTCCAACGCGATCACATTGATACCGAACAAATGCGGCTCGCTTTACGTCAATTACGCCGCGTTTCAAGTTTAGTGCCGACTCAGCAGCCCAACCAAAACTGGGATACCGCCACACAAAACTTGCTAGATAACCAAGCGTTATTCCAACTCGGTGGCGATTGGATCTTAGGGGACTTGCTCGCGGCTGATGTTAAGGTTCCGCAGCAAGTTGGCTGCTATCCTGCGCCGCAGTCACACAATACCTTCCTCTACAATATGGACAGTTTTATTTTTATGGATGCCGCTGGTTTTACCCAACAACAGGCGACTCAAGCAGCAAATGTACTGGCAGATAAAACCTTTCAAGCCAATTTCAATAAAATTAAAGGATCCATTCCGGTCAGAACGGATATTGACCTCACTGGCTTTAACCCTTGTCAGGTGCAGTCTCACCAAGACTTTGTCCAAGCGACTGCCAACGGGCTTGCGGTTCCGAGCATGACAGATTCAATGGCGGTCAACCCTGTCGCGCAACAAGCGATCAACTCTGAAATTTTCCGTTATTATCGCAATACCAACGTAAGCGAAGATGAAGTGGTAAAACGCATTATCTCGATAGCGAAAAGTACTTAACGGTTCAACTGGCACAAAAAAGACCACCGCTTGGTGGTCTTGCTCACTCTCTTGTGACTATTTTTCTAAACTCATTCCAGCACTTTCTACGCGCTGTTTGAATGCATCAATACTCTCTGCTTGATAAGTGGGAGAACCGTTGAAATAGCGCGGTTTTTCCGGAGCTAGGGCGTTTTTTAGTGCTTTTTCTTGCTCAAGATCATCATGGTAGACCGTGACACGGTTTGGGATATCCTGTTTGAATGTCGCCATTATGTTCTCCTTTCATTTGGCTGGTTATTACATTTAAGCGTAGATAACCACGCATAAGAGTCAAAGCCCCTACGCAGGAGAATGGCATCGCGAGAGCAAACTCTTGGTCTAACCGACTCTATACAAACAAGTTATTAAAACGAAACAATCGCAAATCAATCTAACAGTTTGTGATCTCGATTCATTCCCCGCTTAGCCAAACAGTCAAAGAACAGATCGCCTTTTTCCCGTAGCTAGCTGAGTCAAAAACAAGGTTATTAGAGCTAGATCACTATTTGGTAGGGAAATAATCAGGGGCTGGACAAACTTTTGTCACCAATTTTGCCCTATAGTTCTTTATTACAAAGACAAATGAATAACAAAGCGTTTATCAACGACACAAAACCATAACCAAAAACGTCAAATAGACGCAGCCCAGCATTGGTATACAACGACAGACATGACAAATTCAGCCTCAAGCCCATTCCCTCTCGGAGCGACTCTGAACGAGCAAGGGTGTAATTTTGCTATCTACGCTCCAGACAGTGAAGACATTCGTTTAGCCTTATTTGATGCGCACGGTCAGCACGTAACTTATCAACTAGATCAAGAGTATGCGGGAATCAAACACACATTTATTGAAGGCATTACCTCCGGTCAACGCTATGGCTATATTGCGTTAATCAAGGGGCAAGAACACTATATTGCTGACCCTTATGCTAAAGCGCTCGATAACTCACTGCACTACAAACCACCATTTAACGCCCGCAAAAGCTTTCAATTAGCCAAGTGCCTAGTCACTGAAGGTCGTTTCGATTGGCAAGATGTCCAATCGCCGAATCGTGCTAAAGACGAAATGGTATTGTTTGAAACCCATGTCAAAGGCATCAGCAAACTCAACCCTGAAGTGGACAGTGAATCACAAGGACGCTATTTGGGTTTGATTAGCCCAGCGATGCTCAACTTTTACCAGCAGCAAAACATCAACACGATTCAACTCCTACCCGTTGCGGCTTGTATGCATGAGCCACATCTGCTCAATATGGATAAGGTCAACTACTGGGGCTACAACCCATATCTGTTTATGGTGCCCGACCCTCGCTATGCAAGTCATGATGCGGTGATTGAGCTTAAAACCACGATTCGAGAACTGCACCGCCATGGTATAGAAGTGATCTTAGACGTAGTGTTTAACCACACTGCCGAAGCGGGACCAGATGGTCCGGTTTTCAACCTCAAAGCGTTAGATAAAAAATACTACCTTAAGCATGGTCAACACTTTGCTAACTACACTGGGTGCGGCAATACGGTTGATCTCTCTTATCAGCCTGCTCTTAATCTTGTGATGGATAGTTTGCGCTACTGGGTGACGGAATACCACATCGACGGTTTCCGTTTCGATCTGGCGGCAACTCTGGGGCGTGAAGGCGAACAGTTCAATCCAAACAGCGGATTTTTCAAAGCCGTTGCCCAAGATCCGGTACTACAAAAAATCAAACTTATTGCCGAGCCTTGGGATATCGGTCCAAATGGTTATCAAGTTGGGAACTTTCCCTTTGGCTGGAGCGAATGTAACGATCGCTTACGCGATACTGCCCGCAGCTTTTGGCGCGGGGATCAAGGCTATTTAACCGAACTAGCCACTCGGATCATGGGTTCACGCGATCTATATAGCGCGGCACATTGGCCTTATCGCTTAACAGTCAATTACATTACTTACCATGATGGCTTCTGCCTGCAAGACTTGGTCTCATACAAGTCAAAACATAACGAAGCGAACGGTGAGCAAAACCGTGATGGGCACGGCGACAATCGCTCAGCCAATTACGGCGTTGAGGGCGAAAGCAGTGATGCCATCATCGTGGCGAAACGCGACAAGCAAAAACGCAACTTTATGACGACCTTGCTGTTCTCCTTCGGTATTCCGCATATTTTGATGGCAGATGTGTTGTCACACAGCCAAAAAGGCAACAACAATGCCTATTGCCAAGATGGTCCTATTAGCTGGATAGATTGGCAACTGGACGAAGGTAAACAAGAGTTTCGCACTTGGCTAAGTGATATGATCGCCGCAAGACAGCGTTACATGCTGCCATTTATTCGCGCCTTCAGTGGAGAAAGTCGCAATAGCAACCGAGTCTATTGGCGTAAAATTGATGGTAATCCACTTAGCCATGAAGATTGGAATAAAGTCACCGCAGTTGGCCTGCATATGGGGATTGGGGAGAATGGTGATCAGCTGTTTTACGCCATCAACCAAACGGATGCACCAGCGCGCTTTACCCTACCAAACAAAACCGGTCAAAAATGGCAGATGATCTGCAACACTAGCAGCAATGAAATGTATCAGGCGATTGAGCGGCAGCAAGTGCTGTTAGATGCGACCTCAATGGCTATCTTTGCTTGTCCTGCATCCCACACCAACGAAAGCAAGCAATAAGCCTTGTAAATCACTTCTCTTTTCTCGGCTAAGACCTAATACCAAGTTGAACTGACTAGTTTCAACTTGGTATTGCTGATGCATAGCAGTACATTGCTTATCACTTCAAAAGCCTTTAAAATACGACACAAATCACAATATTATACTATAAGTTGGCATTTCTTCTCATGGCTTTACCCCAGTTGATCTCACGACTACTCAAACCGTACATCATACTAATGACGCTGTGTATGGTCTATTTGGCTTATGATCAACTCAAAACATCTGAGCAAAACGCACATTCACAGTCCCTAGACAACTTGAACACCGCGATGCATTTGGTCTCAGCTCAAGTTGAAGCGGCAGCAAGTAAACTGTTTTTGCTCAATGATGCGAAAACACTCAGCGAATTTGATAACGAAGCGTACCGAATTTTAAAACACTCTCCTATCTACGCCGATATCATCCAAGTCAATCTAGAGACAGGTCAGTATCGCTCTTTGCTGCTTAACCCTACTCTACCTGAGAGAAACCCAAATATCGTTTGGACGCCACTAGTCAAATTCTCAGCTGATATTGCGATTTCATCTTTGTATGAGAAATATCCCGATTATTGGGTTTTTGCGATTAAATACACGCCAAATGACACGCAACAGCTGTGGTTAGAATTCGACTTAAAACACACCACACAAAGCTTAAGAGGTCTTCGTACTCTTAATGAAGGCTACGTATTTGTGATTGATGAGCACACCGGGCGTTTGATCTTCCATCCAGATCCAAGCCGCATTGGCTCACTCTCAATCAGCTATCGCAGTGGTATCAGCCAATTGGTTGAATCAGGAACTAAGTTCTCTGACTATGAGTATTACTATCGTGATCAATTTAAAGTCGCGGTTTTTGATGCGGACAACGAGCTTGATTGGGTCTTTATCTCCGGTACGGATCGTTCAGATATTCTTGCTGCCTCTTATCAGTTTGGTTTAAGTGCCGTATTTATCGCATCACTGCTCTTTATTGCCATCGCCATCAGTTACTTGACCAAGCAATTGACTCGGGCGTTGTCACAACTAAACAAACAAACCGAGTTAAACAACTTCAAGCATCAGTTGCGTTACACTCTGGATCGCTTCGTGCCAAACCGCGGTGTGCAGTTTTGCCTATATGATCAACAAAGCAGCCAATTTTCAACGTTAGACTTTCACGGTAACAGCAAAGTTGCCTTAAAAGATGATCAACTCGCCAGTCACTTTTGTGCGGGTAAAATTGCCTTTGTGAACAAAAACAGCGCCGATCGTCTCGCGCAGAGACTACAAATTCGCGCCAATCACTATGCGATACCCCTGCACAACCAAGATGAGTTAATTGCCGTCATTTACGTTCAAACCTTTATGCCATATAACAGTTGCATCATGCGTATGATCCGCGAATACAGTGAGATTGCATTGTCTAACCTGTTGCTGCGCAAGAGCCTGCTGTGCAAAGACGTAATGACCAAGCTCGATAGCCAGCACACCATGAACGCCTCTATCGACTGCCACCAGCACTCAGAGAATGTCTTTTTTGCCCAACTTGAAGTGGACTTTTTCGAACAGATCCTTAATCACCATGGCTCTCAATGTGCCGATAAGATCATGATTTCCACTGCTGATATCATGCAAACCTGTTTTCCTAAACCGCGGGCAATTAGCTTGTCACGTGATGGCTTAGGTAAGTTCAGCATGCTATTTCATGCCCATGATCAGCAAGATGCGCTCAGCAAATGCAATGAGCTGCGAGTATTGCTTGAAGAAAACCCGGTAAAAGTTGGAGATATCCACGTGCCATACACTGTCAGTATTGGTCTTGGCAAGGTCGAGCATGCCCATCAAGAAACGCTCAATCAGACAGAAAAAGCCTTATTTAAAGCCAAAGGTGCAGGGCGAAATCAAGTCAACTACACAACATACCAAGATTAACAAAACTGGAGGCAAAGCCTCCTTTTTTGTCGCCGCAAGTTAGCCACACCTCCCATCTTGGCAGCAAAAGCGATAATTTACCTTGGCGCAATTTTAAACCACTGCGAAAATACCCTCACTTTCTGCGCCGAGGAACCATAATGGCTGACAACAAAATCTCCACTTCTCAACTAGCCAAAAAGCGAGATATTAAAGCGCAAGATCTGTTTGCCGAGCTCAAGCGTGCGGGCTACATCAATCGAGCAGAGCAAAGCTGGGTATTAACCGAAATTGGCGCAAAGTTTGGCGGAGAATATGTCCAGCACAGTAAATTTGGACAGTTTATTGTATGGCCTGAAAACCTACTCATCGACGACTCACTCAGCAAAGGCGAGCTACTCAGTGCCACCTCGCTTGGCAAGTATTTCGCTCTCTCTGCCAAGCGTATTAATTTGCTACTCAGTGAACTGGGCTGGATCAGTAAAAGTGAGCATGGCTGGGTTGCCACCGCCTCTGGATTAACCCATGGCGCTCAGCAGAAAACCGACAAAGAAACAGAACAAAGCTTCGTTTTATGGCATGACACCATCACCAAAAACAAACGCCTAAAACAAACTGTGGTCGAATATTTGGGGCAAGACGCGCAAGCAAAAGCGATCGATAAATCCTTCGCCAGTTTCCAGCATAAGTTTGCCGCTAAACATCGCACATTGGATGGACACTACGTGCGCTCGAGAGCTGAGCTCATTATCGACAACTGGCTATACATGAATGGCATTGTGCATGCCTATGACCGCGCACTGCCAATTGAGCAAGAGCAGCTTAGTGACTTCTACCTACCAACAGGTAAAGTCTATCTGCAATATTGGGGAGACGAGCACGGCGCGATGGCTGATGAGGAAATAGAGCGCATTCGCGCACTCTACCGCCACCACCAATTTGCATTGATTGACGTCTACAGCGATGAAATAGAACGATTAGATCAGGTGCTGCCAGCTCGGTTACGCGAACACGGCATCAAAGCCTATTGAGGCTACAATGGCAACCTCATCGGCATCAAACAAAAAAATCCGCCGCTCAGCGAGCGGCGGATTTAAACCTAATATGATTTTAGATAACTCAGTGCGTTGGCAAATTACTTACGCATTGAGTAACGCGCAGCTGCCGCTTCTTCTTTCGAAACTACCGTTTTACCAATCGGCGCCAATGAAATCACCGCAAGTTTTAAATGCTGCAGTGCAAATGGAATACCTATGATAGTAACAAAACACGCGACCGCAGATAAAATATGACCAATTGCCAACCAAATACCCGCAAGCAAAAACCAAATCACATTACCAATAAAGCCAAGTGGACTAGTACCAATATCCATTTCATTGGTCAGTTCATCACGTGAAATCGCTTCTTGACCGAATGGGAAGAATGAAAAGTTCCCCATCACGAAGCACGCTCTGCCCCATGGAATACCGATGATGCTGATAAACGCTAGGAGACCAAACAGCCACCACATCAACCCCATAACGACACCACCACAAATAAACCAGATGATGTTTCCTAATGTGCGCATAGTTTTAAACCCTCTTTGTAAAAACTGGCAAACCATCTGCGTGTGGCACAAGCTAAGTTAGCGCAGCACACATCGCAAAGGTGTATAAAAGTAGAGAGTAGCTACCTATTGAATCCACTACTTGTCAAATCGACTCACTGTCGACTCGACCAAATTAATTCTGTTTATTGTTCATGCTTAGTATGCATAGCTAAGATGAACCGAGCATGAACTACAGTGAGGTAAAGCCTTGCCACACCGCAGTTAAACCACTTATTGAGCATAGCATCAATGCGCCAATACGGATTTTCTCTTTCGGCAAAGACCCGGTGGTTTTACGCGCCAATTGATAACCTAACCAGCCTGCTGGTAGCAAAGGAATGGTTATCCATAAGTGATGCAAAGTCAGGAAGCCTGCTGGAGCTTGCACAGACAATGAAATAATCGAACTAAAGACAAAAAACGCCGACAAATTGCCACGTAACTGATTTGCCTCTTGATGCTGTAACAGCAGCGCCATTGGTGGACCACCTATCGCGGAACTGGTACCAAAAAAGCCCGAGAAAAAGCCTGCAATACCCATTCTGGTTGGGGTTGGTTCAATTCGAAATGGCAGCAAACTTACCACAACCGCAAACAGTACCAAAAAGCCTAACCACAATGCCAGCACGTCACCGGAAACCAACACCAATAAAGCACCACCAGCTATCGAACCTGGCACGCGACCAATCAACGCCATTTTTAATCCACCGATCTCAACATTATTGCGGTACTTATAAGCATTGAGCAGTGAAATAAACAAAGCCACCATCACAATTGGTGCTGGGACATAATCAGGTGAAACAAAATAAAGCAATGGTGCAGCGACAATGGCTAAGCCAAATCCGATGGATGTTTGAACAAACGCACCGACAAAAATAAGACAAGCAGCAATCAGTGCTTCAGAGGTGAACCACTCAGCGAACATGGAGAATATCCAAAAGATAAAAAGAGAGCCGAGTATAACTCAGCTCTTGATATTTTGGTTAGCATTTATGCGGTTGCTAAACGCGCGACAGGTTTGTCGTTGATCGGTAAGTGCAATAGTGCAGCCGCAAACGCAAGTACCACCGTTGACCACCAGATTGGGTCATAGCTGCCGTAATAGTCATAAATACGACCACCCGCCCATGCGCCCAAGAAACTGCCGACTTGGTGAGTAAAGAACACCAAACCATACAGCGTCGATAGATAGCGCGCTCCAAAGATTTGACGAACCAAGCCAGATGTCAGAGGCACCGTACCTAGCCAACAAAAACCAATCGCTGCACCAAACATTGCCGCCGTATTTTCGGTAATTGGCAGGGTAACAAAGCCCGCAATCACAACCGTACGCATCAAGTACAAGGCAGACATCACGTAACGTTTGTTGAACTTATCACCCATAATTCCCCAAAAGTAAGAACCAAAGATGTTAAAGATACCAACATACGCCAAAGCCATCGCCGCACTGGTTGCTGGCAGATGTTTGTCCGCTAAGTAGCTTGGTAAATGCGTTGCGATAAACATCACGTGGAAGCCACAGACAAAGAAACCCGCGTGAATAAGCCAGTAGCCTTTATGGCTAAACGCTTCTTTTAGTGCTTGAGACAAGGTTTGGTTGTCTTGCTCCTGATTTGCCGCTGAAGCATTGGCTTTTTGCGACGTTTTCATAAACAAGCTCAGTGCCATAATGATGGTACACAGCATAGCGAACACTTGCAGTGCTTGTTGCCAACCAAAGTCACTCAATAGCCATTGCGCCCCTGGAATAACTGCAAACATACCAAATGAGCCCGCAGCGGTGGTTAAACCGAACGCTTTCGCCGCGTGTTCTGCTGGCACAACTTTCGCCACAGCACCAAGGACAATCACATAACTTGTCGCACTTAAACCCAAACCCACTAGCGCACCAAGAGAGATGTACAGCATACTCGCTTCACTAGTAATAGAGGTTAAGTAAAGACCCAACGCATAAGAAAGTGCACCTAAAAAGATAATGCGTTTTGAGCCAAACTTATCCGCTGCCATACCTACAAAAGGCTGAAAGGCACCAAATAACAAGTTTTGCAATGCGATAGCAAAACTAAAAAACTCTCGCCCAGTTCCAAAATGCTCAGAAATAGGCATCATGAAAATACCGAACGATTGGCGAATACCAAGGCTGGTGATCAGGATACCGATCCCAAGCCAAACCAGTAATGGAAAACGAAAAATACTCATAACAACCTTAGTGATGATGTGAATGAGAAGAATGTTCTTCTGCGCCACTATTTTGATGGCAGCCCATGTCAACCGCTTGTTGAGCGAGAAGCTCCAGCAATGGCTCGCAGTGATGTACCGCAACCAAAGTGATGCCAAGCAGCAACACCATTCTGGTTAACTGAGCAGTCAAAGATTGTGAGAACATACTGTGTCCTGAAAGAAAAAGAGCGCGGAGTGTATTGCCGCCATTCAAAAACATCCAATGATATTTTGTCAGGTATACTATGCGCTCTGTGCATGGCGATTAAACTTTGTCTAAAGCTTGTGCATAGTCAATCTGTGGAACCAGTTCAAAGCCTTCGTCTAACCAGCCTGTCACGCCGCCAATCATCTTCTTTACTGGTCGACCTAACTTTGCCAAACGAATCGCCGCTTTTTCTGTCCCATTACAATGCGGTCCTGCGCAGTAGACGACAAACAAGGTATCAGCGGGGTATTGCGCCAGATTTTTATCATTTAGGCGAGTGTGGGGAATGTTCACCGAGCCTGCAATATGTCCCTTTGAATACAATTCATTGCCACGTACATCAACCAGAATGAAATCTTGCTTTTGATTCGAGATTGCATGGTGCACATCCCAACAATCTGTTTCAAACTCCATCAGGCGGCTAAAGTGGGCTAAAGCTCGATCGCTACTTGCGGCAGTTACTCTTGATACGGCACTAGACATAAACTCTCCTTGCTTTGTCTGTTTCAATTGATAGGTTCATTATTACGCTATGGTGAAAAGTTAACCATTGGCTTTTAAGTCAATGGTCGTTAATATCAAGCCAAAGTGATCATTATGTAACAGCGAGGTAAAGGATGACCGAGCCGAATCCATCGAATAAACGAGTGGCGATCTTATCGCACCCCGATGTCTCTCTATTTGAGCTAGGCTGCGCGGTTGAGCTTTTTGCCCTGCCCCGCCCTGAGTTTACGAATTGGTACCAAACAGACATTGTTAACTTTGACGACCAGCCTATTACCACCACTGGCTCAATCATCATGCAAACCAAGTTTATTGATGACTTACAGCCCTACGATATGTTGGTTGTCCCCAGTTGGCCGACACAGCCAAAACCGATTGATGAACATTTTCGCCAGCAAGTGACGCAGTTTGCCGAACAAGGTAAACGAATTCTCTCCTTTTGCTCCGGCGCTTTTTTATTAGCTGAACTTGGGCTACTCAAAGATAAACAAGCGGCTACGCACTGGGCATTTGAGCAAAAGTTTCGTCAACGTTTCCCACAGATTAACTACGCCAGTAATGTATTGTATGTCTTTGATGGTCAACTTGGCTGCTCCGCAGGTAGTGCCGCAGGCCTTGATTTGGGGCTTGCCGTCATCAGGCAGGACTTTGGCTATGAAGTCGCTAACCAAGTCGCCAAGCGCTTAGTTGTTTCCGCGCATCGCAGTGGTGGGCAAGCCCAGTTCGTCGACACGCCAATGCTGCAAGTTCCTAACCAGTTCGCGCAAGCACTCGATTGGGCAAAAGCTAACCTGTACAAAACCATTCAAATTGATACGCTGGCACAAAAAGCCAACATGTCGCGCCGAACCTTTGATCGTAAGTTTCGTAGTAGTATGGAACTCACTCCACAAGAGTGGCTCATCCACCAACGCACGGAATTGGCGAAAGGGCTACTTGAAAGTGAAGAGATCAATATTGAGCAATTGGCGATCAAAGCAGGCTTTAACAATGCAGTTAGCATGCGTCACCACTTTAGGAGAATCGTCGGCGTATCACCAAAACAGTATCGAACCCAGTTTCATCGCGATTGATCATCTAAGCTAAAATCACCAGCTAATATCAGTAAGACCAACAACAATAAGGATTTGTATGGCACACCTAACTATCGTTGCCAACATAGTGGCAAAAGAAGACAAGATTGAATTAGTGAAACAGGAACTTATCAATCTGATTGAGTTTACTCGTCAAGAAGAAGGCTGCGTAAACTACGATTTGCATCAAGATAATAGCAACCCAGCATTATTCTTGTTTTTCGAAAACTGGACCAACCGTGAGTTATGGCAACAGCATATGGCAAACTCACATATCGAAAAATACCTCGCAGCAACAGAAGGGGCTGTCGAAAGCTTTGTCGTACATGAAATGACGCAAATCGGCTAACAAAAAGCCCTGCAATATAAGCAGGGCTCTATTCAAATCTCTAAGTCAAAAAGAGGTTTATTCAGCATTAAGCACTTTGTCTTTAATTACTGTTAGCACACCGTTGTCGATATTACTTGGCGCACTAAAACGAGCGAGCTTTTTCACCTCTGGATGAGCATTTTCTACCGCATACGAGTGGTAGCTCGATTTAAGCATCTCAACATCGTTAAAGTAATCACCAAAACTCATGGTCTGCTCATGAGTAAAGCCAAGTGTGTTTTGCAAATGCTCGATTGCCGCCCCTTTTGACGCCTCAGCATGCATAATATCCAGCCAAATTTTTGCACTCACCACCACTTGGTTGGTCGCACCAAATTTCTCGTTAAGTTTTGGGTAAACAAATTGTTCGGTGCTTTCAAAATGGCAAATGGCGATTTTGATAAACTCGTCTTCAACTAAAAGTAAATCGTCGACATATTGGCACTCAGCGTAGTATTTGTTTAACTCATCCAACGCATGCTGATCTTGAGTTTCAATGTAAGCGCTGCGTTTACCACACAAGACAATGTAAGCACCGTCAATTTGGCGCGCTTCTCGGATAATGCCTTCAACAACATCGTTACCCAGTGGGCAGCAGTAAAGCTCTTCCTCACCACGCATCACCAGCGTACCGTTTTCCGCGATGTACATCATTTCATCTTGAATTGGCGCAAAAGTTTTACGCAAACTCGCATACTGACGACCAGAGGCTGCAGCAAAGATGATGCCCTTTTGCTTTAGCTGATGGTAGATATCGTAAAACTCAGGAGAAAGCTGAGAAGACTCATTCAGTAGCGTACCATCCATATCGGATGCGATGAATTTGATCTGGTATTGTGACATTAGAAACTGGCTTAGTTTGAACTGGGTCACAGAGATTGCTTGATCTTAAGAGCAATGTAAACCCCCTCCTTTGCCTTAGTTGAGATGAATTTGTTTCTCAATGAAACAAACTGGTTGCATATTCAGCAAAATGTAATGTGACTCGCTGATATCGCTTGTTGGCGCAGCTTGCCTCGCTTAAAGCTTCTCATCCGATTGCGGAATATCTCCACAGTACCTAGCAAAGTCGCGAGTTATTTTGCAACAATTAACAACTACTACTTGTTGAATACCAAAAGCAAGCTTATGATAGCGGCGATCAGAGATGTGAGTGATTGTATGAATTGTCAGTGGATTAAACAGTGCCGTATGGTGAGCGTAATGCTTAGCCTGCTGCTCGCCTGTTTGTTTGCTGGTAGTGCACTCGCTAGCCAAACAACTAGCAATGCTCCCATCATTAAACCTCTGCTCACCCAGCCTATCAAAGTTACTGTTTCACAAACGCCTGTTGAACAAGACGATCCTGCGCATTTTTTCCAAATTGAACAACGAGCTCCGGCTAAATCGCTCTCTCCTAGCCTAGCCTCAATCCTGCGTAACGGTTCGTTTATTCCAGAACGTTTACACGAAGCAGAGCCTACTTATGAATTAGTTTTCGACTTTACTGATTCAACCGCATCGACCTTAGTTTGGCGTGTCTACCTCACGCTGGATAACTGGTACGACTGGACACTTCATCCACCCTCGACCATGCACCGCATTGCCGGCTGGAAAGAGTCCAATATTCTCTATCGGTTTATTAGCCAAGCCGACGCCTAACATTTATCTCTCTTGTTCCTCGTTTCTAGCGAGGGGTTTTGCTGTGCGTATAAAACGCATGGCACGGATTTAATCATTTGGCATTTGCCAAAGAGACGAATGTTTATGCGTACAAAAAAAACCAATCGTACCGTGCTGAACCATTACTCAGCATGGAAATATGTGGTTCTGGTAACCACAATTATCATTATGCTGCTAAGCGCCCTGCCATCTTGGTTTGGTGAAGATGCCGCTGTCATTGTTAACCATAAAGACACACCACTTTCTGTCGTCACCGTCAAACAACAACTTGAAGCCCATGGCATGGCGGTCAAGCGTATCGACCAAAGTGATGGTGAAACCACCGTCGTTTTAGATGATGCTGCGGATCAAAACCACGCCAAAACATTTTTGGCTGACTTCACCCCTGAAGATGACGTGGTAACGCTAGCGATGGTTCCAGCCGCTCCGGCTTGGCTACTTGAAATGGGCTTTAAGCCGATCAAACTGGGTCTAGACCTTCGTGGTGGTGTGCAATTCCTACTTGATGTCGACATGAATGAAGTGTTCCACTCACATGCCGAACAAGCTCAAGAAGCGATCAAAGATTACGCACGCCAAGAACGCCTACGTGGTGTTCGTGTTGAAACCAGCCGTGAATCAGGTTTACACATCAAAGCGCCAAATGAAGAAGCGATTGCGACTATTCGCCAATTTGTCCGTGAGCAATACCCTCAATGGCAAGTACGTGGCGAAGGCGACAACGGCTTAGAAATGGCACTGACTGATTCAGAAAAGCAAACTCTAACCAGCTTAACTGTGCAACAAAACTTGCAGACGATGCGCAGCCGTATCGAAGAGCTAGGCATCACTGAAGCGGCGGTTCAACGTCAAGGTGAACACCGTATTCGTATCGAACTGCCAGGTGTTCAAGACCCTGCGGCGGCGAAAAACGTTATTGGTGCGACAGCAAGTTTGGCGTTCTACGAAGTGAAACCAGAACGCACCATCAATACCATTATGATCCCTGACCAAGATGGTCGCCCTGTTTATGTGGTACGCAAACCAGTACTAACCGGTGAGCATATTGTCGATGCTCGCGCTGGAATGGGCGAAATGGGCATGCCAGAAGTAAACATCTCGCTCGACTCAACCGGCGGTCACATGATGTCTGACTTCTCGGGCAAACACATTGGCAAACCAATGGCGACAGGCTATAGCGAATACAGCCGTGACGCTGAAGGCAATGTTGAGCAATCAAACACTATCATCAGTATCGCGACTATTCAGTCTCAATTGGGTAACCGCTTTAGAATCACCGGTGTCGGTCAGCTTAATGATGCGCAAGATCTAGCGTTGTTACTACGTGCAGGTTCACTGACTGCGCCAGTCACCATCGTAGAAGAACGTACCATTGGTCCATCTCTAGGTGCGGAAAACATTGAAAATGGCTTTGCAGCTTTAGCACTTGGCTTAAGCCTTACTCTACTCTTTATGGCGGTTTGGTATCGCAAACTGGGTTGGGTGGCAAACTTTGCACTGATGATCAATATGGTGATGCTGCTTGGCTTGATCGCCTTGCTACCAGGCGCGGTATTGACCCTACCTGGTATTGCCGGTTTAGTTTTAACTATCGGTATGGCGGTTGATACGAACGTACTGATCTTTGAACGTATTAAGGAAAAACTGCGTGAAGGTCGCAGTATGGCGCAATCCATCGACCTTGGCTTTAGCAGTGCTTTCGCCACCATCCTTGACTCCAACATCACAACGCTTATCTCAGCGGCAACTTTGTACGCCATCGGTAATGGTCCGATTCAAGGCTTTGCACTAACGCTTGGTCTTGGTCTGCTGACCAGTATGTTCACTGGTATTTTCGCTTCGCGCGCAGTGATCAACATTATTTGGGGTAAAGATTCACGTCGTGGTGTGAGGGTATAACTATGAATAAATTAAACAAACTAACCAAATGGCGTCACGCAGGTAGCCTGCTTTCATGCCTATTTATCATTATCTCGATCTTCGCACTTGCAACGAAAGGGCTTAACTTCGGTCTGGATTTTACCGGCGGTATGATCAGCGAAGTGCGCCTCGATAGCACGCTAACTGCTCCAGAGATCCAAGCAAAACTTGAAGCAGCCCTGCATCAGCCTGTATCTGTGGTTGCTACTGGCGATCAAGGTCAATGGATGTTGCGCTACGCAGCCCCTGAAAACCTAGAGCAACAACCTGAAATTAAACCGCTATTGGAAAGCTTCTCTAAACAAGTCGAAATGCTCAACGTTAGCTTGGTTGGTCCGCAAGTCGGTCAAGAACTAGCCGAGCAAGGTGGTTTGGCTGTGCTGATCACCCTACTAGTGATCTTGGCTTACCTCAGCTTCCGCTTTGAATGGCGCTTAGCTTCGGGAGCACTCCTTGCCCTAATGCACGATGTGTTTATCCTGCTTGGCTTTTTTGCCTTAACCGGATTGGAGTTTAACTTAACCGTACTCGCAGCACTATTGGCGGTATTAGGTTACTCACTCAATGACTCAATCATCATCTCGGACCGCATTCGAGAACTATTAAAAGCCAACGTAAAACTGCCTATCGCTGAGTTAAATAACCAAGCGATCCTCAATACCTTGTCACGTACTTTGATCACATCAGGTACCACCCTGATCTCAGTGGTCTCTCTATGGTTACTTGGTGGTGAACCGTTATACGGTTTCTCTGTCACCATGTTTATCGGTATCGTCGCTGGTACTTGGTCAACCATGACGATCGCAACCATCATTCCTGAAGTGGCAAAACTTGGACCGCAGCATTATGCGCCTGAGCCGATTTCAGAAGCGCCATAAACAGGCTAACTGCCAGTAAAGTCAACCTCAAAACAATAATAAAGTGCTAAGTAAAACAGACCCATTTGGGTCTGTTTTTTTATCTGTGGAAAGATAAGGCAATCAGTGTAGGAAAAGCTTAGACAACAGCTGCTTAAAGCGAGTTTGGTACTCAAGCAGCAAACGACTTCGTGGTAGCCAAGATGGCGTTGTCAGCACCGTTTTTGCTTTGGAGAAGGTACGGAAGCCTTCAACGCCATGGTAATGCCCCATTCCCGCCTGACCAATACCGCCGAAAGGTGCATCTTTGGCAGAAACATGCAAAAGCGTATCGTTAATACACAATCCACCACTGTGAGTTTGCGTGCGAACTTTACTAATCAACGCTTTATCGTGACTCATTAGATAAAGCGCCAAAGGTCTTGGTTTATTTTCAATATACTCAAACACTTGGTGAATGTGGCGATAACCAATCACTGGCAAAATTGGACCAAAGATCTCTTCTTTCATCACTACCATGCTGTCGGTCAAATTAGTGACAAGATGCGGCAATAATACGCGTTCCGGCACTTGGGCATCGATAGTATGTATTTGCGCCCCTCTCGTTTTTGCATCTTCTAAGTAACTATTGAGGCGGTCAAATTGCGCTTGGTTAATCACCTTGGTTAGCGGCTTGGCCGTTTCGATGAAAAGCTGCGAAAAACGATTCAAATAGAGGTCAACAAATTCTTGCTGCTTACTTTCAGGCAGCAAGACGTAATCGGGAGCAACACAGATCTGCCCAGCATTTATCGCTTTGCCCATCAAAATCGCATCAACAGCCTGCTTAAGATCAGCATCTGGTGCAATAATCACTGGCGACTTGCCACCCAACTCAAGCGTCACTGGGGTTAAATTGCGTGCGGCTTGTTCTGCCACCAACTTGCCAACCTTGGTGGAGCCAGTAAATAACAGATGATCAAACGGCAGCTGTGAAAAACACTGCGCTATCTCCACCTCGCCTTCCACCACATAAACCAAATTATCAAGCTCAGCAAAAACTTGGCTAAGCACCTGATTGGTATTCGGGGTATGTTCGCTCAATTTAACCATCACGCGATTGCCCGCAGCAATCGCAGTGGCAATCGGACCGATACTAAGGAAGATGGGAAAATTCCACGGCACTATCACACCAACCACCCCAAGGGGTTGATAAACGACTTCAAGCTTGGAAGGCATTAGCATTAAGCCCGCACGACGCTTATCAGGCTTCATCCATTTACGTAAATGCTTAGCGGTATAATTGATGTGTTCTATCGCTGGCAGCAGATCGCAGATCACGCTATCAAATTCACTGCGGTAACCATAATCCTCACTCAAAGCTTGCTGCAACTGAGGTTGAAAGCGCAAAAGCGCGAGCTTTAGTTTCTCAAGGCTAGCGCAACGCTCAGAGAGAAGGGGATAGGGCTGGGCTTGATAAAGCGCACTCACCTCATCATATAGAGCTTGCAACTCTTCTTGCGACTTAACATGCGCCCTTTGCCAAAGATTGAGATCGACGACTTTCTCCATTGCCCTACTTCACTTATAAACTGCTAAACCAAGATTCCCTGAGGTATAAGCTTAGCTATTAATAACTAAAAAATCACTCACGTTCAATCGACCAACTCCCCTTACAAGGACCATTGGTCAGATACCATCGTCCGCCAATTCGGTCACCAATTGCATTACCGCTAAAACGGTAATCCCACTGTGAATGATTAGCATACAAGGTCAGCTGACCTTGGCTATCTATCCAACCCGTCAGCACAGTGCCATTGTAGGCTAAGGTTAACTGTACAAAGCCGTTTTCTACTACACCGGTAATTGCAGTTTTGCTGCAAAGGTTGTTGCCAGTCACATCCTCTCTTCTTCCTTGCCATCGACCATCAAAGCCTTGATGAACGTCAAAGCCTGGCTCTGCAGGGCGCTTGGGGAAAGAATCAGGATTATTTGAATCAAACCAGCCTGACTGGCTGCCAAACCACATAAATAGCGCAAATCCAAGTGTTGTTGCGATCACAACATATTTCTTCATCCATCTCTCCTTTCCTTGCTTACTCGAACTCTAACAAAAGCAATAAGTTAAGAGAAAACCTGTGCTGTGATGGCAGTCGCAATCAACCAAGTATTTAACCAATCTTAATCTTGGTATTACAGCAGGCGTCTTCTTAGCCCTGATTTTTCCAAGATTCGGGTTGAGATCTCTTCTACCGACAGCGCTGAAGTATTGATGTAAGGGATCGCTTCGCGGCGAAACAGCGCTTCAACACTGGCAAGCTCGGCCAAGCACTGCTCCGTACTGGCGTATTCACTGCCTGCCAAACGGTTTTCACGGATCTGAGTTAAACGTTCAGGATCAATGGTTAAACCAAACAGTTTATGGCGATGGATCTCAAACTCAGGCAACAAGCGTAACCGACGGATATCTTCTTCAATAAATGGGTAATTCACCACGCGCAAGCCAAACTGCATCGCCATATAAAGGCTGGTTGGTGTTTTGCCACTGCGAGACACGCCGAGCAAAATAATATCGGCTTTTTCCAAACCTTTAAGCGTGATGCCATCATCGTGTGCCAAGGTGTATTCAATCGCGGCAATTCGATCGAAATAGGTCTCGGAATCTTTACCAACACTGCGTGAGCGTTGCAATTTCGGTTCGGGCTGCAACTGCGTATCTTGCTCGACCCGACTAACCAAACTTTCAATCACATCATAGCAATAGGCCGGCGCTTCCAGCAGCATCGCCTTTAGTTGTGGCAACACAATAGAGAAAAAAACTAGCGGCTTTTCGCCGTTTTTTTGATACGAGCACTGGATTTCCTTTAACAAATTTATCAACTTTTCTTCACTTTCGATGAAAGGGAATGTTTTTTCATTTGCTTTGAAAGGAAATTGACCTAAAACAACATGCCCCAAGGTCTCACATGTTA
Organism: Vibrio rhodolitus; assembly: GCF_003350325.1. Taxonomy (GTDB): domain Bacteria; phylum Pseudomonadota; class Gammaproteobacteria; order Enterobacterales; family Vibrionaceae; genus Vibrio; species Vibrio rhodolitus. The sequence goes on along the minus strand of NZ_QLYZ01000003.1, from coordinate 308,077 downwards.
TGGCGGTTCCATCAGAAACATAGAATACATCACGACTTTGACTATTTTTTTGCATGTTTTATTTAAACTTTCAAAATTATTTGATTAGGATAGTCCCATAATACAAATAAATAACCCGAGCAGACTATTACGCTGAGCACAGCTTTTAAAATTTGTTAAAAATTTTTTTGAGATCTCACGTAAACGTTTGCCATAAAAACCCCTACACTAAATGCTGCATTCTGGAGAAAGACATGCAAAACAATACCCTATGGTTTAATGGCCTATCCATGGAAGATGTTGATAAGGTTGGTGGCAAAAATGCCTCGCTGGGTGAGATGGTTTCCAACCTCTCTAAAGCAGGTGTTTCCGTTCCTAACGGATTCGCGACGACCTCTTATGCCTTTAACCAATTCCTAGACCATGACGGTCTTGACGATCGTATTCACCAACTACTGGATGAACTCGACGTTAGTGACGTTGACGCACTACGTAAAACCGGTGCGCAAATTCGCCAATGGGTGTTAGATGCCCCTTTCCCAGCCGATTTAGAACAAGATATACGTGCCAATTATGAGGAACTGACAGCCGGCAAGCCTGAAATGTCGGTTGCAGTTCGCTCATCTGCTACTGCAGAGGATCTGCCAGATGCCTCATTTGCAGGTCAGCAAGAAACCTTCCTCAACGTCAAAGGCATTGATGCCGTTTTAGAAGCGACCAAACACGTTTACGCATCACTGTTTAATGATCGCGCCATTTCATACCGTGTTCACCAAAGTTTTAACCATCGTGGAATCTCGTTATCTGCGGGCATTCAATGCATGGTTCGCTCAGACAAAGCCTCTTCTGGGGTGATGTTCACTCTCGATACCGAATCAGGCTTTGATCAAGTAGTTTTTATCACTTCGTCTTGGGGGTTAGGTGAAATGGTGGTTCAGGGCGCTGTTAACCCTGATGAGTTCTATGTGCACAAACCGATGCTTGAGGCTGGTCAACATCCGATTGTGAAAAAGACCTTCGGCTCAAAGCAGATCAAAATGATCTACTCACCAAATCCAGAAATTGGCAAACAAGTTGAGATCATCGATACCGACGAGCAAGAGCGTAACCAGTTCTCACTCAACGACGAAGAGATCAAAGAACTTGCCAAACAAGCGATGATCATCGAGCAGCACTACCAACGTCCAATGGATATTGAGTGGGCAAAAGATGGCATTGATGGCCAGCTTTACATCGTACAGGCACGCCCTGAAACAGTATGTTCACAGAGTAACCAAAACGTGATTGAGCGTTATGAGCTGAGCAATAAGGCAGAGGTTCTTCTGGAAGGTCGCGCGATCGGTCAACGTATTGGCACAGGTCCAGTACGCCTAGTCGATTCACTGGATCAAATGTCACTAGTCCAAGACGGCGATGTGCTCGTTACCGATATGACTGACCCTGATTGGGAACCTGTGATGAAGAAAGCTTCTGCGATTGTCACTAATCGCGGCGGTCGTACATGTCACGCAGCCATCATTGCTCGTGAATTGGGTATTCCTGCTATCGTTGGCTGTGGCAACGCCACTGAGTTGCTGACTGATGGTACGACTGTGACTGTTTCTTGCGCTGAAGGTGAAACCGGTTATGTTTACCAAGGCGAGCTCGACTTTGCCGTAAAACGCTCATCGGTAGACGAGCTACCTTTACTGCCTACTAAAGTAATGATGAACGTCGGTAACCCAGATCGCGCCTTCGACTTTGCGCAGATCCCGAATGAAGGTGTCGGTCTTGCACGTTTAGAATTTATCATCAACAAGATGATTGGTATTCACCCGAAAGCACTGCTTAACTTCGACGCACAAAGCGACGAGCTGAAAGCCGAGATCAGTCAACGCATTCGTGGCTACAAAGACCCAGTCGATTTTTACGTCAGTAAGCTAACCGAGGGTATTGCAACTATCGCCTCAGCGTTCTGGCCAAAACGCGTTATCGTGCGTATGTCTGACTTTAAGTCTAACGAGTACGGCAACCTAGTCGGTGGTAAAGAGTACGAACCACACGAAGAGAACCCAATGCTGGGCTTCCGTGGCGCTTCTCGCTATATCTCACCGGACTTCGAAGAATGTTTCGAGCTTGAAACGCGAGCAATCAAACGCGTACGCAATGAAATGGGTCTAAAGAACGTTGAAATCATGATCCCATTTGTGCGCACCACAGATGAAGCCGCTTCAGTTATCGATCTCCTGGCGAAGTTTGACTTACGCCGTGGCGATCAAGGTCTGAAAGTGATCATGATGTGTGAGCTGCCATCAAACGCAATTTTGGCGGAAGAGTTCCTCAAGTACTTTGATGGCTTCTCAATTGGTTCAAACGATATGACCCAGCTGACACTCGGTTTAGACCGTGATTCTGGTGATGTGGCTTACCTATTTGATGAGCGCAACCCAGCGGTCAAAGCAATGCTGAAAATGGCGATTGATGCTGCCACCAAAGCTGGCAAATACGTGGGCATTTGTGGTCAAGGTCCATCGGATCACGACGATCTTGCCCAATGGCTAATGGAGCAAGGTATCAGCTCTGTTTCGCTAAACCCAGATACGGTGATCGATACGTGGCTAAAACTGAGTAAAGTCGGTCAGTAAACCGTATAGAACCATTTTAGATTCAGCTTAAAGATCCAAGCCCCTGCTCTGTCAGGGGCTTTTCAAATCCCTTTGTTTAACCATTTATCTCTATTGGAACAACTACTGCTTCTGCTTTAATAGCTGCTTAATTTCAATCAGTTCTTTTTGTAACGACTCTACTTGTGAATGAGTGGCAAATATCTGTCTTTGTTCATGCTCAGACGACAGCGTGGGTAATTCAGCACTCTCATCTTGCTCGGCAAGAGCGTGTTCTGCGGTCATCGTCTCGATAACAACACCAATCATCATATTCAGAAAGACAAATGCGGTCAGGAAAATAAAGGTTAGATAAAAAATCCAACTCAATGGATATACCGCCATCGTCTCGTACATCACATCCGTCCAATCCTCAAATGTGGCAATGCGAAATAGGGTTAACATTGAAATGGACACATCTCCCCACAACACCTCGTTAATATGGGAGAAAATCAAACTACCAATAACGGCATAGATATAGAAAATAATAAACATCAGTACCGCAATATAACCCATTTTCGGTATTGCTTTGATCAGCGCATTAATCAGTAATTTCAACTGAGGTATGGCAGAGACCAAACGTAATACACGAAATACACGCAGCAGTCGCGCAATGAGAATGCCTTGTCCCGCTGATGGAAGCAAACTACCAATCACAATAACTGCATCAAATATGTTCCAACCACTTTTAAAGAAATCGACTTTATTTTTGTACGAGAAGAATTTAATCACGATTTCGATGAGGAAAAAGACCAATATAAACTGATCAAGCCAATGAATGAGTGTACTCACATTGGCAGGAAGCTCGAAAGTATTGGCTCCAATTGAAAGCGCCGCAAGAATGATCACTACAACCGTAAATGCTTGGAATAGCTTATTGTTGTTAATGTCCGTCAATCTAATGTGCAATGATGAGATCATTGATAAAATCCTTTTTAAATAAAACAACGTCCTATTTATTTGTTACCAACAAACAAAATTTCAGCAGTAAAAAGGATACCATCGACCAAGCTCACACTATAGAGAGCGACAAAACTAAGTTGTTCTAACTCACAAATTTACTAACGTCGTAATTATCTCATCATATTAGAATAAATCTAAAAACTTGATGATATATCTATCTAACCACATCGCGCTAACGCTTGTCATAACTAATATTTAATCGATAACTAATATAAATCCCACTAAAATATTAAGCATGAGTTAGTACAAACAGACTAAATATCCTTAAAACTGATACGGTGAATCCACCTAGATATTCATGCCGAGTTATACCAGACTGTTGATGTATATAAACAACACCCATTTATAAAAGCCAAGGATCGCGGTTTTTAGTCAAATACAATTCAAACTATAGAGCGATAAGGAAGTTATATGAGGTTAGATCTGATTACTAGATGGCTAGATATATTCGTATTGAGCTGTATAGGAATATTTTACCAGTTCCAATTTGGTATTGCTGCAAGTGCCCCACTTTTCACTCTGGCATTGATCCTCGCATATGTACGGATGCGAAAAACAAACGATGAAAGCGAACATCATCAACCTGAAGAAACTAGCGTTGCTGCAAAAATTGCCGATGAGATGAACCAAGAAGCCGTTATCGCGGCTGAGGTTTCTGCTGCAATCGATAATGTTTCGCAAAGCGTCGAGAAGCAAGCGGCGCAATCCGAGTTGGTGAGCATGAATACCAACACCATCGCTGAAACATTAAAACAGACCACCGCGTCTGCGCACGATACCCATGCAGAAGCGCTGGAGATGTATAGCGTCGCGACGCTTTGCCAGAATCAGTTGAGTGAAACTGTCATCAACATGAATGAAATGGTTAATGAAGCAGAAAACTCACTCGACCAAGTGGAACATCTTGAAGCGCAAATTGATAGAATTCGTCAGGTCGCAGCGGATATTGAAGCTATTGCCGCGCAAACCAATCTACTGGCATTGAATGCGGCGATTGAAGCGGCGCGGGCTGGCGACTCTGGGCGTGGTTTTGCGGTCGTTGCCAATGAGGTGCGCGATCTGGCGGACAGAACAACCCAGAGCACAGACAAAGCCTCCAAGATCATCGATTCTGTCGTGATGGAAACCAAAAGTGTCGGTCAAGTGATCCGCACGCTCTCAAGCAAAGTCAGCGATGGTTCGCAAAGCATCAATGTGGTTGAGCAGCAGCTCGATACGATTGCCAATAAAGCCCAGAATATCGAACACAAGATTGAAGATATCTCATCGGGCGTTGAGATCAATGAAAACAAGCTGCAAGGGATTGCCGACTCAGTTCATCAAGTCAACGAAGAGATCATCAAAAGCAACGACCAATTGCACTCGCTGCGTGAAGATGCCTGCAAACTTATGGAATTGGCAGAACAGTGTAACGCGGTTGTGGTCGCTCAGTACGAAGATAGCGTGCATTGGCCTATCTATAACTCGGCGAGTAAAACAGCCCGCGTAATTTCAACTCAATTTGAGAGCGCGATTGAGACAGGTAAAATCACGGCAACTGAACTGTTTGATCATAACTACCGACCTATCGAAGGCACCAATCCACAAAAGTACTCCACCCAATTTGATGAATTTTGTGACCGAATACTACCGGACATTCAAGAGAGAGCACTAAGCGAAGACGACAGGCTCACTTACGTTATCGCGACTGATTGTCGAGGCTATGTACCGACTCACAACAATGAATTTTGTCAGCCACTTACGGGGAACCCTGACATCGATATTGTACGCAATCGCACTAAGCGCATTTTTGGCGATAGAGTGGGTCAAAAATGTGGCTCACACACTCAAACGATGTTATTGCAAACCTATAAGCGTGATACCGGTGAAATCATGCATGATTTATCGGTACCGATCTATGTCAACAATAAACATTGGGGAGCCGTGCGTTTAGGCTATAAGCCTATCGAAGAAGTACCCGCTTAGAGCCCTAATCTATCTATGGGGTGTTGGCAATGCCACCATCCCTACTTCAATAATACAATGATAATACTGACGAAATTCTCAGTGAGCACCAAAACCGCCTTGCAAATAGTACATCATTCCATTATTTTCCGTGCGCTATGTTTTATATGGAATAATAACAATGAAAAAAGCACTTTTTGCAGCGTCAACTCTTCTAGCACTTACAGCGTGTTCAGGCGCAAACGTGACCAGCCAAATGCGTGACTTCGATGCGGATAATGCATCAAAAATGCTACGCTGTGTGACGGTAGAGACTAATGATTCGGACACCAACGAAGAGCTAGCAGCTTACGATGGTTGGAGCTTGGTTTACGCTTCTGAGTACACGACAGATAACAAGTCAACCACAGAGCTAACTATGTGCTTTGAGAAGAAGTACTAATCTGGCGAACAAATCGCTTGATAATAAAGAGACTAATGGCGGAATCACTCCGCCATTTTTGTTTTCTTATCGTGGGCACTAAACTAGGTTAGCTCAATCCCAAACTGCTTAACGATTAGAGCCACAGTAAAAAAGCACACTATTGAGATAAGCGCGCAAATACCTAATGCTGGCCAGAAAGAAAACTTACTGAGCAAAAACGGAAAGGCGAGAAACATAGGCAAAGTGGGTAGCACATACCAAAACGTGTAGTAAGCATGGTTAGCGAGTTTCGCTTGTCCCTGCCCTTCAATATACATCCAAATCAAAGCCAATATGGTGACCGTCGGCAAAGCGGCAATTAAAGCCCCAGCCTTGTCACTTCGCTTGGCAATTTCTGAAATTAACACCACAATCCCAGCTGTCAGTGCGTATTTAGTAATGATCCACAGCATCATTTCACGTCCATGTCAGAAAATCATTTAAGGAAGAGACTAACCACACTATAGCTAAATCTTTCTTAGCTAGTTGGCTGTGGGCTCACCTTTTTACGCGCCAATTTTTGATGAGCACGGGAAAAGTGCCCTGCGCAAAATGCGCCGATAATCGACAATTCACCCGCCAAACATAGCCCAGCGGCAACTTCCGCCAGTGCTTTGGCCTTGCCACTGCCATGCAAGCCAAGAATATCTAGGCATGCTTTTTGGGTAGGCAGACCTGTACCGCCGCCAACAGTGCCCACCATGATGTTAGGTAACGTCACCAATGCGTACAAATCACCTTGTGCAGTGACTTCCATGCGGGTAATACCGACAGCCGATTCAGCTACACACGCTGCATCTTGCCCACAAGCGATATAAAGTGCGGTTAACGCATTCGCGTAATGCGCATTAACACCAATCGAACCACTGAGCAGCCCACCAACAGTATTCATCTGGGTGAAACTTGCCATGGCTTCAGGCGTAGTGTGCAGATGTTTATGGACGAGCTGTTTGGAAATCGTAATATCCGCAGAGACCTTCTTACCGCGAACTGAGCGCAGCACATAACCATTGGCTTTCTTATCACCCGATAGATTGCCATCTAAGAAAGCTTCGACAGGCTGAATCGGACTTGCTTCCAAGATATAGCTGAATACCTGCTGGGTTGCGATGGTAACCATATTCTGGCCAGACGCATCGCCTGTCACAAACTCGAATACTAGATAAACATGGTTGCCTTCGATGTTAACGTTAATGTCCTTTAACTTACCGTGTGATGTGGTGGACTGAGCCATTTCACGAAACAGATCATATTGCGTCACCACCCAGCTAACAAACTGCGCCGACTCAGCCAGAGATTGGAAAGCAAACACTGGGGTGCGGCTTACCCCTTCGTTAAGCAACATCGCACTAGCGCCACCAGCCGCTGTGATAAGTTTCGAGCCACGATGGTAAGAAGCCACTAAAGCCGCCTCGGTCGTTGCCAAAGGAACCAGATAGTCGTCGTTAGCAAACAAACCATTAATACGCAGCGGCCCAGCAATACCGACAGGGACATTGACCGTACCCACGAAGTGCTCAATGTTATTGGCATACTCTTGATAATGCTGCTCGGTAAAAGAATCAAACAGCACTTGTTTGTCCGTCATCGAATCTAATACTTTCCAACGCCGCTCAAGGTGCTTGTCAGTCATACCCGCGCTTAAGCACAAACCTTTGCTCGCTTGCTGATATTTAGGAGTAAGAGCTGTGGCAAGTTTGTCAGTCATTTGTGTATCCGAGAACACACTTCCACTCTTGGCATGATTCAGGTTTAGATTCAATTTAGGCATACAACAGATTCTTTTACGGCCCAGCATAAAGATGCCCAGCCTCATAATTCGTCTGCCACTCAACGGTGGCTATATTGATACAGCGCCAAAACGCCAGTGAGTGGGCAATTCTAACTAAGTTGGATAGATAAGTGGTTGGAGCAGGCTAAAATGATCGAAACCGCCTTTGATATCAACGCTCAATGGCGCAGAGTAACGCCATAGAATCATTAGGTTAGCGGAAAGTACGCTGAAAAATAAAGATGTTACAAATCGTTGTCAATTATCGATAATCTCTGCTTTTGCAATGACAATAATCCGAAACACATCAAAGAAATATAATCGTGACAAGGTTTAGTCATGCAATTTAGCGCCTTTAAATACCTTATCAACTGACTTCTTATCACTACACATCGCAATACCAACCAGAGGCAACTCCTCTGTGGCGTATTGGCTTACTGTCTGTCGATTTGCTTCATCGTGACCAGAAGAAAACATATCTTCAATAAACAGCGCAACTTCTGCTTGGTCTCGATTAGCGCGCTGAATAAACGTAGCAAGTTTTTCTCGCTTTGCTTTTAGAACGATGATGGGCTGAACACAGAGCGGCAGATACTCGGTATTAGAAGCATCCTTGTATTGTGTACCAACACTCACCTTTGAACTCGCAGTGACGCCGCCAGAAAGAAAACTAACGACATTCAGTTTTTGCCAAGTCGGTAAATCATCAGCGACAACAATGGCAAATTTAGTATCAAATTGCATACAAATCCTTATGTAATGACTGGTTAAGGTTGAGTCCTACTATAAGCATTCGCTGCACGCAAAAAATAGAACAAAGTTGCGCGATTTTCTTTAGTCCATTCGCTCACTATCAATCTGAATTTTCACCGCATCCGGACGCCAGTACTCGAACTCACAATCCATCAACTCACCATCTTGTTTATAGTTCACTCGGCATATTTTTAGCACTGGCTGACCTTCTGCCAAGTTGAGCGCTTTGGCAACATGACTCGGAGCGGAGGTTGGAATCACCTCAAAACGAGAGCGTTGGGTTTGATAGCCATACTCGTTACGGTAAATAGCGGTTAACGAATCTGTTAAGTCAAAACGCAAGATCCCAGCAAATAGGTACTCTTTCAGCACATTTTCAACAAAAAGGACCGCTCGACCATCGATATAGCGCAAGCGTTGAATAAGCAAAAGTGGGCAGCCTCGCTCCACGCTGAGTACTTCCTGATAAACACCATCTGCCGGCATTTTTACGACATTTAGCAGCTTAGTGTCTGCTATTCGTGACTGTTCATGAATCATTTGCTGAAAGTGATAACGTGAGAGAGGGTTGTAACAGATTCTCGGTGGAGAAACATACCAACCCCGTCGCTCTTCGCGATAAATCAGCCCTTCCGTTTCCAGCGCAATCAAGGCGTCTTTAAGAGTGATTCGCGTAGTACCAAACTGCTCGCTAAGTGCTCTTTCTCCCAGTAATTTTTGCCCTTGCAGCAGCTCCCCCGCCGCAATCTGCTGGCGAATATCGGCTTTGATTTTGGCTAATTGGGTATTCAATCGACTCAACGGTTTCATCCTTGTATTGGCGGGTTCAAATTTTACAAAACCCAGCACCTTAATCACCATTTATGACGAAAATATGAAATTAAACAGCCAGTTAAAGTGAAATAAAACTGCCACACAATTGCCGAAAAACTGTCAGATTTATTGCGCTAAATCGTCACATTCCATCCCTAGCATACAACTCGAACTTACTGACCTAGTCCAGAAGGATAGAGACAATGAACAAATTGCTAAGTCGTACCACTGCCGTATCAGCTACTCTGATCGCAGCGACACTTTCGATGCCAGTTATTTCAGCAGAAAGCCATTCATCAGAAATCAACTCAGCAGCAACCAATAACGCTGATCTACAAACTCTGATCAGCGCAGCGCAAAAAGAGGGGGCGGTATACAGTGTCGGCATGCCAGATAGCTGGGCGAACTGGAAAGGCACGTGGGCAGATCTCAAATCAAACTACGGCTTAAAACATCAAGATACTGACATGAGCTCAGCGCAAGAGATCGCAAAGTTTGCTGCAGAAAAGAAAAATGCAACCGCAGATATTGGTGATGTCGGCTTTGCCTTCGCTCGCGTTGCAGTGAAAAAAGGCGTGACTCAGCCATACAAACCGACCACTTGGAATGACATCCCTGATTGGGCAAAAGATCAAGATGGTCACTGGGCGCTCGCCTACACCGGCACCATCTCGTTTATCTCGAACAACAACCTAGTAAAAAATGCGCCGACCAGTTGGGATGATTTACTCAAAGGCGACTACAAAGTCACTGTTGGTGATGTCGGCGTTGCCGCTCAAGCAAACAACGCCGTACTTGCGGCAGCATTTGCCAAAGGGGGTAACGAATCTAACCTGAAACCAGCAATTCAGTTCTTTGCTGAGCTGGCTAAACAAGGTCGCTTATCTTTTACCGACCCAAGCATCGCCAACCTTGAAAAAGGCGAAGTTGAAGTGGCAATCATGTGGGATTTCAACGCGCTAAACTATCGCGACAAAATCGACCGCGAGCGTTTTAGCGTCAACATTCCACAAGATGGTTCGGTTATTTCAGGTTACACCACCATCATCAACAAGTACGCGCAAAACCCAAACGCAGCCAAATTGGCGCGTGAATATATCTTTAGTGACCAAGGACAAATCAACCTTGCCGAAGGCTATGCACGCCCAATTCGCAGCAGCGTCACCTTACCTCAATCGGTGCAAGACAAGCTGATCGCTAATGACCAATACAGCAACGTGCACCCTGTAACCGATTTTACTGCATGGGAAAAATCAGCCCGCAAGCTTCCACGCCAGTGGCAAGAAAGCGTCTTGATTCACCAACAGTAACCCGCTCTTTTGAGTCATAACAAGTAAGTCATAAACCATGAGCAATAAGACCATTCTTGTTGTTCTAGATGGACTGAACTATCAAGTAGCCCAACAATGTATGGGCTACTTAAACGGTCTAATAGAACAGCAGCGCGCCACATTATACAAAGTACAATGTGAACTACCTTCACTCTCACGCCCTCTCTATGAGTGCTTGCTGACTGGAGTACGCCCTGTCGACAGCGGTATTGTCCATAATCATGTGGTGCGCCGCTCTCACCATGAATCAATTTTTAGCCTCGCACGCGCACAAGGCAAAGTGACGGCTGCCGCGGCTTACCATTGGGTAAGCGAACTGTATAATCGCGCCCCTTTTGATGCCATTCGCGACCGCTTTACCCACAATAAACAGCTAAACATTCAACATGGCTGTTTTTATTTCTGGGATCACTACCCAGACGAAGCGTTATTTTTGGATGGCGAACACCTGCGCCGCACCTACCAGCCTGATTTTCTCCTCATCCATCCAATGAACATCGATGATATGGGGCACAAACACGGTCTGGACTCCGTGCAATACCGTAATAGTGCGCGTCAAGCTGACATCATTCTGTCGAACTATATCGACGCTTGGCTGGCTGATGGCTATCAAATCATCATTACCAGTGACCATGGTATGAATAACGATTTCTCTCATGGCGGGATTTTACCGTCAGAGCGTGACGTTCCACTGTTTGTGATTGGCGAGCGTTTTAGCCACCAATTCGCTGAGGTCGAACAGTCCACGATCAAACAAACCGAGATTTGTGGTGCTGTCTGTCAGTTACTCAATCTTGACCATAGCAAACCCTACCCTCAGGAATTGTTAGCACTATGAGCAGTTCTGCTATCTCGACCGGTCGCACTATCAGTGCCACGGTAAACACCCAAGCACGACCACAACAATGGTGGGCGCGCCTTAAGCCAGCGTTATGGTTAATTCCATTTGGTCTGTTTTTCTATCTATTCCAACTTGCGCCGATGTTGTGGGTACTGTTCAACAGCTTTATTTATGAAGAGGAAATCTCACTAGCGAACTATTACGAGGTGCTCGATTCCGCCTTTATGATGCAGGCATTTGGCAACAGTTTATGGTTAGCGGTTTGGTCAAGTTTACTTGGCTTAGCCATTGCGACCTTGCTGGTTTCTTCTTTGCGTCGCGTGAATTGCCGCCTACGTGATGGGGTTATCGCCTTTACTAACATGAGCAGCAACTTCTCGGGCGTCCCCCTTGCCTTTGCTTTTATCATTATCCTTGGTACCAACGGCGCGATTACTTTACTCCTAAAACAGTATGGATTGCTGGGTAGCTTTGATCTGTATGGCAAATGGGGATTGTTAGCCATCTACATCTATTTCCAAATCCCACTAGCGGTATTGCTGCTCTACCCGGCATTTGATGCCTTAAACGATGATTGGCAAGCTGCTGCCGCGCTGCTGGGCGCGAAAGCATCGCACTATTGGACAAAGATAGCTTTACCGGTGCTTTCTCCGGCGCTATTTGGCACCTTTATTATTCTGATTGCCAACGCAATTGGCGCTTACGCCAGCGTTTATGCGTTAACCGCGGGGAACTACAACGTCATCACCGTGCGTATTGCGAGCCTCGTCTCTGGTGATCTGTTCCTAGAGCCCAATTTAGCGGCAGCCATCTCTGTCGTCCTAATGGCATTGCTGGCATTCATTACCGTCATCAACCAATGGTTGATTTCTAAAAGCTACGCAGGCAGGAAGTAACTGATGCAAAACGTAAATACTCGCCTTCATAAGACCGTGGTGTATTCGATTGTTGGCATCATGTTAGTGCCGATTATCGCGACCTTTATCTATTCACTGTCATCAAGCTGGGGGGCAACCATCCTGCCCGATGGCTTTACATTCGATTGGTACATCAAACTGCTGACAGACCCACGCTTTTTACACGCATTTGGGCGCTCGCTGTTTATCTGTCTGTCAGCCTTGGGGCTCAGTGTTGTGCTGATTTTGCCCGCCATTTTTGTCGTGTTTTACTACTTTCCTAAACTCGATAAGCTGATGAATATTCTCATCTTGCTGCCGTTTGCCGTGCCGCCGGTTGTCTCATCTGTCGGTCTATTGCAGCTGTATGCCGACAGTGAAATCAGCTTAATTGGTACGCCTTGGATTTTAATTGGTACCTACTTCACCATTGCGCTGCCCTTTATGTATCGCGCAATCGCCAATAGCTTTCAAGCCATCAACTTGCATGACTTAATGGATGCGGCGTATCTGCTTGGCGCAAGCACCAGCAAAGCGTTCTTATTGATTATTTTACCGAACCTAAAGAAAGGCTTATTAGCCTCCCTGTTTCTTTCCTTCTCATTCCTTTTGGGTGAGTTTGTATTTGCCAACATTTTGGTCGGCACTCGCTATGAGACGTTGCAGATTTATCTCTACAACATGCGTCAAACCAGCGGACATTTCACCTCAGCATTGGTAATGACTTATTTCCTATTTATTTTCTTACTGACTTGGCTAGCCAGTCGTTTTAGCCGAGGAGCACAACAATGAGCTACGTAACTGTAAAAAATCTAACCAAACGTTTTGGTGACAACACGGTATTTGAACAGATTCAATTCACCATAGAGCAAGGCGAATTCATCACCCTACTTGGTCCAAGTGGTTGTGGTAAGTCGACACTGTTACGCAGCCTCGCGGGTTTAAACCCGGTTGATGAAGGGGAGATTTGGGTTGATCAGCACAACATCACCCATCAAGTGCCACAAGAACGCGGCATTGGCATGGTGTTTCAGTCTTACGCGCTGTTTCCCAATATGACGGTCGAAGGCAATATTGCCTTTGGACTTAAAATGAAAAAGCTCTCTGCCGATGAAATTCAGCAATCGGTCGCGAAAGTGATTGAATTGGTCGATTTAAAAGGTAAGGAAAAGCAGTATCCGCATCAACTCTCTGGCGGTCAACGACAACGCGTGGCGCTCGCGCGTGCGTTAGTCGTCAAACCTCGCATCCTACTGCTTGATGAACCACTCTCCGCGCTGGATGCCAAAATCCGTAAGCATTTACGCCAGCAGATCCGTGATATTCAGAAAGAGATGAACCTCACCACGGTCTTTGTTACCCACGATCAAGAAGAAGCGATGATCATGTCCGATAGAATCTTCCTCATGAACAAAGGCGAAATCGTCCAAGCTGGCAGCCCGGAAGAGATCTACACCCACCCAGTTAATGAATTCGTGGCTGGATTTATGGGGCACTACAACTTAGTCGATGCCAATCAAGCCAAGAAGCTGTTCAATATCGAGAGCCAATCTAAGGTCGCGATTCGCCCAGAATCTATCTACGTCAAGGAGCATGGTCGCCACTACGGTAGCCATATTTCAGCGCCACAAACCGGCATCATTAAAAACCACCAGCTACTTGGCAACGTAATCCGTTACCAAGTCGATGTTCAAGATTGTGAACTCACTGTCGATTTATTAAACCGCTCTTCAGAGCGCCTACTGGCAAATGGTAGCCAACTGGATCTACTATTTAATCTCAACGAAATTCAACCAGTGAGTGCTTAAAATGTCGAATCCCTTGTATGTATTTGATATGGATGAAACCCTAATCAATGGTGATTGTGCCATGATTTGGAATGAGTTTCTGGTCGAAAAAGGCATTGCCATTGCAGACAATTTCCTTGCCGAGGATAAGCGTCTGATGGCGCTCTACGCGCAAGGCAAAATGGATATGGAAGATTATCTGCAATTTTCCATGGCGCCACTTGCCAACATGTCGATTGCACAAGTAGACCAACTGGTACTCGAGTGCGTTGAGCAGCGTATTCTGCCCAAGCAGTTTGAGCGCTCACAGCTGCTTATCGAACAACTCAATCAGCAAAATGCAGATATGGTGATCATTTCCGCGACCGTCAGTTTCTTAGTCGCCGCCGTGGGTCGTCGTATTGGTATCCCTGCTGCATTGGGGATTGATATGGTGGTCGAAAATGGCTGCTACAGCGCCCAAATCGATGGCATCCCAAGCTATCGAGAAGGCAAAGTTGCCAGATTGGAACAGTGGTTGTCAGAGCAGTCTCAACACTACTCTGAGGTGCACTTTTATACCGACTCAATCAACGACTTACCGCTATGTGAATACGCGGATCATGTCCACTTAGTTAATCCTTGTCCGCAGCTTAAAGCACTCGCTGACCGACCAAATTGGCAAGTATTAAACTGGAGTTAGTGACACCAATCCTAGCTAGAGAGCTTGGTTATAATTGGCGGCAAGCGCCAGCAGCAAGCTCTCTAATCGTGAGGCGGTCATTTGGTCTAAATTAAGCCGCTGACTGTGCTGCTCAATATATCGCAATGCTTTTGTCGCACTGAGTAAACTGATCTCATCAGAGCGCATCTCTGTCTTACCACACAACACTGAATAGGCTTTCGTCGCGCCTGATTCATCCCCATATTCCTGCCAAATGTTCTGCCACCAGCCTAACTTACGTGTGGTAAGCAAACGAGTGGTAAGCAAACGCACGCTCGCTTGCGTTTCACAAGCTGTTTCTCCTACCACGTAGACCAATGCCATTTGTTGATTTTTCACTTGTTGCGCATATTGAGTAATACAAGCTCCCCGCAAAAACACCTCATGAGCCAATACATGCGCCCCTCCCTGCTCGCCATGATGCAATGCCTTAAGTAAGGCAAAATGCGCATGCGCAGTCAGCACGGGTAAGGCATGAGACTGAGATGATTTACTCAGCTTGCCTTGCCCAAAATCACAACGGTCAAACTGCTGACGATGGAGAAAACGCTGCTCTTGCTTGTGGGCAAGGTCGATAGCGCTATCCGTTGATTCAACCACCAACGGCGGCGCATCAACGCAGGGCTGATAGCGCCCTAATGTCGGCAGCGCGAGCGGCAGTAATGTGGTACTTAAATGGAGGATCTTGCCACTTTGCATATCGGTGGTGAGGATCCCCCAAAGATTATTATCTCTGCCTTTATAACCTAAGGTGAACACCACACTCGCCATGTTATCCGCAGCAGGTTGGGACCATAGCGTTTGCCACGCGCGACGTTTTAGCTGCTCACAAGCGCGGTCGAAATGCACGCCGTATTGCGCAGCCAATTGAGTCAAATCGCCATTTTCTCCTTCACCTTGTTGTTGCTCACCTTCTTTTTGCTGATTTCGGCAAAGCTCAATCGGCTTGGCGATCTGTTTATCAATCAGGGAAACTAACTGCTGCTGCCCTTTCATCACCGAATTGCGCACAGAATATGTTTTGCCGCACGTCTTACAACGAAAACGCGCCTTACCATTGCTGCTATGCCCGAAACGTTTCACTGCCTGTGAGCCGCAGTCTGGGCAACCGCTCCCCATAACCAGGGCAAGCTGCTGCTGCCAATATTGCCAAATCAACCGATAACTTTGGTTATCAAGCATTGGCGGCGTCGCGGAACAAGCATCACAACGCATCGACAAAAAGCCGAGCGGACGAACGTTATATTGGTATTCAGGCGCATTCGCCACACCAAGATTTTTGCAATGACGACTTTTGCAAACGTTTAAATCAAGCACTTAGTTAGCAACAAAAAATGAAAATCGCGCCATTCTATTCGTTTTTCCAAATTAAATTGTGATGCACTTCTGAATTTCTAGCCAAACGTTTCCGTATATTGCCGCCCGTTTATCTAAAGGAGAAGAACATGAAAAAACGTTTGCTTGCATCTTTGATCGCTTTAGCGGCAACACCGCTATGCGCGAAAGACCTTACCATTCTGTACACCAATGATATTCACGCTAAGGTTGATCCTTACATTGCACGCTACATTGATGAAGAGCGCGCAGTGGGCGGTTTTGCCAACCTCGCAACGTACATCAAACAAGAAAAAGCAGTACAGCCAGAAAGCACCATCGTGCTAGATGCAGGCGATTACTTCTCAGGTTCAACGGTAGATACCCTAACTGAGGGTGAAGCCATTATCGATATCATGAACACCATGGGCTATGACGTGGCTTCTATTGGTAACCACGAGTTCGACTACGGTTGGGATAACACACTAGTCCAACTTGCTAAAGCAAACTTTGAAATCCTACTCGGCAACGTGTTCTACGAAGGAACAGATAAACCATTTTGGGATAAGCCTTACACCATCGTTGAGCGCGACGGTCTAAAACTGGGTATTATCGGTCTACACGGCAAGTTCGCTTTCTACGACACTGTGGCAGCCAACATGCGTCAAAACCTTGAAGCGCGTGATGAAATTGAATACCTACAAAAATACCTTGATGAACTTCGCCCACAAGTTGATGTGACCATTTTGCTGGTTCACCAAGGTACACCTGCGCGTCAATCAAGCCTAGGTAACAACGATGTTCGTCGTGCTTTAGATAAAGACATTCAAACTGCCAAACAAGTAAACGGTTTGGACATTCTAGTGACTGGTCACGCGCACGTGGGTACACCTGAAGTGATTGAAGTGAATGATACACTGATCGTTTCAACCGATGCTTACGGCATCAACGTGGGTAAACTGACCATCGATTTTGATGAAAAAGCACGTAAGATCAAAGATTACGAGTTCGACCTAAAAACCATTTGGGCTGACGAATGGCAAGCAGACAAAGAGACTCAAGCGCGCATTGATAAATGGAAAGGCGTGGTTGAAACCATCGTTGCTGAGAAATTAACTCACAGCGAAAACACTCTAACTCGCTCATACGGTGAATCATCAACACTTGGTAACCTAGTGGCAGACTCTATGCTACCAAACTTCCCTGATGGTGAACTGGCATTTACTAACAGTGGCGGCATTCGTGCAGACATCGAAGCGGGCGACATTACTTACGGCGACGTAATCGATGCGCTACCATTCCCTAACTACCCTGTTGTGATGGACTTAACCGGTAAGCAAATCCGTTCACTGATGGAGCATGCTGCGGGTCTAAGCAATGGCGTAATGCAAGTATCAAGCGGCGTTTACATGGCTTACGACTCTTCACGCCCAGATGGCAAACGCGTTCTGGAACTCAAACTTAACGGTAAACCAATGGTGGATGAGCAAGTTTACCGCGTGGTAACCAACAACTTCCTCGCTGACGGTGGTGATGGTTTTGCTGCCTTCACTGAAGGTAAGAACCGCCAAGAGCGTGCTGGCGAGCCTCTCTCTCTAGGCTTTAAAGCTTACTTAGCTCGCCCGGATGCACTGGCGAAAGTAATGGAAGTACGTATCGAAGATCGCAAAGCGCAATAATCAGCACTTATTCAAGGGTCACACTGGTGTGACCCTTTCCCCCGCAGATAAATCCTCCCCTCACCACCTAGCAGATTTTTGTCAATCACAGAGGTGGATCGAAAAATACAGGTCATTTTTCAGCCAATATGTCAGCTCTTAGTTCTCTTGGAGATTGAGCGATGCGTAAGCTAAAAATTGAGACATTTGCCTACACCACAGGTGAACCGATTGACTCTATTGCTATTCCCACATCATGGGCAAAAACCCTAGCTAAGCTATTACCCAGTAACGTGTTGTCAAGCTTTGATGAAAATGGTGAACAACTCAGTGCATTGCTAGAGGCGATATCTGATCCTAACTTTCACGGCACGATTGTCGATATCAGTGATGCCAAGGACAATGAGCGCGTGGTTATTTCTGTCTTAGACTAGGATAAGCTTGATCGGCAATGGCACTCCATGATACACCGTCGCCTTAAAGTAAAGAGGCAGTATTAGTTATGGCAGTTTTAGAAATTCTTACCGCGCCTGATCCGCGCTTAAAAGTTCAGGCAGAAAAAGTGGAAGACTTTGCGTCAATCCAAACCTTTATTGACGATATGCTCGACACACTTTACGCAACCGACAACGGCATCGGCTTAGCTTCAACTCAAGTCGGTCATAAAGAAGCGGTTGTGGTCATTGACCTATCCGAAGAGCGTAACGATCCGCTGATTCTGGTCAACCCAGAAGTCGTTAGCGGCAGTGATAAAGCAATGGGCCAAGAAGGCTGCCTATCCGTTCCTGAATACTACGCTGATGTTGAACGCTACACCTCTGTCGTTGTCACTGCGCAAGACCGTCACGGTAACCCAATCACCATCGAAACCGACGAGTTTCTCGCGATTGTGATGCAGCATGAAATCGACCATCTATCAGGTAACCTTTTTATTGATTACCTCTCGCCGCTCAAGCGCCAAATGGCGATGAAAAAGGTCAAGAAACACCTGAAAGCGCAAGCGTAATCCACATTCCAAAGCTCCCTCTGGGGGCTTTATTTTTATCTGCCACTTGTACTCTCCCTACCAATAGCATCTGGTTATAGGCTGTGCATGAGAAGATTTTCTCGATCTATCTTGCATTTTACCCCTCTAATATCGATGAGACATTGCACTCTAACCAATTGATATGCAGCATGACTTCCATTGTTTAGCGCTTTATAAGCCATCAATGATGGAGTCACTTGTGATAACCAATCAAGATTTCACTGTCTGTGATAAGCAACTTCACTTCAAAAAAGACAGCTATCCACTAAGCAAGATTAAGGCAGCGAGAGTCAAAACCAACACCTTGCGTGATCATGCCCTGCGCGTTACATCAATTGGCTTAATTGTTTCGAGTGTAGTGTGGATGATTTGCCCAGACTTGTTTGGAATGTTTACCGGTCCGTTGGCGATATCAATAGGCATGTTTGCGGCGCTCGCCTCAGTGAGAAAATACGAGCTACAAGTGGAGTTTCAGCACATTGATGAAACGGGGTTACAGTGGGTTTCGGTGGCGAAAAGCAATAAAAAAGCGATTCGGCATATATTCGAACAGCAAGCCAACGAGATAAATAACCAAATCGCCTAACCACCATTGCCGCTCAAACATTATTTCTCGTAAGTGCCACGAATCGGATAGTTATTAGCCGGGTTGCGAATAAACTCAATACCCGCCAACAAAGTCTTGAGATCTGGACGAGCAAAGGGAGCATTCGAAATATCAACAACCTGTACTTGTCCTTGCTCATTCACCACAAATAAACCCGGTTCGGCAAAAAGATGATCGGTTTCTTGCTCAGAGCGAGGGCTGGATACATATAGCCCTAACGACTTCATCTGTTCAAAGTTCAGACCATAAGCAATTGGGAAACTGACATGCAGTTTTTCCATATGTTGCTGCAGTTGCTCTTTACTATCGGCAGAAACAGCAATCACATCTACACCGATATTTTTAAACTCAGCTTGCAGCGTCTCCAGTTCATTAAGGTAGCGCGTACAAAGCAGGCAGTGCTTACCACGGTATATAACCACCAAACGCCAATCAGCGCTTCCCTGTGGTTTAGCAATCTCAACTAGGCTTGCATTAAGAGTGGGTAATTCGATTTTAGGAAAAACAGCACCTGCACTTAATTTACTCATCATCATCGATTCCTCTAACATCGGAAAATCATTCATTTCTCAAGGGTTCGCGCCCTACATCAAGAGCGCGATGAAACAATGAGAGTGTATTTGTTCACTCTCCTGGCTACGCAACATTAAACGTACTGGTAGCTACCATCAGTTTTGTCGCGTTTGCCAACGTACTTGTCTTCAAAGTTTGGTGACCAAACTGCACTCGCTGCTTGGTTTTGGTTCCAGTCAAACGCTGTCATGCGGTGCGTCATTTTCCACTCGCCATTACGACGCTCAAACTTATACCAATGGCGTCCACCCAAGATGCCCTCTTTATCAACGCCATCTTCTTCATGGACATGGTAAGCCCAGACATAGCTCTCAGCCGTTGCAGTGTCACCATCAACATTAATCAGCACATTACTAATTCGATGCTGAGTAATTTTGATCGCTTTAAAACCTTGCATTGCAGGTTCCACAAACGCGTGTGCATTGTCGTTATAGAAAAACAAATCTGGGAATATTGGGTCTTGGTGATCTTCAATCGCATCTTCCCAATAAGTCGACTTCATCAACTCAGCGTCCATACGATCTAATGAGCGAGCGTGGCGATAAATGACTTCGGTGATGTCTTGTTTATCTAGCATGATTTGAAGTTTGTTTTGCATGTTCATAAGGCTCTCCTCTTGTGTTGGGATGAATCTTAGACCCAAACAAAAAAGACTAAAACTATGCTAGAATGACTACCAATTATGCATATTTGGAATAATTAAAAATGGACCAACTTGGGGCAATGCGTGCTTTTGTTCGCGTGGTGCAAACTGGCAGCTTTTCCGCAACAGGAAGAGAGCTCAATACCACCCAAACCACCATCAGCAAAAAGGTCGCCGCACTAGAAAGCAAACTCGGAGTAAAACTACTCACTCGCAGCAGTCGCGACCATGCATTGACGCCTGCGGGGGCGCAATACTACGAAACTTGCGTATTGATCCTTAACGAACTGGATGAAGCGGAAGCTAAAGCACGCTCCGAAGTGGCTTTACCACAGGGTACCATCCGTATTGCTGCCCCTATCGCTTTCGGACGTTTAGTGATTGCCCCAATCATTGCGGAGTTCTTCGAACGCTATCCAGATATCCAAGTTGATCTCTCTCTGAGCGACAAACACATCGATATGATTAGCGAAGGTATTGATGTTGCCATCCGAGCGAAACAGTTAGAAGATTCCTCATTGGTGGCTCGACATCTATTTGAGAACCGCATGTTGCTTATAGCAAGCCCTGAATATCTCGCTAAATGGGGAGAACCAAGCAAACCTGATCAACTTAAACTGCACAACTGCTTGGTCTATTCTCGTCTGCAATCGCTCAACGTCTGGCATTTTGAACGCCAAGGCAAAACCTACTCCGTGCCAGTCAGTGGCAATTTTAAGAGTGATAATGGTGACGTGTTGCTGGAAGTGGCATTAAACCATATGGGGATTGTACAGATGCCGATTTGGATGGTTGAGCAACACCTAGCCGACGGGCGACTTAAACAAGTATTAGCAGACTACAATGGGCAAAATTTACCTTTCAACGCCATCTACCCTCGTAGCCGATATGTGCCACTTAAAGTGCGCTGTTTTATTGATTTCTTAAAGGAAAAACTCACCAACAATTGAGCCTTTCAATCTCTGCGATATACGGGTCTTTTATAGCCTTATAGAATGGTGCATAATTGCGTGATTTCGCTCTTGTCCCTTGTTGCAAGCGGTTCTCTTTTGTCTAAATTCACCTAGAATTTAAACAAGGATCGACAACGCAATTGCAGGATCGGATGAAGAAGCAGCTCACTATCGCGATTTTAAGTGCCTTGGCATGCTCATCAGCATACGCCAGTTGGGGTAAGGTCACCGCAACCTTTGACACCTTAACCGATACCATCACAGATGGTGCCAAAGACGCTTGGGACAGCACCAAAGAGTTTTCTCAACAAGCCTGGCAAGACCTGTCTGAATGGTCCGCTGATGCCATTGATACCATCGGTGAATGGACCGATGCCAGCGTCGCAAAGAGCAAAGAGTGGCTCAGCGCCGCAGAGAAAAAAATTGATGAACTGATCCAAGGCGATACACCTGAAGAGGCGCGCCAAGCTATCGACTTAATGGCAGAAACCGCTTTGGTAAAACTGTTTAACCAAGATGCCAGTGCCAAGACTCTCTTTGATCAAGCCTATGGCTATGCCGTGTTTGACTCACGTAAATTTTCACTCATGTTCCATACCAATGCCGGATCTGGTGTCGCGGTCGAGCGCCAAAGCGATAAGCGCACTTACATGCGTATGTTTGGTCTTGGTGTTGCGCTTGGTATTGGTGGTAAGTTCTACCAACAAGTGGTCTTGTTTGATACCCAACGTGATTTTGATAACTTCGTTGAAAAAGGCTGGGAAGCCGCCAGCGAAGCGTCTGTTGTGGCAGGAGATGAAGGCGAAGAGCTCAGCGCGCACTTTAATGGCGGAGTGGCGGTTTATCAGCTTGATCCCAAAGGCTTACTGATTGATGCCAATATCTCAGGCTCGAAATATTGGGTTAATGAGGAGCTGACCAACTCTCAAGCTCCGAAAACCATCAGCCCCTAATAGTTATAAGCCTCGTTTTAGGTATAACGTCGGTTAGATTTACCAGCCAAGGTTAAATTGGCTGGTAAGTGTCTTTTAGTTGAATCAAACACTCAAAATGCTGTGCGAGTTGATTCGCTAAGTCTGTAGCATTCTCTCGCACAAAGTAGCCATTAACCTCTGAAAACGTCCCTTGGTATGAGCCATCGAATTTCTCAAACTTATCAATGTGAATTGCCTCGTAGACAAACTGCGTCAGGGTGAAATTACCGGTTGAGATAATCACATCATCATCCACAACAATAAATTTCAAATGCACATCTTGGTTGAAATAATACTCACATGGCACAGCTTGTTTGAGGCTGGCGATAAACGATTTAAAGCTTTTCGGGTTTGCAGGGACGCGCGTTTTCTCCGCTTTTCCGGCAACTAAAACCGTATGGTCTGGGTAACGAGTACCGTTGGGCTGCTCTTGGTGCGTCTCATCAATATAAGTTTGAGAAAGCAGCTTTACCTTAACCGCCCCTCGTGTTGATGCAATCGCCTGCTTCAACTCGGCATCAAAGGTGTTGATATGCTGCGCGCACAGTAACACCCGCCTTTTCGCAGAGGCAATCTTGTGTCTAATGCGATCTTCAATCTCTTGATTAGAATGGGCAAAAAAAGGCGCGGTAAAGAAAAACTGCTCCTTGCCTGATACCAAGCGCCCCTCAATTGGATTAAACGGCTGGCGGTAATGGGAATAGTCACGCTCCTTTTGCAAATCAACATCGCTAATCTGCTTGGAATGCTCAATTAGGCGGCGATAAAAGGCTCGACTGTAGACAAGATCATCGGCAGTGTTTTTGACAATCAAACACAGCTCTTCTTTCAATGTATCTCTTAACGCCAAGTTAGATGAAGTCAGCACGCTAAAACTGCTGCCATCGCGCATCTCAATCAGCATACTTTTGATATGCAGACTAAATGGCACCCTGCCACGAGAAAAGCGATTCACCCTTGGTGAGCGCAAATAGACATGTTCAAACTGATGTAAGCTGTAATCACCGCTCTGTTGTAGGTAACGATAAATCCGCTCTGCAAAGTCATATTTACTGCGCGACTCACCAATATGTGGGCAATCCTCATCAGTAAAATAGGAATTAAACCCCTCGCAACGAGCAGGCTGAGTATCATAGCCTTCAAGCGGTATGGAAATCACATTTACTTTGACGCCTTGCTTGGCAAGCCTTCGCACCTGATTGGCAAACTGAAGGTTATTGAACAGATAGTTGGCTAAGGTGATCTCAGTAATATCCCCTTTCCGCCGCTCTAAAAAACTAACCAGTTGGCGAAAAATATTAGGGCTCGAACCCTCCGCATAAAATTCGTAGCGACGCTTCGATTGATTACGATGAAGTCCATCAAATATAAGATGCGCAGAGTTGTCCATATTGCCCTTCACTTAACGAAAACGTATTGAAGCCATTATGCGCAGCTCACCATAGGCAATAAAAGCCAATCCATGCTTTTAGCTAGATTATTGTTTTAGCGTGTGATTAGCCTCATAACTCACCCTGTTTACCTAAGTTTGAGCAGACACAAAAAAGGCCAGTAACTAACGTTACTGACCTTTTCAATCGACTTCAAAAATCGCAGTTTAGTGAATAAAGGCGATAAAGCCTTGCAGGATCACTAAGTTGACAATATCGATAAAGAAAGCACCAACAATTGGCACTACCATAAAGGCTTGTGGCGATGGACCATGGCGGTTAACGATAGAGCCCATGTTCATTACAGCCGTTGGCGTTGCGCCCAAACCAAAACCACAGTGACCACTTGCCATCACTGCCGCATCGTAGTTTCTGCCCATCAATGTGAAGGTCACAAAGTAAGAGAACAGCGCTAGAATAACCGACTGAATCACCAAAATGATCAGGAATGGGATCGCAAGATCGAAGATGTTCCACAGTTTGAGGCTCATTAGCGCCATTGCCAAGAACAGCGACAGAGACACTGTACCCAATACATCTACCGTTTCCAGATCCAGCTTGCGTACCTTGGTCACTTCTAAAATATTCGTGATCACCACACCGATAAACAGCGCATAAACGAAGTCAGGGATCATCAACCATTTAATGCCAAGTGAGCTCACAAAGCCTTCAAGATAACCAGCACCAGTTACACACAGCATGATTAAAGCCAAACCTTCAATCACTTTACGAGCGGTTACGCGGTCTTCTTCGTCTTCGTTGTAGTTCACCAATTCAGGGAACTCTTTATGGCTTTGGCTGGTACTGCCGTAAAAAGACACTAGCTTGCGCTTTTCAATCAAACGCTGCGCCACTGGGCTACCGATAATACCACCCGCAATCAGGCCGAATGTAGCAGAAGCCATCGCGATCTCTAGAACGTTATCTAAACCGTACACATCTTGGAATGTTTGCGACCATGCCGCGCCCGTACCGTGACCACCAGAAAGCGTAATTGAGCCGGCAATCAAGCCCATGAGCGGGTCTAAGCCCAGAATACTCGCCAGCGAAACACCAACGACGTTTTGGATCAAAATATAAACCGACGCAATCGCCAAAAACAGGAACACTTTCGCGCCGCCTTTGACTAATTGGGTGTAGTTAGCCGCCAAACCAACCGTGGCGAAAAACATCAACATAAAGGTGTTTTGTAGCGGCAAATCGAATGTCAGTTCTACACCGCTAAAATGCATCATGGTGATCGCACAAGCGACAATCAAACCACCAACAATGGGTTCAGGAATATTGAATTTTTTAAGAATAGGTAACTTTGAATTGATAAATTGACCTAAAAACAATACACAAATCGCGACTAAAAATGACTCCTGTGGGCCAACAGATATAACCTGACTCATAAATCCTCTTGTTCCTTTTCTCACAATTAGAGCTTCGAACTCAAACTGTGAGTTATTTCTCTAATAATCAGGTTGCCTGTTACAGAGTTACATTACCAGAATCAATCAGCTATAAATTCTCACTTAACAAGAATTAAATACATATTAGGCGCTTATAATTTTCACATAACGAGAAAATCAATTTTCAACTGGCACTTGACAAGTGCAACTAAATGACTATTTTTCGTGATCATCAAGCAGAAAAAATGCACAAATCTCAACGATTTGCTCATAAACCAAACTGAAAATTATAAAAATTCGCCATCGAAATAGAGGCAAAATTAGCGTTTTGAAACTGGTTTACACAAAACAAAAAACCAAGCCGTTGATAGCTTGGTCTTTTAGTTAGAGTTCAAATCGTTACTAAATGCTAGCGACGATTGAAACGACCTCTTGACGAGCGCGCTTTAAACGCAGATGCTGCTTTAGCTTGTGATAGCTGAATTGACTCAACCGTCAATTCCATTGGTTCACGTGGCTTTAAACCATGTGGGAAGGTACGTGCGCGTGGTGGCAGGTTGTACTCATATTCTGACGCTTTAGGCATACGCTTAAAACGGTACAGGTAGAAGTTCTCAACGCGCTCTCTTGCCCATTCTGTTTTCTTCAAATACTTCACACTACTTGCGACACTTGGCTTAGTGTTAAAGCAGTTCATGCGCATCGCGGCATCAAGAATTTCCCAACCATAGTGATCCACTAATTGCTGGATCATGTCTTCAATTTTAAGACCATGTAGCGGGTTATTCTTTTGTAGTTCGATTCTTAGTTCATCTGACATCATAGGTTCAGTCATAAAACTTTCCTTTTTGTTGGGGGCTGAACAAAGGCTCAACCTCCCGAAATCAATTTGATAGGGTCGCTATGTCGCTGCGACCAGAGATATTATGCTGCGCTAAGCATTTTTTGCTGATGGTCCATGTACTCATCAAAAGTACCATGGAAGCTCACAAGCTGGTTGTCTTTTACATCAATAATCGATGTTGCCAGCGACGAAACAAATTCACGGTCATGGCTCACAAAAATCAGCGTGCCTTGGTAGTTTTTCAGCGCGCTGTTTAGCGCTTCAATCGCTTCCATGTCCATGTGGTTCGTTGGTTCATCCATGATCAGTACGTTAATATCTTGCATCATCAACTTACCAAACAATAGACGGTTTTTCTCACCACCTGAGCAATTTTTCGCTTTCTTATTGGCATCATCAGCGGTAAACAACAAACGACCAAGAATCGCACGCACCATCAAATCATTGTGCTTAACTGTGCGCCACTGTGAAATCCACTCAAAGATAGTTAGGTCATTATCAAAATCAGCGGTGCTGTCTTGTGGACAGTAACCAATCGACGCATTCTCAGACCATTTCACCACACCTTGAGTCTGTTCAAGCTCGCCAACTAGGCAGCGTAATAAGGTGGTTTTACCGACACCGTTTTCACCGATGATCGCTAAACGCGTACCCGCTTCCAGCAGCAAATTACCACCCGAGAACAGGGTTTCACCATCAAAGCCATGACCTAGCTCTTGCAGTTCTAGCGCCAAACGATGCAGCTTTTTACCTTCACCAAAGTCAATCGATGGGCTAATACGGCTACTTGCTTTTACTTCATCAAGCTGGATTTTATCCATACGCTTAGCGCGTGAGCTTGCCAGTTTTGCTTTTGATGCGTTGGCACCGAAACGGTTAACAAACTCTTGCAGCTCACTAATCTCTGCCGCTTTCTTTGCGTTTGAAGCAAGTAATTGCTCACGGCGTAGACCCGATGCTTCCAGGAAGTACTCATAGTTACCCGGGTAAATGCGCAGCTCACCATAGTCGATGTCTGCCATGTGGGTACAAACCGAGTTAAGGAAGTGGCGGTCGTGCGAGATAATGATCATCGTACATTTACGCTGATTAAGCTCTTCTGCCAGCCAGTTGATGGTATGGATATCCAAGTTGTTGGTTGGTTCGTCCAGCAGCAGAATATCAGGGTTAGCAAACAGCGCCTGCGCCAATAGCACACGCAGTTTCCAACCCGGTGCTACTTGCTGCATTAAGCCGAAGTGGAATTCTTCTTCAATACCCGCTTGCAGTAGGATATCGCCTGCGCGAGCCTCTGCGGTGTAACCATCCATCTCAGCAAATTCGCTTTCAAGTTCCGCTACTTTCATGCCATCTTCTTCACTCATTTCAGGCAAAGAGTAGATGCGGTCACGCTCTTGTTTGACTTCCCACAGTTTGCGGTCACCCATGATCACAGCGTCAATCACGCTGTACTGTTCAAAGGCGAACTGATCTTGGCTCAAAACGCCCAGTTTTAGTCCTGGTGTAATCGAAACGTTTCCTGAGCTTGGCATCAACGCGCCACTTAGGATCTTCATAAACGTCGACTTACCGCAACCATTGGCGCCAATCAGACCATAGCGGTTGCCATTGCCGAATTTCGCCGAAATATTTTCAAATAGCGGCTCAGCACCAAACTGCATGGTGATGTTATTTGTACTAATCACAACTGTATCCTCGAGGTAAATTTGCCTTCAACAACAAGCTCTTAATTCACTTTCGAGATACTGTTTGAAAAGGTCTATTTGAGTGGGTGCGCTATTCTATAGCTAAAGGTGATAGAGATCACTAAAAAGCGCATCACAAGGCTGACAAGCGTGGGCTGCAATAACGTTCAATAATTCCCCAACCGCTTCGCTTACTCTTGCTTTTAACAAGAGGAGATACGTTATGTTAAGCCAGCTCATCGCGATGATGATCTTTGCCATCGTCGGCGCGGTTACCCCAGGACCGGTTAACCTAATTGCCACCAGCACCGCAATGAACCAAGGGATGCGCACCGCGCTACTTTATGTCACTGGGGCATCAGTTGCCTACGCGTTAGTAGTGTTTTTATCAGGCTCTCTGATGCATTCAATCACCGCAGCCTTACCTAAGCTACAGTTGGTGATGCAATCGTTAGGTAGTGTATTTATTCTCTACCTCGCCTATAAGATCTTCACTGCACCGGCAGCTAATATGCGTACTGAGAACGACAAACTGGCAGGTTTTTGGAGCGGCGCGGTCACGCAGATCATTAATCCAAAAGCGTGGTTAGTTGCCATCTCTGGTGTCAGCTTGTATGTGATTGGTCAACACAACCAAGACTGGATGCTGACCTCATTTACCACCATCTCGCTATTTGCTTGCCTATTAGGCGTTGGCTTATGGGCTGCGCTGGGACGCTTGTTAACTAATTTTTTACAAAACTCGACGAACCAGCTGCAATTTAATAAAGTAATGGCAGGTTTATTAGCCGCGTCCGTAAGCATGATTTGGCTGTAGCTTACCTGCGTTTATCAGAGTGATTCTTTTGGCAAAAGACGCCTTGTAAGGAAAGAAACAGCGAGTTACAAAGGATTATGAAAGCAGACAACACCGTCACGTTTAAAAAAAGTACCCTACTGCCGTGGATCGAGTTGCGAATCGCCGATCAAAGTAACGCCTGTTACGAAGCCCACTCACACGATGAGTTCTCGTTTGGCATTATTGATAGCGGCAATGCCAGCTACTTCAATCAGCAGCGGAGCAACCAAATCCGTCAAGGCGATGTTGTCACTATCAATCCGGTTGATATCCATTCCTGCAACCCTGAGCAAAGCGCAGATGGCGCAAGCAAATGGTCATATCGGATGTTATTTGTCGATGCCTTAGAGATGGCGAAATTCCAGCGCGAAGTCCTACCTAAACAAGATTTTGATTACACGCCTTTTAAAGCTGACTTCGAACGCTCAGCGCAGTTTGCTAAGCAATTTAACCAATTATTCGCCTCGCTCCACAGCGAGGAAACACCATTAGAAGCGCAGACGCAGTTTTTGCAGTTCGTAGAGCTTTGCTTTGCCCAGCCATCAACTCGTATTCCATCCCCAACGAGCGCTAACCTAAAACTTGCCCATGAGATGCTATTAGATGATGTCACCAACAGCCATCAACTAGATGACCTTGCGCAGCAAGTGGGATTGAGTCGTTATCAATTGGTGCGCGCGTTTAAACAACAATACGGCTTACCGCCACACGCCTACTTAATGAATGAGAAAATTAAGCGCTCAAAGCATATGCTCAAGCGAGGAGATACAATATCAGAGGTGGCACTTGAACTGGGCTTCTCTGATCAAGCGCACTTTCAGCGCCACTTTAAGCGTAAGCTCTGCGTGACGCCAAAATTCTATCAATCGCACTTTATTGATTAAGCCAAAAATGAACTAGCAAAGCTCACTTGAAGCGCGCCAACCAGCTTCATCTGACAATGCTGCGGGTTTAGCCGCAGTCCACTTGTCTATCACTAATGACGCAATCAAGTCTCCTTCAACATTCACCGCGGTGCGGAAGGTATCTAACGGGCGTTCAATAATGAGCAAAATCGCAATCGCTTCAAGCGGGATACCCGCAGCCAGCAACACCATTTGCATGCCAGACATAGAGCCTGAAGGCATGCCAGGCGCACCGATTGATGACACCATCGCCATAATGAAAATCATCACCAAGCCCGAGGTGGTCAAATCCACGCCAAATAACTGAGCTAAGAATATCGCCGCCACACCTTCAAACAGCGCGGTACCATCCATATTCATTACCGCGCCAAGAGGCAGTACCATACTGCTGGTGCTTTGCGATACACCGAGTTCATTCTCTGCGGTTTGCATTGAGAGTGGCAATGTTGCTGAACTAGATGAAGTTGCAAACGCCATCGCCATTGGTGCTGATAACGCTTTAAACAAACGGCGAATACTGATGCCGGTAGCAAGTTTTGCGATACTTGGTAGCACAATGGCACCGTGAATTACGGTGAGTACAAACACGAGGAGCGCAAACATCAACAACTGCTGAAATAAGCCATCGTTCCCCGCAACCGAAAACTCAAACACAATCGAAAATACCGCCAGCGGTGCTAAGCGAACAATTGCACTCACGGCTTTGTTGACTCCGCTATTAAGCCCAGACAGCACCTCAAACAAAGGGTGTTTTTCTGGCAAAGCAGAAAGTAGAGCTACCCCAAGGATTATCGAAAACACCACAATCGCCAGCAGATTACCTTGTGCTAGCGCAGCAACAGGGTTAACCAACGCCATATCAAGCAATTTGCTCGCAATTGCACCGCCACCAGCGGCATCTGAGCTAATTAGTGTGACTCCTTCTGCCACTTCTACCGGTGCAGCTAATGGTTGCCAAGCTGGCAGCAGCAATGCCGAGCCAAGCCCTAAACCTATCGCCAAAACGCTGGTGAAGCTATAAAACATAATCGTGGTATAGCCAATCTTCTTTAAGCGCATGGTTGAGCCGATACTAGTAATGCCTTGCAGTAGAGACAGCATCACCACAATACCCACCACCATTTTGAGTAGCCCCAAGTAGAGCGTTTTACCGAGAGTAATGAACTCAAACCAAGCTTGGTTTGCGACATCACCACCGTTAGTGAACAAGTTCGAGGCGAGCCAAGCTGCCAAAGCTGCAACGACCAACTGAAGTGGTAAAGATGAGCGTAATTTATTCCACATGGTTGTTTGTTCCGAAGTTATGTTGTTCCGGATGGAACGAGAAAGCAGAGAGCTGACAACTCAACTCTCTTTAAGATCAATGCAAACTGATTTACCCAAACAACTTGAAGGTCGCGTCAATATAGCCAGCCGCTTTAAACGACCATTAATGCCCACGCCACTTCAAGAACCAAGAGTATAACGATTACGAAATATTGTGTTTGTAGAAAGAATTCAACGAACCTTTGACACGTTTAAGTACCACCAACGCCGTCACTCGACCCCAGCCGAACAAAATGCGCTGATGAAGGCGGAAGATGGTGTCATACAAATTACGAACCAGACGACCTCGCAAAACAAGTTTGTTGTTTAGTAGCGCACCAACCGCATAGTCATGCCCTACCGCAATCACCATACCACCATCATGAAAGACAAATGGCTTAATCGTCTTACCTTTTAGCAGGCGCTTAAGCTGCGTAGCAAGATGCCCTGCCGCCTGATTGGCAGCCTGCGCGCGTGGCGGCACAAAACTACCATCCGCTTGTGGACACTCTGCGCTGTCACCAATCACAAACACGGCATCATCAAGCGTTGTGCGCAAGGTCGCATCAACTTTGAGTTGGTTTAAGCGGTTGGTTTCCAAACCATCAAGCTGACTTAGCCAAGGCGCGCATTTAATGCCAGCCGCCCAAAGTTGCAGATCCGAACCAATCACTTCGCCCTCAGAAGTGATCAACTTGCCTTGCTCAGCTCGGTTAATACGCACATTGGTGCGAACATTAACGCCAAGTTTGGTCAACGCCTTAAGCACCTTAGCAGACATGCACTCAGGACCAGCTGGCAATACGCGCTCAGCCGCTTCAATCAAAGTGATATTAAGTTTATTGTTCTGGCGATAGCGGGCTAATTTCGCGCTCACTTTGGCAAGCTCTGCCGCCAGTTCAACGCCAGTTGCCCCTGCGCCTACAATCGAAACATGCTGCTCACCATGGCGTCTTAAAAGCGGATTGATCTGATCCCAAGCCTGTTTTGCTTGCTCAGCCGAATCAAGGAACAAACAATGCTCGCCCACACCTTGGGTTTTAAAGTCATTACTCACTGCACCGACAGCGATAACCAGGTAGTCGTAACTTAGGTTCGAGCTCTCACCGTCAACATTGCGGATTTGAATGGTTTTATCTTGGCGATTTAAGGATGTCATTGCCGCTTGTACATACTCATATTGGTTGCAATATGAGTGTTGCAAATAACTAACAGCATCGAGCTCATCATCAAAAGTACCCGCAGCAATCTCATGCAAACGCGGTTTCCAATAGTGGTGGCTCGCTGGTTCAACTAAAACCACTTGGTGTTGATTACGACGCGCAAAACTCTTCCCAAGACGGGTAACTAACTCAAGACCTGCCGCACCGCCTCCGACAACAACGATTTTTGACATCGTACTCTCCCCATTCTGTCTACACAGATAAAATAGAATGCGCCCCGAAAATACGCAGGGTCGCTAAATTTGAATGAGGGCATTATATTGATGACGTAGAAAATGATAATCGACTAAAATTACAAATAACTATTACGCATTTGTAATAATAAGCGGAGCTCAAATTTGGTTTATTCTCAGAGATAGAGAATTATTACTGCTGCAGCCAAAGGTTTTTTGTTGCCTATTTCTGTCTAAATCGCCAAAGTAGCGGCAGATCTCTTAATGATGCATTTTCAATCATGTTTAATAAATATAACCATTTGATGTCCGAACAATCCAAAGGCGTTTCGGCATCTATTTTATGCTCGCTGCTGTTTGCCTTAATCCCGGCGTACGTTCAACTGCAACCAGATATGGCGCCGAGTCTAATTGCTGGCGGTGACAGTCATTGGTTGGCGGTACAACGTATTTTCTGGAGTACCTTGCTGTTTGGTGCGCTGCTTTTGCTTACCAAGCGCTTACCTTTGCTTATCGAGGCGTTAAAAGAGCGCAAACAGTGGGGCAGATACCTACTCTCTGCCATTTTGGTCGCACCGCAATATTGGCTGTTTGTGTGGGCACCCGCTAACGGCGAGACGTTAAACCTTGCACTGGGTTACTTCACCCTGCCGATAGTAATGGTTTTGGTGGGGCGTTTTGTTTATCAAGAGAGCCTGACTCGGCTACAAAAAGTAGCGTGTCTATTCGCACTGCTCGGCACCATTTGGGCCTACGCACTTTCATCCGGTGTCTCTTGGGTAGTACTTGTAGTGGCGCTGGGTTACCCGCTCTATTTTATCAACCGCAAATCAATTCCACTGGCAGCCGATGTTGGCTTGGCGGTTGACCATATTATCCTGCTGCCCTTTGCCATCGCGGGTATGTTCTTCCTCTACCCAGTCGAATATTTCTTACATTTACCAGTAAGTACTTACTTCTACTATGTTGGTTTGGCTGTCGTGGCGGTAACGCCAATGCTGCTCTATTTATACGCTTATTCTAAGCTCACCGTGTCGCTATTTGGTCTGCTAGGTTATGTCGAGCCGACGTTTATTTTTATTGTTGGTTTACTGATTGGTGACACCATTGCGCTAAACGAAATGCCAACCTATCTATTTATCATTTTTGCGCTGGTTGCTCTGGTTGCCGATGGCTATAAACGCATGAGAAGTAGCCGTGCCTTACGTACATAAATGGGAAAAATAGAAATAACCGGTGCTTATAAACAGCGCCACTAATGCCTCAAAACACGCTGACTTATTTCACTTAATCATCCCTTCCCTCGCCGACCGTTCTGGAGCGGCGAGGAAAAATCCAATTTACATCACACCGTACGATTTGATCAAAATCATGTTTGCTTTCAAAGGGTAGATTTCTACCACTTTAGGGTAAAAAACTACCTTTTGACCATTTACCGAATGCTGAATATTAGCGCTGAAATTTAAGTAGGACGTTATTCATGATCAGCAGTAAATGGCTTGAACTTTACCAATACCTCAATAGCCACATCGCTTCCCTTCCATCAATCGAAACCATTGAGCCAAAGCTCAACGACCGCTTGATGTTTCTCTCAGCTCAATTTGCCAAAGCGGATGAAAAACCTGATCACAATAAAACCGATTGGCTCGAGCATGAAAGCTTTACGCTGGTACTCAGTGAGCAGTTAGAAAACCTTGAGCTTGCGAAACCTCAAGTGCAGTTTCTGTTTGAAACCCTTATGGCAGCTCAGATGTGCCAGCTTGCCATGGTCGTGACCAACCAATTTAAGTCGCAGCTGACTGAAGATGATTTTAAAACCAAATGTGGTTTGGTCTATCAGCAGCTTGGTGACTATGAGATGGCAAAGTCGATGCTTGAAGAAGCGATTGCCATTAACGCTCACAACCCAATGCTGCACTGTCACCTTGGCTTCAACCACCTTTTCACTGGCGAAAGTGACATCGCGGTTGAACACTTTAAACAAGCCATAGAGATCGACCCTAAGTTTGTCGGCGGTTACCAAAACCTTGCCGGTCTTTACTATCAAGAAAGCAATTTTGAACTGGCAGCCGAATACGCAGAGCAAGCTTTTGCCTGCGATAAATCGTTAGTCTCCACCTACATTACGGCTGTCAGTTCATACCTCGCATTGGGCAACAAAGAAAAAGCCGAGCAGTGGATCAACGCTGCTTTTGAACACCAAGTGTCATCAATTGAACTGGTGCGTTTAGCGGGCATTTCTGCCCACCAGAACGGTCGCTTAGAAGAAGCCCTTGAAGCGCTAAACCACTACCTCACAATTAACCCATCGAGCTATGACGTGATTAGCATTCGTGCCCGCGTTAAAGCAGAGCTTGGTCTCTATGGTGAGCTTGAAGATGACATCAAACAGCTACTGATTTTTGAACCTCACGACGAGTGGTGCCTAGAGCAATTGTTCCTGTGTTATTTCCATGCAGAGCAATGGGCTGATGCACAGCTTGTGATGGTCGACCTTAACCGCTTAGCCGGTCACTACAAAATTACCTACCGCGAGCAGCTCAACACCATCAACAAGAAACTGAGCCTCGATGTAGTCGAAATTAAATAAAAATAAATCTGGGAGTTAATGTGAAAGATCAAGTTGAATCAGGCGTAGCCGATACGTCTCGGCGCGATTTTCTCAAGTTAGGTGGCGTTGCAGCAGCAACTGCGACCATAGGTGCCGCGGCAGGTGCTGGCTTTGTACTAGGTCGCGATCCTGACGCTAACGTGGGTTGGGGTCGTACCGAGTCAGGTCATGATATGTACTTCAACCGCGAACCGTTTCGCGTTGATGTGGCTCCAACTATGGAAGTGGCTGGCGAGCTTATTCGCCCAGAGTGGAGTGATTTCCTTTTCCACCGCACTCGCGTACTTGGCGCTGAAATGAAAAAAGGTTGGATTCCAACCAAAGACTGGCGTGATATTCCTAACGAACGTGTACGTGAATACTACTCACGTTACCCAGAGCGTTGGGACGACATGTACCAATCGTTTGAAGAGAAAGCGGAGCACTCACAAAACTTTGAGCGTCACCGTTCACGCTTCGCGATTGGCTGGGCATACTCAGCAGCTTACATGCGCGGTGTGTACAGTGACTTCCCACCAAAACCACAAGGTCACCCAGACGAAGTGGACTTCCAGTGGGTTAAACGCACTAAGCAAGAATTTAAATCTCCAAAACACGCTTCTGAGCTAATCAAGAAGATGGCGTTTAAATTCGGCATGAGCATCGTGGGTATCACTAAGCTCGATCCGAACTTCGTGTTTAAAAACACCATGCGCGGCATGCCAGATTGGGATGAAAGCATTCCGAAACACTGGAAGAACGTGATCATCTTCGGTACGCCAATGAACTGGGACCCAATGTACGCCGCAATCGGCTACTCAACCTCATACGATGGCTACTTCCGTGCCAAAAACGCGGCGGGTTTGATGGCAGCCTTCCTTGGTGAGCTTGGCTATGCGGCTCGTCCACAATGGCCAGGTTCAGACTATGAAATCGTTGTACCACCACTGGCTATCCAAGCAGGTATGGGTGAAGCGGCGCGTAACGGTATTTTGCTTACGCCTGAGCTTGGTCCAAACATTCGTTTGGCCGCGGTGATCACTGAGCTTGATCTGGAAGCGGATAAACCGATCGACACCAAGGTTAAGCACTTCTGTGAAGAATGTAAGATCTGTGCCGACTCTTGCCCAAGTGGCTCAATCAGTAAAGCCGATAAGCCGGATGATATCGTGCGCGGTTACCGCAAGTTTGCCTTTAACCAAGACAGCTGCTGGACCATGTGGCGTCAAGGTCCAACTGAAACGGCAATGGGTTGTCGTGTTTGTATTGCTGTGTGTCCTTACACGCGTAAAAACAACTGGATCCACGCGCTGGTGAAAGAAACCGACCCACGCGATCCAACCGGCATGACGCGTAAAACACTGCTCGCGATGCAACACAACTTCTTCTACTACCCAGAAGCAGAAGCCTACCACGGCGACTGGAATGGCGGTCGCTTTGCTGGCTACCACCAACCGCCAGAGTGGATGCGCAGCGAGAACTACCTCGCGGTAGAGAAAACTTGGGAATACGACGGTAACTGGGAGGGATTCTAATGTTTCCACAATCGACTGTACTCGACCCGCTATTTTGGATGGCATTTGGCGCGCTGCAAGTGCTGGTGTTTGCTGGCGCAAACCAATGGGCTAAACAGTTCCAACTCGGCATGAACTGGTGGAAATGGGCATTGGTTGGCGGTTGGTGGGCATCACTGGTGCTAACCGTCGCGGGCGCCTTTACCCTACTGGGTGAAAACGAAGGTATGGCAGGCTGGTACTTCCTCGGCTTCGTTGGCACAGGCTTAATCATTGGTGGTGCTATCTTGCTACGAGTGCTTATCGCACTTAAGCCAAAGACAGCAAACTAATCGGTGTTTTAGAATAAGTTAAGGAGCAAGCCACAAGGTCAGTATTCACTTGTGGCTTGTTATACCAATCAGCATAAGTCTTTGATCATTCTTGCTGATTAAAATCGCTGATAACGTTGTTGCAGATTTTGTAATTAGAATAACTAGTTAGCGGCAATCTGCGCCTAGTTCTAAGCGATTTTCCTTGCGCAATTTTCTGACCACTTACTTATCCTGTTTGGTATTAGTTTTATGGCTGAACGAAAACAAAAAACAAATCGAAATAAAAACCTAGAGAAGATCGCCAGCATCGCATCTATTTTGCTGCTGATTTTGGCTTGGTACTTGGGCGGTCTACGCACCAACAACTCACAAGCGCAATTCTTTCAACACATTTCCACTGCGGGCAGTGAACTGGTTGAAGTCTCACCTAACTTGTACCAGCTTGTTGGTGCTGATGGCGACAAAGCACAAGCTAAATGGGTCAGTTTTGGCTCTGGCGTAGGCTATGGCGGCGAACTGACCGTTGGCGCTGTGTTTACTCCATCAGGCGAAGTGGAAACGATCTCGCTGCTTTCATCCAAAGAGACCTCGTCATACTTTGACAAAGTAGTAGAAGAAAAACTGCCAGAGAACCTGTTAGGTCAGCGCGTGAAAACCTCACTGCATGTCGATGCGGTTACCGGCGCAACACTGACCTCTGAGGCTTATATTACTGCCGTAGACCAAGCTGCGGATCCAGTGCGCGAGGCGCTGTATGGCTACCGCCTATCAGAGCAAGCGTCTGCATTGAGTTACTTCAAGTGGTTAGATGCAGCGGCGTTGGTGTTCTTTGCTTTAGCAGTGTGGGTGAACCGTACCCGCTCTGAGCACAAAGTGAAGTTCAATATCGCTATTCTTGGTGGCTCAACCATCTTGTTTGGCTTCCACTCTGCTTCGCTTTACTCGGCTTCTATTATGGGCGGCGCGATTTATGGCTCATGGATTTCTGGTGTGGCTAACTACACGCCGTTTATCTTGCTCGCTCTAAGTATCGGCTACATTTTTTACTACAATCGCAATATCTACTGCGAAAGCTTGTGCCCATTCGGTGCGGTACAAAAATGTTTAGCCAAAGTGGGTAACGCCAAATCCTCGCCTATCCGTAACGAGCTATTTATCTGGTTTCCACGCGTCTTACTGTTAGTCACGCTTTGCCTTGGCGCGTACTTCCGCAGCCCAGCCGCGTTTGTCTATGAACCATTTGGTATTGCCTTTGGCATGATTGGTGGCATGTACCTATTTGTGCTGACGGTGATGATCATCTTAACCTCGCTAGTAGTGCGTCGCCCTTGGTGTCAGAGCCTTTGCCCAGTCAATGCCATGACAGACTTCTTGGTGTTTAACAAGAGCTGGTTCAAGCAGTCTCGTGCGAAAAAGAGCAAAGTCCGTCGCCCGATGAAACAGGACAAGGAGTAACCCATGAGAAAACATATCTCTCTTGCTTTTTACTGTTTAGCCTCGGTGGTGATTGTGCTGCAGCTTGCCACCAGCTTTGTTAGCCTAACTAGTGAACAAAGCCAGCAACAATTACTGCATAGTGTGACCAAGCCAGTAGAAAAACCTGTGGTTGTAGTAGAAAGTAAGCCGCAAGTTGACTTTAAGCAGATGGCGCAAGATATGGAAAGCGAACAGTACTAACCATATCGCCTCATCAATAACTAGAAGAATAAAATCAGGAGCTTAGTGTTACCGTTAACATTAAGCTCCTTCGTGCTATCTATGAGTTGTAAAAGTATTCCCCTTGAGCGCATGCGCTCTGAATCCGGATTAACCAATCCCTATATTTACCGTATTTCTGAGCTTTACCAAGCGCGCAGTTTGGACGATGTTTCATGCCATCATCGGCTTAACTTCAGCGCGTTGATTTACATAACTGAAGGTGAAGGTCAGCACTATATTGATCACCAGTTGCATCGCATCAAAGCGGGCACGCTGATTTCCTTGGGTAAGAACCAGATCCACGCCTTTGCCAAAACCCGCACTGTCGACGGATTTGTGGTGCCGTTTAACTGCACCTTTCTTGCTGAACACAAGCAAGACCCTTACTTTGATTCGATTATTGCCGCACTCGTGCATGTAAACTGCACCCACGATATTGGCGAAGATATTGATGCCCTCTTTCGTGTCATGGTCAGTGAGTTTTACTCTGACTCTGAGTTTCGTGCTGAGATCATTCGCAATCTGCTGCGCACTATCTTACTCAAATCAATTGTGCCGCTTTACAAGCAAAACGCTCAGCAAATGCAAAACCTCGGCGCCAGCGATTTTTACCGCCTAAAGAACTACATTGATGAGCACTTTAGCCAGCGCCCATCCGTCGCCGAAATGGCGCTGGTGCTAGGCAAAAGCGTCAAGCAATTAGACAAGCTTGCTAAAGATAACGCCGGTATTAGCGTCAAAGAACTGCTCGATGAGCGCGTTTTAATTGAAGCCAAGCGCCAACTGGCATTTAGCCAATACGCGATTGCGGATATCGCCGCTGATCTTGGTTTTAATGAAGCGACTAATATGACGAAGTTTTTTAAGCGTCATACCGGGGTAAGCCCAAAGGATTTTAGGCAGTTGTGTCGGATGGGGTTGAGGAATCAGTAAGGGGCTTTGGATGCGGGATGCGGGATGCGGGATGCCAATATTTGTCATCCTCGCGAAAGTGAGGATCTTGCTTTTTAATTTTCTGACCTTGATATTGCGGAATGTCCCGCTTAAAAGCCTGTCGCTCTCTTTTCCCTTACTGTAAGCGGTCCAGTTACTCTTTGTCTTACCAAAGAGTAACCAGAAAGGCGCTTTTGTATCTCTGACTTTGTCCGGCCGGTTTTAGGCGTTCCCGACGCCGAAAACCTAAAAATGCTGTCCTGCATTTTTGCCTAGGGTGATAGTTATCTTTAACCAATTGAAAACATCTGGGCGAAGAATATTTAAACTCAGCTCTGCCCCATTATTGGTTTGACCTTTTACTCATTCATTCCTTTTCACGTTTTTTGCAATACTAAAAGTTATCCATTCTTCTCAATTCTATTGGCTGTTAATCCCCTAGATGTAATACGAGGTGAAATTCACTATTTTAATGACTCGCTTCACCTTTTACGATGCTTGGTCAACTCTTAAATGCAAAGATATTGTTTATACGCAACCTTATTAGTACGATACTCTGATTTTTTAAAGGTTATAAACGATTTATAACATTTAATATATTTCGTCAGAGAGAAAAATATGGCAGTAAAACTCGAAAAACTAATAATTTCTAACTTTCGATCTATTGGTTCAACACCGGTTGGTATAGATCTAGACGACATTGTTATTCTTGTTGGAGGTAATAACTTCGGTAAGAGCACAATATTAAAGGCTTACCAAATAGCAGTTAATAACGAAAAGATCGGTAAGGAAGATTTCCACAATCAAATTACGAATGATCCTGATGCGAAACCTACTATCGAATTACATATGATCTGTGATGGCGACGATAGACCAAGCAAAAATTTTAGAGAAATTATTCAAGGCGATTCATGTAGAGTTAAAGAAAAATACGTTTGGGAGGCAGTTAACACAGCACCTACACGATTAGGTTTTCGAGTAGACCTAGATAGATATCCGAATGTAAATGAAGACCCTACGCCACATCGACCATGGGCTAGCGACAATGCATCACGTAAGAAGAGACCAAAAGCACACTTGATTGGAACATTTGATAATCCCGACGATCAAAATGAATCAATTAAAAAAATTCTACTCGATGTGGTACTTGAAGAAAAAATTCGAAGCTTTAAGCCTACAGAAAAGCTTTCTGATTTCGATACATTACATGACCAGTTTAATGAACTAAAAAAAGAGTTTGTTGCGTCAACTAGAGACGAAATATCAAATATTGCTAAAGAGATTACGGAGTATGCTTCTAAAATTGTTCCAGATCATAAGTTTGAAATTAATCTGTCGGACTCTGAAATCGAAGGTACAAATCTAAAGCTATTTGACGCGAAAGAAATTGATATTACGTTTGGTAAAGGCGAGCAAATGTTTCCGGTCGCTAATCATGGAAGCGGGGCAAGAAGGACCTTATTGTGGTCTGTTCTAAAGAAAATTGCAGATCTTGGCTTTGAATCTAGTACCGGCAAAGCAAAACCTAAGGCTCTCGGTGAAATTAAATCCCATCTACTACTCTTAGATGAACCTGAGTTGAGCTTACACCCTAGTGCTTGCCGAGATACTCGTGACATGCTCTATGACGTAGCAGAGCGCTATGATAATTGGCAGGTAATGATAACTACTCATTCTCCTTGCTTTATTGACCTAACTCGAGACCATACAAAGATTATCCGAGTAGAGAGTCAGGGAGAAAATATAGTCGCCACTACGATATTCAAACCTAATGACGTTAATTTTAGCAAAGACGAAATTGAATCGTTAAAATTGCTTAATATGTTAAATCCCGATTCTATGGAGTTTTTTTTCGGTGGCCGCGTTCTACTGGTCGAAGGTGATACTGAATACACGGCATTTGGTAAAGTCATAAGCGACTTAAAAGCTGAAGGGAACAGCTCTTTAGACGATCTACTCATTGTTAGGTGTGGTGGTAAAGTACAAGTGGCAATGTTCATGAAAATACTTAACCATTTCAATAAAAAGTATTATGTCTTGCATGATATTGATTGCAAAGAAATTATTAAAAATCGCTGGATGAAAAACGCTCAAGGTGTTAAAGAAAAGAGACGCAGAAAGGAGGTAAATCCTGCATGGTCGAATAATTCAAAGATTTTAGATCAAATGACTGAGTTTAGTACAGTCTTTGCTTCTGTTATTGATTTTGAAACCGCGTATTTTGATTTTGGCATAGATGGCGGGAAGCCAGAAAATGCTATTAATATGCTTAAGGACGCGGAGATGTATGAGACTGTGAAAAACTTGCTTCTCGCAATTGTAAATGATGATGACGCGTTACTGCCTCAGAGCACGGTTAAATGGGATCGTCTCGAAGTGATTTCGGATAAGTTTGACACATACGCTCGAAGCAACCCTGAAGTAATACCAAATATCGATTGATCTATAGCTTTAACATATATTAATAACAAAGGCTCCGTTTGGAGCCTTTATATCTAACGTTTTGAAATCGATAATTCTTGCTAGCCTTAATAGCCTTGTACACGTGACGAGTTCTAACTCTAGCTGGATTTATAAAAGCGCAATTCCGACTAAGATTTCTTGTAGTGTTACATGCAGGCCTGAAACAGTAAATAGGGTCAGATCTAGTCTTTTGTCTACCAATAACGAATCACAAGATCTACCCCACAACAGAGCCAAATGACTCCACTACCCTAGGTAAAAATGCAGGAGGCATTTTTAGGTTTTCGGCGTCGGGAACGCCTAAAACCGGCCGGGCAGCGCGTGCATTTCAAAAGCGCCTTTCTGATTACTCTTTGGCAAGACAAAGAGTAATTGGACCGCTTACACAAAGCTCAAAAGGATCACTCCAGTTTTAAGCGGGACATACCCACCCACTAACTCAACAAGCCACTGAATTTAAACAAAAAGATTCCCGCCTACGCGGAAATGACAAAGTTTGAGTTTATCATTCAAAAGCGTACAAATAGCAAATCACCATGGCAAGACAAAGAGTAATTGGACCGCTTACACAAAGCTCAAAAAGATCGTTTCAGTTTTAAGCGGGACATACCTTCCCAACTAATCCACCAACTCAAAAATAACAACGATATGGATTAGATCGATATAAAAAACAACGAATTGTGTTAACTTAATTCATCACGCTGTTCAAAGGATGAATTGAGTTGAAAAGATGGATGACGTTGCTGATCAGTGTCTTATTGCTGGTTGGCTGTGAATCAAGCGCAGAGTTTAGCCCCAAGGTTGCCACCTACCACGTAGGCTTTGATAATACTTCGGAGTTGGCGGCATTTTTCCAACCGCCAACTAATACGCCTGCGCAGTATTCTGGCTTTTACCCGCTTGGCACAGGGCACGATGCGCTACTGACACGCCTTGCGATGATCGAGTCCGCTTCAAGCTCTCTTGACCTTCAGTACTACATTTTCCGAGATGATGAGACCAGCCAATTGCTTATCTGGCGCGTGTTTGAAGCAGCCGAACGAGGGGTAAAAGTCAGGCTACTGCTTGATGATATGCAAAGCCGTAAAGACAGCACCATCGCCTATTTGAACAATCATCCCAATATTGAAATTCGTCTGTTTAACCCACATCAGCACCGTTATTTACGGATGTTGTCATGGGTAACCGAAGGTGATCGCCTCAATCGTCGCATGCACAACAAATCCCTCACCGCTGATGGCGTGGTCTCGGTAGTGGGCGGGCGTAATATTGGCAATGAATATTTTTCATTCCGCTCTGATGTCGAGTTTGGTGATTTCGATTTGCTGCTCTACGGTCCGGTCGTAGAGCAAACTCAAGTCCAGTTCGATCATTACTGGAACAGTGAGTTCGCCGTCCCTATCGCCTGGCTGCATAAAATTGATGGCGCACTAAACCAGCAAGACATCGAGCAATGGCGAAAAACATCAAGAGTTGAGCATGAGTTCACCAGTGACGAGTACAGTTTTGAGACGCTACCGCTGTATCAAAACATTATGCATAAGCAAGTTACTCTCAATTGGGGTGACGCGGTTTTATTGTACGATTTACCTAAAAAAATCGACAACGGACAAAGCCAACTTATTGATGGTCTTGCGCAGCTACTTGCCAACGTAAACCACTCGGCAATTATTGTTTCGCCATACTTTGTGCCAACAGAAGCCGGTACGAAAGCGCTAATCAAAGCAGCCCAAAGAGGCAAAAAAATCACCATTCTTACCAACTCTCTTGCGTCTAACGATGTGTTTGCGGTGCACGGTTGGTATGCTAAATACCGTGAAGAATTAGTCAAAGGTGGTATCGAGCTTTGGGAGATGAAAGCCAACGCTAAAATCGAGCACAAATGGAGTGTCACGGGCAGCAGTCGCTCGAGTCTGCACGCTAAAGTGATGTTACTTGATGAGCAGAAGATGTTTGTTGGCTCAATGAATATGGACCCGCGCTCGGCTGAGCTTAATACTGAAATGGCAGTTGTATTTGACCACTCTGAGTATGTCCAAACGGCTCAACAAGGGCTGTTGGAACTACTAAAAACGAGCGCGTATAAATTAGAGCTGCAAGACGATGAGCTAGTATGGCGCGACTACCAAACCCATCAGCTATTCGATAGCGAACCCGATGCGGGTTGGTTATTGCGCAGCGGCGCGTGGTTAAGTGGGTTGCTGCCTATCGAGAGTTTTCTGTAGGTTGATAAGCAAACTCATTGCCTTAGAACATGTCTTACAACATACCTAGAAACATCATCCAGCCGGTGATTTGCTACACTCAATTGATACGTTTTAGTCTCGCGCTATCAATGAGTTAATTTATGGATCCATTAACGCAAGGTGTACTAGGAGCCGCTTTAAGCCAATCGGCCAGCAACAAGAATCATCTGTTGGTTGCTGGCGCTTTAGGTCTGCTTGCGGGAATGGCGCCAGACTTAGATGTGTTGATCCAATCATCCAATGACCCATTACTGTTTCTAGAATATCATCGCCGATTTACTCACTCACTGCTGTTTATCCCATTCGGTAGCTTACTCTGTGGATTGGTTTTGCACCCTCTAATCGCCAAACGGCAGAGGTTTTCATTTAAACAAAGCTGGCTCTACTGCGCGCTCGGTTACTCGACTCATGCCCTGCTCGACGCGTGCACGACTTATGGCACACAGCTTTTATGGCCTCTATCCACTGAGCGATTTGCGTGGAACACCATCTCCGTGATTGATCCACTCTTCACCTTGCCACTGCTGATCTTACTGTTTTTCGCCACATTAAAACGCACGCCTTGGTTGGCACGGATTGCTTTTGCTTGGGCATTGCTGTATCCCTCTTTAGGTATGATTCAGCGAGATCGCGCAGAAGCGGCTGGATGGCACTTAGCCGAGCAGCGGCAACACACACCGGCTCGGCTTGAAGCCAAGCCTAGCTTTGGCAATATTCTGTTGTGGAAAGTAGTTTACGAAACCG
The DNA here is from genome assembly GCF_003350325.1 of Vibrio rhodolitus. Classification (GTDB taxonomy): domain Bacteria; phylum Pseudomonadota; class Gammaproteobacteria; order Enterobacterales; family Vibrionaceae; genus Vibrio; species Vibrio rhodolitus. Next base: position 263,143 of record NZ_QLYZ01000003.1, on the reverse strand, counting down.
AGCATCGCTACTTTGTTGATGCGGTCAGAGTGGGTACATCCGTCAAAACTTATCCGGGCGAATCTATCACTAGGCTCAAAATAAGCAGAGATTTACCTTGGCTCACGCCTGATTCGCAACAAGCGAAAGATATCGAGCGTTTTCGCCGTTTTTCTGATGATTATTTGGCTCAAGACCCAAACGATGCAATGCGGATTGTCGATGTGCGATATTCCATGCTCCCCAATCAAATTAACCCGCTGTGGGGCATTACCCTTTACCCCTCGGCCGATAAAACGCAGCACGCTAAATACACCACCCATAGAGACAATAGCCCGGTCAATCGAGAAGCTTTCCTCTCCATGTTGCTTGGTGAGTAACAAGCTTAACTCGTCACTTTTAGAAAAATCGCGCAAGGTGCCAGCAAGAATAAAATGTGCCACAAGTCACATTTCATCATCCTGCCTTCCGCTTTCTTTGCGTAAATAAATCCATTTGATGTACATGGCTTCGCCCTAGTGAATGACACAAGATAGCAACCATAGAGAGGCAGCCATTTAGCGCTGCATCCAATCAAACGAACAACGCAAATGGGTAGGAAATCATATGTCTTTCAACAATCTTAAAAACAACGCAAATATGGAAAAAATTCAAACATTAAACACTAAGAACAAGTTGCTCGTCGGTGGTTGCGCTGCTGCGGTTATCTTAGCCGCAACCTTGTTATTTGGCGGCGGCGAGACTGGTATTCTCAGCTCCAGTTTTCCAACCGATGGCAGTAGAGAGGAGCAATGTGAGTTTTTTACTGAGTATCAAAACGCCTTTTATCAAGCCGCTATCGATGGCATGAATGCAGATGACATTAAACAGTTAATGCGAAAAGACACTAAGTCATTGGAAGAAATAAAAAACATTAGCTCCACTGTCGAAAAAGAGTTCTATAAGCAAAAAACAAAAATCATTGAGGGTCGCGCACTGTCTAATTTGACCGACAGCCTGCAAGAAGATCGTCTGACTGAAAGCGAACTTGCGCAAAAGCTGGCGAAATCGCGAGAGCGTGCACTAAAAAGATGTTTGGCGTTATAAGCTTCAACCTAAACAGCCCATGTCGTAGATGGACATACCTAATGTCGCCGTTACCACTCGCTGTCTAACACTCACCTCACTAATATCTAGCGCAATAATTAGTGAGGTGATTATGTTTCGTATTTTATTATCTAGTTTCTTTCTTGTTCTGCTCTACCCCACCGCGATTGACCTCTATCTAGTAGGGCTCCCGCAAATAGCCGCTGACTTAAAAGCCAGTGAGTCGCAGCTACATATGGCATTTTCAATTTATCTAGCGGGTATGGCTGCCACCATGCTGTTTGCTGGCAAGATTTCCGATGTGATTGGACGTAAACCTATAGCGATAATTGGTTCTGCGATATTTATTGCTGCATCGTTTTTTGCGGGTATGGCACAAGATGCTGGCATCTTTTTGGCCGCTCGTTTCGCCCAAGGCATTGGTGCAGGAGCCTGTTATGTGGTGGCATTCGCCATCTTACGCGATAGTTTGGAAGACCAACTTAGAGCAAAAATACTCTCCATGCTCAATGGTATCACCTGCATTATTCCTGTGATTGCTCCGGTAATTGGTCACCTGATCATGCTCAAGTTCCCATGGCAAACACTCTTTACTACCATGGCATGGATGGGCATTGCTGTCTGTTTGCTTTCAGCTTTGATCTTTAAAGAAACCAGAAGCAAAACACCAAAAGGTCATCAATCCACTTCGCCAGCAGGTCAAGAATCACTACTCAACCTTTTCTTTATTAGTCGACTAGTCATTGCCGCACTAGGAGTGACGACGATTCTAACCTATGTCAATGTGTCACCGATGATTCTAATGGGAGAGCTCGGCCTCGATCGCGCTGGTTACTCGTCAGTGATGGCCGGTACTGCCTTAATTAGTATGCTGACGTCGTTCTCAGCACCATTTGCTCTAAATTACTTTAAACAACAAACCTTGATGATTAGCTCGCAAGTTTTGTTATTTGTATCGGCAGTTCTACTTGCAACGATAACGCTCGAACCACTCATCACAATTTTGAGTTATGGGCTGATTTGCGCCGGCTTCTCTATCGGTTTTGGTGTCACAATGAGTCAAGCTCTCAGCCAATTCTCACAAAATGCAGGCGTTGCCAGTGCTTTACTTGGCATCGCTCAAGTCTGTTGCTCGGCAATATATATTTGGTTTATGGGGATAGTTGGCGTTAATGCACTGAATATGTTGGTTTTTGCTCTAGCAATTGGTAGCACATTCAGTTTGGCTCTAATACTATTAAACTCTAAACTCACTGACGAAAACCATTATGAAGAAGTCTCTAGCCCGTCTTGATTTGAATTTGTTGTTCACCTTACAGCTGCTGCTTCAAGAGCAAAGCGTTTCCAAGGCGGCTAAGAAGCTCAATCTAACTCCGTCAACAGTGAGCAAATCGCTCAATAAACTGCGCGACTGGTTTGACGATCCGCTGTTTGTTAAGACACCTAAAGGCTTAACGCCTACACCATTGGCGCAAAGTATGGAGCAAGACCTAGCTGATTGGCTGCAAATAGGTAGCCAAATTGCAGAAAAGCGCAGCGATATCGCAGCAAAAGGCGTTCGTTTTAACCTCTGTATTGAATCCCCTTTAGTGTTGACGATTTTATCTGATTTACTACTCGCGATTCATCAACGCTATCCAGATGCTAAGGTCAAAACCAGCAACTGGGACTACGACTCCATAGATGCGATTGTGCTTGGTGAAATGGATATTGGATTTACTGGCAGAGAAAGTCATCCGCTTTCAAAAGAGTCCTTGGATCTCTTACCCTACTTTATCGATTTTGAAGTGCTTTCTAGCGACTTGCCCGTGGTGTATTTACGCAAAGATCACCCTGCACTTAAGCAAGAGTGGAACCTTGCGGCATTTTTAAGTTATCCGCATATCAATATTACTTGGGAAAAAAGCGAGAAATGGGCGCTAGATGATGTGTTGACAGAACTAGGGTTACAACGTGACGTCTCGTTGACTATGTCCAGCTTTGAGCAATCACTCTTTATGGCAGCACAACCTGGGCATAACATGCTGACTACTGCACCGAAATATGCACTAAATTACGTCAAAAACCTTCACCCCGATTTAGTATGTCTGCCGATTCCTATCGACTCTCCATTGCAAGAAAAGCTCGCCACACCATTCACTATGATTTGGCATAAACGTAATGCCTATAACCCTAAACTGATCTGGTTAAAAGAGACCATTAAAACGCTCTACGCTAAAGTTCACTGAATAACGACGAACTGGATCAATACAACTGCACAATAGAAGGGTTGAAAAATTGATCGGATGATTAAAACACTGACTTTATATAATGACATTGTAACAACTGGTAACGCCCGAAAAGGTTATTCGCACATCATATCGTTTGCAACATCAAGTATTTTCTCACAAAGTTGTATCTCTCGCCTCTCCGTTTACTTTTGGTTACCGAAAGGGTGCAAAACTATTAATAGACGATTTTATTAACAGACAAATATACTGCGATTCCTGTTATTACCTTAGGAATACTGTGTGGATACCGATTCAAGTCGATTGTGTAACTCCTTATTAACTCTGTGTTACCAAAGGAGGTACCAACAATGATTGAACCTCTAATTACCCTTCTGTTTGGCATTCTATTTATCTTGGCAATTATTGCCGCAAACGGCTATTTCGTTGCTCAAGAGTTTGCCTATATGGCGGTCGATAGAACCAGACTCGCCACTTTCGCCGCCTCTGGCGATGCCGCCGCTAAACGCGCCCTTTCCGTCACTAAACGCACCAGCTTTATGCTGTCAGGTGCGCAGCTTGGCATTACTGTTACTGGTCTTGTGCTAGGCTTTGTCGCTGAGCCTTTGGTCGGCCGTTCACTTGGCGTGTTACTGCAAAACTTTGGCATTGAGCTTGAAACCGGTATCGCAGTTGGTACGGTGGCAACATTAGTCATCGCCATGGTGGTACAAATGATCCTGGGTGAGCTTTACCCAAAAAACCTTGCCATCGCCAACGCTGAGCCAATGTCTCGCATGCTATCTCGCTCTACGCTGATTTACATGTCTGTATTTGGCTGGTTTATCAGCTTCTTCGACAAATCTGCCAACTTGCTATTGCGTGCGGTGCGTATCGAGCCCGTGCATGATTTAGACGTCAGCGCATCAGAAGAAGATCTGCACCATATCATCGCCAACTCTCGCAACAGCGGTGATTTACCCGTGGAACTCTCGTTCATGATGGACCGAATCCTCGACTTCCCAGCGCGCGACGTTGAACACGCAATGGTGCCTCGTTCACAAGTCGATTGGGTTGAGCCAGAGACAACACTTACCGAGCTTTTGTCGCTGATGGCACAAGCTCATACTCGCTACCCGGTAATCAATGACGATGATGCGCCAGTGGGTGTCGTGCACCTTGCTGATGTGCTAAATAAAATCGAAACTGGGCATGCTGATGCGACCGTTTCATCGGTCATGCGCCCTGCGACCGTCTTACCGACTTTGATGAGACTGCCTGACGCCCTAGACCAGCTCGTAACATCGACCAACCAATTGGCTTGTGTTATCGATGAATACGGCGGTTTTGCTGGGGTGTTGACCATCGAAGATTTGGCGATGGAAATCGTTGGTGAAATCACTGACGAACACGATATGGACAATAGCAATGCCGTCGTATCGGAAGGTGACAAAGTCTGGTTAATGACTGGCAATGTTCACCTTGATGAAGTGAAGCGTGCGATTGGGTACGATCTACCAAGACGTGATGTAGAAACCATTGCTGGGATGCTGATTGCCGAAAAAGGCGCACTGCCTGTTAATGGCGAAATGATCACCGTCGCGCTGCCAATCGATCCTTCGGAACTCGCTTCTGGCGAACCACTATTGCGTCACTTAGAGGTAAGCGTGCTGCGCATCGAACGACACGTGCCAACGGATGTGCGTGTAAAACTGGTAGAGAAATCAATCTTGGAGAAGAAAAAATGAACGACCCATTGATTGTTTCTGTTATCACTTTCGCGCTGATTGTTTTAAGTGGTTTCTTCGTCATCATCGAGTTCGCTTTATTGGGTGCTCGTCGACATCGCCTTGAAGAAATGGCGGTTGAAAGTCGCTCTGCGCGCGCGGCACTACGAGGCATGAACGACCTAACGCTAATGCTGGCCGGTGCGCAGCTCGGTATTACTTTCTGTACCTTTGCATTAGGCGCAGTCACCAAACCTGCTGTTGATCAATGGGTAGGCCCGGTCTTTATTGCGGTTGGCATGCCAGAATGGCTAGCAGATGGCGCAGCTTTTGGCTTTGCTCTGTTTGTCGTGACCTTCCTTCACTTAGTTGTTGGCGAAATGGCGCCAAAATCATGGTCGATTGCGCATCCTGAGAAATCAGCGCTGGCTATCGGTATTGTCGCGAGAGCCTATGTTTGGCCGCTGCGTCCATTACTTAACTGGATTAACAGTATCGCCAACCGTTTGGTGAAAGCCTCAGGTGTTGAACCGGTGGAAAGCGCGGCTGTTGGCGGGCAAGACATTGATACCATTCGCCAGTTGGTGGAGCATTCTGGCAACGTTGGCACGCTGCAACCAAAAATCCAAAAGCAGCTTTCTGGTCTTATCGATCTTAGCTCGATTCAGATTGAATCTTTGGTTACTAAAGGTCAGGTGATGGCGCATGTCGACAAAAATGCTACCGTGGCAGACGTGCGTGCAGCCGCGATGGAATCAGGTCACTTGCGTATTCTCGTGTTTGGTAACAGTGGACTAAAACCTTTAGTTGTCCATGTGCGTGATACGTTACTCGAGCCAGCGGATCGACCAGCTCGTGAAGTAGCACGTAATGCTTATGTGCTCGACTCTAAAACACCGGTCTACGAAGCACTCGCCCGCATGCGCGAAGCCAGTGTCCAGCTAGCGGTCGTGAGTAAAGATGAAAAAATGGTCGGTGTGGTAACACTTGCCGACATTTTAAAGCGTGTTCTACCGACAACTTCAGTAAACTAAGTTGATAAGCTTATCAACCGCACTACTCATCCCCAAGTAACTTAAAGTGCTTGGGGGTGCAAGTTAACAACGCTGCCATTGGGCGGCGTTTTTTATCGCCAGACGAAGAGAACCACCATGATTGCTGTTATTTTTGAAGTTCAAGTTGCTGAGGGCAAAACCTCACAATACCTCGACATTGCCAATGAAATTAGACCGCTTCTCACTGAGATTGATGGATTTATCTCGATAGAGCGTTTTCAGAGTTTAACTGACCAAACAAAGGTGCTATCGCTGTCATTCTGGCGTGACGAAGCTGCAATTGAAGCATGGCGCAATTTAGAAGCGCATCGTTTTGCTCAAGCTCAAGGTCGCGGCGGTGTATTTGAAAATTACCGTTTACGAGTCGCTGGGGTGATTCGTGACTATGGCATGAGCGAACGAGAACAAGCGCCACAAGATAGCCTACAAGCACACGCTTAAGGCACCAATATGCTTCGCAAACTCTAAAATAAAGCGGGGAAATCATTGCGTATCTTAGCCCTGTATCAGTAAGGTGAGCCGACACGCTCACCGAACGACACTAGTAAGTTATTACGATCAGATGGAAATAAAACACATCCCATTAGAGTCTGCACTTCCCATCAGACACGCCGTTCTATGGCCAAGTAAACCACCAACATTTTGCCAAGTTGACGGCGATGAAACTGCCCTTCATTACGGCGCTTTTGTCGATGACAAACTCGTCTCTGTTGCTTCTATTTATCTCACCGGAAACAAGGCAAGATTGCGCAAATTCGCCACTCTACCAGACTATCAAGGGCAAGGGATCGGCACGCAAATGATTGAGCATATCCTCTCGCAATTAGCGCTAACAGAGATTGAATATTTTTGGTGTGACGCCCGAGCATCAGCACTGGGTTTTTACCGTAAGTTTGGGCTGATGCAGGAAGGTGAAGAGTTCTACAAATCCGAAATCGCTTATTACAAAGTGTCGCTGCACATACCGCCAAAGCCACTCAAGCCAAAGGGATAATTATGTATATCAAACAAGCATCACAACTGACTGACACTAAAGCAACAAAGGGCACATTGTGCCCTTTGCTTAAACTTGCTCGTTTGGATGCCCCCACATTAGCGGCTGAGCGTAAGGTCCTTTGATGCTTGATGTCGATTCACCAATACCATCTAACGCACCTTTAGTCAGTTCACGGGCAAACCAACATTCTAGTGGTGCTTGAGTGCGTACTGGTGGTAGCACTTTATGTGGTGTGTTGTAGCGATTACCGTAGTGGAACGGTTCGCCCATCACAAAGATCACGTCTGCATCCAACTGCTTTTCTGCTTCTTCCATTAAACGCGTCGCGTAACCTTTTCCTTGATACTCAGGCAGCACCGCAAGAGGTGCTAATACATAGCATTTCAAGTGTGGCGCAGCATCAACCGTGATTGGTGTATAACAAGCGTGTGCCACGCCGTCATAAACGATTGAAAAGCTGCCGTCGACAATTAAATCATCGGCAAACTGTGCATAAAGTTTAGCGTGGCGTTCATCGTAAAGACCACCAGCAGCAGCGAATGCTGCAAATTGAATTTGGTAAGGTGTTTTCATGGGTTTAATCCTCATTTATCTATTTCAAACTAGTTGACCGACCATTCGGTCAGCTAGTTGGTTCAAAAAAATCACGCTAATGATGCGTGATACATATCTTGCAATTAGGTTATTAGTTATCGTTCAAAGGCAACTTGAAGGTCTCTGAACGACAATCCATCAGCAATACTTCTTAATGAATTCCTGCTTTACTGCTTCAAGAGGGAAATCATCATTGAGCAAATAATTAAGTGCGATACCATCGATTTCCGCGACAAACATGCGGCTAATGACTGCGGGTTGCTGGTGACCAAGGTATTCAAACACCTCTTCTACTCCAGCACGCAAACCATCCATTCGCTCATCAATCAAATCAATCAACAATGCTCGTGTGGTCGGCTGCACCATTACATTGAAGTTAAACTGGTAAATGGCTCTATGTTCCGGCACGGCCATACCCGTAAAAATCGCTTCAATTAACGTTTCTAAACGCGCTTTTGGCTCTTTTACCGCAAGATAGCTATCGTCTGTTTCATCAATGATTTTACTGATGTAATTGAATACTTCTCTAAGCAATTCATTCTTATTTTTGAAATGGTGGAAAACGAGACCTTTTGACACTTCAGCTTCTTCACAAATTGCTGAAACTGATGTCTTTTCAAACCCATTCTTAGCAAACAGCTTTAAAGCCACTGTGATGATTTGGTCTTTTTTATCCATCTTCTCACCCTTCTCAAACAGACTGACCAACTGGTCAGTGGTGCGCAGTTTAATGATCTTTGCACTAAACTGTCAAACAGTATTTCGCAACTTAAGATCCAATAAGCTTGGCAATCGAAATTGAGACCATGCGTCTTATTTACCAAGTGTAAAGTAAATTGACCACTCACTTCGTTTCTTTTTTGCGCTAAGTCGTTGTTAGTGATGTGATCTAGATCTACTATCTTTGTAAGCAAATGTAACTAAGCAATTCTGCATCAATCTCAAACGTCGACAACACAGACGAACAATCGAGTTGGGTTATAACAATGAGTGAAAATTCCGCCCCTTCCCATTTTTTCCGCAATCTTACTATTATGGTGATCATCGCGGCGATCCTAGCAACAGCTGGCTATTTCTATGTTCAGCACCAGAAAAATTACCCAAGTACAGATGATGCCTATGTGCATGCCAATGTGATTTACATTGCCCCTCAAGTCAGCGGCAAAGTGCTTAACGTCAATGTCTCTAACTATCAAGCAGTGACTCAAGGTGATCTGCTTTACCAAATTGACCCAGCACCTTTCCAAGCTAAGCTCGATGAAGCGCAAGCCGCTTATGAAGTCGCAATTCAAAGTAATGCCGCCACTGATGATGCTATCTTAGCTGCCAGTGCCAATGTAAAAAGCACCCTTGCCCTTCTTGCGGATGCACAATCTACTTATCGCCGCATTGAAAACCTTGTCAAAAAACAATTGCTGCCAGCACAACAACTGGACGATGCCAAAGCCAAACTCTCTAGCGCTGAAGAGAACGTAATTGCCGCACGCGCCAATATGTCGCAGCTGATTAAAGCGCAAGGTGCACAAGGTGAAGCTGCGCCTGAAGTAAAACGCGCAGCAGCAGCGCTTAGCCAAGCAAGCCTGTCACTCTCATACACCAATATCTTTGCCCCTAGAGACGGTCACTTAGGCAAACTCAGCGCTCACGCCGGCAGTATTGTTTCTCCAGGTCAAGCGTTAGTGCCACTGGTTGAAAGCAATACTTTCTGGGTCCAAGCCAACTTTAAAGAAACCCAGTTAGAGCGCATCACAACTGAGATGCCAGCGACGATCGAACTAGACCTTTATCCTGATGCTGAATACCACGGCACAGTCAAAGCAATCTCGCCAGCTAGTGGCTCCTCGTTCTCACTGCTACCACCAGAGAACGCAACGGGGAACTGGGTAAAAATCCCCCAGCGTTTTCCTATTTTGATCCAACTTACTGATGAATCTGAACATCCAGATTTCCCGCTTCGCGTTGGTGCTAGTGCAACTGTGACAGTTGATACCGTAACTCACGCTAACGCAGCCCCTGCACCAGCTAGCCAGCAAGAGCAATAGTATGGCGGAAGTAGCACACATGGCGACCTCAGGAGATGAAGAAGCCAATGTCATGAGCGAGGGGACAAGGAAACTGGTGACCCTTGCGGTCATGCTTTCTGCCATTATGGTGCTCCTTGATATGACCATCGCTAACGTCGCCCTGCCACATATGATGGGCGCGTTGGGGGTGACATCGGATCAAGTCACTTGGGTTCTCACCTCTTACTCTATGGCGGAAGCGATCTTTATTCCTCTGGCGAGCTTTCTGGCGCTTAAGTTTGGTATCCGCCGCTTACTGCTGCTCTCGGTTTCGGGTTTTGTGATCACCTCAGCGCTGTGTGGGCAAGCCGATACTATCGCAGAGATGGTGACTTTCCGCATCATGCAAGGCGCATTCGGTGCTTCGGTAATTCCACTATCACAATCGATTATGGTGCAGATTTACCCGAAAAATCAGCGCGGTAAAGCGATGGCATTGTTTAGTGTGGGCGTACTGCTAGGTCCGATCCTTGGTCCTACCCTCGGCGGCATCATCACCGAGAATATGGATTGGCGATGGATCTTCTACGTTAACTTACCAATCGGTGCCATCTGTTTAACGCTGCTGTATTTCTTCGTCAAACTTGATGGACGTGGCGAGAGTAAAATTGACTGGCCACTAGTGATAGCCATGACTATCGGTATTGGTTTGCTGCAAATGGTGCTCGATAGAGGTAACGAAGAGTCTTGGTTCCAATCCAACGAGATCCTACTGGCGGCGATCATCAGTGGTATCGCGATCATCTTTTTCGTTGGGCGCTCGATTATGACCAAGGGTGATATTGCCCCGATATGGCTACTGCGCGATCGCAACTTAGCCATGTCTTGTATCGTTATGGCGGGCTTCTCGATGGGGATGTTTGGCATCACTCAATTGCAGCCAATGATGCTGGAGCAGCTGCTCAATTATCCAGTAGAAACCACGGGCTTTATGATGGCACCACGCGGGCTGACTTCGGCAATTGTGCTGTTAGTCATGGCGCGTTACATGGACCGCATTGATGCGCGTGTACTGATAGTGATTGGTCTTTCGCTCAATGCTGCTGGCACCTATTTGATGACCCAGTACTCAATGGACATCAATATCTACTGGATCTTATTGCCAAGTATTATCCAAGGTGCAGGCATGGGACTGGTATTTGCGCCGCTCAGCCAACTGGCTTACGCCACGTTGGCGCCGAAAGACACCATTGGCGGTGCGGTGGTGTTTAACTTGTGTCGAACTATCGGTGGCTCTTTTGGTATTTCGATAGTAAATACTTACTTTTCTCGCATTCAACAGAAAGAGTGGAACGAGCTAGGCGGTGCACTTTCGCCAACGAACCCAGCCCTACAGCAAGCGGCACACGCGCAAGGCACGACGATTACCGATCCAAGCTTTTTGGTGCAAATCCAAAACTTGCTGCATCAGCAATCAACCCTAACCGCGTTTGTCTACACCTTCGGCTTCTTGCTGTTCTCGTATTTGTGTTTGATTCCTCTGTTGGCGCTATTCAAACCAAAGCCGAAAATGGATGTTTAATTGACCGTGCTAATAGAGCATAACTAGTAGACCATGCTTGGTAGATCTAGCTAAATAGCCACACAATGTGGCTATTTTTATACACCATCGTGAGACTCGATTATCTTCTGCATGCAAAAGTTTCTCTTGTATCACACACTTTTGACCCAAACCTTGTGTAGTCACTAAATATAAATGGTACTGTACCGAACAGTATCAATTTTAAGGTCTAGGTTTATGCGTGCTTCCACTCAAGAAAAACGAACTCGAATCATTGAAGTAGCCACTGAACTGTTTATCGAACAAGGCTATAAAGACACCGCACTGGATCAAGTCGTGGCAATTTGTGGTGGGTCTAAGCAAACCCTGTATCGTTACTTCACCAATAAAGAAGGTTTGTTTGTTGAGGTGCTAAAGCACAATACTAAAACCACTTTAGAGTCAGCATTTCAGCTATCAGATAAGCAGCAACAGTCAGTGCGGCAAACACTTGAAGAATTCGCCATTGAATACCTCAAGGGTATTTGCTCAAACCCAATCTTAGGTCTGTATCGCATCATTTCCGCTGACTTTAACAAACATGAATCGGTGCCACATCAGTTCTGGTTTAATGGTCCGGTGAGCATTCGCCAATACCTGATTGAGTATCTCAAGTCAGACTTGGTATTGAGCCAACTTGAGTTCGATGATGTTGATTTGGCTTGTGATCAACTATTGGGTTTGATCAAGTTAGACTACCAAAATATGGCTTTGATTGGGCTTGAGTTGCCTGATGATGCAATACTTGAAAAGCACTGCCAACAAGCGGTCAGCGCATTTCTAACCTTGTATAGCAAGTGAGCGCTTCATTACGTTAGCAGTGGTTAGTTTGTTTTTTTGATATGCAAGGGGGAGCGCCAATAACGCTCCCCCCCTTTACTATTAACCGTTGATTAGTATTAACTGTTAATTGCCGCTTGTTTGGCTCGTTTAGCGACGATCTTTTTGCCGATCAAGAGCACTGGCGCTAAGGCAAATATTGAAAAAATAAACACAATTAGCGAGTTGTTTAAGGCCAACGTTGTCGCTTGCTCTTTGACGACCATACTCATCTGACTCATACCCAATGACGACGACGGAATATGCCCGTTGGTTAAAATCGCGCTACTTAACGCCTGCTCATAGTTGGCAAAGGCATTACTTGAGCCGGCAAAAGTCCGACCAATTTCACCGGATGCCTGCGCGCTATGATTTTGGATAACTCGCGAGAAAAACGCACCACCGATGACCCCGCCAAAGGTTCTGAACAAGTAGAAGTTCGCGATCCCTTCCAGTCGCTGTTGCGGTTTGAAGTGCAGCAAAACTGCAATGGTCACCGAGACATTGAGCAGACCAATACCAAAGCCACGCAGCAGCATTGGGATTAGCAATGCATCTGTTCCAGCATAACTTGGTAGCTGACTGAAATCGTACACCGAGAGCAAAATCATCAGCACGCCAAACGGGACAAAGGCATCAGCCAGTGGTCTTTTAAAATAGAACACCAAGACACTCAGCAGCATACCAATTAGCATGGTGATAAACGCCGGAAGTTGCCAGTAGCCCGCGTTAAGGCTGTTATACGCCAGCGCCATCTTAAGGAAATTACTAAATAGCGCGGTACTCGCCATCACCGCAAAGCCGGCTAAAAAGGCGTTGTACATAAAGACATTGGTTTTCAGATCACTATGCACCTGCATCGAAGCAGTATTGAGCGTGCGCGTTCTGAGCAATATAAACACTGCCGCTAGCACTAACGCCGAGGCAACCACAACCCAATTTGCAAACCAGTTAGAATCAAGCCAGTTATAATGCGAGCCACGCATGAGCAGAAATACGCTTAACGCAGCAGTGACAGCCAGCACAAAGTAAACAGAGAGTGTCGATTTCAATTTTTCGGCTATCGCCACCTCGCCGAGAGGAAAGCATGCGGTGACAACCAACGCGGAAAAAAGTAACCAAGCTGAAACCACACAAAATAGCGACCAATGGTAATGCTCAACCACTTGCGCCATTAGCCACGGATAAACACCCATTGGCAATAGCGTGGAGAAGAGCAAAGTAAAAGCGATGATGGCTGGCAGCAGTTTTTGCTCATACCGTTCTAACAAATAGAGATTGATCACCACCAGCAGCACGCTCATCGCAAAGCCATTGCAAAGCCATAGAAAGGCAAACAACCCTTCGCTTACGCCATGCCAATAGAACACTGAGCTCACCGCCAAACATACCGCTAAAGCTATACTCAACACGTTTTGACTTGGGATGCGTCGCACAAGAAGAGGCGTAAACATAAAACCTAAAATCTGAGCGATCATAAAGCCGATTTTAACTCGCTCGACTTCATCCAATGAAAGGCCAACAGACGCCGCCATATGGGATGAAAGTTCACTAAACATCGCTGAGTTAACGCCATAAGCGGCGATAACTAACGTCGCGAGCAACAGTAGGGGTAAACGCGCCTTCATCATGCTTAACCTTGTTGGGCAGTATCAATCGACACTTGTGCAGATAACCCTGGGTAAATGCGCTGCTTTAACTCAGTTGGGATATCAAGAGTAATCTTAACCGGCACGCGCTGAACCACTTTGACAAAGTTACCGGTCGCATTTTGTGGTGGCAGCAAGCTAAATTGCGCGCCTGTTGCTGGCGTTATTGAGCTTACCTCGCCACTGATCACCGTATCCGGATACATATCTAACACCACATCAACATGCTGCCCTGGCATCACGTGTTCCAATTGTGTCTCTTTGTAGTTCGCTTCAATCCATACATAGTCAGGCACCATCACAATTAAGCCCATGCCCGGTTGCACAAACTTACCCACTTGCACTTGTCTGTCAGCAACAAACCCATCAAAAGGTGCTTTCACTACGGTACGTTCAAGCGCGATATTCACCAGTTTGAGTTTCGCTTCAGCTTGCTTGTGTTGCGCTAGCAGTTGTTGATGCTCTGTGCGCAGCGCATCGAGTTGTTTCTTCTCTGCCGCTAAGCTCAATTTCGCCGTTTCAAGATTGCTATTGGCTTCTACCGCGCGCGTCTTTTGCGCCTCAAATTGATTGCGACTTACTGACTGCTTCGCCACTAAATTAGAGAGACGCTGATACTCAGAGTTTTGGTGCTGAGCATTGGCTTGTGCGCTGGTGATCTTCTGCTTAGCTTGCTCAATTTTAACCAACTGCATCTCGGTTTTAGTTTGGTTGGCTTCTAGCGCTGCATTCGCCACTTCAAGTGCCGACTTTGCAATCTCTCGATTTGCAATAAAGTCCTCATCATCAATCGCAAATAGCGCGTCACCCTTTTTCACCCATTGGTTGTCGGCAACAAAGATCTTACTCACCTGTCCGCCAACTTCTGGGGAAATTGCCGTTACATCTGAATGAATATAAGCGTTGTCGGTGGTAACCACATTCGGTGAGTAGATGTGAATGGCAAGCGCTGCCGCAGAGCCAATGATTAGTGCCAAAGCAATCAGCTTTTTGTTCATGTTCGAAACCCTACTTAACTGGAACGTACAAACTGTACTGTACGGTACAGTATTAGTAAAGAGACAAATGGATCTTTTTTCTCAGCATGGATCTTTGTGTTTTACGGGCAACGCTTTCCATCAAGCTAGGAGTAGAACAATCAGCTAAAACGAGCCACATGTTTAACCGCTTTAAGGCAAACACCAGTGCCAAAAAAGCAGCAGTCTGCAAGATAGGAAAGCCAGAAAGATAGAAACGAAAAAGCTCTGCAACCGAGACTAATCAGGTACAGAACTTTTGATGGTTTTAAGCAAAAAGTGGTAAATGGAATCGTTGCTATTCGAAGCCGTTATTAATCGAAATAGCGGCTCAGCAAATTACTTCATCATTTCCAGAATGATGGCGACTGAGTTATCTGCGGTGGCTTTTTTCATCTCTTCGTATGTTAGAGCCGCAGAGCCATCAGCTTTGTCAGAGATGGTACGGATCACCACATATGGGATCTCGAACTGGTCCGCAACTTGCGCCAATGCCGCCCCTTCCATCTCCACTGCTTTGGCTTGGAATTCTTGATATAGGTAAGCCACTTTCGCTTTATCAGCAATAAATTGGTCACCAGAGACAATCGTACCTGTCGTGACTAACTCTTTGCCCAATACTGTTTGTGCTGATTGCAGTGCATGTTTTACCAGTGCTGGTGAAGGCAGGAACTCACGGCTATCAAAGCCATCTAGCAAACCCATCGGCGCGCCGAATATTGTTAAGTCCACATCGTGCTGCACCAACGCAGTCGAGATCACCACATCCATTGGCTCCAGCTCTGGCGCACTTGCCCCAGCAATACCAGTAAAGATAATTGAATCGACCCCAAACTCGGTTGCCAATAACGTCGTGGTAAGTGCAGCATTCACTTTGCCCACACCTGATTTTGTCACAACCACGGATTTGCCGTTTAACTTACCGACATGGAACAGATGTTTACCGATAGTCTTCTCTTCAACATGGGTCAGCTTTGGTAGCAAGCCTTCGATTTCAACATCCATGGCACCGACAATCGCAGTGCGCTCTGTAGCAGCGCTAGTAGTAAAAGAAACAACGGTTAATAACAGGGCAAAAAAGCGAAACATAAAATAATCTCCTAAATAGGGCGCGAATCATACTTTACAAATCACTCAATAACAAACGATTGCGCAATCGTTTGCCTTCAAAAAAATCACTCAGTGAGAATTGGTGAATATCACAGCAAGAATGCCCGGTATCTTCACTTCTCGCCTGCGACTTACTGGTGCATTGCCGTTAACACTCACAGTTCAGAATTTATGCTTTAAAGAAAAGTTTCCCAGCAATGCTTGCCACTTTATATCCTTAGACAAAAAGCACATCTGTAAAAAAGGCACTATATTTTATCCAGCAAAGCTTAACTTCTGTTCTTAACAGCTCTTCTTAAAAACTGTTGTTAACTTCTAAGCTCATTAGCCATAAGGATTTGATATGCCACTCCATAAGAAATCCACCCTGTCTGGGTCCGTTCTTGATGATGTTTACTCTGCCAAAGATCTTTCCGTTGTTATGCCCAAATATCGTATTCCCGATAACGAACAGATGGCAACTCATGCCTATCAAGTGGTGCATGATGAACTGATGCTCGATGGCAACTCGCGACAAAACTTAGCCACTTTTTGCCAAACATGGGTCGAAGATGAAGTGCATACGCTGATGAACGAATGCATCGACAAAAACATGATTGATAAAGATGAGTACCCGCAAACCGCAGAGATCGAATCTCGCTGCGTGCACATGTTGGCTGATCTTTGGCACTCACCTGATGCAGAGAACCCGATGGGCTGCTCTACAACCGGTTCAAGTGAAGCCGCCATGCTCGGTGGTATGGCATTAAAGTGGGCATGGCGCGAAAAAATGAAAGCGCAAGGTAAGCCGACCGACAAGCCCAACCTCGTGTGCGGGCCTGTGCAAGTGTGCTGGCATAAATTCGCTCGCTATTGGGACATCGAATTAAGAGAGATCCCAATGCAAGGCGACCGATTGATCATGACGCCAGAAGAAGTGGTCAAACGTTGTGATGAGAATACCATCGGCGTTGTGCCAACCCTTGGTGTGACCTTTACTTGCCAATATGAGCCAGTAAAAGCCGTGCATGAAGCGCTGGATCGCTTACAAGAGGAAACGGGGTTAGATATTCCTATTCATGTTGATGGCGCGAGCGGTGCTTTCCTTGCACCATTTTGCCAACCAGAGCTGGAATGGGATTTTCGCCTACCGCGAGTAAAATCAATCAATGCTTCTGGGCACAAATTTGGTCTTGCTCCACTTGGTGTTGGCTGGGTAGTGTGGCGAGATGCTGACGCGCTTCATCCCGATCTTATCTTTAACGTCAACTACTTGGGCGGCAATATGCCAACCTTTGCGCTCAATTTCTCACGCCCCGGCGGGCAAATTGTCGCGCAGTATTACAACTTCCTCCGTCTTGGACGCGAGGGCTATACCAAAATCCATAATGCTTGCTACGAAACGGCGCAGTACCTTGCCAACGAAATCGAGCAAATGGGACCATTTGAAATCATCTACGATGGACGAGGCGGCATACCAGCTTTGAGTTGGACGCTAAAAGCAGGTGCTAATCCGGGCTTTAATCTCTATGACTTATCTGACCGCATTCGCTCGCGTGGCTGGCAAATTGCCGCGTACGCCATGCCGGCTGATCGTGAAGATTTGGTCATTATGCGAATTTTGGTTCGTCATGGATTTAGCCGCGATCTCGGGGATTTACTAATCCAAGATCTCAAACATTGCGTCGATTTCTTCAAAGATCACCCCGTGGTAAACGGCAGTGATGCTGACGAGTCGAGCAATTTCAATCATGGTTAATCTCTAACCAATGGTCAGGCGAGCGATACGCTCTGCCTGACGCTTCTCAATAAGGTGGGAATATGGAATTTCTATTTCATTATTTAGCCGATAACCCGTTTGTCTTTCTCTTCCTTTCGCTGGCAATTGGTTACCCATTAGGCAGCATTAGCCTAAAAGGTGTCAGCCTAGGCACGACCGCCGGCACCTTGGTGGTCGGGGTGTTACTCGCACTGGCTTCATTCTCAATTTACGATCTTAAAATCGCCGAGCCAGGTCTGGTCTCCGATATTTTCCTGATGATGTTTATGTACGCGATTGGCATGAAAGTGGGTCCGCAGTTCTTCTCAGGGCTCGCTCGTGGCGGCATTGATTTTGTTGTGATTGGACTTATCGTGGTGTTCAGTAACTTCGCGATTGTCATACTGGGCGCTAAGTTGCTCGACCTCGAACCTGGCTATGCGGCGGGGATCATTTCCGGAAGCTATACGGTCACGGCAGTAATGGGGGTCGCTCAATCAGCGATTGATTCTGGCGCGTTTAAAATCCCGGAGGGGATGAGCGCCGATCATATTAGCGCCAATATCGCCGCTGGTTATGCGATTAGCTATGTCTTATCGACGGTGCTTATCATTCTCTTGATCAAATACTTACCCGCGATGTTCGGCATTGATCCAGTCAAAGCTGGTAAAGATGCAGAAGCGGAATTTTCCACTGGCGAAAGTAACGAAAAGCTCCCTAGCACCTTTGGCTTTTCAGATACTGGCGTCTTACCCATCGACGTTCGCGCCTATCAAGTCAGCCATGAAGAGTTAGTCGGGCAAACCATTAGCGAGCTGTTTAAGCAGTTTCCTGATGCAGCCATTCTTAAAGTGGTGCGCGGTGATGAGGTAATTGATGCCGCCGATAACCCCAAACTACAAATGGGCGACATCATCGGTATTCGTGGCGAGTATCGCGTGCTGATTGCCGAAGGGGAAACCGATATCGGTAATGAAGTGGATGAGCCGCGCGCACGTAATGTTGATATCGAAGTTGCCGATATTCATGTCGGCAAATCGATACACGCAGGCAAAGCGTTAGCTGAGTTACACGCTGATGTAGGATTTGGGGTTTACTTTAAAGCGCTGTTTAGACAAGGGCATCAACTGCCATTGTTACCACAAACCCGAGTAGAGGTTGGTGATGTGGTTCGCGTGGCGGGCTCAAAATGGTGTGTCGACCAAACCGCCAAACAGCTCAATAGTGTCGCGATTGTCGAAAGCACGGTGACCGAGACTTTCTATCTCGCGCTAGCACTGCTCATTGGTTATGTTTGTGGTCACTTTAGTGTCAGCATTATGGGTATCCCTTTTGCACTTGGCACCTCTGCGGGCTGTATGCTAACGGGGATAATCTTCTCTTTCCTTCGCACGCGTAACCCGACCTTTGGCGGACCGATGAGTGAAGGGGCACGAAGCTTTCTGCAAGATATTGGTCTGAATCTATTTGTTGCTGTGCTCGCCGCCAATGTTGGCCCGAAAATCCTTGCCTCCTTTCAAGGTACGATAGTGATTAAAATCGCGCTATTGGGCGTAACAGCGGCATTAGTGCCTCCCCTACTCGCTTGGCTCTACGGCTTGTACATTAGAAAGATGAACCCAGCGATTCTTGCAGGTGCGTGTGCCGGAGGACGTAACAGCACACCAGCGATGAAAGGCGCGCAAGATGCCAGCCAAAGCGATATGCCAGCCATCGGCTACCCAGTCCCTTATGCGTTAACCTCAGTGTTAGTGCTGATCCTTGGTTATATTGCGATGGTGATAAGTTAGCGATAAGTTCATTAGATGAGTTTTTTGTTTTGATTTGCTCTCTGGTGTTTACTCGCCAGAGAGCGTTTATTGGTGTTTGGTATTGCTGTATGTACCGCTTAATACACCTGATGCTAATTTGATTCTACGAAAAGCGGTCCAATTACTCTATGTCATACCGCAGTAGGAGATCAGTGTTGCGATTTTGAGCACAAAACTCCAACATTGTCATTCTCGCGCGCGCGGGAATCTCGCTTTTAAGTCTCCTTGTAAGCTTTAGTTTGCTTGGTATGTACCGCTTAACACTGACTATCACTGTAGAATGATTATCGGTAGTTGTTGTTATTGCTGTATGTACCGCTTAAAACACCAGATGCTAATTTGATTCTACGGAAAGCGGTCCAGTTACTCTTTGTCTTACCAAAGAGTAACCAGAAAGGCGCTTTGGTATCTTTGATGCGGTCCGGTCGGTTTTAGGCGTTCCCGACGCCGAAAACCTAAAAATGCGTCCTGCATTTTTACCTATTGTAGGGGTTATTTTGGCTGGAGCATTTTTGGGCATTAATAAGTCACAGTGATTGCTAAATTAATAAAAGATACAACTAACTCAAGTAAGGAAAACTTCAATAGGCAAAAACAAAACCCAACCTTGCTAAATTCAGCTCCTAAAGCACCATACTTTCATATCATCCTCATTACATATCTTATCGGCTCAACCTGCATAAAATTCAGAGTGTTACTAACATATCGCAAAGTTATTTGAGCCTTAAGTTTACTCTGGTTCTAAAAGTTATCTTGCCGCTAATAAAGCGCGGGCGAAGTGTGAAATGCGCTCAAGTACGCCGGATAAAAATCCATAAGGTAGAGCAGGAAACTGACGAGAAAAACAGCACTATCGTCAGTCGCGTCTGGTCGGCTTCCTGATTAGCGATGTTGCAGGGAGAGCTCGATCACTTACCTGTAAGACCCAAGGAACCCGCTATGAGTAAAACCATTTCACCCTATAAAACCTGTCTTGATGAAGGTAATGCCTACTGGATGGCAAAGATCGCCAAAGAAGTTTATCACTGCGTATCTGCAAACGACTCTACCCCATGCCGAGAAACCATTCTTGCCAGCTTGCTTGAGCAAGACCCTGAGTTTGTCGATGTCTACCCGCAAAATCACAACAGCGCACAAGCAGCACTGATTGAGCATAAAAAGTATCTGTGCCTTGCTTTTCGCGGTACCGATGAAGTTGCCGATTGGCTAGATAACCTCAATGCCTTTTCCACCCCTCAGCTATTTGGTGAGTTTCATCGCGGCTTCTGGCAATCGTTAGAGGATGTGTGGCAACCACTCGATGACAAAATGCGCCAACTCCAAAAACAGCAGCCACGCCCGCTGTTTATTACTGGTCATAGTTTAGGTGGCGCGATGGCAACAATGGCGGCAGCAAAATTGATCCATGAGGATAAGCCATTTATTAGCGTTTATACCTTTGGTCAACCGCGCGCATTGACCCGCCAAACCGCACAGATCTTTAATATGGAGTGTAAATCGCGCTATTTCCGTTTCCATAACAACAACGATATTGTCACTCGTGTTCCTGCCCGTTTGATGGGCTATAGCCATGTTGGAAGTTACCTGTACATCACTGAGGATGAACAGATCCACCAAGAATCCGGCTTTTGGTTTCGCTTTGTCGATAGCATCGAGGGCGTGATTGATGATCTCAAGGAGGCGGGTTTCGATGGCATTAAAGATCATGATATGGACAACTATTTAAGGGCAATTGAGAAGTGGGATTTTGGGGAGTAATTCTGTTCGGTATTTTTTGAGCTTGGATCGCTTTCTGGCTATCACTGGAGAGCGATTATCGGTAGTTGTTGGTATTGCTGTATGTACCGCTTAAAACACCGGAGGCTATTTTGATTCTACGGCAAGCGGTCCAATTACTCTTTGTCTTGCCAAAGAGTAATCAGAAAATCGCTTTTGTTTCTCTGTTGCTGTCCGGTCGGTTTTAGGCGTTCCCGACGCCGAAAACCTAAAAATGCGTCCTGCATTTTTACCTAGGGTTGAGGTTGTTTTGGCTAGAGCATTTTTGGGCAGAGACGTAACCATAAAAAAACTTTTGCCAAGCAAAAGGCAAGGGGCACTAGAACTGATATACCACACCAACACCTAGCTTCCAGCCAATGTCATTTTGAATTAACGGACTCTCACTGGCGTGATGTTCAAACTCTAATTTGGAAATACCCAGTAAGCTGTCCGTAATATCATATAGCGCTATTACGCCAGTCTCGTATACCCAAGTACTGTCTGCTTCAAACTCGGCGAGTCCTGACGCACTCGACTCACTGGCTGAAACATTATAGATATGCTGAGAAAGCTTGTTGTCGCGATAATTCACCTGCACAAAAGGGGATACGGTAAGTTGCTGCAGGGGTGTCTCGAAGGCTCGCCCTAGGTGTAACTGAACCTCATAGCCATCGTGCTTATTGCTTACATCGTGAAGATAGGTAATTCGAGCGCCAACAGTACCAAGCGTAACACCAACTTCCGCACTGCTATCACGATCATCAATACCACTTGGGATATCATCAAAGTCATCAGACACTTCTGAGAGCCTTATGTTACCTGAGATCCCTAGCCAAGGAAGAATTGAGTAGTTGGCAAGACTGCCGTCAATGAAGCCATAGTCACTGTTATGAAATAAGTATGGATCAACACCAACCCGCGCCCCTTGATCGGAAAATACGGACTGCCCAGAAGTGACTCCCGCCCCTACAAAGCTAAAGTTCTTATATTTAGCTTGAGAATAAACTGCACCTGAGCTTAATAATAAGCCTAATCCAATTATCACACTGGTTGATGTTTTCATATCGTTTCTCCTATACGCTATTTAGAAGAACCGATGAGAAAGAGTTTTATTGCAGACGGTTTGAATTTTGACTTCAATCTCTGACATTCGTTTAGCAGAGTGATTACTCAAAATCGGGATATTTTATTTGTGCCGCTTAACACTGACTATCACTGGAGAGTGATTGTTGGTAGTTGATAGTTGGTGTTTGGTATTGCTGTATGTACCGCTTAAAACACCGGAGGCTACTTTGATTCTACGAAAAGCGGTCCAATTACTCTTTGTCTTGCCAAAGAGTAATCAGAAGTCGCTCTTGTTTCTCTGACGCTAACCGGTCGGTTTTAGGCGTTCCCGACGCCGAAAACCTAAAAATGCGTCCTGCATTTTTACCTATTACTGAGGTTATTTTGGCTAAAGCGTTTTGAACAACACCTTGCCAGTGGTTATCCTAAATTAGTAAAAAGAGGATTAATTTAGGTATGAAAAAGTCGGGTAGGCAAAACGCTAGACACAACCCTGTAGTTTTCGAAGGCAATTTACTAACCACCGATGAACTAGTGAAACAATTGACTGGCGAAACTCTGAACGCTAGTTACTTTAAAGATCATTTGAAAAGTCGTTATCTGTAAATAAAAATGGCTCGGCAGCATTCAAGCTACCGAGCCATTACCATTACTGGCTTATCTATGCAACTGAACCCGTTCTAGTTGTTGGCTCTTTCTCTTTCGAGTTGACTTCAGGAGTCATTGCAACGTCAACTACATTCAACATATCTTTTTCTTTCTGCTCGATTTTATTTCTTTCTTTAGCATTTAAGTGTCGTAACAGTGGACTGACTAAAGGCACGTTATCTAAACGATTAATCGCGTCGGCTAATTTTGAACTTTTGTCAATCGCATCAATAATCGGATGATCTGAGTTGTTATAATCAGATATTAACTTACCCGGGTTTTCGCTGTTAACTTGAAGCAAGTTGAAAAGCAATTTAGTTCTTAACTCACCACTAGTGTCATCTTCGCCAATTGCGTCAATCTGATTTGACAAGCCTTCAAATGTTCGGCTCGAAACTTCTTTATGTGTGTACTCTTCAATTAGTCGTTTACTAAGCTTATAGCTCTTGTTTGATGAGTAAGCGACCCATAGGATGGGAGCGTAAACAGGTAACATCATAGAGTAAATCATCGGAGCATCTTGAATAACAGAAGCAAACTGCTCACTCAAAAATATTACTCGAACCATACTGAATGCAACTGGCAACAAAGAACATATTATCAACCAGCGAATAGCTTTATTGAACGAACCCTCATGTTTATCTAATTGTTCTTTTTCAACTTTAATTTTGTCGATATATGCACCAGAAAGACCAGCCGTAAGCGCATCGGGAAGAAGTGATTTTATCTGTTCAATAATTGAACTATATTGCTTTTCACTTTTAGATATGAACGACTCCAACCCTTCTTGGTATTGACCTTCAATAGAGTCTAGTTTTTCATTGTATCTTTGCTCTACGCTCGAAACTTCTTCGTGCAACGATGCAACATCATTTTTGATTTTAGAATAAGCATCTTTAAGTTCTTCTTTTAAGCCACCTTGTTCTACTTCTTCACCGTTGTCATCTTCATATGTAAAGCCAAAGACTTCACCATGAAGGGTGTCAAATTCACTTTTCTGTTTAGTTGCATTACTCAGCAAAGATTTCAACTTACTTGCAACCAATTCAGTATTGGTTACTTGTTCGGATAACGACTCAACTTTCACCGCCAAGCGATCTTTCTCAGTAATTAAACGATTAAGCTCCTGTAGAGCTTCATCAATTTCTGCTTTAGATTCTAAGTATTGTTGATGGTATTGAGCTATTGATTCTGATTTATCAAAAGCAGTAGACCCATGCTCTTTGATAGTTGCCAGATTCGAGTCTGATTCATCTTTCAATGAAATGACAAGTTCATAAGCATCTTCAACACTTTTGTAAATGGCATCAATCTCACCCAAGCGTTCTTCAGCTTTGTTTTTTACTTCGGTGGCTTTGTTCCTAGCTCCCAAAGCTTTGGAATAATGCTCTGGTGCGCTCTGCTCTAGCAACTCAAGCTGTTGATCAGTCTTTTCTAATTTTGCTTTAAGAGCATTCATCTCTGTCCAGAGATACTCTTTCTCTTTATTTAGCTTTTCTGTTAGTCGTTCTTCTGTAGTCAAAAACAAAGCTATTACCCACCTTATGCCACCACGTTAGTATTGATGTATTTTCCATCAATTCACGTTTAAAATCAAAAGCATGAACAAATGAGCACCAAGAACTAAGACCACGTTCGCTTTAGGCAAGGTGATAGACCCGTTTTTCTTTCTCAAATTTTTGCATATCGTCAATACTCCCAAAATATCTCCAAAACGGAGATGAAAATGAAACTTAGACCACACCAATCACATACCCTAGATGTTCATTTGCAGAAACAAATACTTTAGCCGTTAAAAGCTATTGAAAAAGCACTCAAAACCACTGCCAAGGTAATCAATCGTAAACTCAGTTCATTACTGACACGTGTACACGTTAGTCTGTTTGCACCGAGAGAAGCCACCTTACAACTACTACAACTAATGGGGTCGCGTCTTGCCTTTCGTTTCATTAGTTAAATTATTGTAAATACTGAAATTGAAGAATGAGGCAGATTTCGAGTTAACTGATTGTGGGGCAAAAATGCAGGACGCATTTTTAGGTTTTCGGTGTCGGGAACACCGCTAGCCTAACTACTTGATGATTCTACTAGGCAACAAGCGAGCAAATCCTCTGAGCATAGATAACTATGTGATGAGGTTTGTGAGTGCCAGTTAACGACGTAGCATCTTCAAGTAGGACGGGTAAAAACCGGCCGGGCAGCAAGCGCAATACAAGAGCGCCTTTCTGATTACTCTTTGGCAAGACAAAGAGTAATTGGACCGCTTATGAATAAGCTAATGAAATCCTCATGAGTAATAAGCGGGACATACCACCACTCCAACTGACATAAAAAAACCGCGATACTCGCGGTTTTCCCATTAACCAAGAATCACTTCCACACCATGCCCTTGCAAATAGTGCAAATCACTCTCCGGTAAACGGTTATCTGTCAGCAAAATCGAAATTTGGTTGGTGTGACCAATCGTAGATGGATAAATCTGACCAAACTTACTTGAGTCCGTCAGAATGATATTACGGCGGCTTTTCGCCAAAATCGTTGCTGCAATATCTGCGCGCATCATATCGCGGCTGGTAAAGCCGGTATCTTGATGAAACCCATCTACACCTAAAAATGCGGTACTAAAATGGATATTCTCGATACACAGTTTGGTCAGCGGACCAACCAGGCTCTCACCTTGATGTTGATAGACACCACCAAGCAAAATGATGTTCGCCGAAGTATTGCGGATTAAATGGGCAATGTATGCAGACGGAGTAATAATGGTCACATCACCGCGCTCTGCCAATGTGCGCGCCAACAAGGCATTAGCACTGCCCCCTTCGATCAACACGGTTTCATTCGCTTTAACCAAGTCTGCCGCTTTGTTGGCTAGTGCTTGCTTAATATCAAATCGCACTTCTAAACGGCTATCGATATCATCACTTTGCAAAGCCATTGCAGCGCCATGAACGCGTTTGAGGTAACCCTCTTGCTCAAGAAAGTTAAGGTCTTGGCGAATGGTCACTCCCGAGACACCAATCAAATCTGACAGTTCGGTTACCTGAACGCGCTTGCGCTCATTCACTATCTGTAGAATTTCATTTTGTCTTGGGTTCATAACAATCACTCGGGAAAAGAAAAAAGAGGCACCAGTATAATGCCTCTTTCTTTCATTTGAAACTCAAGTGAAACTTCAATTACAACTTATGTTCCGTACGTGCAATGATGTCGTCTTGCGCATCTGGTGATAGCGCGGTGAAGAAAGCTGAGTAGCCTGCCACTCGCACAACGAGATCACGATATTGCTCTGGGTTCTTCTTAGCCGCTAACAAGGTCTCACGAGAAACGATGTTGTACTGCACATGCCAGCCTTTGTGGTGGTTGAAGAAGGTACGAATCAACATAGAAAGCTTGAGCTTATCCCCTTCAGAAGCAACTGCTGCCGGGCTTAATTTCTGGTTAAGCAGCACGCCACCAAGGATTTTATTCGCTTGGATCTTACCCACTGAGTTGTACACTGCCGTTGGACCTAAACGGTCTGAGCCAGACGACGGGCTTGCCCCCTCTGCCAATGGCGTTTTCGCTTTGCGACCGTCTGGCGTTGCCATGGTTGAAGCACCAAATGGGACGTTTGCTGAGATACTTGATGTACCGGCGTAGTAACCGCCACCAATTGGACCGCGCCCATGACGCGTATTAACGAACTGCTCTAGCTCATCAATGTACACTTGGTACGCGTCTGCCAGTAGTTGGTCTACTGCGTCATCATCGTTACCGTATTTTGGTGCAAAGTTGATAAGACGTTGGCGAAGCTGTTCGTTCTCCATGCCGTCGAAATCTTCTGCCAATGCTTTTGCCAGCTGTGGTTGGGTGATTTGCGCATCATCGAAAACAAGGTGTTTGATTGCTGCTAGGCTGTTACCCAAGTTGGCGATACCAACTTGCAAGCCAGATACCCAGTCGTATTTCGCACCGCCTTCTTTCACGGTTTTACCGCGAGCCAAACAGTCATCCACCAGCGTTGAACAGAAGATGTCTTGTGCTTGCTGTTCAAGCACGCTGTCGACTACGGTATCAATCTCAATCGATTTGCGGGTGTAGTAGCGGATTTGCTCTGCCCAAGAAGCCGTCACTTGCTCAAAGTTGTCAAAGTTGCCTTTTGCTAATGACTTATCGTGTGGCAAGAAAGCTTTACCCGTTGTTGCATCCACACCTTCGTTAAGTGCCGCGAGCAGGATACGAGCGAAGTTAATAAAGCTCATGCCCGTGCAACGATAACCCCATTTGCCCGGAACCGCAGTCTCGATACAGCCGATAGAGGCGTAGTTGTAAGCGTCTTCTTTCTCTACGCCAAGCTTGATGAATTCAGGAATAACAATCTCATCGTTGTTGAACGCTGGCA
Source organism: Vibrio rhodolitus (assembly GCF_003350325.1). Taxonomy (GTDB): domain Bacteria; phylum Pseudomonadota; class Gammaproteobacteria; order Enterobacterales; family Vibrionaceae; genus Vibrio; species Vibrio rhodolitus. The sequence continues at coordinate 235,897 of NZ_QLYZ01000003.1, read as the reverse complement.
TACCGAATCCGCATTTAATCACTTCGATACAACCCATTAAGAACTCTTGGTTCAAACCTTCGTGGTAACGCACACTCAAGTTAGGTTGCGTCGAACGCAGTTGACCACAAGATTCCAGAATCGCCCAAGAAAGAGGATTCACTGCGTCTTCTGGCTCCCCCTTTTCATTCAACTTCTGACCGCCGATACAGACGTTTTGGTAGAGAGGAGAACCTGCCGATGCTTTTGAGTGCGCGCCAGAGCGAATCTTGTTTACTTCAAGCAGCTTCAACCAGCAGCTTTGTAAAAGCTCTAGTGCAAAGTCTTTTTCAATCGCACCGTTTTCGATATCGCGAACATAAAATTCGTTTAGGAATTGGTCCATACGACCGAAAGAAACCGAGTGACCATTCGATTCGATTTGTAGCATCAACTGAACAAAGTAGCTCAATTGCAGTGCTTGCCAGAAGTTTTCTGGTGCGTGGCTTGCTACATGACGACAGTTTGCAGCAATGCTTTCTAATTCAGCTTTGCGTAGGGGGCGCGTCTCTTCTAGCGCCATTTTTGCCGCCAATTCAGCGTAGCTCACCATGTGATCTTGAATCGCAAGCAGCACGATTTCGACTGATTTGTAGAACTGCTCTTTCTTCAAGCCTTCAAAGGTCGAAACATCATTGTTAGCACGGTGCTGACGAACATCCTCTAGCAAACCGTTCATGCCTAGCTTCAAGATTTTCTCGTTATCCACCGCAAGGTGCGCGTCACCCGAAGTCATGTTGCCTTCGGCTTTAATGATGGTGCTGGCTAAGATTTCTTGCTGCTCATCAGTAAACAAACCATAACAACGGTCTTGAACAGTTTTACCGCGCCAATACGGTGTGATGCTGTGGATGCTTTGCTTATCTTCTTCAGTAACAGCAAAGCCTGCACCAGGACGGTCGGCTAGCTCATCAATTTCCGCTTCAATCCAACGCACTGTGTATTCTGGGAAAATAGGCGCAGCGCGTACTTTGCTCGCTTGGTTACCGACGATCAACTCATCGTGTTTAATCCAAATCGTACGAGTGCGTAAGTGCTCTTGCAGTGCTAGCGCACGTTGGACAATCACAGGTTTGTCTTCGTTTGCTTGATAAGCACGAGTGTATGCCTCTGCACGCTCGGTACAGACAGGTGGCGTTACGATATTTACCAGTGCCGATTTGTGCGCTTTGATACGCTCAGGAAGGTAATTCAGGTCCATAGTTAACCTCTTACAATCACGTTAAGTTGGGTGTTTTCGCTTGCGTATTGCATGGCGCTTTCTAGCAGTTCTGGTTTGTTTAATGGCTTGTCAGAACACTCGTAAGGCATATCGAGCAAACGGTATTTATTGATGCCGAGCGTGTGGTACGGCAGCAAGTGAAGTTCTTGGCAGCTTTCTAGTGAAGCCGCAAAATCGATGATGTCTTTCAACTCTTCGATGGTGTCATTGAACCCCGGCACAACGGGAACGCGAATCACAATGCGTTTCGCGATAGGTGCCAGTTTTCGGAAATTGTCTTTGATGCGTTTTAGTGAACCTTTCGCCCAGCTAAGAAACTTTTCTTCATCAGTGTGTTTTAAATCCGCCAACCAGCAATCAATATGCGGCGCGGCTTTTTCGACGTTCTTCCACGGCACATGCATGCACGATTCAATAGCGGTAGAGACTTGGTTGTCATGCAGACGCTGTGCGAGCTCTGCTACCAAATCGGCTTGCATGAGTGGCTCACCACCGGAGAAGGTCACACCACCTTGGCTTTGGTCGTAGAAAGGTTTGTCTTTCATCAAGGTGTCGAACAACATGTCTAATTTCGCCTCTTCACCGCAGACAGTCAGTGCTTGCGTAGGACAGACGTCTCGCAGCGCGATCAGTTGGTCTTCTTTGATGGCTTTGCGATTGATGATGATCTGGTTGTCGATGCGTTGAATACCATCGCTCACCGTTTCACTATCCGCTCTGGATTGAGTTGTGGCTTGATAAGCAGAAACGCACAGCTGGCAACCTTCCATACAGCTTCGCTGATCAAACAGCAGTGAATGCTTTTCGCTGCGGCTTTCTGGGTTTTGACACCAAGGGCAAGACAAGCTGCATCCTTTAAGAAAAAGAATGGAACGAATGCCATCGCCATCATGGGTAGAGAATCGTTGAATATTGAAATACATCTCTGCTTGCCTCTTGGTCTGTGCTACCGCTGTTTTCTTAATCTGGTTCTTGCTGGTTAAGTCTTATAAACGGCTTTTGTTTGTGCGTACTGAAAGCTTCACTTGAGTGTTCATAAGTTTCACTTAACTTTCATTTAATGAAATTATTATAGTTTCAAATGAAATTTCAATTGATCAAAATCAAGATCTCGTTCGATTGTCAGATCTATAGTGATCCCATCATCAAAACCAAGATTTTGTTTAAGGTAGAAACCATGATTGAACTTTATTTAGATACTGCTGATGTGGCAGAAGTAAAACGCTTTAACCAGTGCCTACCGCTAAAAGGCGTGACGACAAACCCAAGCATTCTGGCGAAGTCAAAACAGGGACTGAATGAAACCCTAGCAGGCATGCAAGAAGCACTTGGTGGTACACCTCGCTTTCACGCGCAAGTCGTGAGTTCAACTGTCGAAGGTATGGTGGCAGAAGCGCGCCAACTGAATGAATTGCCTTACGATATGGTGGTAAAAGTGCCAGCAACAGAAACCGGCTTAGCTGCAATTAAGCTAATGAAAAAAGAGGGAATTCAGGTTCTTGCTACGGCTATCTATTCAGCTCAACAAGGGTTCCTTGCAGCACTGTGCGGTGCAGACTACCTAGCACCTTACGTAAACCGCATTGATGCGATGAACGGCAACGGTGTTGAAGTGGTCGCGGATCTTCAATTGTTGCTCGATCAAAACCAACTACCAGCGAAGATTTTGGCAGCCAGCTTCAAGAACACTCAACAAGCGATGGAGGTGATGAAACTGGGCATCGAAGCGATTACGCTACCGACCGATGTGGCAGCGCAAATGTTCGCGCACCCAGCAGTAAAACCTGCTGTTGAACAGTTCGATAAAGACTGGAAAGAAACCTTTGGCAACAAGCTTTCATTTGAAAGTTAATTGCACTACAACTTACAAAAGCGAGATTCCCGCATTCGCGAGAATGACAATGTTTTAGTTCAGCGCTTAACTAGGTAAAAATGCAGGACGCATTGTTAGGTTTTCGGTGTCAGGAACGCCTAAAACCGACCGCACAACAACTGCGCACAAGAACGCCTTTCTGGTTACTCTTTGGCAAGGCAAAGAGTAACTGGACCGCTTACGAGTATGCCAAGAAGATGCCCATAAGCAATAAGCGGGACATACCAAATATGCCGCCACTAAATAGCTATAAAAACGAGAGATTCCCGCATATTCAAGAACGGCAATGTTCTAGTTCAGCACTTAACTAGGTAAAAATGCAGGACGCATTTTTAGGTTTTCGGCGTCGGGAACGCCTAAAACCGACCGGACAGCGAGCGTAATACAAAAGCGCCTTTCTGGTTACTCTTTGGCAAGACAAAGAGTAACTGGACCGCTTACAAGGAAGCCAAGAAGAGACGCATAAGCAATAAGCGGGACATACAGCAATACTCAGCCGAGAGTATGTTGACACTAAAAAACAAACTCCAACTTAACTCAACGTCACCTCAACCTCCCCATAACTTCTGATCTTCTCAAGCCACTGATTAACCAACTCATCCTCAGGAAGTTCGGCTTCAACGCTGTATTCACGCCCAATCTCGGTCGCTTTGCCTTTACCAAAATTATGATACGGCAGCACTTCCACCTTCTGAATATTTGCCATCGACTCGCCAAGGTGCGCGATTGCAGCGAAGTGTTGTTCGGAGAGGTTATAGCCAGGGATGATCGGGCAGCGTAAAATCACCTGTGCGCCAATCTCGTTTAACAGCTTAAGGTTGGCATCGACTAGCTTACGCGTCATACCGGTAAGTTGTTTATGTAGCGTGTCGCCAGTCGCCTTATAGTCAAACAAAAACAGATCCACATACGGGGCAATGTCGCGGTAATGGTCTGCTTTAGACGCACCATTGGTTTCAATGCAAACATGAATACCATGCTGCTTGCACTTTTTCGCCAGCGCTAAACAGAAATCAAACTGCTTTAACGCCTCGCCACCAGACAGCGTAATGCCGCCGCCTGATTTATCAAAGTAGACTTTGTCTTTAATCACTTCGGCAAATACTGCATCGACTGACATTTCTCTGCCGTAGATTTTTAGCGCGTCCTGCATACAGGCATCAACGCACAACCCACACGCTTGGCAAGCGTCAAAGTCGACTAAATGCAGCCCTTGCTCGGTAAAACTGTGAACACCATTAGGGCAGACTTGCTCACAGCTGCGACAACCAATGCATTTTTGCGCATTAAAGGCTAACTGCTTTTTACCACTCAGTGATTCAGGGTTATGACACCACAAGCACTTCATTTGACAGCCTTTCATAAACACAGCGGTGCGCACGCCCGGACCATCATTGACACTGAATTTTTGAATATCAAATACAATACCCAGTGGTTGGGTGGCAGTGGTCGCCGTGGTTTGATTGGTAGCAGGGTTGGTTGGCATAGCGAGCCTCAATGAAATCAAAGCGAGAAAAAGAGGGTGACCCAAAAAGCCTAGTCACCCCAATTCTAGTGTTATTTATTCGAGAGTTAGTCGTTAAGCGTGCGGTTTAAGATTTCTAGCTGCACGTCTTTATCGAGGTTAACGAACTTGGCACTAAAACCACCGACACGAACGACTAAGTTCGGGTATTTCTCTGGGTTGTGGTAGGCATCTTCTAGCTCCCCTTTACCGACAACACTGACCATGATCTGTGGACCGCCTTGCTCAAAGTAGCCATCAAGCAGCGCTTCAACAATCATGCGCTTGTTTTGGTACATGTTTTTGCTGAACTTCATGTTCTGTACTGAGCCGGCGTGAACTTCAGCTTTAAGCTTCACTAATGAGTTCAGCATCGCTGTTGGACCATTCTTATCGGCACCACTTTGCGGGTTATTGGCATTACTCATGTAAACGCCACGGTGACGACCATCGGCAGAAGCACTGGTTGCACGTCCCCACTCAGTGTTCACTTGGTTATTGATGATCACCACTAGGTAACTGTCCATGCCTACTTTGGCTGCCGAATCCTTAATGCCGTTACAGATGTATTCGTGCATCTCGACGGCAATGTCATCCACATAGGCATCGTCGTTACCAAACTTTGGCGCATTGATTAAGTCATACTTCATGCGGTCATAACCGTCGAAGTTAACCTTAAGCGCTTGAATCAGATCGGTGTAACTGTATTTGTTATCTTCAAAGATAACTTTCTTGATCGCCGCCAATGAGTCATACGCATTGGTGTTACCGTAAGTTTCGTTGGTGCCGCCAAGCTTATACACCCCGCCATCTAATAGCGCTTTGCTGCGACCGATACAGTCATCCGTCAAGATACTAGTAAACAAGAAACCGACTTCTTGGTTCATCACCTTGTACGAGAATGATTGTGCATTTGAGGTCAGTTCGATGTAGTAATCGAGCAAGTCTTTGTAGTTTTGCATTACATCATCAAAGCAAGTGATTTGCTCTGGCTGTAGCAGGGCTGTGCCACCGCTTTTATCCTGTCCATCCCAGAAATCGGTACCGCCAGTCAGGGCGATATTGAGAATCTTTAGAATATTGATACAGGTATTTGGCGTGCCGACACTTTTGCCTGACAAGACAAACTCACCACAGCCAAACGGCACATAATGCTCAGCATCGCTTTGCGAGATCTGCATCGAGTTCATTACCGCAGGCACGTTAACGTCATCGTTGTACAAAATTGGGTAAGTTAAGCCTTCACCAATCGCATCGAGCGCATCTTGGTAAACCGCTTGATTCATGCCTTTGTAGATACGTAAGGTAAATTGTGGCTCAGTATCTTTATTCTCACGCACCGCTTGAATGGCAAGTTTGCAGTAAACATCGGCATTGTCTGGGTTACGACGACCTAAACCACCGACCACAACACGGCCGTTAACCGTGGTTTTACGCGCTTCAATTAAGCGATAGTGAGAGCGAATGTAGTTGATCGCTTGGCGTTCAGTAATGCGCCCAGCCTCAAGATCGCCCACCAGCAAATCACCAAGGTAATCATCCATACGACCGAAGTTCACCACCCCAGAACACAAGCTGTAAAGCCATGAAAGCTGAATACCTTGCAAGAAAGTTTGTGGCTTATCGGTGCGAATCGCATTTAACGCATCAATCAAATCATTCATCTGATGCTTGCGCGTTAGATCGCTCGTACGCTCTAACTCTTGTGCGCAAAGCTTGATATGAAAATCAATCACGCGCTCGACAATATCGAAGCAGCCTAAAAACGCCGTATGTAGTGAAATTGCCTTTTCATCACCTACCTGTTTCGCGGCTGCTAATTGGTCTTTGATGCGCGCACGCATGCCGTTGATGCCATTGTCGATCAAGGTGTTGTAATCAAGGTACATACCGCTCAAACGTGCAGTCGCAATCGCTGGGTAATTAACGTCAACAAACTTACCTAGCGTGGTTTTGGTTAACGTTTGGCGGAAGTAGATAGAGCGTGTATCGCGATCTTGCCAGTAGCTAAGTAGCTCGTCGACGCGAGCATGATCGCTCTCATCAAGCTCACTTTTAAACGCTTCTAGTTTGTCAAAGTTACAGTAGTGACCGACACCGCCTACCGAGGTCACGCTACCAAAACCGATTGGCAAAGCATCTAAACGTCCCACCACGCAGTCTTCTGCTTCTAGTTGTCTAAATAGAACTGGGTAAAGCTCTGACAAACAGGCAACTTCACGCTGATAAACGTTACTTTCATTATGATGGGCACGAGTGTACGCCTCCATGATATTTAGCTGCACACTGGCAGGCTTCTCACATGGGATCTTCTTGTTTACATCAACTTGGCTTGGGTTGTTCTCGATTTTGGATGACATGGTAGGGCTCCTCGTTATCTTTATGAGCTAACCATAAATCCACACTTAAAATATGTAAATACAAATAATATGACTTTTCCAAAAATGATGATCTTGATCATGGGTTACAAAAACGAACTAATCGCTTTGTTTTCTTACCCTAATTTCTGCTAACATCCTCAGCATTAATGGTTCAGCCGCGAAAAACATCTGGTTTATATGTGTTAACAGGTCTGTTTTTTGCTGGCTATAACCCACTATTTGTAAAGTTATAAGTTGCGTTATGAAGTACGTTGAAGTTTATCAGGCAATCAAAAGCGACATCGTCAGCGGTCTTTACCCTGCTTGGTCTCAGCTCGATGGCGAGCACGCGTTATCCAGTCAGTTTGGGGTTAGTCGCCCTACTCTTAGAAAGGCGATCGACAAACTTAAGCAGGAGTCATTTCTTCACTCAAGACAAGGCTCTGGCATCTTTGTAAACCCACCAGAGTTCTATCAAGACAACAACTTAACCAGTATTTCTGAGCGTATAAACAAAGATACCGACCTGAAAAATATTGTGTTGCAGTTCGCCTCAGTCAAGGCAGACCAAGCCTTAGCAGACAAGTTCCGCATTGAGGTTGGCGCAAAGCTGCATCACTTTAAGCGTATGCGCATTATCAACGGTGAGCCTGCAATTTTAGAAGAAACCTGGATGCCAAAAAGCTTGTTCCCAGATTTTAGCGAAAGCCATTGTGAACAGTCAGTTCTGACCTATATCGAACAGCAAGCAGGGCATAATATCAGCCACGACGCGAAAACCATTTCAGGAAAAATCCTTAACGAGCAAGAAGCATTTTTACTTCGCGTTGAGCCAAACCACCTCTGTTTATCGATAAAACACAATGTCTATTTGCTCCATTCGGTATTGGCGCAATACACAATAGAAACCTTAGTTTCCAATGACTTAACCACAGTTTCTATTCGATAATCAAAACCTTAGCGCAGCTATGCGAGATGTATAGCTGTGCTTTTTTATCAACGTACCCATCCTCGTATCTCTCTTCTTAATTCTTCCCTTTTATCTCATTTCTCACCTCTCAATTCTTCTTTCCCCCTGCTCTCTCTTCTAATTTCTCAACTCTCCCCTCTCATCTATCTCGCTTCTCAACTCTCAGTTCTCTCTACTCTCCCTACAACTTGACAGTACAAGTTAAAACGTGAGCTTGCTCAAACCCGAACCACTGAACATTCGTTACCCACCTCACACTTCCCTACAAATAAGCCTTAACTCGGTCAATATACTGATTTAGATCAATCTTAACTAACAAATGCATCACTAAGATTTACTTAAATTTGTAAATACATAAATTCAAACCCTACACAAAGAGATCCACACTATGATGAATGAGATCCTCAATACGCAGCTAATCAAACTCGATTTGACTGCTACCGACAAAGAATCGGTATTTAATGAGCTAGCGCAAGTGCTTGTCGATGCGGGAAAAGTGTCTGACCACCAGCAATTTGTAAAAGATGTATGGGCACGTGAAGAAACCGGCAACACAGGTTTTGAAGATGGCATTGCGCTGCCACACGCTAAAAGTTCAGCTGTAATGTCACCGGCTATTGCAGTCGGCATCAGCAAGCACGGCATCGAATATGGCGCAGAAGATGGTCAACCATCGAATCTGTTCTTTATGATTGCTTCACCAGAGAAGGCCAGCAATTTCCATGTTGAAGTATTAGCTGAGCTTTCTTCTAAAATCGTTGAACCCACTTTTCTAGAAAACCTGCGTAATGCACAAACCAACGAAGAAGCACTTGCACTACTGACCGCAGAAGAAAAAGTCGAACCCGTGCAAGCGTCAGCAAGCAAAGGCTTTATTATCGGTGTCACTGGCTGCCCGGTTGGCGTGGCGCATACTTACCTTGCGGCTGAAGGCATTGAAAATGCCGCGGCTGAAATGGGCTATGAGTGCAAAGTGGAAACCAACGGCTCAGTGGGCGTGAAAAACGTACCAACGGCTGAAGAAATTGAACGTGCTGATGCGATTGTGGTGGCATGTGACAAACAAGTCGACCTTAACCGCTTTAAAGGTAAACGCGTGGTGATCACCGGGGTTAAAAAAGCGATTAAGGAATCGAAATCTTTAATTGAACAAGCACTGGAAGCGCCTTTATATGAAGGTGACGGTAAAACAAGCTCAGCGCAGGCGACAACCAGCCCAGGTGGCAGCGGGAAAGATCTCTACAAATACTTGATGAATGGTGTATCACACATGATCCCGTTCGTTGTGGTAGGCGGTATCTTGATCGCGCTATCACTAGCGATTGGCGGTGAACCAACACCGGGTGGTCTTGCGATTCCTCAAGGCAGCTTCTGGAATAAGATCCTCGATGTCGGTGTGGTTGGTTTCACCTTGATGATCCCCATTCTTGCGGGTTATATCGCTTACGCAATTGCCGACCGCCCAGGTCTTGCTCCGGGCATGATTGGCGGCTGGATTGCCAACAACGGCTCTTTCTACAATGCGGATGCGGGTACTGGCTTTATTGGCGCGATTATCGCGGGTCTATTAGTCGGTTACTTCGTTAAGTGGATTGTTAGCTTTAACTACTCGAAGATGATTCAGCCACTAGTACCAATTATGATCGCACCAATCGCTGGCTCACTGTTTATTGCTGCTGTCTTTATCTTTGTTATCGGCGCGCCTATCGCTGACATCATGGAAACCATGAACAACGTACTTGCAAACCTGTCTACCGGTAACGTGATTCTTATCGGTTTGGTGATTGGTTTGATGCAAGGTTTCGACATGGGTGGTCCATTTGGTAAGGTGGCGTTCCTATTCAGTGTGGGTCTTATTGCTGAAGGTCAAACCCAATTTATGGGCGCGCAAGCCGCTGCAATTCCTGTAGCACCACTAGGCATGGCACTTGCTGCATTTGTAGGTAGCCGCATGAAGCTATTTGAAGGTGAAGAAGTCGAAAACGCCAAAGCAGCGACAGCAATGGGCATGGTCGGTATCTCTGAAGGTGCAATTCCATTTGCCGCGCGTGACCCATTTACCGTTATCCCTGCGAACATGATCGGCTCTGCTGTCGCGTGTGTGCTTGGCTTTATGTTCGGTCTAACTTGTAGTGTTGCGCACGGTGGTCCTATCGTGGTTCTACTGGGTGCATTCAACAAACCATTACTGGCACTACTTGCTATGGCAATTGGTGTAGTAACCACTGCCGCGGTTGCTATCGCTCTTAAAAAGGTGCGTTACAACAAGGCAAAAAAAGAGCAAGCGGTTCAACTAGCCACTAACTAGTCCCAAATCGCTAAGCTCAACGCAGAATCTGCGAATGAAAGATCAAAGCCAGCTCCCCCGCTGGCTTTTTTCTTGAATAGCGCAAAGCAAACTAAAAACTCTATCTTCAACCAAATCTAAAAAGTCTTTCCTAAAATCTGCTACTTATCATCTAAGTTCAATCGACTATCCTAAATACAGCCCATTTATAGGAGAACGGCGATGTCTATTTACTACTCGGTCCTTGAAGTAACCCCAACCAAGCAAGATTGGGTTCCTGCCTATGTTGAAAACTCAAATCGTTTGGTTGAAAAGCATGGTGGTAAATATATCGCTCGAACCAGTGTTCACGAGAGCCTCGAGGGTGATAGAGAAAATCCAGCACTGCGCATTATCATTCAATGGCCATCTCGCCAAGCCGCGCTTGATTTCATGCAAGACCCTGAATATGCCCCGCACCTTGCTGGACGTAGTGCAGGCTCAATCAGCCACCACACGCTAATTGAAGGTGTTGACGCGCTGGCGTAACGACCGTTTTTAATCTTTATAGGAATTTGATTATGCAGAAAGTTATCCTGATCACTGGTGCAACAGACGGCATCGGTTTTGTTACCGCGACAATGCTGGTTGAGCAAGGTCATCATGTCATTGTACACGGTCGTAATCCTGCCAAGATTGAACAGGCAGTCGCTAAGCTCTCCGCAATCTCTGCTGATGCGCAAGTTGAATCGATAGCCGCGGATCTCTCAGATCTAAAATCAGTTAGCGACATGATTGCCGAGGTTTGTGAACGCTTTGGTAAAATTGATGTACTTATCAACAATGCTGGCGTTTACAGCACGCCACACACGATAACCAAAGAAGGTTTAGACGTGCGATTTGTGGTCAATACCCTCGCGCCTTACTACCTAACCAAAGAGTTACTGCCTCTACTTGGTAAGACAGGTCGCGTGGTCAACTTATCTTCTGCGGCGCAAGCACCTGTTAACCTTGCTGCATTGGAAGGTGAAAAAACGTTAGGTGATGGTGATGCTTACGCGCAAAGTAAACTTGCCCTAACCATGTGGTCTCGTGCGCTCGGTTTAGCCAATCAAAGCAGCGGTCCAATGATTGTCTCGGTAAACCCGAAATCCTTCTTGGGTAGCAAAATGGTTAAAGATGCTTATGGTATTGCTGGCGGAGATCTACGTCTTGGCGCAGATATCTTAGTAAGAGCAGCGCTCTCTGACGAGTTTGCCGATGCGCATGGTAAATACTACGACAATGACATTGAGGCATTCGCGCAGCCACATAGCCAAGCCCTTGACGATCAGAAAGTCGCTGACGTAATTAGCACCATCGAAGGCTTAATTACTCGTTTAGCCTAGCCGCTTAAAAATACTCGACAATCACAACACCTAGCTTCGGCTGGGTGTTTTTATTTTGAGAAATCGTCGCCTCTCCATCACAACTTTCAGCTTTCGATACGCCAATTATCAATAAAAACTAAAAAGTCATTCCATTTTAATGCTAATTATCAACACAAAATTCAGTTGATACACTTCAACCATCGAAACAGCCAAGCAAGATTGGCAACTAGCAAGTTCTCGCTGAGATGACTCTATTCTCATCCAGCGCCATAAGCGGAGAAACACCATGAACTATGAGGGCAAAGTATATCGACCATGGATTGAAGCACGCAGCATCTTGATTCAAGTAACACTAGGATGCAGCATCAACACCTGCACCTTCTGCAGTATGTTCGATGATAAACGCTTTAAAGTGCGCGATATTGAAGATGTATTTAAAGACATCGAAGAGGCACGCCGAATCTACCCCCATGTAGAATCGATTTTCCTTATCGACGGCAATGTAATGGCGGCGCGTACCGATTATCTGCTCAAAGTGCTCGATAAGCTGCGCTCGACCTTCCCTGAGAACAAGCGAATCTCACTCTACAGTGGCTTAAATGACTTCCGCCGTAAAACCCCTGCGGAGCTAAAAGAGTTGGTTGATGCCGGCTTAAACATGGCTTATTCAGGGTTGGAATCTGGCGATCGTTTGATCTTAGAACAGATCAAAAAACGCATGTCACCAGAGCAAGCGATTGAAGGGATGGCGATGGCAAAAGAAGCGGGCATTGAGATGTTGCTGTCGTTCATCTTTGGCTTAGGTGGGCGTGATCGCTCAGAAGAACACATTATCGCGACCACCGATATCTTAAACATTATGCAGCCTGAACATATTGCCCCAATGGCGCTAGCCGTTCAGCCTGGTACCGAAATGGAGCGCGATGTTCAAGCTGGGCGCTTTATCATGCCAAGCCAAATGCAGGTGCTTGAAGAAGAGAAATACCTGCTTGAAAACCTCAATATCGATACCTTCTATTGGGGCGACCATGGCAATAACTTGATTCAACATAAAGGCTACTTGCTTGATTCACGCGATTGGTTCCTTGCCAATGTTAACGGGGCAATCAAAAACAACCCGATGGCAAAAGATAATGTGATTCAGACCTTCTCTTGGTAGTCATGCTGCTAAAACAATCCCTTCATTTGAAGGGATTGTTTTAATTCTACTTATTCTCCCAATAAGGTGGATTGCCATAAAAGTCGGCAAAGTAGTCGATAAATGCACGTACTTTGGGGGCCATTAAGCGCGAGCTTGGATAAAGAGCCCAAATAGCCGCATTCGAAGTCAGTGGGTAGTCTTGCAGTATTTGCACCAGTTTGCCGCTCGCTATCTCTTGGTAAACGCTCCATTTAGAGTTGATTGAGATACCAAGCCCATCGCTGGTCGCATCACGCATCGCATCACCATTATCAACCCGGATACTGCCTTTCGCTTTGATGGCAACTACGCCCTGCGGGGTTTCAAATGACCAGTGATCCATCCCCATAAGCAGTACGCAATTATGCTCGACTAACTCACTTGGGTGCTGTGGCGTACCATACTTTGCGAGGTACTCTGGTGATGCGCAGACAATGCGTGGGTCGCCTGCAATCTTCTTCGCAACTAAACTTGAGTCTTTCAACTCCGAGATACGAATCGCCACATCAAACCCACCTTCAACCAGATCCAATACTGAATCAGAAAAGCGCAAATCAACACTTAACTCAGGGTAAGCTTGAAGGAAGTTTTTTAATGCTGGCATCAAATGCATACGCCCAAAAGAGGCAGGCGTTGTCACACGCAGCGTGCCACTTGGTGAGGCTTGACCGACGCCTATTGCACCTTTTGCAGCGTCGACACTGGCGAGCACATCTTCGGCATGCGGGAGAAAAGCTTCCCCTTCTTGAGTCAGCGAGACTTTACGTGTGGTGCGATGCACTAAACGCACACCCAAGCCTTCTTCCAGTTTATTAATGTGGGCACTTGCCACTGCCGGTGATAAACCTAGCTCTTGCCCCGCCATACTAATGTTGTGAGTTGAAGCCAAGCGCACAAATAACTTCAAGTGCTCAATATTCATAACAGTCCTTATTACGTCCTAACTGCAAATATATGCTTTGCTTAGCATAAGCTAATTCTTACCTTTTAACGAAGCTCTTCTACCACCAAATCAATAAAGCGGCGCACTTTGGTCGACATATGTTTGCGGCTTGGGTAGACCAAGCACATCTCAATGCGATGCACAGGTAAGTCGGTAAATAACTCCACTAACTCTCCACTATTGATCCCATCCATCACCAGCGCTTCTGGCAGTCGGCAGATACCTTGCCCGAGCAAACAAAGACTGAGCTCCATTTCTGGGCTATTGGTGGTCAGCACGCCGGTTACATCCACTTTAAGTAAACTGCCGTCGCCATCAATATAGCTCCAAACATAGGGCTGCTTGTGGTTGCTATAACAGAGCAACTTATGTCGCGTCAGTTCTGAGGGATGTTTCGGCGTGCCAAATTGTTTCAGATATTGTGGTGAAGCAACTGTTCGAGTACACGAGCGCTGCACCAAGCGGCTGATCAAACTCGAATCCTCAGCGCTGGCAGAGGAGCGCAATACCACATCATAGCCATCGCCAATCAGATCGACGCGGTGGTCACTGGCAAACACTTCCACTTTTACTTTTGGGTAAAGCTGCATGTATTTCGCCAGTACTGGGCTTAGTTGACTGGCACCAAAGTTAACCGGACAGCTTATTTTTAGCGTGCCTTTCGGCTCTTCTTGCTTACCGCTGATGGCTTGTTCTAGCTCTTGAGCGCTTTCAATTAGCTGCTTAGCTTGCTGAAAGTAGTGCTGCCCTTCAGGCGTTAAACTCAGGGTGCGCGTGGTGCGGTGCAGTAAACGCACGCCAAGTCGCTCTTCCAGCTTGTTAATCTCTTTACTGATAAAAGAGGTGGAATGCCCGGTCACGTTAGCCGCATTGGTAAAGCTTCCTTGCTCAACAACGGTGGTAAATATCACCATGCCATCGAGTAAGTTGGTTGCAGAAACCATGTTGTCCTCAATTTATTAAGAGTCATATGGAAATAATAATTACACATTTACCCTATTAATCAAAATATGGAATCAAACTAAACTACATCCATCAACCGAATTGAGGAAAAGACGATGAAAGTATTAGCATTTGGCGCAAGCAACAACAAAAATTCAATCAACCAACAACTGGCTCATTACGCTGCAAAACAAGTACCAAATGCAGAAATCACCATGTTGGATATCCACCAGTTCGAAATGCCAATCTTCAGCGACGAGCGTGAAAAAGAGCTAGGTCAACCTGAGCAGGCGAAACAGTTCTTTAAAGCGATTGGTGAAGCAGATCTTATCGTGATTTCATTTGCTGAGCACAATGGCTCTTACACTGCGGCGTACAAAAACGTGTTTGATTGGACGTCACGTATTGATATGAAAGTGTTCCAAGGCAAACCAGTGATCATGCTAGCGACTTCACCAGGTCCTGGCGGCGCAGGTAGCGTACTCGCGGCAGCATCTGGCTCTGCGCCTTACTTCGCCGCTGACGTTAAAGCAAGCATCTCGCTACCAAGCTTTTACGACAACTTCGATATGGAAACAGCGCAAGTAACGTCTGAAGAGTTTAATCGCCAACTACTAGACGCTATCGAAACGCTATAAGCCAGTTAGCCGATAGAAGACAAAAAGCGACATAAGATCGAAAAGCCAGAGGCACTTGTTGTCACTGGCTTTTTGCGATCAGCGCTAAGCGTTATCTCAGCAATAAGTATTTGGGGAAGCTTTTCTTGGTCGCGACGATATATAGGCGAAAGACAATGATAAACGCAATACACACAATGGTGTTTAAGTCTGCGTTAAGTCCAAAATGAGAAAACGCGACAAACAGGCTACAGCCAATAATTACCGGCGTGGCGTAAAACTCGGTGTTATTAAACATAGTCGGGCGATTAACAATGATGTCGCGCACCACCCCACCAAACACTGCGGTAATCGTACCCATAGTGATCGCCACATAAGCGGCATAATCTTGGTGGATCATTTTCTTAGTGACCAAGATAGAAAATATCGAAATACCAATCGCATCAAGTACTAAGATAAGCCGCTCGGCTTTGAGTTTTCTTAGTTGCGGCGCAATAAAAAATCCCACCAGTGAGCTGGCAAGCGCCGCCCAAAAATAGGAAGGGTATTGAATCCAAAACACTTGGTCGGTTGAGAGGATCACATCTCGCACCGTGCCGCCGCCAAGCGCGGTTACCCAGCCAAGAACCAAGATGCTAATAATATCTTTGCCTTTGTTTACTTCGCTTATCACTGCGCTCAATGCAAAAGCACAAATACAAATGATTTCAATCGTATGTACAAACATAGGCAACCCAAACACTTATCAATAAAAAAGGTCAATGGCACGCACCATTGACCTTTGTTCTAGCTAACTCGCCGCAGTGCGCGGCAAGCCATTATCCTAACGACCACTATGGTCAAATGAACGTGTATCTTCTGCGCTGCAGTTGGTCGAGCCATTTTTATCTAGAAACTCAATCGCGCGTCTGAAGTCTTCGATCAGCAAATTCGCCAAGTCGATGGTTAAACCTTGTTTTGCCAAAATACGTTGAACCACAATGTGTTGTGCATTTTCTGGCAAACTGTAAGCCGGCACTAACCAGCCACGAGTGCGCAAGCGGTCTGCAACGTCATACAAGGTGTAATCAACCGCTAGATTAGGTTTCAAACGCCAAGCGATTGCCGGAATACCATGCTCGCGATTACCATCAAACAAGAACTCAAACAGCTCGAATTTGTTTAACTCTTGGACCAAGTATTCACACACATCATAGCTTGCGGAGTGAATACGTTGGTAACCTTCAAAACCTAAGCGTAGGAAGTTGTAGTATTGCGCGATAATTTGCCCTGCAGGGCGCGAGAAATTGAGCGCGAAGGTTGGCATATCGCCACCTAAGTAATTGACGTGGAAAACCAAACCTTCTGGCAAATCTTGTTTAGTGCGCCAGATAATCCAGCCCACACCAACTGGAGACAAACCAAATTTATGACCCGAAGTGCTGATTGATTTCACGCGCTCTAAACGAAAATCCCATGCATCAATATTAGGGGCGCAGAAAGGTGCCAACATCGCGCCGCTCGCACCATCTACGTGGATATCAATAGAGATGCCGGTTTGGCGCTCATAGTCATCCAAAGCATCAGCAAGCGGTTTAACTTGCTCATAGAGACCTGTGAAGGTTTGCCCAAAAGTCGGCACCACCATGATGGTGTTTTCATCCACCATGCTGAGCATATCTTCGGCGGTGAGGCAGTAGTGGTTCTCTGCCATTGGCATTTGGCGCATTTCTACGCCCCAGTAGCGCGCAAATTTTTCCCAGCACACCTGCACCGGACCGCACACCATGTTTGGCTTTTCGATGGAAAGCCCTTGTTCGCGGCGTTTATCAAACCAACGCCAAAGTGCTGCAAGTCCGCCCAACATACACGCTTCGCTAGAACCTGTGGTCGATGTACCGACAGTAGTGGTTGAGTTCGGAGCATTCCACAAGTCAGCTAACATATGCACGCAGCGTCCTTCAATCGCAGCCGATTGCGGGTACTCATCTTTGTCGATCATGTTTTTGTCGATGGAAAGATCCATCAACTTATGCACTTCCTCTTCTTCCCATGTTTGGCAAAAAGTGGCTAAGTTTTGTCTTGCGTTGCCATCAAGATAAAGCTCATCGCGGATCATCTGATAAATCACTGCCGGAGCTTGTTCTTGTTGTGGCAGTTTGGTCGCTGCCGCGACATTGCGAATACTATCTGACGCAAAGATTGGATCGTTGTCTCGAGTTACATCATGAAGTGCCATTGTCTTCTTCCTCGCTTAATGTTGCTGACTGCTAAACAAGTTCCATCCCATGGTTTGGGCAACTTGTTTGATCATTTGTTGGCCGCGCACGCTATTACCAAACGGATCTAAGCGTGGAGAGAATGCTGCCAGTGCCCCCACATTTGGGATCACGGTCAGCAAGCCGCCGCCTACCCCACTTTTGCTTGGAAGACCTACATCATACGCCCAGTCACCCGACGTATCATAAAGGCCCTCCATCATCATCTCAGCCAGAATGTGGGGAATGTTCTCTGGTTGGATAAGTTGTTTTCCTGAGCTTGGATTAAGCCCGCCATTAGCAAGCGTTGCGCCGACTCTCGCCAGCTCTAAGGTATTGAACAGCGTTGAACATTGGCGCGTATAGACATCACAGGCTTGCATCGGCTCGGAGTAAATACAGCCTGAAGATTCAAGCAATAACGCAATCGCACGATTATGGGTATTGGTGCTCTGCTCTGACTGGTTCACCGCTTGGGAAAGCTCGATATTGCTGTTAGCTAATTGGGATTGAAACGCCAATATCTGCTGCCAGCGGTCCTCACAGTTGTAAGCTTCCACCATACTAACGGTGGCAATCGCTCCGGCATTAACCAGTGGCGTTAACGGCTTACCTTGGTGAAGCTCCAACGCCAACACTGAGTTAAATGGCATGCCTGTTGGCTCCGCGCCAACTTTACTGTGCAAATCTTCCGCGCCTGATTGCTCAAGCACTAACGCTAAGGTCATCACTTTAGAGATGGATTCAATGGCAAATTTAAAATCCGCATCTTGCAGAACAATTTCATCGCCGTGCACCGAAACAAAGGCTAGCCCTGCCAAGTCGGAAGGGACGGAAGCCAAGTACGGAATGTAAGAGGCATTTTCACCATCAGTATTGTCTGCACTGCTTACCAAAGCTTGCTGCATCACCTTTTCTAACTGTTCGTGATTGAACGAATTGGCTTGTGATTGAGAAACAAATGACATCGCTACTTCTCCCCAATTATTAACGCAAAGTATGTGTAATTTTGTCTGAAGGGTTGATCACCCCAGGGTGTGTATCTTCAATTTCCCATGTGAATGGTGCGAAATCAGTCACCGCTGGATCTTTCCAGTGCGGTTTGCGCGCTTTGTAGATCGCAAACGGTACGGAAACAAACGCCACGGTTAGCACCAACAAAATACCTACGTAAGCTTGTGGACTACCAACGGCAATTTGGCTTGGTGGAATGAACGAGAACACAAAGGCAATCAATGAACCAATAAAGCCCAGCCCAGCAATCAGCCACATACCTGTGTTGCCACCAGGGATACGGTAAGGACGAGGGCGGTTAGGTTGGGTGTAGCGAAGATGAATTGCCGCGGCAAACATCAACAAGTACATGATGAGGTAAAGCACTACAGTTAGCTGACTAAGTATTTGATAAGCCGCTTGCACTGATGGCAGTACTACAAACACAGTGGAAATCATGGTCACCAATAGCGCTTGCGCCATCATGATATGTGTCGCCATACCGTGTTTATTGGTGTATTGCCAAAAGCGAGGTAAGTAACCGCCTTTTGCGACCACTAGCAGACCTGATGAAGGACCAGCAACCCAACCGACCACCATCGCTAGCACGCCAAGTGCAAGACAGGTTGCCATTATTGGCGATGCCCAGCTAATACCTGCCCAAGCGAACATTTCGTTGTAAGCCACAAGAAGGCTCTGGGTTAGGCTGATGTCTTGTTGTGGGATCACAAACGCGATCGCCAAGGTGCCCAAAACAAACACGCTGACAGTACCGATTGCGGCAATCATGATCGCAAGTGGGTAGTTACGCGAAGCATTGTCGACTTCTTTTACATGCAGCGCATTCATTTCCATACCCGCATAGAAAAGGAAAATACTGGCTGCGAGCACGACATTGTGGAAGTTAGAGAAATCTGGGATCACCTCGCTCCAAGAGAGCGCAATTTGTGGTGTTTGACCTGAGAAGAACAGATATGAAAAGCCCAACACAATTAAGATAATGCCAGGGATCACGGTACCAATTAACCCACCCCATTTGGCGACTTTGGCAAATGCCTCAGTGCCACGCAACGCGATAATGGTTGCCAGCCAGTAGATAGCCAGCACGATGCCAAGCACGAAGAATTTGTTTTGCGCCAGCGCTTGGTCCCAAGCTTGATCAGGACCCACAAAAGCCAGTGACACAGAACCAAAGGTTAAAGCGGTTGGGAACCAGACAGTCACCTCAATCCACAACATAAACATTGCCACTAAGGCGAGGCGTGGACCAAATGCTTCACCGACCCAGCGGAAGACACCGCCTTTTTCGGACCAACCAGTGGCGAGTTCTGCTGCAACAAGTGAAACCGGGATCAGAAAGACAACAGCAGCAAAGATATAATAGAAAATAGAACTTAAGCCATATTCCGCCTCTGCGGGTAAGCCTCTTAAACTGACGACAGCAACAATATTAAGCATTGCTAGAGCGAATACACTGATCCGCCCGTTAGGGTGTTTTTCGGTATTAGCCATATTAACCAACCTTATAATTACAGGGTAAAAATCAAGTGGGTTAGGTACTACGAGTGGGCGTATAACCGTCTAATTTTGGCGTGTTATATGGAGACAGGAGAAACCTAATGCGAGGAAAGTAACACTAGGATGACGGGCTGCATAGAATCTAAAAACAGCATTTAATGTTGCAAAACTGAGGCTTGTTTCAAATTGTAAATGGTGAGATTAGACGCATATTCGCTTTTGGCACGACTCCATGCTCATCGCCAGCGCTGACAATACCGACACAGTTAACACTGCACCACAGCTACAAAGTGCTAAGCAGAAAAAATGGCTATTCTTTAAACATAAATTACAGAGGAAAGTCAGTTTTTTATTGAGAGCTGCCAGTCAGATTGATTCAGCTTGCTAACAAGAGTAGTTATAGCGACCTCAAATCATGGCTGTGATAACACGCTAATACTGTCGGAGACTCACTTGGAACATATCAATCAATTACTCGACGCTATGTCGCCGCTACTCGATCAATATGGCTATCTGGCGTTAATTGTCAGTATCTTTCTTGAAGGTGTAGGCGTGCCTATGCCGGGTCAGTCGCTGATGATCGCAGCGTCAATCCTTGCTTCACGCGGCGTAATGAACCTGTATATGGTGATGTTAGTTTCTTGGCTTGCGTGTTTTATCGGTAACACTTGCGGTTACTTATTGGGGTATTACTTTGAAACTTGGCTGGATAAAAAAGGCTATATTTCCGGTGATAAATTTCACAAACTGCAAAACTACATTCAGAAATACGGCCCCGCCTGCTTGGTTGTTAGCCGCTTTATCGAAGGGCTCAAACAGTTTATGCCGCTGGCATGTGGCATTGCCAAAATGCCCAAGCACGAGTTTTTAATTGGCAATGCTATTGCATCTACAGTATGGGTGGTGGTGTTTAGCTTGCTGACCAACTTCGCCTTCGCCCATCTACATCAACTCGCCACCTTCTATACCAATCATCAAATCCTAGTCTGGTGTGCCGTCGCATTGCTGTTTACCGCGTTAGTAATGCTGATCTTACGTCGCCGTAAGCAGCAATAGTCTCTTAGTAATCTCGAACGTGCTTATTACACAAAAAAGCACAGAGAGCAGCAGCAGATAAACGTTCTGGGGGTACAGGAGCGGGCGACTATCTACTACTACTTTCTCTGCTCTCTTTATGGTGCTATTGTCCCTTACTATAGGGAAAAGAAATAGTGAGCAATTTAAATTACCCTGTTCCGTATTTAAGCCAATTTGCGATCTTGAAAAGCTTAAGTCAGTAAAAATGAGTTATTTCAGGAACAAGCGTGGGAAAATCTTGCTCCATTTAGAGAGAATTTCATCATGTCTGATTTAAATTTGCTGCGTTATTACACTCGTCTTACGCCACTTGGCGTTGACCAAGAGATTAAAGTCGCGCTGGCTGACGTAGCCAATACCTTATTTACCAGTACGCGTCATGCGCGCAACTTACTCGGTGATATGCATAAAGAGGGTTGGCTCAGTTGGGAGCCTAAAGTGGGTCGTAATCAACGTTCTAGTTTAAGACTTAACATCGACTTAAAAGATCTTAAATTGCAGTTGGCGACCAAACGAGTCGAACAAGGCAAATATGAAAAAGCCCTTTCAATTCTCGACAATGATGAGCGCGCTTTTGGCTTATTGCTGCAATCTACCTCTGGTGCCTCAATTCGTGAAGGTCGCTTGCATATCCAGCTCACCTACAAACGCCCGTTCGAAAAGCTCGTTCCTCATCAGTTGCATCGTTCTAGCGAGCGCTATCTAATTCGACAAATATACTGCTGCTTAGTCAGCAGCAACTTTGATGGTGAACTTCAACCGCAACTCGCCCATCACTGGCAACATGATGAACAAGCGCTTGAGTGGACGTTTTACCTGCGACCTGCCCTCACCTTCCACAACGGTGCGCCAATTAACGCGCAAAGTGTCGCTGACTTATTTAATCGTCTGGTTGAGTTGGATCACTACCACCCCGATCTTTCCCATCTTGAAAGCGTCACAGCGCCAATGGATCATAAAGTGGTGTTTCGATTATCGCAGCCCGACCAAGGCTTTGGTGGACTACTCTCCGGTATAAAGTTCTCGATTCAACCCCTTGCTCAAGTAGAGCAAAGCCACCAAGGTCCGGTGGTGGGCAGTGGTGTATTTGAAGTGATTGAGCACTCCAATACTAAGCTATGTTTACAAGCTTTCGAGCAATATTACGCTTGCCGCGCATTAACGGATTTGGTCACTATCTGGCAGCTTGATGAACAAGAGCTGAAGCAGAAAAAGCTAGAAAATGAGCAGGCAAATGACCCCAGCAGCCAACCGTGTCATTACTACCTGACCTCAGAACACGATACCACTTCCGATTCGGTTCAGCACACGCGCATTGAAGATGGCTGCATGTTTTTACTGTTTAACCAGCGCAGTAGCAACGCCCTTTCTAATGATCAGCAATGTTATCTTTCAAGTTTAATTACCCCTGAAAGCACTCATCAGCAATTGGAAAACTCGCGTAATACCTTTGGTAGTGAACACGCCTATAACCTGCTGCCGCAATGGCACAAGGTGATTCGCCCTATTGCGGAATCTGTATCCCTCCCTAAGACGCTATCTATTGCCGTATATGATTATCATGCGCTGGTAAATTGCGCCTACGCCATTGCTGAACAATTGGCAAAACTGGATATTGATGTCGCTGTCAATGTGTACTCATTTCGAGAGCTCAACCACTTATCTGAAAGCCACCAGCTCAAAGAAGAGCTGATTGTGCACAACATTAACCTTGATGATAACCGCCATGCCTCGGCGTTTAGTAGCCTGTTTCACAACCCCATTTTGCAAGCCAGTATTGGCGATCGAGCGCAAAAATGGCTGTGTGAATCGCTCAAGCATCTGCGTCAAGAAACGCCGCTAGAAAACTACTTGTTGGCACTTGAGCCGATTGCTTCATCCTTGATCAATCAGTATCTACTCCTGCCAATCTTCCACCATCGGCAAACATTGCGTTTCCACGGAGTACTTAAAGACGTCGCCCTAACCAACTGGGGCTGGCCAGATATCCGTAACGTTTGGTCGGCAGACTAGCTCTGCCTGCAGATCTAACCCACTTATCAAACTGGAAAAGCTAAAGAAAGCCCCGCACGTCGCTTCTGCTCAGCACCTCTACAGGTGCTGATGTTATGACGGATTATCTTGGAGAGAAACGCAAAAATGCATCGGTCAACATTTGAAACAGCGTATCAACACTTGGCTTTTGTTGGATATGGTCGAATAAACTGGTATGCACCTTTGCTTCAATTTGAGCAGGATGCTGGCAGATTTGATTACAGGTAATGACGGGCTCGACAAGTTTACTCACGTCCGCATCAATAATGATGCACGCTTGAGAAAGCACCACACGACCACCGCCTTTTTTAAGTAAAACGCGCTGCGCCGTACCAACGATTTTTTGCCCGCCAATATTCAGGTTGTAGTCACCATCGCAGTAGGAGTTCGGCGTAGCATGCACTTCAACCTGCATGCCCAACGCCTTAAAAAACTCTATCAATACATTGCATAGCTGCAGATACGCCGCTTTGATGTCGTACGGCTTCTCTTCAGGTAAAGAGTAGATATGAGAAAGATTAATGATCCCCGGCAACTGCGGTACTGGCGCACCACCGGTTTTGCGCGCAGTAAGCTGCCAGCCTTGATTGGCGAGCGCGTCATTGAGCCTATCGCTCTCTGGCCATTTCTTACCGGAAGGCAAAACTAAGGTTGGTGTTTTGGCTTGCCAGAGCAGTAAAACCTGATCCAACCGCTCTTCTTTCACCTGCTCGATTAACTGGTGTTCTTTTTCAAACAGAGCATGCGCATCAATCGCCGCATAACGGATTATTTTATTCTTATTTGCCATTTTGCATCCTGTGAAATTATCAGCTTATTCGACAGAGAAAATTAGACCTACTTACAAATTCGCTCACAAATCATTATATACAGCTACACCGCTTAGCACTAAACTTATGAAAGAAAAGTAATTTGCATGATAAGAAAGTGTTAGAATTAAAAACTAATACCAAGCGCGTAAACCCGTCTAAATTGTTTTTTGGGAGAACAGGATGTCATCAAAGAGCATTAAAAACGTTATTTTTGATTTAGGTAACGTCATCGTACGTTGGTCACCCGTCGAAATCGTTCGCCTCACTTTTGGCGATTCACCAAGAGTAACCGCACTGACCAAACAAATTTTCCAATCACAGATCTGGCAAGCCGCCAATCGCGGTGAGCTCAGTGAAACCGAAGTGCAAAGTGCTTTAATGAAAGAGTTTGGTCTTTCAGCGCTACAAGCCGAAAAGCTGTGCTATTACGTCAAGCAAACGCAATTGATCCTGTTTGGATCGGTTGAGTTGGTTAAGCAAGTTAAAGATGCCGGTTATAACGTCTATGCGCTCTCTGATAACGTGCATGAGATTGTTGCTTATCTAAAACAACAATACGACTTCTGGCAGCTGTTTGATGGCGTCGTGATCTCTGCCGATGTCGGTTGTCTCAAACCAAGCCCTGATATTTATCACGCGCTACTAGAACAATACCAACTTGAGGCAGCAGAGTGCCTATTTATCGATGATATGCCATACAATGTCGAAGGTGCGCAAGCTGTTGGTATGTCGGCACTGCAATTTGAGAGTGCAGAGCAATGCATACAAGACCTAACACGTCTTGGCGTGCTAAATGACGAAGAATGATCGAGCAGAAGGCGTTTAATTTCGAGCAAGTTCACAGCTTAATCGCAATGTTTATAAAATAGGGCTTTACCTCAAGTTGGGTTGAGGTTTTACAGTTGCAACCAATGTTAACTCCCATCAAGGATGACTTTATGAAAACATTGGTTTTATTCTCCAGTGCCGATCACCAAGGCAATACGGCTAAGGTGATCGAGCGCGTAGCGTCACTGGCAACGCTTGAGGTTGTCAATATCGATAAATTAACCATCACTGGCTATAACTACGCCAATCAATACCCCGAAGATGACTTCTACCCCTTGGTTGAAAAGATGTTAGCAGCCGACAATATTGTGCTCGCTTCTCCCAATTACTGGCATGCCCCAACCGCACCGATGAAAGCTCTGATTGACCGAATCACTGAGCTAACCGATGTCGATGCACTCAAACCAAAGGGGCGCGCATTAGCCGGAAAAAATGGCTTGGTGCTGACCAGTTCCGCCGTCAGTGAAATCTGTCCGATTTACGATCAAATCTTTGCCCGCTTCTTTGAGTATTTCGATATGCCTTATGCTGGCAAATTGCATGCAGATTGTAGTGATGGCATCAAAATCGATCAGCAGCAATTGCAAGATTTTCTTCACATACTCAACCGCCAGTCTGCCGTTGTCAGCTAGTAGGGAGAGGTGATCAGAATGAAAGTATTGATAGCAGGTTCTTCCGGCTACGTCGGTCGCCACGTCACACGTTTTTTCATCAGCATGGGCGCAGCGGTCTACCGCTTCCAGCATAACTTCCACACCAAGCCACATGGGGACAACTGGCTACAAGGTAAAGATGAGCAGCATGCGCATAGCTTTGATGTCGTGATCAATTGTGCGCGTCCACATTGGTCTAAATACACCGCAGAACAAATCGTGATTGTGGAGCAAAAACTGCTATCAACACTCGATCAGTTTGCCAAACCCAACGCAATCAAACTGCATACTTCCGGAATTTGGCTATTTGGCAACGCTACGCCCGCACAGCTACAACGTGGGGACTTAGCGCCGATTGCAATGGTCGCACTGGATAAAATGACCATTGAAAAAGCCCTCGCTAACCACTGGCAAGTGGTTTACTTACCCAGCTTGGTCTATGGTGGCGAACACTGTCAGCTAGAGCGAATTATTGCCGAGAAGAAGACGTCGGGGTTTCACGTAGCACTGCCAAGTACTGGGCTCAATAGCTATGTGCATGTTGAAGATATCGCTGAATTTTACTTCCAGCTTGCGATGCAATCAGAATCCCAACCATTCTATTTTATTGCCGAGCCACAGATGTACAGCCCGTTTGAGTTTGCCGAACTGCTGCAACAATTTGGCAGGATCAAGCGCATCAATAAGATCTCTTGGCTCGACTTTGAAGTGGCATTTGGCAAAGATGCACTCGCGATTGAAAAGCTGCATTTAGCCATCGTCCCTGACGCAAAATTTAAACCACGCCATTGCTTAATGCACCACCTAAGCACACACTCATTAACCGCAGAACACAGTCAATAAACTACTATGAACTCATCTATTCAACACTACTTATCACACCTTGCTATCCCGCCGGATTTAGACGGCTTAGCACGCGTCAATTACATGGTCAAAAAGCACTTAAGCTTATTTGCTTTTAGCAGTACCAATGTCGTACTCGAGCGGGATTTGCCACTGGATATTGACGCGATTGTTGAGCGCTTAGTGGAGCGCAAGCAAGGTGGTTATTGCTTTGAACACAACAAGCTTATGCAATTCGCGCTAGAACATCTTGGCTATCAAGTGCGCCCAATCCTCGCCCGCGTGTTACTTAACGGTAACGAATATAACCGCCGCTCGCATCGCTTTACTTTGCTCACTTGGCAAGGGAAAAACTATATCGTCGATGTCGGTTTCGGTATTGGTTCACCTCAAGAAGCTATGGTATTAGAAAGCCGTGATTATCACTGGCAAGATTCTCATGTACGCCTGCGAGCGATTGAAGGACAAGATTATCGCGTTGAGAAAATGGAGGACGACGGCATCGTTACTTTTTACCGTTTTGACTTAAGCGAAGCCACCGAAGATGATTGTGAAGCCAGTCATTACTACACCCATAAGTTTCCCCAGAGCAACTTTGTTAACAACCTAGTGATCTCAAAAATTCATGCCAACAAGCGACAACTTGTGAGACGTTTAGAAGTGTTTGAATACGATGATCTCAATGGCAGTGAAACGTCAACTGCGATTACCTCAGCAGAGCAAATGCATCAGGTAATTAGCCAGCAGCTAGAACTCAATTTTAGCCTGCAAGATGCTAAACAAGTCTTTGAACATCAATTGCAAAGAGCGGAATAGGCGGGATGCGGGATGCGGGATGCGGGATGCGGGAAATTGTGAATACACTGTAATTTCTTGCTAGTCGATTTATACCTATTCTCGCAAAGGCATAACTTAACTTCCCGATTAATTGGCAATATAACGCGGGGCTGGTTACTCTGGCTGAATGTGTTCATCATAGATTTGGGAAACCTAATGCCAGAGCTAAAACCCGCGCCAACTTTGCCTGACTTTCAAGATTACGTTGCGCAACTTGAAGTAGAGCGTCACTTTGCTGATCAGCCCGTACTAGAGAAATGCCTATTGCTTGGTGAAGAAATGGGCGAGCTATTTAAAGCGGTTCGCAAAACACAAGGGATAGCACTCGATCCGCAGTCAAAAGTCGGCGAAGTTAGCGATGAGCTTGCCGATATTTTTATTTACCTTTGCTCTATCGCCAATCGCTATGAGATCGATTTAGAGCAAGCTTTTCTCGCCAAAGAAAAGAAAAACAAACTGCGCAATTGGCAACAATATTAGATGATTAAGGACTCGTGATGTGGCAAACAATAAAGTTCACCGTACTGAGTAACATCGTGGTTGTGGCACTGATTGCGCTGCTTGAGACAACCACCGGAGTGCTTGGTATTCGCTTTATCTCCGATTATGCGTTTTATACCGCAATGATCTTATGGGGGATCGGCGGGTTGCTTTACCTTTACCCACCAGAACGTGGCGTATCCTCCAGAGACAAAGCAGAAGTTGTTGCGTCATCAATGGTAGATAGCACACAAGCCGATGCCATTGATGATATGCGCCAAGATGAAAACACCCAGTTATTCATCAAGTTTTTTGTCGCCGGTTGCCTACCAATGCTACTCTGCGTGCTTGCCAACTCTCTCACTTAATCATGCCATGAATTTAGCCTTGTTTGACTTTGACGGAACCATTACCAACCAAGATGCGTTCACTGAGTTTCTATTTTTTGCCACGCCAAAGGCACGAACGCTGGCAGGTTTGATGGTTACATCACCCGTAATCGCACTATACAAACTGGGAATTCTGCCAGCACGCTATACGCGCCCGGTGCTGGCAAAAGTGGCGTTTTGCCACCGTACCGTTGAGGAAGTGAATGCACTCGGTGCTCGGTTTGTGAGTGAGTATTTACCTAGCGTAATAAGACCTGAAGCACTGGTCGCCCTTAAGTGGCACCAAAGCCAAGGTGACAAAATCTATCTTGTTTCAGCGTCACTTAGCCCTTATCTCGATATCTGGTGTCAGCAACATGGCATCGAGGTGGTATGTAGCCGTTTGGCTGAAAAGCACAAACGCTACACAGGCGGCTATTTAGATGGCGACTGTAGCCTTGATAACAAAGTACGTTTACTGAAAAAACGTCTTACTGCTGAGCAACTTTGCCTTACCCAGTTTGACAAAATCTACGCCTATGGCGATACCTATGAAGATATTCCAATGTTAGAACTTGCCGACGAAAAGTTCTTCAATTGGCAGAAAGTCACTGACACGCAGCAAATACGAGAGCAGCTCGCCAAGTAGATGGCTGAGAGAGTGACCAACACATCGAGCAAACCAATGAGGCGCTATGAACAACCTATTTTCCCATATTCCGCCATTTCTTGAGAACGAGCTGTTTAGTGATATTGTCACCTCTGAGCAGGTGCGCATTGAGCGTATCGTCTCTTATGGACAAAGCTCGCCAGAACAAGGTTGGTACGATCAAGATGAACATGAGTGGGTGATGGTGTTAACTGGCTTTGGCATCGTTGAATATGACACAGGTGAGATTTTCGAACTTAAGCAAGGCGACTACCTAGCCATTCCAGCCCAGCAAAAACATCGTGTTAAAGCCACATCAGAAAAAGAGCCAACCGTCTGGCTTGCGGTATTTTACCCCGCCTAAACAGTAAGTTAATTGCTCAATTTTACTTGGACAAATTTCAACCTGCATCGCATAAATCACCCGCTTGGTTGTGACTAACAACCCGATTCGCCACACTCAACGCATCTTTGTATTTCGCATTAGAATGATTTGAGGTGTTGTATGATGCGTGGGCTAGTCGTTATCTCCAGCTTAGTTGTGGTTGCTATGGTCATGGTGTTGACCAAACCAAGTGATGAAGGTTTGGAACTCGCACAGTGCGATATCACCCCCATCATTGATACCGAAGTCAGCTTTATTGTCGATAAAGAAGTGCTCAACAAACACGATGAAGCCTCGGTGAGAGACTTTCTCGCCAAGTCGATTCAGCACTCCAACCTGATTTTGAGTAATTCGTGCATCCCAACCACACGTTCACTGGGAGAAATAACCTACATCGAGCTTGATAAAAGCAACATCAGCGATATTTACACTCTACACAAGCAGCTCGAAATCCAAATGGGTATCGACGATTTAGACCAATCCTACCCTGCAGCCAACCAATTCTATGGCTTTGTCTTTACTCGACAAACGGCTGACTATATTGGCTATGCGGGTGAGGCAGAAGTGAACTTAAGCCGCAAATTCTTCGCCATGACGTTCAACAATGGTTTGCATCTAGTCGAACACGAAATCGGGCACCTTTCATGGGCACAACACAAAGAAGGTCACCCGCATAATCTTGGCGTCTGGCTAGAATCAACCATCTTGCCTGAATTTCATCACCTACTAAAACCGTATGCGCGCGGTTATAAATGCGGGACTGCCGGCACAATTATGAGCTATGAAGAGATCAGGCTACCAATATACTCAAGCCCAAATATCTTTAACCAAGGAAAAGCGTGTGGCGATCCTGAAACAGCAGACAACGCAAGAGCAATGACCGAGCACGCCTACCGAATCGCGCAAGCGATGGCAAAAGAAGCCAGCTAGCAATGGTGCTGGGTGACAAGATTTAGACGGGTTGGATACCGATAAACCACCAAGGAAGGACAGCTATGGAACAGCTACAACAGCAACTTGATCAAGCAGGGATCAAACACCGAGAAGTGACTCGATACTCAACCCGCGTGCTATTAGGAACATTTACCAACAACGTAACGGTTATCTACGATATAGAAAAAGGCAGTTACCGAATAAAGACTAACTGGTTGCTGCTGACCATCGTTTACTCAATCTTGGTGTTTAACTGTGTGCACAGTTATCTCTATTCTGGGCTGTTTCTATCTGCCGCGTTAGCGATCATGGCGATGTTAGGGTTTGTTTCAGTATGGATAACCGAAGTGCGCGCACTGCCTGTTAAACAGGTGATAAGCCAGCTCAATCAGTCGCTAATCTCTGCAGACAACTAAGCCAAATTCTGGCTGTGATATGACACTAAAATCAAAAGCACAATGCTTGACCGAGCATTAATAACAAGCTGATTTGTATAAGTTTAATCCTATTTTTGCAATCAATTTTCGATCATTTTGATAAGCGACTCCTAAATTTTTAAATCAAAATAAGTCGCCTAAAAACTCCGATACCCGACATGATGCGGATCAATTTCGCTATCGCTTTCGCGGTTAATATTCCCTCAGTTTGTTTTAAAATTAGACTGAAGGAAAAAACATGAACATGTTTAAAATCCCGGAGAGTATTTACTTTGGCGAAAATGCCATGGACGCTCTCAAAACCCTACAAGGTCGCAAAGCCATTATCGTCACTGGCGGTAGCTCAATAAAGAAGTTTGGCTTTATCGCCCAAACGCAGGCGCTCCTTGGCGAAGCTGGTATCGACTCATTAGTTTTTGACGGTGTTGAACCTAACCCATCGGTACAAACCGTGGTAAAAGGCGCGCAAGCGATGCGTGAGTTCGAACCAGATTGGATCATCGCCATTGGTGGCGGCTCTGCACTGGATGCAGCAAAAATCATGTGGTGTTTCTATGAGCATCCGCAATTGGGGTTTGAAGATATTATCCCAGTAGGTTCAATGCCTGCGCTGCGCAACAAAGCCAAATTCGTCGCGATTCCATCAACCAGCGGCACTGCTTCTGAAATTACGGCATTCTCTGTAATTACCGACCTAGAAAATCACATCAAATACCCTATTGTTTCATCGCATATCGTGCCTGACGTAGCGATTGTTGACCCTGCCCTACCCGCTAAAATGCCACCGCACATTACCGCTAATACTGGCATGGATGTGATGGCGCATGCGCTTGAAGCGTTTGTCTCAACGGTTGCCAACGACTACTCCGATCCATTGGCGATGCGCGCGGTAAAACTGGTGTTGGAAAACATTGAAACAGCCTACAAGCAAGGTGATGACATGACTGCGCGTGACAACATGCACAACGCATCAACCCTAGCGGGTATGGCGTTCTCCAATGTTTCGCTTGGTTTGGTACACTCACTGGCGCACAAAATCGGTGGTGAGTTTGGCGTAACCCACGGTTTAGCCAACGCGATCTTGATGCCTTACATCATTGAATATAACAAGCAATCAACCAACAAATACGCTGAGATTGAGCGCTACCTCGGTATTGAGGCGATTGAACATGAGCTGCGTGCGCTGAACGCAAAACTAGATATTCCACTGACGTTTAAAGAAGTAACTGAAGTAGAAATCACTGAAGAGGCATTTTTAGCTGTGCTGGATCGCATGAGCCAAAACGCCTTCGATGATCCGTGCACTCTAACCAACCCAGGCACGCCAAACCCAGCAGATGTGAAAGAAATTTACCGCCGCGCTTATTTTGGCGAATAGTTTCTTGAACACTTCATTTCTTACCAAACTTCCCTTACTCACTACCTAGGTAGTGATGTTTGCCCCGCTCCGCGGGGCTTTTTTTCATTCGTGCGGCAATGCTCTGATTGATCATTTTTGGCGCATCAAAGCTACAGCTAAACCAGAGCCAATAAAGGTTAGTCCGCCACCAACATTAAGTGCTGAGACCACGCGTGGCTTTTGCTTTAGCCAGTTTGCCAATTGAGAAGAAAAGACGCCCATCAGGCTAAACCCTACCGCTGTGAGCAGTGCGAACCACACCCCATAGCCGACCATTTGCACGGTTACTGAACCAAGCTGAGGGTTAACAAACTGAGGAATAAACGCAAGAACGAATAACCCGGGCTTAGGGTTTAAAGCAGCAGAAAGAAAACCCGTGGTATATATCGTTTTAAGTGATTGTGGCTCGGCTTGTTCAAGGTTAAACAAGCTTTTTGAGCGCAGCACTTTTACCCCAAGCCAAATTAAATATGCAGCACCGACAGACTTGACCACATAAAAGGCGACTTCAGAGGTTTGAATCAACAGCGTTAAGCCAAATGTGGCAGCAAAGACGTGAAACAAAATACCGCTACCAGACGAACATCCCGACACCCAAGCAGCCAACTTACCTTGGCTCAACCCGCGAGCAATCGCCAAAAGATTATCCGGTCCTGGAGAGATCACCAGCAGTAAACAGGCTAAGGTATAAGGAATAAAAATATCCAATGGAAACATAATGACTCCCTGTCGTTAATATGAAATAACTCTAATAACCCTACCTGATCCGTGGCAGTGAATACGAGTCATTATTGACCAAATTTTCCACTATCTAGCACACAATCTGTGTCACTTTTCCAAATCCAACCAAAGAAAAACCCACCAAAGGTGGGTTTCAGTTACTAGAGCATTCGCGCGGGTACCAATCTATTTGGCGAATGAAGCAACTCGCTGACCAAACAACCGCGCGGTTTCTAGATCACCCTTACATGGCGCTTCCTCTGGCGAAGCATCTGCGGGGCTTTGTGCCAACAAGCCAGAAAATGCCCCGAGATAATTTACATCATCGCGCTGAGCCGCTTTTGTATTAGCCGGCATAAGACCGGTACCAATCCAGACCATGCCATGCTGCATAGCGAGTGTCATTAGGTAAGAGATGGTCACACCTTTGTCACCATTCATTGATGCGGAATTAGTAAAACCTGCCGCAAACTTATCTTTCCAGTCCATGCTAAACCAACGCTTACTCGACGCATCAGCAAACTTTTTAAACTGCCACGATACCATACCCATATAGGTTGGAGAGCCAAACACAATTGCACTAGCATTGTCCAATTGCTGCCATTGCTCTTCTGTAAGCTCGCCATTTTCATCGATTTTGACTAATACTGCATTGGCACCTTCAGCCACTGCGTGTGCTTGTTTTTCGGTATGCCCATAACCACTGTGGTAAACGACTGCAACTGACATGATCTTCCTCCAATCTGAACGGGGTCAAATTAGAGTGTAGACGGGTTTGTGCCCCTCACAAGATAAGCCGATTCGCAACCTAATAATTAATGCTGATAAACAAAAAGCGCGTTACCCACTTAAAGTAACGCGCTTTTCTCTAATTAGTTGAATGTGCTATCGACTAGCTCGCAGCAACACCACTAGCTGGCATTGCGTCACGGCGCTTAATCACAAAACGTAGACGCAATAGCATCAGAATTGCGGCAACCGTTAAGCCTGTCAAAATACCAACCCAGAAGCCCTTCTCGCCCATTGCTGGCACAACGTAGTCTGTTAAGCCGAGCACAACCCCCATTGGTAGTGCCAAGCCCCAGTATGAGGCAATCGCCAAAAACATCGGGATCTTAGTGTCTTTGTAACCACGTAGTGCGCCGTTGGCAGAGGTTTGCAGCGCATCACTAAATTGATACATCGCAGTAAACACTAGCAAAGTCGCAGCCGTCGCACTGATAGCAGGATCGGTGGTGTACAGACGAATAATCCACTCAGGGAACAGCAAAAATACTGCAACAGAAATCAGTGAGACTAAAGCGGCAACCAAAATACCGATTTTGCTGCGCTCAACTGCACTTAGTTCATCACGCTCACCTAAGGAGTGTCCAACGCGAATGGTAATACCAAACGAGATACTCATCGGAATCACATAAGTTAAGCTTGAGATGTTTAGCGCGATCTGCGCCGCCGCCACGTTCTCAGCGCCAATGCGACCAATCAACAGTGCAATTACCGCAAAAATACTGCCACATACCGCAATGTTCATACCAATCGGCAAGCCTAGCTTGAGCAGGTTGAACATCTCTTTAGCGCGTGGTTTAACATCAGAAAACGAGATGATTTTCTTGTAGTGATGATGACCGCGAATATATGAATAAAGCAAACCTGACATTACCCAGTAGACCAAACTGGTTGCCCAGCCACAGCCCACAGCTCCCATTTCAGGGAAGCCCAATTTGCCGTAGATCAGCACATAGTTAACTGGGATGTTAAGCAGTAAACCAATCACCGAGATAACCATTGGCACTTTGGTGTTGTTCATCCCTTCACAGAAGCCGTTTAAGGTATAAAACAGCGCAATACCAGGCACGCCAAACGCCAGCGCAAAGGCGTAATCGCTCGCAATAGGAATGATTTCAGAGGCAACGCCAATCCATTCTAGGATGGGTTTAGCGCTGACCAAATAGCCAATCAGCAGCACACTCGAAAGCAGTGCCAGCCAAACCATTTGGAAGAATTCAACGGAGATGCTCGAAAAATCACGCGCACCACGGTGATAAGCCACCACAGGAGTTAGCGCCATGATCACGCCGCGAAGCAATAGCAAAACTGGGATCCAAAGGCTACCGCCAAGAGCTATCGCAGCAAGATCAGCAGGGCTGACTTGACCCGCCATAGTGGTATCAACAAACCCCATCGCTTGAGTAGCAATTTGCGTCAAAATGATAGGAATAGACAGATGCATCAAAGCACCCGATTCACGAGTAAAACGAGAAAAAGGACTAAGTGTCGTTTGCATGGATGTTCACAAACACCAATATAAATGCACCAGTGATGGCAGGATAGCGAGTGTGCATTTTAGGGTGTGCCCGTTAGGCGGCGATAATATAAACAGCTATCCAAAAACGGTCAAGCGTCACGTTTCACGATAAAAGCAACTCACTTCATGATGGTCAAACGATTGCTTGAGTAAGGCGATATTGACAACAAGAAATAGTTATTTTTTGCTTCGTAATTAAGCAATGTTGATATAGGATGCGCAGCCCAATTATTTACGAGCATGACAACTGTGGGAATCATTCCTTCAAACGCCCTCTACACCGACCTTTCTGGTTACTACGATTTAATGTGTGCCGACATCGACTACAAAGCGCAAAGTCACTATGTGAACCGTCTACACCAACTGTTTGGTAATGAAGGAAAAAGACACTTAGATTTGGCTTGTGGAACAGGTCCGCATATTCGTCACTTGATTGACTTTGGTTACCAAAGCAGCGGTCTTGATCTAAACCAGCCAATGCTCGAACTTGCAAAGCTGCGCTGTCCTGAAGCTGAATTTATTTTGCACAATATGTGTGAATTTACCGTCGAGCAGC
The DNA here is from genome assembly GCF_003350325.1 of Vibrio rhodolitus. Lineage (GTDB taxonomy): Bacteria > Pseudomonadota > Gammaproteobacteria > Enterobacterales > Vibrionaceae > Vibrio > Vibrio rhodolitus. The sequence continues at coordinate 200,568 of NZ_QLYZ01000003.1, read as the reverse complement.
CACTGGATCTGATCACCTGTTTTCTTTACTCGATTCACTACAGTGACGGTATCGAGAACTTGAAAAAATGCATCGCCGCTGCGCATGCGGCACTGGCGCCAGGTGGTATGTTCTGCTTTAACTCTGTCAACCGCAACAAGATTGATAACCGCTCTTTTGTTCGCCATAGCGCGCAACATGAAGGTAGTGAGTTTACTTTTAGCTCTGGCTGGAAATACAGCGGCGAAGGTGAGCAGCAGTTCCTCACTCTGAGCATCGAAAAGCACTCTGAAGATGAAAAGCAGTTATGGAATGACGAACACCCAATGGTGGCCGTGAACTACGAAGAGTTAAGCGCACTGCTTGAGCCATACTTTGAAGTGCATATCTTCGAGCATGACTACGAAAAGATCCTGCCTTGGGATGGTCAATCAGGTAACGCATTTTTCGCATGCGTAAAGCGCAGCTAAACCCAACCCGTAAAGTTGCGATAAAAAAGCCCGCCGAAAGGCGGGCTGGTCAACACGATCAATCGAGATTGGTTCTAGAAAAACCCAGGGCATAGAGCGCAGGAATAACCAGTAACACAACAGGCAATGAAAATAGCAAACCATAACCAAGTGTTAATGACATTGGTCCCATAAATACATCGGTTCCTCCTAAACCATAAGCCAAAGGCAATAAACCCACTACGGTGGTGATTGATGTCATCACAATTGGACGTAGTCGACTCACAGCCGCTTCGGCTATCGCAACATGAATATGCGTGCCAATGCTTCTCAACTCGTTAATGCGATTAATTAACACTAACGAATTGTTGACGACTACCCCCGTCATACCAAGTACACCGATCAAACCAAATAAAGACAAAGGCTGCATGTGAATCACTAAAGCCATCAATGAAGCCATAACAGCAAACGGAATCACCACCATCACCAGTAGCGGCTGCACTAGCGAGTTGAACATCACCGCTAAAACAAAATAGATGGCAATCATCGCGGCTGGAAACACCACCATAAAACCGCTCATCGTCTCATTAGTGCTTTCTGCTTCACCACCCACATCAATAGTGACAGAAGAGGAATAGTGTCCAGCTAAATCGCGAAGCAACTCATTAGAAAGCGTGACAGGGCTGATACTGTCATCTGATAGAGAAGCCGAAACGGTCACCTCTCGTTCGCCATTGTAGTGCTTAATCAGACGTGGAATTTCTATCTGTTCGATTGTCGCAACTCGGCTTAATGGTACCTGTTGACCATCAGCTGTGTATATTTTGGTACTGCTGAGTCTATCGATATCACGATACTGCTCGTCTAAAACCACACGAATATCAACTTCTTGATCGCCCAACCACGTTGATGTCACGCTGGTACCATCAAAACTGGTGCGCAAGGCATCGGATAAATCAGCAACGGTAAGATTGTATTTTGCTAACCAATGATATTGCGGAACAACATTTAACTGCGGATCTTTCAGAGACCCACTGTGATTAACGTTAATCACTCCTGGATAATCATCTAGCCACGACATTACTGATTCAACCGCGTGGTCGCGCTCAGCTTCAGTACCACCGAGCACTCTAATTTCAACCGGCTCTCCGGGAGGTGGACCACCAGCATCAATAGAAAACTTGATGAAAATATCTTCTGACCATTCACCTATGTTCTGGTTCAGTGATGCGATGATTTGCTCCGCAGAACGTTCGCGCTGATCGTAATTTGTTAAGGTCAAAATCCCACCAGAAACTGGAGAGCCATACTCCATCTGATAACTGACCAGTTCTGACTCTGGCAATGATGCGATTGCTTGTTCTATCTTACGGTGAGCTTCACGCACCTTATTTAGTGGTGTACCCGCTTTAACTTCGGTATACACATCAATGTATTTGCCTGCTTCGGTTGGAAAAATATCCAACTTCAACTGATAAACAAATAGACCAGACACAACACACAGCGCTATCGCGATAGAAATCACCGTTTTTCTATATCTTAAACAACGCTCAAGCAGTAATGCATAGCGCTTAGATAACCATTGAAACTTATCTTCTTGCTCTTTTTTCTGCTCTAATTCTTTTGCGGTAGAGAGGTGGGCAGGCAGCGTTAACGTACATTCAATAAATGAGAACAGCAGCGCCGCGATGACCGTCACCGGAATAACCGCCACCACTTTCCCCATCGTGCCCGGAATAAATAACATTGGGATAAAGACAAGTGCTGTCGTCACCAAACTGGCAATCAGCGGTTTAATCACTTTTAGCGTCCCTGAAACTGCAGCTTCAACGCCTTTTTTCCCAGCTTCTTTCTCTTGAAATATACTCTCTGCGATGATTACTGAGTCATCAACAATAATACCAATGACCAGCAATAGAGCCGCTAACGTAATGCTGTCTAGATTTAAGCCAAAAATGGGCAAAATGATCATCACACCGAACACGCAAAACGGTATGGAAACAGATACCCAAAAAGCCACTCTACGTTGCAATATCAAGCTTAATACTAGCAATACCAGCACCAGACCAATGGCACCATTTGTTGCCACAATTGAGAACTTGTCACTCATATCTTGACCAAGATCGAGCCCAGTAGCAAAAACAAACTGATCACCAACTCGTGCCGCTTCTTGGTCGAGTAACGCTTGAATATTGGCGATAGTCGCTACGACATCAGCACTGCTTGAAATTGAGAACGTAATTGCTGGTTTACCATTCATGACTGGCATTTCAGTCGCGCGTGCGAACGTATCAACCACTTCAGCCACATCAGAAACACGTATGATCTGACCAGAATCAAGTGCCTTAATTACAATACTGGCAATATCCTCGCTTAACGCTACCTTGGTCATGGTGACAATTTTTTGCTCTTGACTCCAAGACTCTACAACACCGCCCGATTGAGACAAATTATGTTGCTCTATCGCTTTGCTCACATCAGCAAACGTGACTTGATAACGACGTGCTTTTTGCGGATCTCCCTTTACCCAAAACTCACGTTCATTAAAACCAGCTAAAGTAATGGTTCCTACTCCACCCAAGCTATTGATTTTCTTTTCCAACTGATAAGCATAATTCTGCAGTGAAGACTCATCAAAATTGCTGTCTGATAAACTGACGCCAAAACGGTAAACATCAAGCAGCGAGGTTTTTTCTTGAGTAACCACTGGTGGCGCATCAATGTCTTTCGGCAAATTCCCTACACGGTCGACGGCTTGTTGGATATCACGAAGTACAACTGTTGCGTCTTCACCCGGCAAATATTCCACTTCAATCAATGAACGACCTTCAGAAGATTGCGAAGCAAAATAAGCAATACCATCAACTGAACGCAATTCTTTTTCTAACGGATTAGTAATGTTCAGCTCGATATCTTGCGCGGTTGCTCCAGGATATGAAGTTTCGATGGTGGCAGTATCCATCGTAACTTCAGGATACTCTTGCAACTTAAGTTGTGTTAAGGACATGGTGCCGGTAAATAGCACCATGACAGTGATCACTCGCGCGAGGAACTGACGATTAGCAAAGTAAGCTAAAAAACGCATTATTTCGCCTCACTCATTTTAAGCTTGTCTAAATTCAGCAATGAAATGTCGGTGGAGACATAGACCGACATCCCCGGTTTAAACAAAGCGCCATGATTTTCAATTTCCACCAATATTGGATAAGTCTGCGATTGGCTGTGCATTTCAACACCAATACGCTGAACTTGAGCTTCGAGCTTTAAATCTGGGTTACTTTCCGACCACACAACCACCGGTTGCTGTACTGAAAATTCATCAAGATCATATTCACTCGCCATAAAAGATAAGGTGACTTTGTCAATATTCGTGATTTCGTAAAGCAGTTCTCCTTCATTGACCCAAGCGCCAATTTGCGTTGGCTTATTGGTGATGTATCCCGAAAGTTTTGCTTGCACTTGGGTATCAGCCAAATCTTGTAAACACTGCTGATATTCAATTTTCGCAACATCGACGGATGCTTTGGCACTTAAAAATGCCGCTCTTGCGCTATCTAGCTCCCCGACCGATAAGCTATTTTTCTGACTCAATGCCTGATAACGCTGATAAGTCGCTTTACGCAAGGTCAGATCCGCCTCTGCCAGCGCCACATTGGCTTTGGCTTTATCAACACTAAACTGAAAGTCGTTGGACTTAATCTGGGCAAGAACTTGATCTTGTTGTACCTGATCGCCTACCTCTAAGTTGGCAATTTCTACAACGCCGCTGACTTCAGCCACGACACTGTGCCTATTTAATCCCTGTACATGTCCGATAAGGTCTGTTGCTTGAACTGTAGTGACAGTTAACAGGCTTGCGAGCGCGATAATTGTCTTATTCATTGTTGTACTCCACATTTAGATAGCGACATTGTGGAGACCAATTTGTCGAATTAAAGTCGAAGCCGGATGACAACGTTAGCTAAGCCGCTCCTTTCGAATTAATTGATATCAAGTCAAGATGTTGATAAAAACCAAGCACACACCGATCCATTCGACATAAATTCGACAAAAAAATCATTACAATTTGTCTAGATACCTCGGTATCGAAACGACAGCTTTGTTATTTCAAATCAAAAGTCATTTCGAATAAAAGACAACGCAAAGTAACAACGATGCTGAGTCAAACAAACGCTAATAGAAATGGGCGTATTAGGATCCAAAAATGCTGAAACAAAGCCGAATTTTAGTGGTAGAAGACAACATTGAACTGCAAGGCACGATTGCTGATTTTCTTGAAATAAAAGAAGCAGTCACCGACTTTGCCACCGATGGAGAGCAAGGGTTTAATCTCGCGAGCCAACATGAGTTTGATGTCATCATCTTGGATGTCATGCTTCCCAAGTTAGATGGCATGCAAGTTGCCAAAAAACTGCGCCAAAATGGTATTACTACCCCTATTCTAATGTTAACCGCTTTAAACGGTCAGCAAGACTTACTCAACAGCTTTGACTCTGGCGCCGATGATTTTGTGACCAAACCTTTTCAATTTCTCGAATTAGAAGCTCGATTGAGTGCTTTAATCAAAAGAAACAAAGGGCTAGTTGCCAAAAAAACGCTCCAGTATGGTCAAATCATCATTGATGAGAAAACCCACACCGCAACAAGAGATGGAAAAGCGCTCAACCTTTCTCCGATTCTGTTTCAGATTCTCCGAGCCCTCGTGATAGCACAAGGTGAAATCGTCTCGCGAGATAATATGATTTACCTGCTCTGGGGGGATGAAGTCCCAGACAAAGACGTTTTACGCAGCCATATTTACCTACTTCGCAATGTGCTGGATAAGCCATTTGAATTTTCAATGTTAAAAACGGTACCTAAGTATGGTTTTCAATTGGTGTTACCCACCCAACAATCGACGTAGACACGAGTTAGCACAATCATGATACTTTTCTCTAAGCTAGGAAACTCCATTGAGGATGTCAGAATCCGTGCGATGCGCACTTTTGCCTTGATCGCATTGGTTTCCTCATTTTTCGTCTTTTTCGCTTTCTCGATTCGACTCGTTTGGCAAGAAGAAGCACAAATGGAGGAGCACTTAAAATCGTTCAAGGGCGTCGCTGAAGAGTTCTACAAACTTTCACCAAAGACCAGTTTGGCTTTGTCGGAGCACGTCACCGTCTATTACGGTGAAGCTGATTTTACCGATCAATTACAGAGAATCAGCCCCATCCCTGTCGATAGCGTCAATCGTCTACGTTACGAATTCAAAATCAGCGATGATCAATTATTGCACGCAGGCATTGTCGCCTATCATTTTGATTTTGAATATCAAGGTGAAACCATTCCTACGTACATTACTATAAGTTCTTTTAATATGGACTTGTGGGACGATAGTTGGTTTGGGTTAATGCTCATCTCCACGCTACTGATGATCTTTCTAATCGTGGTATTACGCTTCACCCTCAAACGCGTGGTCGACCAAATCATGTCACCAATTTCAGAATTGAGTAGCCAACTGCGCAATCATCAATCCGAACAGTTTGTGATTCCGCCACACTCCGTCGATGAACTCACTCAGCTCACCGCGCACCTCAATAGCTATTCCAAGATGAAAGACCGCTTAGCCAAGCAAGAGTTGATGTTTGCCAAGTACGCCAGTCATGAACTGAAAACACCAATCGCCATTATCTTGAGTGCCGCAGAGTTACAAGCGATGAAACCTCAAGATAGTGAGTTTCAAGCAAAGCAGCGTGAGCGTATTTTGAACTCGACCAAGGGAATGAGAAATACCGTCGAAGCGCTGCTTAATATCGTCAAGCAAGAGAATGCCTCCACCGAAAAATCATTAACACCGATTGTTTCCTCTTCCATCGATCTAGAAAAATACCAAGCGATGGTTGCCGAGGGTGTAACCCTAAGTTTGGAAGTCGCCCCAAACACTCAGTTGAATATGCCTATGACATTGGTCGAAATGGTACTGAAAAACTATGTTGAAAACGCAATTCGCTTTACCTCATCGGGAGAGATTCACGTAAAAATAACGTCTGATGAGATTTCTGTTACTGATACGGGCAGCGGATTGACTGAGCAAGGTAAAACAGAACATGGTCTGGGACTGATCATTGTTGAGCGCATCGGGAAAAGCTACGGTTGGAGCTCGACACTTGAGAACCGAAGTGACAACAGCGATAAACCCAATCGCAGTGGTTGCATTGCACGATTACAAAAAAACACCGTAACCTGACAGAAAGACAACGCATAAAAAAGCCCGCCGAAATGGCGGGCTGGTCAAACCGTATTAAACACAACGGTGAATATGATACTTTCCAACGATGTTAATAATCAGCAAGTGACGCTAATTAAATTGAATAGTAGCGGTTTAATACTTATTCCAAATCCCCTTGGATACGACCAAAACAATATCACGGTTACCCATAAGGCTATTGACCCACGCTCGGGGGAACATGATCTCAGCCGTTAGGAGCCTATCAATCAGTTAAACGCACGCGCTAATGTGCCAACACCATGATACTGATAAACTTTTGCTTTGTTACAAACAAAGGCTGACTCACCTGCGGCAAGGGTAACGAGATCACTGCCACAACTAAGCGTTGCTTGACCTTCAATACAGAAAATAATCTCTGCACCGCGAACATATTGCGCTTTATCCTCGGCATCGAGCGCGATGATTTCAAAACCGAAATCATCCACCGGGATCGGATAACCGAGCTTATTACCACTGCAAAATGGTGCCAGCTTGATTTCGTCAGAAGCAATAGAGTGGAACTGAGTATTAGCAATAAGCTCTGCTACATCCATATACTTAGGCGTCAAACCGGCACGCAGTACGTTGTCAGAGTTCGCCATAATTTCTAAGCCAGTACCTTTGACATACGCGTGCGGCGTTTCAGCATGGAGGAACATCGCTTCACCTGGTTCAAGCTCCACCACATTTAACAGCAGCGGTGAAAACAGACCGATATCATCGCCATACTCTTGGCTAAAGTCTTGAATGAGTTCAAACGCTTCACGTGCTAGTGCCGTTTTAGCGGGCAGTTCGACTCGCGCCACAAGCTCAGCGATCGCTTGCTGCTTACGCTCACCGGTAAGGTTCATCACCACAGAGAAAAACTCTGCTAAACCTTGCTCGTTCGGCAAAGCACTCAGCGCATCAACTTCATCACGCAAGGAATCAATCCCCGCTTGCTGAAACAGCGCCACAATCTCTGCAACAGGACGAAAACCATTCATCGCTTTGTAAAACGTTAACGCGTAAACCAACTCGGGTTTGTGGTTAGCATCTTTGTAATTGCGGTTCGCCGCACTTAACTCAATGCCTTGCTGGTTCTCTTTCACAAAGCCTGCCATCGCTTTCGCTTTACTAGGGTGAACTTGTACCGAAAGCGGTTTTGCCGCAGACAATACTTTAAACAGATAAGGCAGTTCACCAAAACGCTCCGCCGTATACTCGCCTAAAACGCCATGTGGATCTTGCGCGATAATCTCAGACAAAAGCTCACCGCTGCCGGCTACTTTTGAGCAACCATTTGGGTGTGCACCCATCCAGATTTCAGCTTGAGGTTGATTGTCAGGGTTAGCAATACCAAACAACTCACCCATCGCCGTTTTACTACCCCAAACATAATTTTGAATTACGTTATCGAGTTTAAATAGTGTTGTCGTCATCGTTGAATCTCTTGCGAGCGAATGGAGGTGAAATAAAAAAGCTCAGCACATCTATGAGGCAATGTGCTGAGCAAAACCCGTAATTAGAACTTCACTAGGAATGACTTCGCTTGACATGATTTCAAAGTGCCAAAGCTCGTCTCAACTTGAGGTTGTGCTAGAGGCTTCTCATCCATGCTCACTTCTTGCCATGCGCTTACCGCTTGAGTGAAGCAAACACCATCTTCTAACTCACCCGTTTCTGCTGGGTTGTAAACACGAATCACAAGACCTTGCTCATCTTCCGCTTTCTTCAGCACGCTCAATACCGCGCCACGTTGCTCTTTTTCAAGCAAGCTGTATGTAAGTGGCTTGTCTTGTTCACCCACGTTTAGCTTCATCGCGTTGTATGGGATCTTGTTGTAGCACTGAATTGGAGTGACGTTGTCACGAGATTCAGCCATGATGTTCGCACTGATGTGATCACCTTGGTAACCAAACAGACTGAAGTTACACACTAGCTTGCCACGGGTTTGCGAGTCAGGCGTTGGGATCTTAATACCTGAAGGGCGACCAGGACGCAGCAGCAGCTCTTCTTTACCCAGCGTGCCAACACCACGTAGCAATGTTAGAGCAAAAGTATCACGCTCTTCGTTGTTCTTGCTTGAAATGATTTCAAACTCACGCAGACCATTGGTCATCAGCGCCATACCGCCAGCCGAGTTCTCAACCGCAGCAAAGTTCATAAGCTGGTAAACCGGCACTGGCGCTTCTTTCCAGCCCTCTTGTTCCCAAACTTCCATCGCAGGATCGTTGGTTGGGCGAGTGATCAAGCCAAACTGGTTATCCGCTACCACAGTTTCAGAGACAAATGGCGTTGGGATAAGCACACGTACACGGTGATCATCAGCTTGGTTATCCAACTCCATGCGAACTTCAATACGGCGGCTACCTTGTTTTAGTACCACTTGACAATCAACATCTAGGAAACCATTTTGACCCGCACGCTCTTCACGCTCTTGCAGATTTGCAGGGACAGACATGCGTAGCTTAATGTTCGCAACCGATTGGAAGCCTTCGTGTTTGATCTCTGTTTGCACCTCAAACTCATCTGAGTAGAGTAGCCATTCTTTACGTGATGGAGAGTAATCGTATTCGTCGCCATCATCAGAGCCATCTTCGATACGCAGCGCTTGGTCGTAAGTGTGTAGCGTCTCTTTGTCGAAAATCGTTAGCGTACCGTTGGCGTTGACATTGATGCGGTAGAAGTCGTTCTCTAGAACATGTTCACCCTGCTCTGCCACTTTTTGCGTGCCTTTGCTGTGCGCTTCAATGTGCAATGTTGTGAAGCCCATTGCTGGTACTGTATGTTTAAATTGGATGTCATATTCAATGAACGGGTCGTAGTTACCGTAATGAACGATCTGACGGTCAATCTTACCTGGGTCAATCACACGTTGGTCTTGAATGAAGTACTCAATCGCGTTGCCGTTATCATCAAACAGATTAAATTCATTAGCACGTAGCGTAATCGTGGTATTGATCACCTCTTCACGCGCATATGGAGATAGGTTGAACAGCGCTAGCTTGTCACAGCCTTCACGCGCTGGCATGTGGTCAACAATCTTACGTTTGTAGAAGTTGATTAGGTTGGTCGCCATATCATCCGCAAGGATGTAGCGGTTTAGGATCTCAGCGTGTACTTTGTCTGAGCAGCAGCAACCAATCGAGTCATGAGCGTGGTTCTTCATGCTCTCTTTCCACATTTTCTCGATCAAACCGTGGTGGTATTCAAAGCCTAGGCTCCAAGCAATAGAAGCTAGCGGCTCTAGAATGTTAACGATCTTATTCTCAACTTCTGCGTGGATCAGTTTGATGTCCATACGAGTTGAAGAAATCGTACGGTGAACACGCATGTATTTACCGTCGTTAAACTCACCTTTTACTGTATCCAATTGATCGCGCAGCGCTTCAATACGCTCAAACACTTCTTCATAACGGCTCATCACAAACTCGCGATCAGGGTAGATTTCGCGCAGCTTATCCATCACTTCAAAAATGTCTTTTTGAATTGGCATTTGGTCGTGACCGTTTGGCAACAGAATGTCTTTCGTCACTGACGGCTTTTCAAGCACAGGGAAGTATTTGTCTAGGCGGTCACGCAGACCTTTTTCATCCTGAGGTAAGTACTTACCAATCGCATAGCCCAGTGGTAACACTTGTGCTGTCACTTCACTGCCATCATTCGATTGCCATACAAATTCGGTTTTATCTGTACCGTGACGCTCTGAACAGCCGCGCCAGAACATTGCACGATTGATACCAAAGCCGTTGTAAATCATAGGTAGCTGCGAGCTCATTGAGAATGAATCTGGTAGGTAACCAATCTTCATTACTTCACCAAACTCTAGGCAGTCACGAATACCGTAAAGCATATTACGTACAATTGACTCGCCAGACACTTGCATCGTATCCGTTTGCGAATACCAAGGACCGATGATCAGTTTGCCCGCTTCAACTAGGGCTTTAACGCGCTCTTTGTTCTCTGGTTTGATCGCGAAGTAATCTTCTAGTACCGCGGTTTGACCATCGAGTACGTAGTATTTGTATGCAGGGTCATTTTCTAGACGCTGCATGATCTCTTCCATGTTGTTTACCAGAAGAATGCGTGACTCTTCAGTAGTGAAATACCATTCACGATCCCAGTGCATGTGTGGAGTAATATGAACGCGTGATGTAGTCATAACTGTATTACCTATTGAGCGATTTACTTAAGCAGTAAAGAGACTCGAAATTTGAAAATATGGGGATTAAATCTTGTTACTTACTTGTTTAGGGCACAGCTAACCTGTGCCCTGTGCTATTTAGCGTTAGTTTGAAGTCGCAGCCTGAGCGTCAAATTGACCCTTTTTTACTGCGTGTGCTCGCCAGCCGATTAGCATTGCAGTCGAAATCGCCGTACCAATTAGAGCAGCACCTAGCCAGATTGCGCCGGCACCGAATGCACCGATTTCAGGGCTGTAATCCAGTAGGAATAGCGACACGATGCCCGCACCTGGCGCTTGCAGACCGATACCAGCCGCACCTACGATGGCACCACAAACTGCAGAACCCACTAGGAATGAACCGATTACGCGTACTGGATCTTCAATCGCCATTGGAATCGCACCTTCAGTGATACCTGCAAGACCTAGTAGCCAAGTTGACTTACCCGTTTCAATCTCAAAGTCTTTAAACAGACGTGGACGAAGCATAGTCGAGAATGTCACTGTAAATGCCGAAACCATTTTCACTGAAGCAAAGATTGCATACGGCGCAAAGTTACCGTTCGCCATCGCACCCACACAGAATAGGTAAGCAGCTTTGTTAATTGGACCACCAAGGTCAGACGATACAAACAGACCGATTACCGCACCTAGGATGATGGCATTAGTGCCAGATAAACCATTTAGGAAATCAGTTAGCCCTTGGTTAAGCCATGCCACAGGTTTACCCACCACGAACAGCATCAATGAACCAACGATCAAGGTGCCAAGTACTGGGTAGAGGTAGAAGGTTAAGAAACCATTAAATGCAGGGCTAACACGAATGTTCTCTTTCACCCAGCGCATGAAGTAGCCTGCTAGCAAACCACCAGCAACACCACCAAGGAAACCTGCACCGATTAAGTTCGCTGCAAGACCCGCTGCAAAACCAGGACCTAATGCCGGTTTGTCAGCCAAAGAGTAAGCCGTGTATGCCGCTAATACCGGTACCATGAGTACGCCGAGTAGACCGCCACCAAGCTTACGGTACATGTTCAACCAGCTGCCCGCCTCGTTATATAGCGCAAGCATTTCTGGGTTGATACGTGAAAGCAGAACCGCGATCGCCAGCACCGTACCACCCGCCACGATCAGTGGCACAGCAAACGAAATACCAGAGAGCAGCGCTTGTTTAACATCGGTTTTCCAAGAGTTACGTTTCTTCGGCGCATCCGTTGCTACGGCACGCTCGGCACCAGAGCCATTTTTCGCCGCTTCCAACGCTTCATTAAGAATACGCTCAGCGTGTTTAATCGGCTCAGCAACTGGCACTTCAACGCGAGGAATACCGTTAAAACGCTCTAGCTCTTTGATTGCCACTTCTGCCGCAAATACACAAGCATCAGCTTTATTCAGTTGCTCAGCCGTTAAGCGATCTTCAATACCATTGGCACCTTGTTTTTCAACATGCACGTTGATACCAAGCTTCTTACCCGCTTTTTCTAGGTATTCCGCAGCCATATAAGTATGAGCAATACCAGCAGGACAAGCAGTCACACAAACAACGGTTGGCGCATTTGTATCTAAGTTGTCTTGTTCTTCAACCACTTCGTCAGGCTTATTGAACAGCGCCAGAAGTTCATCTGTGGTGGTCGCATTCAGCACAGCTTCACGTACGTCATCGTCAACCAAGGTTGTAGTGAGCTCTGTGAGCAGGTGCATGTGCGTAGAGCCTGCTTCAGCATTTGGAATCGCAATTAGGAAGATCAGATTAACGTCTTCATCTTCGTCCAAGCCTTTCCACTTTAAATCTTGTTTTAGTGTCGCTACCGCGAAGGAAGCTTCTTTTACTGCATCTGTCTTACCATGAGGTACAGCAAGACCTTCACCTAAAGCGGTTGGTCCTTGTTCTTCACGCGCAAATACCGCATCTAGGTATTGTTGTTTATCGTGCAGTTTGCCTTGTTGATCTAATTGTTCAGCCAGCGCACGGATCGCTTCGTCACGACTGGTAAAAGTCGTTTGTAGGTTAATCAGCGATGGGTGGGTTAGAGAGGTCAGATTCATAACGTTTGTCCCATTGTCACATTATTCATTGTTGTCCGTACAACAATGAGACCAATGATACCTATTAAATACAAATGATCTGCGATCTGGATCTCACTTGAATCAATATATGTATTATTGTTGTATTATTTACTTTCAAATTATACCAAACAACTACTTGTCATATTGAATCGAATTCGTATGATACGTTTAAATATAGCGTATATAAGTGCTGTTCCATCAAATCAAGTCGTAGCGGGACAGTGTAAGAGAGGTAGCCATGGCAAGATTGCCTATGTATCGACAAATAGCAGACGCCATTCGTGGCAAGATCAGCTCAGGTGAATATAAAGTCGGTAATGCCCTTCCTACTGAGGCACAATTACGAGAAGAGTTTTCCGTTAGCCGTGTGACCGTGCGCCAAGCGATTAAATTGCTGGTTGAAAGTGGCGAGCTAGAGAGCAAGCAAGGTAGCGGAACCTACGTGAAAGAAAACAAGGTGAATTACGACATCTATCAGCAAAGTAGCTTTGCTGAAAAATGGTCACACCTCGATTCTGTTACTCGCAGTGATGTACTGGCATTTGAGATCCGCAGTGCCTCACTCACCATGGCAGAACACCTTAATATCTGTGAAGGCGACCGCGTCTTCTACGTTAAACGCGTGCGCTACGTTGATGAGAATCCAATAACGGTTGAAGAAACTTGGCTACCAACCGAAATGTTCCCAGATCTCACCTACCAAGTGATGCAAGGTTCAAAATACGAGTTTATTGAAAATCAAAAAGGCATGGTGATTGATCGCAGTGAACAGGAAATCATCCCTGTGTTGCCACCTAGTGACATTGCCGAGCTCCTTGGTATTGACCCAGCGCAACCGATCATAGAGAAACGTACCCGCAGCCATTTAATCGATGATACAATTTTCGAATACAGTCGAAACTACTTTAAATCAAGCGATTACAAATTTACGTTGGTAGCAAAACGTCATCGTTCATAGCGAATTTCAAGCCAGTATTTTCTTAAAGCACTGACCTTGAAAACTCTCTCTTGAACGCGCGTGCTTAAACGCAAGCAACTCGAATTTGTTGGCAAGGATAGGAAATGAACTCAGGTCTGAAATCTGTTTTATGTTTTGGTGACTCAAACACGTGGGGCTACATGCCCATCAAAGGCGGTCGCTACCCAGCCGAGCTACGCTGGACGTCGCTATTAGAGCAACAACTCCCAGCAGACTGGCAAGTGATCAGCGAAGGCTTGCCAGGCAGAACCACCGGTTTTCATGAATCGATTCACAGCCCTCACTCCGGTCTCGGCTACTTCCTACCTTGCTTAGAGAAATACCAACCAGAAGTGGTGGTGATCATGCTTGGCACCAACGACTTGCAAAGCCACCTAGGCTTATCCGCCGAAGCGATCTCTTGTGGTGCGGCGCAACTGGTTAAACAAGCCCAGCACTTTGCCAGCCACAACCAAGATGTCGCGACCAATATCGTATTGGTTTGCCCGCCGCCTATTTTTGAAGTTGGTTTCGCTGCCACAGGGTTTAGCGGCGGCGCTGAGAAGTCGCAACAATTTGCCGAGCACTATCAACAAAGAGCCCAAGAGCTTGGCTGCTATTATTTAGATGCAGGTAAATGGGTGTCATCGAGTGCAACGGAAGGGGTACATTGGCATGAGGATCAGCCCGCCAAGTTTGCCGAAGGTTTATACCAGACGATCAAACATCTGTTTGCTTAATCACCATCAAACCACGATAACTGGCAGCGACGAATCATAGGAACCGGATGAAAGTACTTCAGGACTTCAGTGTCTTTATCGAAACCGCGCGCCAAGCGAGCATCACCCAAGCTGCGAATACGCTGGCGATCACGCCTGCGGCGGTAAGTGCCACAATAAAACGCCTTGAAGCGCAATTTGGTTGTGCGCTGTTTATTCGCTCGACACGCAGTATTCGCCTGACGCCTGAAGGTCAATTAATGCTAGAAAAATGCCAGCAAGCCGTGACTGCGATTGAATCTGGGGTTGAGTCAGTAAAGCGCGATCCAAACCAAATCACTGGGCACCTGCGTTTAGCAATGCCATCAGATCTTGGTCGCAATATCATCATTCCGTTGCTTGATGAATTTATGGAGCAACACCCAACTCTTTCGGTCTCACTTGAGCTTAGCGATAGTTTGATTGATCTCTACACTCGCCCGATCGATGCTTCACTGCGCTATGGCACGCCGCCAGACTCAACCATGGTTGCCCTACCGATCAGTCCAGACAACGATCGCATCGCTTGCGCCTCGCCTGAGTACCTTGCCAAATATGGCACACCGACTCACCCGTCAGAACTTGTTAATCACAACTGCATTAACTTCATTACGCTAGTGAAGTACCACACCAAGTGGCGCTTTACCAAACAAGGGGAAATGTGTGAAGTGGTCGCCACAGGCAACCGTTTTGCCAACGACGGTGATGCCGTCAGACGCTGGATGATCTCCGGAAAAGGAATTGGCTATAAATCGCGAATTGATTCAATCCCAGATATTGAAAACGGCAGCCTCGTACCCTTATTTGAAGATTGGCAAGGCGATGCGATTCCTCTCAACCTCGTAGTAACAGACAAACGCCAGCTTACACCTGCGCTTTACCTGCTGCGTGACTTCTTACGCGAGCAACTATCCACTTAAATATAGCAAATAGTTTGTCCTCACAAGCTCTCACGCTTGGGGGCAATTACGCAACTCGCTGCGCTTAAAGCGCCTACCAACACAAATTTTGTACGATTTTTGTCGAATCAGTTCACAAAATCATCAGTGATTACTTTTTATTGAGAAATCTAACTGCTAATTTATCTTCAAAATAATGAAGATTAAAAATTATGTCAGTTCAATATATTAGTAAAGAAGGTGCGGCAATCATGAATGTCGCCCAATACCTGATGACGACCAACGAGGGCGATAGGCTTAGAACGATCGATTCGCTCTCGGAAGAGTTTTCGGTTTCAGTCGGCTTTATTCAAAAAGCGCTCACCACCATTGAGCAGCGCGGCGCAGTGGTGCTCTCGAAGCAAGGGCGCAATGGCACCTTTATCAGCCAATTAAATTACCAAGAATTAGTCAGCTGCGCAGGAATTAGCAATGTGGTTTGTGCCATGCCGCTGCCTTATACCCGCCACTATGAAGGCTTAGCCAGTGGTTTGAAAGCGCAACTAGGTGGACTACCACTCTATTTTGCCCATATGCGCGGTGCAAGTGTACGTGCTGAATGTTTAAAAAATGGCACTTATGATGTGGCGATAATGTCGAAGTTAGCAGCGAAACAGCTGGCTTCTGGTTTAGTAACTGCGATCGATTTAGGCGCACATTCTTACTCTCACGAGCATAGATTAATTTATCGCCAAGGTGAGTTTGAGCAAATTAAACGAGTGGGTGTAGACCCTGATTCACCAGACCAAAAAATTCTGACGAGTCAGGCGTTTGAAGATAAACAGATTGAGATTGTTGAAATTCACTACGGGGAAAGTTTAACCCACCTAACTAATGGCGACATTGATGCCGTAGTGTGGTTATCCGAAGCAATCGATATGGAAACCTATGGATTAGCAGAGCAGTCTCTCAGTCATTTACCTGCCTGCCGAGAAGCATCAGAGGCCGTCATGCTAGTAAATGGCAACGAGCAGCACATCACCATACTGCTGCGCAAACTACTCAAACTGACACCTCTGCTCGAACATCAGCAAGCAGTGGTAAAAGGTGAACTTACACCAAGTTATTAAAGGTGATTTATGAAAGATCGGCTCGATTTACTTCAACAAGCCAACGTGATCAGTGCCCAAGCCTACCAAGGCTGTTTGCGGGTACTCGCCATTATTGATGAGCAATTGGGCATCTCACACGACAGTGAGCAGTACCAAATGGCGATTACCCATTTAGCGCGAGCCTCTGATCGAATTTGGCAACATGAGGCTGTGAGCGAAGGTTTAGATCAAGAGGTGTTAGATGAAATCATCGCCGATGAGAGTTACCCACGCACTCTGAAACTGCATCACCAAGTGATTGATGCTATGGGGCTTTCAACCCTACCAGACAGCGAAGAAGGCTTTATGCTGGCGAACGTTTTTGCCTTGATACAAGTATCTCTAGAGGACGCATAATGATGATTGATGCTACGGGTTACACCTACTGCCATGAACATTTGCACATTGATTTGTCACCACAAAAACACACGCTCGACTGTCGTTTGGACCAATACGAGTTACTGTGTGAAGAGATGCGTGAAGTGCAAAAACGTGGCGTGCGTAACATCGTAGAGGTGACCAATTCTTTTATGGGGCGAAATCCTCAATTTATTGAAAATTTAATTGACGATACCGGCATCAATGTATTGCTCTCGACAGGCTTTTACATCGAGGGCTTCTTCCCAGAGCACTTGTATAGCATGAGCGTAAAGCAAATCGCTCAAGGCATGATAGATGAGATCGAAGTTGGCATCGAAGGCTCAAGCCTCAAAGCCAGTGTCATTGGTGAGATTGGCAGCAGTGAAGCAGCCTTTAGCCTGACAGAGCAAAAGGTGTTTCAAGCTGCAGCGATTGCCCATTTAGAAACCGGTCGCCCCATCTCAACCCATCAATCAATGAGCACCATGGGTAAACAGCAGATCGAGCTACTCAAACAATGTGGAGTGGAGATGCAAAGCGTCACCATCGGTCATTGCGATCTGCGCGATAACTTTGACCATATTCTGTGGATGCTCGATCAAGGCTGTTATGTGCAGTTCGATACGATTGGTAAAAACAGCTATTACCCCGACAGTAAACGCGCCGAGAGCATTGCCACGCTATGCCAGCGCGGCTATGAGCAGCAAATCATGTTGTCGATGGACATTACCCGTCGCTCTCATCTGAAAGCCAATGGAGGCTTAGGATTTAGTTACCTAATCGATGAATTTGTTCCCTTGCTAAAACAGCATGGGGTCAGTGATCACCAAATAAGCACCTTACTACAAACCAACCCTACCCGCTTATTTGGCTAAGTGAGCGCATGCGCTCGAAATATAAGGATAGAACATGAAAAAAATCGCCATTGCTGGTTTGCAGCGTGAGCAAATCAAACAACAGATTGAGCAGACGATGCCTGACACGTTCGAATGTCACATTCTGACCGATATGGATGCGGCAATGAAGGTGAAATCAGGCGAAATGGATTACTTCATTGGCTGTTGTAATACAGGAGCCGGTGGTGCGCTTGCGATGGCGATTGCCATTATTGGCTTTGGTCAAAGCTGCACTATCGCTAAACCATCCATTCAAGCTAAACCAGAAGAAGTTCAACAATTTATCGACAAAGGTTGTGTGGCATTCGGCTTATCAATTGAGCACATTGAACACGCAGTCCCCATGCTCACCAAACTACTTGCAGAGAAGTAAGGAGTAATAAATGGATATTATGCACATTGGACTCATTGCCGCATTGTGTGCAATGACAGCCCTGATCGCCAACATGAGTGCTGCGGTTTTCCACGACGGTATTCGCCCTGTTCTACCACAACTTTTTGAAGGCAATATGACTCGCCGCGACGCAGGCTCGGTTGCCTTTGGTCTGTCGATTGGTTTTGTTGCTTCGGTCGGTATCTCATTCACTCTCTCAACAGGGTTACTTAACCCTTGGCTACTCTTTCTACCGACCGACATTTTGGGCGTGATGATCGCCAACCGTTGGCTCGCCGCTTTAGCCGGTGGAATGTGGGGTGTGCTGGTTGTTACTTCTCTTGCTGGAGTTAACGCGGTTCTAACTGGTCTGCCGATTGATGCACTAGGTGCACTTGGAGAGCTCGGCACACCAGTAATGTCAGCATTTGCTCTGTTCCCACTATTGGCAATCTTCTATCAGTTTGGTTGGAAAGCGGGCGCAATTGCCGCAGGCGTAATTTTGCTATCTCGCTTAATGATCATGAAGTTTACTGGCATCTACCCAGAATCGATTCAGATCTTCGTTGGTATGATGATGTTGGTTTTCTTTGCCGTGCGTAAAGACTTAGCTGACCGCAAAGCAGGCATTCAGCCACCAGATATGTCAGGTCTGCACAGCATCTTTGAAGAGCGTACCAAGCGAATTGTTAAGCACTTACCGTTTCTAGCTGTCACTGGTGCATTGATTGCAGCAGTGTCTAACGGCGGTATTTTCGCAGGCTCTGAAGTGTCTATTTACTCACTGGCTGACGCGCTCAAACTTACTGACCCAGAAGCGCGCGATGCTGCGATGCAACAAGTGGCGCTGTCTGAATTTATGCGCGGCTTAGGCTTTGTACCGTTAATCGCAACAACTGCCCTAGCAACTGGTGTCTATGGCGTGGTGGGGATGACCTTTGTATTTGTAGTTGGTTACCTCGCACCAAATATGGCAGTGGCTGCCGTACTCGGCGCTGTGACTATCTGTATCGAAGTTTACTTGCTGCGTGGTATTGGTCGCTTCTTAGAGCAGTTCCCATCGATTCGTAACGCGTCAGACAACATTCGTAACTCAATGAATACCTTGATGGAATTTGCCCTACTCATCGGTGGTGTACTGGCAGTAATGAAAATGGGTTCAACCACAGGTTTCACCATCTTCGCTATGCTGTTCTACCTCAACGAAGTGATGGGACGTCCTGTACTTAAGATTGCTGCACCAGCTGTCGCTGCAATTCTAACCGGCGTTATTTTGAATCTACTCCACGTACTTGGATTATTCGCAATTTAACAACGAAAAGCAGAGCTGATCTTCAGCTTATATCACTCACACACTGATGAAGATTATTTAGCGTGCGCTGCAGCAGTGTCAGTGCAGGATCAGCTCATTCCTAATAAGGGGAGAAAATGTTTTTACAAGCCTTAGAAAAGCAAAATCCCGACTTAATAGAAGCCGCGTTAAGCTTATTTAAACAAGGTCAATTGATGCCTGACACAACGGTAATCGATGTTGATCAACTAATTGAAAATGCGATGAAAATGCGCGAGAGCGCGGATAAGTACGGGATCAAATTATTTGCCATGACCAAACAATTTGGTCGCAACCCTCACTTAGCCAAAATATTAATTGAGCAGTGCCATTTCGACGGCATTGTCTGCGTCGATTTTAAAGAAGCACGCTTGATGGCAAAACACGGTTTGCCTATCGCCAATGTCGGACATTTAGTGCAGCCGCCGACCAATATGATTGAAACCTTGGTCAGCGAAATTAAGCCGCAAGTGATCACCGTATATAGCTTAGATAAAGCCAAACAGATCTCTGATGCGGCGGTTCGTAGCAGCCGTCAACAAGGTTTATTGCTGAAGTTTTTCCATCAGCGTGATCAACTTTATACCAACCAAGAATCTGGCTTTCCACTAGAAGATCTCGCGGCAGTTGTGGCAGAAATTCAAGCCATGCCAAATGTGTATATTGAAGGCGTGACGCACTTTCCGTGCTTTCTCTTTGACCAAACAAGCGGAGCTATGCTGCCAACGCCAAACTTAACCACCTTAGTAGAAGCTAAAGTGGCTTTAAACGCCTTGGGTATCGAGTGCCGACAGGTTAATGCTCCATCGGCAACCTGTGTTGAAACCATGCCGTTACTTGCCGAGTTTGGCTGCACGCACGGCGAGCCCGGTCACTCTTTGACAGGCACCATGCCATCGAATGTAAGCCTGCCTCAAGCTGAGAAAATCGCCATGCTCTATTTGAGTGAGGTTTCTCATCACTACGGGCAAGACAGCTACTGTTTTGCAGGCGGCTACTACCGCCGTGGCGGACTAGAAAATGGCTTGGTTTACCATGAGGGTAAGCGCCACCCTGTTAGTATTTACAACGACGATCGCGACAGTATTGATTACCACTTACGCGTAGCAGGGCTATTTCCTGTCGGCTCACCTGTGGTAATGGCGTACCGCACACAAGTGTTTGTCACGCGTAGTGATGTGGCGCTGGTATCTGGTATTGCAACTGGCAAACCTCGCGTAATGGCGCTCTACGACTCGCTTGGCAATCAACTTGGCTCCCCCGCACTCGAGTCACAACAGATCGACACAAAAGAGGCGCATTATGGCTAGATTTATCGTGGTGGTTCTTGATGGGTTCGGTATTGGTGAAATGCCTGATGTGGCAGAGGTACGCCCGCAAGATTGCGGTGCCAACACTGCGCACAAATTGCTGTCGCACTTTCCGCTTAAGCGCCTGCCGACGCTGGAAAAACTGGGGCTACAAAATGTAGTCGCTAATCCAGCATCAGTGATGGAGGCAAACCCACAGGCAAATACTGGCTGTGCGGAGCTTGCGCACCAAGGCGGCGATACCTTTATGGGGCACCAGGAAATCATGGGGACCTTACCCAAACCACCACTGGTTCAGCCATTTCAACACGCACTTGAGGTAATCGAGAAAGCCTTGCAGCAGCAAGGGTATGATGTGGAGCGTATTACGCGCCAAGGTCTATCGCTGCTTCAAGTTGAGCGCGGGGTGATCATTGGTGATAACCTCGAAGCCGATCTGGGACAAGTGTATAACCTCACCTGTAACTTCAATATCGTCCCCTTGGCTAAACTACTCGAAATTGCCGCTATCGTACGCAAAAACAACCCCGTTAGTCGCAATATTGCTTTTGGTGGTGATATTGATTTTGAGGGCGACACCAGCAGCATGCAGCGCATCTTCAATGCCATTGAAGTAAAAACTGATCACAGCGGCGTACCTACTTATATTGGTATCAATGCACCAGACAGTGGCGCTTATGAAAAGGGCTTTCAAGTTGTCCATCTTGGCTTTGGGGTCGATGCTAATACACAAGCACCTTATTTGCTCCACCAGCAAGGCGTCAAAACTTGGCTATATGGCAAAGTTGCCGACATCGTGCAAAACCCGCACGGGCAATCCTATTTGTCTGTCGTTGATACCGACGAAGTCTTTCGTTTGCTCAATCAGGACTTATCGCAACATAGCGAAGGCTTTTTTTGCGCCAATATCCAAGAAACCGATCTCTCAGGGCATCAGCAAGACCCTAAGCAGTATTGGCGCGTTTTAGAGCGTGCGGATCTCGGGCTCAGTAAGGTGATTGAGCAGATGAGCGAGCAAGATGTTTTGATCGTTATGGCAGATCATGGCAATGATCCGTTTATCGGTCACACCAAGCACACCCGCGAGAAAGTACCTCTGCTAGCAGTGAAACAAAACCACAGCGCACTCCTGCTAGGTCAGCGAACTACGCTGTCAGATGTCGGAGCGACCGCTTGCGCCTTCTTTTCTGCCGAGCCGCCAGAAAACGGTCAACCGATCGAGTGTTTACACAACGAGTTTTAGCCCAAACAACGGTGCTTCCTGCGCACATTAACGTTGATTGGTATATCGCACAGCCTCTTAACCAACCTCCCCCTTTCGTTAAGAGGCTTTTTTACATCTCTCGCTGATAGTTGGTGCATGCTCCAAACTACTGAACTTGCACCGGTGAGCAGATTTCAACCAAATAGCCATTAAGATCGCTGACATACGCAGTGGTCTGCCCCCACGGCATCTCTTCAACGTCTTGAACTAACGTTGCACCAGCTTTTAACGCCTGACTAAGCTGCTGCGCAACTTGCTCAGTTTCAAAGGCAATTTCAAATGTCGGCGCATTCGGATTCGGTTTTACCGCACCTTTACCCAGCTGGCTCATCAGCTCTAGCGAGCTAAACGAAAGCGTAGTTTCGCCGGTATTAAGCGCACCGTAGTCGCCGCTTGGGTGCAAAAATTCAATATCAAAGCCAAATGCTGCTCGATAAAACTCTAACGTCGCCTGTACGTTTTCAACATACAAAATAGTGTATTTCAGTTTCATGCTGTTCCCCCATTCACTCGCTTAATTTTATATTGCGCCACTGCGTGCTTTTTAGCTGCCACAACGAGTCTGATTTGCGACACTGAAAAGCAAAATAATGGCTAGTGAGCGCGGGCGATTATGGTTACTCTTATTCTCTATTCACCACTAAGGATTGATATCTTGAAACTGGAAGCCATTCATCACGTTGCCATCATCTGCTCAGACTACTTAAAATCAAAGCACTTCTATGTTGAGTTGCTGGGTCTTGAGATCATCGCAGAGAACTACCGCCAAGCGCGCGACTCGTACAAGCTGGATTTAGCGCTGCCAAACGGGAATCAACTTGAACTATTTTCATTTCCCAATCCACCAGCGCGCCCAAGCAACCCCGAAGCGCAAGGCTTACGCCACTTAGCTTTTGTGGTTGAGTCCGTTGAACAAAGCGCGCAATATTTAACGCAGCACGGTGTTGAAGTAGAACCGATTCGCATAGATGAGTTCACCGGCAAAGCATTCACCTTTTTCAAAGATCCCGACGGCTTACCGCTGGAGCTGTACCAAAAGTGACCTTGGCACTCTTTGCCTAAACCTACCAACTTCAACCTCAGCATAAGAAAACGGGTGTATAAGACTATACTTACACCCAATGATCTTCACTCGCTCATTCAGCTTAAGAATGTGATGTAAACCATATTATTGATGATCAAATTTAGATCCAACTTGATGAAATTTTGATGATGTGAAAACCTTACCACATTAAAACATGAAAACCTTTTCACACATTAAGGGTAGAACAGATGAACAACA
Source organism: Vibrio rhodolitus (assembly GCF_003350325.1). Lineage (GTDB taxonomy): Bacteria > Pseudomonadota > Gammaproteobacteria > Enterobacterales > Vibrionaceae > Vibrio > Vibrio rhodolitus. Next base: position 177,101 of record NZ_QLYZ01000003.1, on the reverse strand, counting down.
AAATTGCAGTGAGTTTACTCAATGCTTTGGGTGGAAAAGAGAACATCCGAGCGCTTGAGCATTGCGCGACTCGTTTACGCGTAGTGGTGAAAGATGACGCTAAAGTTGACGCAGATGCGATCAAAAAGACCGCTAAAGTAGCAGGTTACTTCCTGCAATCGGGTCAGCACCAAGTGATCTTAGGCACGGGTCTAGTGAACGCCGTTCACGGTGAAATGACCAAACTGGTTGATGGTGAGCTAGAAAGCACCAAAGGTGCAGCGTATGAAAATATGAGCCCGTTCCAAAAGGCACTGCGCGCACTGGCTGACGTCTTCATCCCGCTAATTCCAGTACTGGTTGCAACGGGTCTGTTCATGGGTCTGCGCGGCTTTGTACAACAACTGGGCGTTACTTTCTCACCTGATGTTCTGACTATGACGCAAGTTGTAACAGACACAGTATTTATCTTCTTGCCTGCTCTTGTTGTATGGTCTGCTTTCCAGCGTTTTGGCGGCACGCCAGTGGTCGGTATGGTGCTAGGTCTTATGTTGATCGCGCCAATGCTGCCAAACGCATGGGCGGTTGCATCAGGTGATGCAGAGAGATTGTCACTGGGTATCTTCCAAGTACAAGGCTTCCAAGGCACCATCATTCCTGCTCTTATCGTCGGTATCTTTGGTGCAAGCCTAGAGCGTTGGATCAAGTCTTGGATGCCATCGGTAGTGGCACTGGTATTCACGCCATTTTTGACCATCACTATCGGTATGTTGGCGGGTCTTTTGATCATTGGTCCTATCTTCAACGTGGTTGAACACGGCGTAATGGTCTCTTCTGAAACGATTGTGAACCTACCATTTGGTATCGGTGGCGCTATCTTTGGTGCATTCCAACAAGTTCTGACGGTAACGGGTCTACATCACAGCCTAATGGTGGTAGAGCTAAACTTCCTATCAACATTGAAAGTAAACCCACTTAACGCGTTGATCACTGCTTCAATGGCAGGTCAAGCAGGTGCTGCCATTGCTTACACCATGTCACTAAAAGACAAAGAACAGAAAGCGCTTAACTACTCATCAATCGCACCATGTTTCTTCGGTATCACTGAGCCATTGCTATTTGGTATCACGCTGACTAACAGCAAGGTATTTGCATCAGGCATGATTGGCGGTGCTATCGCTGGTGCATTCGCAACCATGATGCACATCGCGCCTTCAGTAATGGGTGTGACGTACTTGCCAGCTATCCCTGCTTACCTTGGTAACGGCTTGATGATGTACATCGCCATGATTGTTATCGGTATGGGCTCAGCAATGATCGCAACCAAAATTCTGCTCAAAACTTCAAAAGCTTAACTATCAAGGGAGCCCAGCAATGGGCTCTCTTTACTTATATGAATACACTACTAAATCAAGCGAATGCAGTTTTAGCAAGCGCGACCACAGCAACCAATGACCATTGGCGTCCAAAGTTTCACATCACGCCGCCGGCAGGGCTGCTAAACGACCCAAATGGCTTTATTCAGTTTGATGGTCAATACCACCTGTTTTATCAATGGCACCCTTTCGCTTGCCAGCACGGTTCTAAATTCTGGGCACACTGCACCAGTGACGATCTTATTCAATGGGAACTAAAACCAACCGCACTTGCACCAGATGCCAGCTACGACAAAAATGGGTGTTACTCAGGTAGTGCTTTTGTACTTAATGATGAGCTGCACCTGTTCTACACTGGCAACCTCAAAGATGAAGCCAACCAACGCATATCAACTCAATGCTTGGCAAAACCGAGCAATAGCAAGCTAGAGAGCTACGAAAAGCTTGGTCCTGTGATTGATGGGCAACCACAAGGCTTCACCGCGCACTTTCGCGATCCAAAGATCTGGCAACATAACGAGCGCTGGTACTGCGTATTGGGCGCGCAAACAGAACAACTGACCGGACAAGTGCTGCTTTACTCTTCTGACGATGCAAAGCAGTGGCAATATCTGGCGCCCATCGCTGGTGATGGCATCAATGGACTGACTGAGTTTGGCTACATGTTTGAGTGCCCAGATCTGTTTGCCCTTGATGGTCAAGATGTCTTAATTGGCTGCCCACAAGGCATCCAGCCGCAAGGGATGAATTTCCATAACCGTCATAACAACGGTTACTTTGTCGGTCAGTTAGATTATGCAACCACTCAATACACCCATGGTGAGTTCCTGCCACTTGATCGCGGCTTTGAATTCTATGCACCGCAAACGACCCTTGCCGATGATGGTCGTCGCTTGCTAAGTGCATGGCTAGGCATCCCCGATGAAGATGATCAACCAACGGTGGAACATAACTGGATTCACGCCTTATCGCTCGTTCGCTCTTTGCACCTAGTCGATGGCAAAGTTCAGCAGCGTCCGGTGGAAGAGCACAAACAATTGCGCCGTAGCCAACAGCAGTGGGCTGAACAAAGCCTCAACACAGAACAATCGCTGAGCTTTAGCAGCGAAAACTGCTTCGAGCTCGCACTCAAGGCTGAGCAAATTGACGGCGTGTTAGCGCTACGTTTAGCTGAAGTGGGTGAGCACTTTGTTGAAATCAGCTTCGATAGCGCAACTGGGGTACTCAAAGTCGACCGCAGTCATGCTCTTCACCAAGATGGCAGCCGTGAATGTCTATTGAGTACTCGCGACAGCTTAGAGCTACAGATCTTCTTTGACCGTTCGATTCTGGAAATTTTCGTCAACAATGGCGAAGAAGTCTTCTCCGGTCGCGTATTTCCTGCTCAGGCGGCATCAAACACCACTGTGACATCGACTAAGTCGTGTATAATCAAGGATCTTATTCGATACGACTACTAGGGAACACCGCCCTAAAGAAAAGGACACGGGACATGCCAACCATCAAAGAAATCGCGCAATTAGCAGAATCTTCTATCTCTAGCGTGTCCCGGGTCATTAACAATTCTGGTTATGTCGGTGAAGAAGCGCGTAAGCGTATTCAAAAAGTGCTCGATGAAACGGGCTACCGACCTAACGCGCTTGCCAAAGCTCTGCACTCTAAACGCAGCCAAACCATCGGCGTGATCTTGCCAAAAATCAATGCGACCTCTTCAGGTGAAAACATTGCCGGTATTGACCAATACTATGCCGACAAAGGTTATTCCATCATCCTAGGCAACACCAACCACTCTGTAGATAAAGAAATTGAGTTTTTGGATCTGTTCGCCGAAAAACAGGTGGACGGCATCATCTTGATCGCGACCACTATCACCCCTGAGCACGAAACCAAAATTAAGAAACTGCGCGTGCCTTTAGTTGTGATGGGACAAACCGCCACCGATGGCTCACCAAGCGTGCTATTTGATGAGATCTCAGCGGCAAAAGATATGATGGCGCATTTGGTTGCGCTTAACCACCAGCGCATCGCGTTTATTGGTGTGTCTGAGCTGGATATCTCGGTGGGTCAAAAGCGTAAACAAGGTTACTTAGAATCACTCGCGGCACACGGCATGCAAGCAAAGCCTGAGTGGATGAGCATTGGTGACTTCTCAGTAGAGAGTGGTTATAAGGCGTGCGAAACCATTTTCACCAATAGCCAAACTAAGCCAGATAGCATCTTTGCGGTGAATGATAAAATGGCAATCGGCGCGATTAACTACCTGTTAGAAAATGGCTATCGCGTACCGCAAGACATCAGTGTGTGTGGCGTGGGCGGCGGGGCAATGTCGGCTTACTACAACCCGAAGATCACCTCATTAGTGTATGACTTTCACGAGTCTGGGCGCATGGCTGCGGAGCTGCTGCACGGCTTGATTGAAAAGACCCAAACCATCGCCAAAAACCACATCAGTTTTGTGCCATACTCGTTGGCTCAACGTGATAGCACTCAACAGAAAAGTACTGAGCAGAAATAGCCACCAATAAGTCAGCACCAAAAATACAAAAAGCCAGTCACTCAACTGGCTTTGATTTGGCTGATACCTACATCTTACGGATCTGCGCTATCTCATCAGCATCAATAGCTAAAGATTCAAGAAACTTCTGATGCTCCTGTGGCTCCATCTCTTCAAACTTCTGGTGCCACTTCACCATGTCTGCTTCGGTAAAACCAGCTGCTTGCATAATTTCGACCCAACGTTGTTTATTCACGCTCTTGTCCTCTCTTACATTTGGTTCTTGCAGCAGGGCAACAATCGCGCTTTGCTGCGCGCGTAATGTTTGGATCTCTCGCTCTAACTCTTCAAAGTGATGTTTCAAGATAGTCGCTTGAGATTGCCCCTGTTTGTCCAACAAAGTGCGAATACTGGCTAACGGCAAGCCATAAGAGCGATAAGAGGAGATGGCTTTTAACCGTGCAATCTCTTTGTCGCCATACCAGCGATAGCCATTTTCACTGCGCAATGTAGGCAGCAATAACTGCTCTTTTTCGTAGTACAAAATCGTGGTGCGCGAAATCCCGCACTCTCTCGCCAGTTGAGTGACCGTTAACATATTCTTGCCTCTTTGTGGTTCAGGCGGCATCTTCAACCCTCGACTGATAGACGGGTCAACACGTTTTTTTCATTAGGCTCTTTTCACCATTAAGCGTGACCGAGTAAACGGAAATTCCAGTTCTCAACTTCACCGGTGGCAATGCGCTGCAGCACTTTGTCACGCCAACTCTTTGAAAGCCTTTCCTGCGCTTTAAGCTGCTCAAGACCTTCTGGATTCAAAGGGGCACCAAAATAGCGCTCACACACCGCTAAGATAGAGAGCGGATTCGCCACTCGTTCAATCAATACTAGCGGCGCATCAACACTCACCACACCAGGCTGTATCACGCGATATAACCAGCCACAGCGACTCACATCTTGCATATCCACAGAGAAATTCTCAACGCCCCAGCGCTGGCTTAACTTCATGCAAGGTGAACGCGGCTGGCTCACTTCAATAATCGCCTCCCCCCACTGGTAGCGATCGCCAATACAAACATCGGCTTCAGACATACCCAAAGTACTGATGTTTTCGCCCATACCTGGCGCCTGCCACGTATGCTCACTGCGGTATTTGCTCGCCCAATATTGATAGTGCTCGGCAGGATATTGATGCAACGCACGCTCTACACCACCATGAAATTTCGTCTCGGCGCATTCGTCGCCTTCCAAACCGGTCGCCGACAAATAGATCTCGCCCGTGATTGGTGATTTGTCTATCGCGGTTGTCATACCAAAACGCTCGGCAACTTTCCCCGTATAGACTCCGGATAACTTGTACTGTTGAGACACGTGACTGCTCTCCCTGTATTGATTAGCTGCGCGCTATTCTGCTGTACTGATTACAAAATGATATGGCTATGCTAACACGGAAAGCTCACAGGAAAACGGGGAAGTTAATTGGTGTCAGGTAGCGATAAAAACTGACTTTTAGCTCTCGAGCAAAGCTGCCCTTCAACACTGATTTGACTGCTCAGTTGATGTAAGTTGCGCTTGGTGGCGAGCCACGTCGCCTCCACCACAATACTGACACCAACCGGAACTGGTTGATGAAATCGAGTTTCTAATTTGGCAGTCATCGCGGTAATACCCATGCTAAACAAGCAATGCAGCATCGCACTGTCATGTAAGGCAGTGATTAAGCCGCCTTGCATAATGCCAGCGTAGCCTTGCACCCTATCTGTTGTTACAATCTCAGCTCTGACCACACCGGGTTCAACGGTTGTGAACTGAAGGGTGTTATCAGCAAAAAATGGCTGTTGGCAAACCACGCAATCCGCGTGATTGTGAGGAAATATTGGCTTCATGGCGTACTAGCCTTTAGGAAATAGTTATGGCTCGACCTAAAATCCATCGCGAAATCTGCACTCGCGCTCCTTACTCATGTTTTAAGCCAAACGGGGTTCCGATGACTGACTTAGAGCAAGTTGAGCTGCTACCAGAGGAGTTGGAAGCGCTGCGACTGGCGGATCAGGAAGGATTGAGCCAACTCGACGCCGCAGCCCAGATGCAGGTATCTCGCCAAACCTTTGGTAATATTGTTAAGCGAGCAAGAAACAAAGTGGCACATTGCTTAGTCAATGGTCATGCGCTGGTACTGAGCAAATAACTTACTAATAAACAGCAGATGCCAGATCTCGCTGCTATTTAGACGGCTCTTGAATTTGATACAGCACTTTGTGTTCCGCACACACCTCTTCGCAATTGCACTCACGTTCAATATCAATTGAAGCCAACCCTCCGCAACTACCCGCGATTGGCTTACGCGAGAACATCACGCCAATCGCCATCAAAGCAATGATCGCCACAAAAGCCAGCACAGTCAGTATTAGCGTCATTTGCCGATCCTAGTGATCTTGGCAAAATTCGCCGGTGCTAATCGAGCCAATAGCGATGGCTTAGCTGCAGGCTTGCTGCCACAACACCCACTTTGTTTACGTGGCTCTCTGCCATATTCCAAGCTTTTCACTTGCTCTAAATTGGCAAAGTCGAGTTCTTGCACAGGCATTTTAGCCGGAGACACTAGTACGGTTAGCTGCCGGTCAAACAGGCGTTGCAGCATTTTTTTACCAATCGCTCGGACGACTACCGCATCAACTTGGTAGGTATCGAGAATTTCCATCCACTGTTTTTTCTTACCACATTGCGATGGGGTTTCCACTAAGGTAATAAGTTGATGGGTATTGCGCTCATCATCAACGATCAGCACTTGCGGAGAGCGAGAGAAATGATTGGCAACTTCAGCGTTGCGACTAGGAATAGCGTATATCATGGGCACTCGAAATAGGTGACTTCACTGTGCCTCTATTATTGCTAGTTATTGGCATACGCCAATAACTAGCAATGAGATCTTAGATTGCGCGCTTGCTTAATGATTAAACGGATTTTACAAACTCAGCTTATTCGCTATCTTCTGTGCTTCTTTGCGAAGCATCTGATCAACCACCGCTTTCGAGGTTTTGCCTACTTTGACCATTAAATCAAAGCTCGGCTCATCAATCGCATACTTTTCTTGCACCGTCGCCAACTGCACTTGCCACAAATGCGCGGTCATTTCGGCATCGGCTAACGCGCGGTGAAAAACGCCATCATTGGCAATTTGGTGGTACTTCACCAAATCACCGAGCTTATGTGAGCTACTCTCTTGATGCAGGCGTCTTGAAACCAGCAGTGAACAAGCGAACTTACCACCGTAGTTGCGGTTGATTAGCTGTAACTCACCATCAAGAAAACGTTGGTCAAAAGAGGCATTGTGCGCCAATAAGTTACTGCCTTGAATAAAGTCAGCAAACTCATCCATCACCTCAGCACAACTTGGCGCGGTCGCTAGCATATTGTTGGTGATACCGGTGTAGCCTTCAATAAAGCTACTCACGCGAAAGCCTGGATTCATCAAACTTTGGAAACGATCGACAACCTCACCTTGGTGCAGTTTAACCGCACCAATTTCTATCGCGCGATCACCTTGCTGCGGTGAAAGACCTGTGGTTTCAAAGTCGAGAACAATAATCGAGCTTGCTGCTGATGGAATAGCCACACTTTACCTATATTGAAGCACTAAAAAGCGGAGTGTAACGACCCAAACGCAGCTTGGCAAAACAATCATTTCACCAAATTAGAGTCGACAAATGGGATTGGAAATCAGCAAGAGAGTAGAATAAATAAAACGCCCTGTAAAAACAGAGCGCTAGATGCGATTAAGGTTGTTCTTCAAACACTTTTACGCCATCAGGGATGGTGTACCAAGAGACCTTCTCTTTCACCCAAAGGTGCGCCGTAGGTGCAAACATTGTGTCGTCCTCTAGGCCAACAGGCTTGAGTTTTAGCTTGATCATCGCAGCATCTTGCGGATTGAAATGGTAAACGCGATTACCGCAGCTTGTGCAGAACTTGGCGGCATTGGTATTACCACTGTCTGCAGGACGGCTCCACTCACCCATCTCACCGCTAAATTCAATATCTTCCGCTTTCACCAGCGCGGTAACGCTAAACGGCGCGGTCGCGAGTTTTTGACACTCAGTACAATGACACGCAGCCACCATTTGCGGCGCGGCTTTAAGTTGATAGGTTACCTGCCCACACTGGCACTGCCCTTCAATTGGGTAGCTCATTACTCTCTCCTTGTGTAAAAGCTGCCAATCTTTGACAGCTACTTAAACTCTTCGCCCTTATTATCTAGCGTCATATGATGACAGTGAGTGCACTGCTCATAGCGATCGACCAACTCTAAAGAAGCCAATCCCGCGCCCACAGTGACACCCGAGAAAAAGCCAGACAAGAACGCTTTAAACTGCTCTTTGCGGCTTTTTCCATAAGGGGAAGGTTTTTGTTTTATGATCTCTTTGTGCTCACACGTTTTTCCACAATTTGAGCAATAACGAACCGCCATCGCTTTCTCCACTACTCAATACAACAGGGATTAACACCCACCAACTACCAGTAAGGTGGGTATAAGTGTCGGTTCAGACTACAAATTCGTGTCACAAAGGTCAAATTTTACTCAGCATTGTCCTTCGGTGGCAGGCTGGATTGCTGGTTCAACTGCTGCATAATCACTTGCTGCTGCGTAGTACTCGATTCTAGCGCTTGAGCAGTGATTTGAATCGCTTTTGCCAAGTTGTATATTGCCACTTCATCAATATGACTCCTAACTGGTATCGGTCTATCAATGGTAGTGGCTTAAGCGCATCAATGCGTATGAGAAAACAATAGAGGAAAGCAATTCAAGTGATAACCGAGTGATTATTTCTTGGTAACCTGCATAATAAATCGCACCAACATAGCTTGTGCGTCGGAGCTGAGTAAGCGCGCAGCGGCGAGTAAATCAGCGTTAGTAAATGGCTGGATCTCTTTGACATCCAATGCGATATCCAAATCTGTCATATTCAGCGCACGAATGATTGAACGATATTGAGAGATCTTCATATCTGACTCACCACGCTCGATACGCTGGTAGGTTTTCAAGCTCATCCCCGCCGTATCAGCCATTTGCTGACGAGTTAACTTAGCAAGTTTTCTTCTGGTGGTAATCACTTGCACAATCGGATCTATCATAGCCACCACCTCAGTAAACGGACATATTTGTCCTAATCAAGGCAATAACTAGACCATGTTAACCATCTGATATTTACCCGCATAGGTAGCCGCTCAGAATAACCAAACTTTTTAATCACTTAAGGTGAAAGGTTGGTTATTAATGGCAAGAGACGATATTAGCTTTGATGCAAATTGCGAAGAGGATCTTAGCATTTTGCAAAACTACATTGCAGAACTTGTTGCATATGTAGAGTTAAGGGCTATCAATAAAAATCAACAAACTCAAATCGCTCTTCGTGAATCACAGTACCGCTTAATTAAATATAAAGAGCTTCTGTTACACGCAGAGTACATCGACGAGACGGATCTCCTATTGATGTATACAGAACTATCTAAGGTGGAAAAGTCGATTGCCAAACTGGGCGTGGAAGCGCTGACCATTGCCATCAATCAACTGGATAACACGTTTATCAATAGTTGATGTCAATTAGCCGAGTCTTTGACTCGGCTAACTTATCCGTAGCTAAGTGACTCGCTAGCGAAACACCGACAAATCAATCTGCTCTAACTCGGCGACGGCGACAATGGTCGGGTGTTCACTCAAACGCTTTAAGTATGCCGCCAAACACTCAAAATGCAGCGGTGATGTTTTGATTGGCAAACTCCACTCCGCCAACATAAACAGGAAAAAATCACAGGCTGAGATTTCATCACCTAGCAAATAAGGTCGACCTTGCAACTGCTGATCAATAATTGCTAAACATTCGCCAATACGCTCATCTTGCGCTGCAATCACATTGGGGATGTAGCGTTCATCATCGGTATGACGATGAGGGTAATAACGCACCATCAACTCAGCTTGCAACGTATTATTCAGATAAGTTAACCATTGAAAGAACTTCGGGCGCAATTTAGATCCCATTGGTGGGATCAACTGATTATGTTGCTCGCACAAGTGAATACAAATTGCTGCACTTTCAAAAATCGCCTCGCCATCATCAATCAAAGTGGGGATCCGCCCTGCTGGGTTCAACTTCAAGTAATCGGTCGATTTTTGAAAATTGGCTTTTTTGTCCACCAAGATAAGTTCGTACTTGGCTTGCATAAAATGCAGTAAAAAGTGCGGTGCAAGACTGGCGTTGTTGGGATAATAATAGAGTTGGTACACAACCGATCTCCTGTGCAAAAAATACACTATACTGGCGCACATTCCTTCAGTATTCGGCAAAACTCAAATCAACGACTTGGACCGCATTTTAGGCAACTTTCCCTCGTATTTTCTCAAAACAATCAAAATCGACTGAGCTGAACACAACCAACATAAAACCTTCTGAAAATCATTCACCTAGATAATTTTTCACCTTAAATCTATTTCTTACCTCAAATTTTTATCGCACCATGTCGCATTTTTTTTGTAAAGAAATGAAACTCTCAGCCGCTACCTTGTACGTGTTGGAACTATCTACGAATGGATGACATCGCCTATTAGGGTAAGCAGGCGAACCGAACCAGAACCAAAACGCAATGCTATAAAGGGTAGATGAACCAATGAAATTGAATTCAATTAGCATCAAACAGAAAGTCGTTGCTGGGATCACGTTTGCCGTGCTCGCATCAACCATCATCATGGGCGTCCTTGCTTACAATCAATCTCGCAGTGTGATAGAACATCACCTGATCGATATCGAGCTTCCAGCTCTGTTGGATGACATCAGCAGTCAGATCGATCGTGAAGTGAATGAAATGCTGCTGGCAGCCGAGCAACTCACCAATAATGAATTTGTTAAACACGCGGTTGATGGCACTGAGATTGATGCCAGTACGCAAGCAATGTTGGTTAAAGAGCTCAACAACCTCCGCCAGCAATACCAACTTAATGACGCTTCGGTTGCGAACCGCCAAACCGCGAATTACTGGAACCAAAATGGCTTCCTACGCCAGCTAAATCAGCAACAAGATGGCTGGTTTTTTGATTTTACCCAATCGGGTAAAGCAACCTCAGTAAGCATTTTCCAAGAACCAACGGGTGAAGTGAAAATGTTTGCCAACTTCCAGTTAGTGCATGGTTTGACGATGTCAGGTCTATCTAAATCGATGGATGACATGGTTTCGTTACTGAATAACTTTAAAATTGAACAAACTGGCTTTGTTTTTCTTACCGACGCACAAGGCGCGGTAAAAATTCATCGCGATCGCTCAATGGCAAACTCTTCACTTTCTCGCCTGTATGGCGCAGAGACTGCAAGCCTACTCAACAAAAACCACTTCAATTTAATCGAAGCCAATTACCAAGGACAGCGCGTCTTTGTTTCGAGCACCTACGTGCCATCAATGGATTGGTATGTTGTCGGCGTGGTACCGGTTGAAGAAGTGTTTGCAGATCTCGCAAATGTTGCCACCGAGATGATGGTGACAACGGCAGTGATCGCCGCCATCTTTATCTTTATGGGCTTGCTTCTTGCCAATAGCATCACGCGTCCAATTCGCGAAATCGCCCAGCGCTTTAGCGACCTTGGCAAAGGTGATGGCGATTTGTCACAACGCATCAACGTGAAATCTCACGATGAAATTGGTCAGCTCTCACAGGGCTTTAACGGCTTTATTGAAAAGATCCATGACTCAATGAAGGAAGTTGCCTTTACTAGCCATGCGCTGCAAGCTGCCGCTGATAGCGTCTCTGATCGCGCTAATTCAACGCATAACAACAGCCAAATGCAGCATGACCAAACCATTCAGCTCGTAACTGCCATCAACCAAATGGGCGCAACCATCAGCGAAATCGCGTCTAACGCTGCGACAGCTGCAGAAACTGCATCTCTGGCATCTGATAACACTGAAATGGGACAAAGTGTTGTCGGCACAGCCAAAGACGCCATCAGCCGCTTAGCATTGGATATCGACAACACAGGTCAAGTGATTGAGCAACTGGCGTCTACCACGCAAGAAATTGGCTCAATTTTGGATGTGATTCGCGATATTTCCGACCAAACGAACCTACTCGCTTTGAATGCAGCGATTGAAGCGGCACGTGCAGGTGAACAAGGTCGAGGATTTGCAGTGGTGGCTGATGAAGTGCGTAACCTAGCCAGCCGCACCGCCTCATCAACCGATGAAATCCAAAAAATGATTAACCAGCTACAAAGCGATGCCAAAGATGCTGTAATGGCGATGGAAGCAGGTAAAGCGGTAACCCATGAAGGTGTGGCTTCATCTGACGAAGCGGTTGATGTATTGCGCAGTATTTCAGAACGTATCCACGATATTTCTGATCGCAATACGCAAGTGGCAACGGCAACAGAAGAGCAATCGACTGTGGTTTACACCATTAACAACAACATCGAAGAGATCAATGCGATTAACTCTGCGACCACCAGCACCGCTGAAGAATTAGCGCTAGCCAGTGCAGAACTAAAAGATCTATCACAACGCCTAGACAGCATGGTGGGTAGCTTTAAGCTGTAACCCAGCTTCTTAAACAACAAAGCCCCGCAAATTTTACGGGGCTTTTTCATTCTCTAGCAACACGTTAGCAGCAGTTTGACCCAGCTTTGCACTGCGCTTTCTCCATCCCTAAATGGGTTTGCTCTGATAGGTAAAAGTTAGCAAACACTTGCTCAAAATCTTCTGGTACCGAGCGCGCCATCAAACCCGTTTCAAGCAATGCTTGCTGCCAAGCTTGTACCTTAGGAAAACCTTGCAACATATCAACGCAGCTATGTTGCTTAATGATATCCGCGCGGTGCAGCAGCGGTAACCAAGCAATATCAACGTTACTTAGTTGCTCACCTTTAAAATACGCGCCCTCGCCTAGCTGTTGCTCAACTTTCGCAAACGCTTTTTGCAGATTGGTTAATCGCTCGCTAAACAGCGCCTGATCGCTACTGCGCATAGTGCTACATTGAGCCAAGTAGTGCTTAGCACCCAAGTAGCTCCACGCTCTATCTAACGCGCGTTGTTCGTTGCTAATGCCTTGTTCTAGTGGACCATACTCATCTTCGATATACTCGATAATCGCATCTGATTCAAATAGAGCCGTGCCCGTCTCAGTTACAAGTAGTGGCACCTGCCCATTCGGTGAAATGTCTAAAAACCACTGCGGTTTATCACTTAGGCTAATAAACTCAATCTCATAAGGGATCTGCTTTGCCTCTAGCGCAGCAGTGACACGTTGAACAAACGGGCAGATTTTAAAGCTAACGATTTTGATCATCTTTCATCTCTCTATTTAGGGGGCGAAACCGAGTCATTTGGTTTCGCTTACATCCCTAAGACGACGGCTAAAACTGAAAGACGAAATTATTTCGATAAAAATGGAAACTTTTTCCTGGTCCGAGGAAAAATTAGCAACGCGAGCAACCTTTGACTTTTTGATGGTAATCGACCACGTTACCGTGTTTGTCTAACTCAAGATCACAGCACTCTTCAAACAGCTTCTTAAGCTCTGTGCGGCTCTTTTGCACGCGAGATTTCAAGGTGGAATAGCTAACACCTTGCTGCTCGGCAAGCTCTTTTTGACTCACGCCCTCTAGTTCAACGCTACCGAGAAGTTCCGCACTCGACTCAGGCAATGCTTGAATAAATGGCGCAATGCAATTTGCCAGCTCTTGCTCAACACTTTCTGGAGCTTGTTCAAACCACAAATCATCCGCTTGCAGATCACTATCACGCAGAGTACGAGCACGCTTGCGATAAAAATCGATGATGGTTCGCTGCGCCAACTGGAATAACCAAGACTTCACACTGGATTCGTTTTGTACATCCGCCAAGCTTTGATAGGTTTTTATCAAGATCTCTTGTTGCAAGTCCTCAACATCTGCCTCATTGGCGACTTTGCTGTGCAAAAACGCCTTGAGTGAATGTTGATACTGACGCCAAACCTCATCAAGGTTCAGTGAATTACTGACACTTTTCATCTGCACAACACTCAGCTTGCAGAAAGCCAATCACACCTTCCAAACACTGATATTCAGCGACACAGAATAGGGTGCGACCTTCACGGCGTTGACTAATCAAACCAGCAGATGCCAAGCTCGCAATATGGTGTGATAGCGTTGAACCTGGGATATCCAACTGCTCTTGTAAGCCACCTACTGCAATACCTTGATGACCCGCTTTAACGACGCTTTTGTAGATCGACAGGCGAGTCGGATGCCCAAGCTCTTTAAGGGCTTTAGCAACGCATTCTAGTTCCATTGTGTTCTCCGACTTTTGATATATTTCCACAATAGTCGAAATGTCGTTTAAATGCAATCTTAAAGCGTGGGGTTGTTTGTCGTGGGTAGGTGGTATTGTTTGTCCCGCTTCAAGCGGTGAGGGTTTCTTTGAGTTTACTGTAAGCGGTCCAGTTACTCTTTGTCTTACCGCAACAGGAGAGCCGCGTTACGATTTTGAACACTAAACTCAAACATTGTCATTTCCGCGCAGGCGGAAATCTTGGTTTTGATCGGTCTAGTGGGTTAGTTGGTCTAGAGGTTATGTACCGCTTAAAAGTCTATCGATCACTTTCGCTCAGCGTCAGCGGTCCAGTTACTCTTTGTCTTACCAAAGAGTAACCAGAAAGGCGCTTTTGCAATGCGCACGTTGTCCAGCCGGTTTTAGGCGTTCCCGACGCCGAAAACCTAAAAATGCTATCCTGCATTTTTGCTTATTGTTGTGGTTGTATTGGAGTAAATCATTTTTGGACAAAGCACGTTAGAGTAAGAAACCTAACGTACTTTACTGGGATTATAAAAGTATCTTGAAGCATTAAACGCTTGTATGCTTATGTTTCCTCGATCCCTATTTGCACATAAACCATGCGCCAAACAGCAGGCTGAACATCCACATTTGATTGTTTACAAGCAACCTCAATGTAGTCTTTATAACTATGGTGTTCACTGATTTCGAAGTTGCGCTGTTCTTCAAACAATTTAATTAAATAAAAGATAGTTTCAGCGACATCAATTAGTAATTGAGCAGTTAGGAAAGATATTCGATTACCTATTTCTCGTTTCTCACCAACATCAATTAGGTTTTCTGTCTCAAATAACTTTTTAATTAATACCCCTCGTTGCGAGTCAATTTCTACTGCATGGGCCAAAAGAAACTTTAACCTGATTATAAATTTCCTTTGCTCTCTCGTAACTCTACGCTTACTCGAAGCTAATTCGATAACGATGTTTTCAACCAGAGACAAGTCAATGGCCGGAATAACTGAATAGACATCCTGAATAGGTCTTTGATGTTCGAGTAGCAGTTTAGGGAACCAACGTTCCATTTCTACACGTAGAAACTCGAACTCATCATTCATCGCATGCTCGAGAGTTTCTACTCTTTGGTTATAAAACCTAGAAGTTTGGATATGACCGACTAAGCCACCAATCACTGCACATACAATGCCTATCAACCAGTTTTCTACACTCATCAGTTCCCCTAAAAAGCTAACTCTAATTTGACGACATATTGTCGTCTTTAACCCTTCGATAATGCAGTCTTTTTCATATTCACTCAACTGATAATCAATAAGTTATGCCACATGAAGGTAAACTTGGCTGCAAGATATCTTCAAGTAATGGGAATGTTAATTTGTAAGTTAAATCGGATAAATTTGATTAAAGAAAACTCAGGTTAACAAGATAATGATGAGTAAAAGGACTAACACATTTAGGGACAAATCTAAGTTACAACCATACTTGGATGCTGATCGCCTATTTACTTACAAAAAAATTCTCTACTCAGCCAAAGATATGCATCATCCTAGGTAAAAATGCAGGACAGCATTTTTAGGTTTTCGGCGTCGGGAACGCCTAAAACCGACCGGACCACACCAGCAGACTAAAGCGCCTTTCTGGTTACTCTTTGGTAAGACAAAGAGTAACTGGACCGCTTATCGCAGAGCGAAAGAAACCAACAGACTACTAAGCGGGACATACCCACTCACTAAGTCACCGAATCAACAAAAAACAAAAGCCAGTATCCTACTGATTCTAAAAACAATCCCCCTAAAAAAGACACATTCATTAGCTATCCCTAATAAATTTATTTCGATTTTTATCGAAATAACACTTGATCATTAGCGAGATATTTCTATAATTCGAGAAACTTCGAAATTAAACAGAATTTGAGGCTCCTATGAGTAATGAATTGATGACAATGGCACGCGACGCCCTAGACATGTTCGCGTTTTTAGCGGTGGAATTGATTATTCTATTCCTAGCAATCAGCTACATCGTAGGTGTGTTGCAAGAATTTCTAACCCCAGAAAAGATCCAATCGATCCTAAGTTCGCGTAACGGTAAAGGCTACTTTATCGCGGCACTATTAGGTTCTATTACACCGTTCTGCTCGTGCTCAACCATCCCTTTCCTAAAAGGCTTGCTACGTGCGCGTGCTGGTTTTGGTCCGATGATGGTGTTTCTATTCGCAAGCCCACTACTTAACCCAGTAATTATTGGTCTATTCGTAGTGACATTTGGCTGGCAAGTGGCGTTGTTCTACTTTGCTATCGCAATGACAGTATCGGTTGTGGCGGGTTATGTGTTGGAAAAACTGGGCTTTGAGCGTTACGTAAAACCTGAAGCTTACGAATCTGCGAATGCATCAAGCTGCTCTAGCAAATCAAGCTGTGGCGATAGCAAACCAGTAGTAGAAGCGGCAACGTCTTGCTGCACTAAACCTGAGCCTGTACCAGCTCCAACTAGCTGCTGCACAAGTTCAAAACCAGAGCCTGAAGTGAAAGTATCTTGTTGCTCAACTGACGGTAGCGCGACTGCAACTATGGTTGAAACCAAACAACCAAGCCGTTGGATGCGTATTTGGCTTTCAACTTGGAAAGACTTTAAACAAGTACTGCCTTACCTAATGTTAGGTATTGCGATTGGCTCATTTATCTACGGCTTTATTCCAACTGACCTAATCGCGGAATACGCTGGTGCAGGTAAATGGTATGCGATTCCTGTAGCGGCTGTAATTGGTATTCCTTTGTACATTCGTGCTGAAGCGGTCATCCCACTAAGTGCAGCATTGGTACAAAAAGGCATGGCGTTGGGTTCAGTAATGGCGTTGATTATCGGTAGTGCGGGTGCAAGTTTGACAGAAGTTATCTTGCTTAAGTCTATCTTCAAGAACCAAATGATTGCGGCATTCCTAGTGGTTATTCTAAGTATGGCGATTGGCGCAGGCTTCTTGTACACAGTGATCTTCGGCTAAATGATTTTCGACTAAACCAGTTAATCCACTAGTCTTTCAAATTTCAAATCACTTAAGACAAAACAGCAACTCAATGAGTTGCTGTTTTTCTATCTATATCTAACCTGCGCTATTCTCAAGCAACCGTTGATCAAAGGCTTTAACCCTAGCGATAAAAGCAGGCTTATCAGCGTCAGACACTGATGAAGCAAGCGGCAGATCCGCCTTCATTGGATCAACAGCGCGATTGCGTACTAGCACTTCAAAATGCAGATGTGGTCCAGTCAAGCGACCGGTCGCCCCAGACAGCGCAATTTTTTGACCGCGTTGAACATATTGCCCTTTCTTAACCAGAAATTTATCCAAATGCAGATAACGCGTTTTATAAACACTGTTGTGCTCAATCACCAAATATTTGCCCGCATAAGGATGATTTCTCACCCCGATCACTTTGCCATCACCGATTGAATATATCGGAGCGCCAACTGGGGTGGCGAAATCTGTACCATTATGTGGCGTCACTCTTCCTGTGACGGGGTGTTTACGCTTGGGATTAAATGGTGAGGTAATGCGGCGATACTGCCTGTCGATTGGATAACGGTTAAACGCACGCTCCAAACTATTACCTTCGCGATCATAAAACCGCCCGTCCTCTGCAAGAAACGCCGCGACTTCTCCGCGCGCTAGCTTAAATGAAATAGCTTGAATCTCACTATTACCAGTCGCATGTTCGCCAAGATATTGCTCTTTAACTAATACATCAAAGCGATCCCCTGCCCTTAATGCGCGAGAGAAATTGAGCTTATCTTTCAATACTCGAGTTATGTTCGCGATCTGCTTAGAAGAAAGCCCAAGTTTATGTGCAGATAAGGAAAAGCTGCCATCAACACTTCCCGAATAGAGGTTCTCACGCCACGTCGAGGGGGACTCAGTAAATTGGTAACCAAACTCCCCATTTTGCTCTCGACTATAAATGGCTTTCTCTACCAGACTAATATGGTAAGTCAGGCTATTGAGTTGCCTTGTCTGTTTATCGAGTGAAAATTCTAAATAGTCACCCGGCTTAATAGTATCAAGTTGCAAGGTCGCATGGTCTGCTGAGAGTATCTGCTGCAAATCTGTATAGGGAAGATTCCAGTCGGAAAAAATACCACTGAGGGTATCGCCCACTTTTACAAAGTAGTGAACCCGTATCGGCTGATCCGGTGCGGAGCTATTCGCAGCTTTAGTGGCAGGTTGATAAGCGGTGACTTTAATTGGTGCTGCGGGCTCTGGCTCAATCGGCTGCTCGGAAATAAGCGCTGCAACTGCAAATGCACTAAGCGCAAATGCTACTAATGTCAGTCTGATTTTGTTCATGGGTAAAAGCATTGATGAATTTTAGTTATGTTATAACATAACAATTAATCACCAAATCAGACAAATGTTAACTTGTAACTCAGACAATGAGGAAGACTCACTGCTCCCTCATCTATTTATCCAAACCATTCCGATCTTGATGCCCCAAGCAGAGCTTTCAGATCAACGTAATCAATCACCCAACACGATACCTTCTCGCCTTGGATCAGCGCCGCCTATCATCTGACCTTCGGTAAACACCACACCTTGCAGACCGGAATTCAAATCACGAATATCGACCTTGTAGCCCATCGCCTCAAGTGCCGGTTTAAGCTTTTCTGCGTCAGTACCTTGCTCTAAATCGTAGCTGCCAAAACGGTTGAGCATACGCGGCATATTGATCGCCTGTTGGATGTCCATGCCCCATTCAAAGTGGGCGATAAGCGTTTGTGCCATATACCCGATGATACGAGAGCCGCCCGGCGAGCCTAGTGCCATATAGGGTTTGCCCTCTTTCATCACAATAGTCGGTGCCATTGAAGAACGTGGGCGCTTGCCCGGTTCAACGCGATTGGCGATTGGGTAACCATTTTTGTGTGAAGCAAACGAGAAATCGGTCAGTTCATTATTAAGCAGGAAACCGTTACTCATCACCCGTGAACCGAAGCCATTTTCAATCGTACTGGTCATGGAGATGATGTTGCCCTGCTTATCAACAATCACAATGTGGGTGGTACTTGGCAGCTCAATTGATTGGTCATCAGCTTGCGCAATTCGCTGACTCCAAGGTGGATTGCCTGGCTCTACTTGCTCAAGAGCTTTACCCTGTTTAATCAAGTCTGCCCGCTCAGCCAAGTAGTCAGGATCAAGCAAGCCATGTGGCATTGGGACAAAATCCGTATCGGCGATATAACGCCCACGATCAGCAAAAGCTAAACGTGAGGCATCACCAATGATCTGCCATGATTGCGGATCATCAGCGCCCATTTTACTCAGATCAAAGTGCGCGGTGATGCCAAGGATCTGCCCGACAGTTAATGCGCCAGAGCTTGGTGGTCCCATGCCACATACCTGATACTGACGATAGGGCGCACAAACTGGCTCTCGCTCGATAACTTTGTAAGTAGCAAAATCCTCAACAGCCAGCGAACCGGGGTTATCCGTGATGCCTTGAACTTTGCTGACAATATCTTGCGCGATCTTGCCACGGTAGAAAGCTTGCTCGCCCTCTTTCGCCAGTAATTCTAGCGTCTGAGCATACTCGGCATTTTTCAACAGGCTACCTTGCTGCAAAGGCTGTCCGGATTCAGTAAAGAAGTAGCGCTTGGTATCTGGATAGCGGCTTAATCGCTCGTTATCACGTGCAATAGAGCTTGCCAAACGCTCCGAGACCTCAAATCCATCTCTTGCAAGATCAATCGCGGGCTTAAGCAAACTTGCCCATTGCTGCTCGCCATATTGGCGGTGAATATCAGCAAGCAGCTTTACCGTACCTGGCGTACCGACAGAGCGCCCACCGACAACCGCATCAAAGAACTTAAGTGGCTCGCCGTTTTCATCCTGAAACAGCTCCGGTCTTGCTGCTAGTGGTGCGGTTTCTCGACCGTCATAGGTGGTGAGTTGCTGCCTCTCAGCGTTGTAGTAAACCAGAAATGCGCCGCCACCTAAACCTGAAGATTGCGGCTCAACCAAGCCTAATACGGTCTGCACTGTAACTAAAGCATCCGCGGCACTGCCACCGCTTTTCAACACTTGATAACCCGCCTCCACCGCCAACGGATGCGCCGCAGCAACCACAAATTCTTTGGCAGTTACACTTTGTTTTGCATTGATCTGGCTGGTGAGTTCAGGCGCGACACTGTCAGCAACATCAGCGGCAAATGTTAGGTTCGACAACAGTGCCAAACTTAATATCAGCAACGGTTTTTTACCCATGGTCCTCTTCCTTGTGAGCGCGGATACCTTGTAAACACTTTAGCAATGGCAGTAATACTCTGCTGATTTCTCGACCAAAATGGGGATCTTAAGGCAGTTTTTTCTGCCGTTAACTGCGTTAGCTCTGCTTTCTGCTACAAGCGTGTTTTCGGCGTTAACATTTTAAATTACTGTATTTGCAGTTATTTCATCATGCAGTATCGGTCCATGAACCAGTTTGATAAAACCCAAATCATCACCCTCGATATCCACCAGCCTGAACAAATTGAATCTGCACTCATTCAGTATCAAGCGCTATTAAAAAGTGGTGAGGCTTTTAACCAACATCACTTTGATGTGGAGTTCAAACAGCAAGACGCGCAAGGTGTGCGCCGCTTGCAGCCAAGCGATGCAGGCGACAACCTTGAGCTACTTAAATCCGCCCTGAATATGGGGCAAGAAGGTGGCAGCCATTATTACGCCCACGAAATTACCGATCAGCGAGAAGTCTATATCTCAGAAGTGATTTTGTTTGCCGCTGCCCTACAGTACCCAGAGCTAAAAGCAACCGTAGTCGAAACTGCCAAAGCGATTGTTGCTTACACGCGCCGCGTTAATGATACCGACGATATGTGGATCGACGACATGCGCGTATTTGGCATTGAAGCGGTGTATATGCTGGCAAAAACCGATCTACAATACGCCTACTTAGTCGGTCAGTTCTTTGTGCCTTACTGGGACGATGAACACGCGACGCAATACGAAGAATACCTCGCCGCGTTTTTGAATGAACATGGCTGGCACCCAGAGGTGATCAAAGCCTTTATTTGGTGTGATAACCCAAGTTTCCGCTTGGCGATGTTTATGGATGATCCATACAGCAACGACACCACGTTTCAGCCACTCGGCGAATACTTGCAACAGAATCCATGCCAATACGCCAGTTTCAAACAGTTGATGGTGGCGCGCTTTAAAGCTGAGCCAGTGCTGCTGGTAAGTTATGACGAGAGCGACGATGACGAAGCCGATTTAAGCGGCTACAAACCGGTTATCTGGCTCTATCAAACTCTGTTTGCCCGTAGCCATAACCATGATGAGCAAGAAGACGACGCCTTTATGCAGCAGCCATTTATGGCAAGTACCCTCGAAGATGAAGCCTACGATCTGCAATGCTATATCGAAAGCCATGTTTCTGGAGACCTCGTTAAGCCTGCTGAACGTGCATTGGAAAAACGCGCCAAATACCGAGCCTATCTCGAACGTGACGACCGCCGCTTTGATCTTAACTATGGCAGTGAAGTACTTAAACCTTTGATCCTTGCACTGCCACAAGGTGAGCGTTTATGGTGCTACATCGAAGATGGCTCTGAGCTAGAAGCGCTAGAATCTTTGCAAGAGATCGAACTTTTACCTCTTGCTCATCAACATGCACCTGAGATGGCGGATCATATCGATGATCATGTTTGTAAATGGGAATACAACAACCAAGGCATCGCTGAAGAGATCGAAAGTATTCTTGAGCTTGTGCGCGGGGATTTGTTAACTGATCATTTTGGTGAAGAGACCACGATTGAGCTCGCCAATGGCTTGATCACCACTCTCACCATCACCCCTGACAGCGAAGTCTCGCTTCTCAAAGCACGATACGCACAGTATTTGCGCGTCATTGATGTTTTCTACCGCGTACTAGGCAAACGCGAGTTTAGTGAGTATATGATGGAGTCACTCACTGATGACGACGAGCCGCTTATTTCTCGCCAAGATTACTACCGTCGCTACAGCCAACTGCCAGAACCAAAAACCGAGGATGGCGATGAGCAAGATGGCGCGCTAACACGTGAAATGCAATCCATCTTCTACTCCTTCACCGATAACGATGAAATTCTATATAAAAAGAATTTTCAGTTGGTCGACAGTGTGCTGCGAAGTTCTCGTGAGTTATGTCATCCCGACTATTACCCGCGAGCACATATGGGCTTTATTGCGCTTGCCTGTTATCAACTGCATGCGGATTTTACTCAACGCATTGGCGATGATGTTACCGAAGCGCTGTTCAACTACTTAAATCAACAGAATATTTGGCAACAAGCGGTCGATAAGATTCTAGAAGAAGCCTTTATCAAAGGGAACTATCACTGCCCTGAGCATAAAGGACTCACTGAGCAAGATATTGCCCGTGTACGCGACTACTTTTGCGCGGAAAATCCAAGCGAAGATCAAGCCAGCTTACTGGCACTGTTAGAGCCGCAACTGCATCGTGATGATTGCTGCCGAGGCAATCTCTACCTCAGTAAATTCAGCGAACAGCAACCAGGCTATGAGTTCTTACACGATCATGATGAAGACTTCCAACGCTTCACCTTGATTGCCTTTTGGCTAAGACAACTGCCTCTGCCACAGCGAGCACAAGCGGATCGCCTATGGCAATTTATCAAAGCGCTAGCGCCAGTTCGCGTTGCACGCAACGTATTGCGCGCCTACTCTGATGGTCCATGGGGTATCGAATTCAACAACGTGTTGGATGATATTGAGATTCACGAGCAACTTGAAAAAGCGGGCATCGATTCCGGCATTCTCAAAGCCTATGAGATGAGCCGAGTGAGCGGTACTCGCGATATTGAAAAGTACTCCCACTGGCTAGATCGCTACAGCGAGATCACCAATACCTCAACCAGTATGTTTGGCAGTCTAGATCGTAAAAAAGCCGAGGCGCTGCATGAAGGTTTGAAGTTTATTAATGAAAGCACCCGTGTGGCTTTCTTACATCACGCATCGCTGAAATACCCAGACATCACATTAGACATTGAGCATGACTTTGAGCGAGCATTACGATTGGTAATTCAGCGCAACACAACTTCGTGGGAGTTTGCCCTCGGTCACAAGCTAGGCACGAGTTGCCTGTATGTGGGTGAAGGAGATAAAGTACCCGCTAAGCTGCGCAAACAAGTAATCGTAAATGAGCACACCGTGCATGATAAACATTGCCATATGGATGGCATGAGCTGGCTCGCGAGCACCGTGGTGCAAAAACAAGGCGATAAATATGTTGTGCTGATGGCTGATAAAGAAGTGCCACTAGAGGTTTATCAAAACGGGCTGCCAAATGGCATGCTGGTTATCCTTGATGAAACCGTTGACCATCAAGCGGTACTAACACGCATTGATGAACTGCAGCAAACGCCGCAACGTATCGAGCATCTACTTGAGCAAACCTTAGCCTACCTAGCTGGGAATATTGATTATCCAACCATTTCCGCCCTTTATCGCGCGCAAATCGAATCGGAACACTTGCGTCCAAGCTTGGATGAATACCGCCTTTACAGCCTAGGACAGCTATTGTGGATGCTAGAGAAGCCTCAGCGTGACAAGCTGGCTAAACTGCTATTTAACCATGATTATCGCGGCTTTAAATTCATCGAGCGACAACACGAGAAAGCTTGGCTAATCCATCAACTTGCCGAAGGTGAAATTGATTTCGATAGCTATTTGGAGCAAGAGCGTGAAGAAGACGTCTCGGAACAAGGCATGCTGTTTTTACTTAACTGGATGCTGCAATTGGAGATCGATGCTGCGCACATGACTTTGTTCTGCATCAAGCATGCTGAATTTGAAGCCTGTGGCGAGTTTATTCAAGTCCATGCTCGTGGGCAATATGGTGATTTTGAGCGCACGCTAAACTACCTGCACGCGGGCAGACGCGCACAACTACCAGAAATCTTAAGCCAAGCGGATGATGCAACGCAGTTGATGGAACCGCTGACCAAAGATCGTTCACGCGTAGTCAAAGAAGCATTAGCTAAGTGTGTACTGTTAGCCTAAGTCCTCAACGCTAGACTTGCGATATATTAAAACCCCCTAGGTTATGCCAAGGGGGTTTTTAATTGCATTTCGTCGATTACACCAAGTCACGCAAGTAACCAACACACGCATCTTTGGCTCTGTCGTTTACTTGAATCTCTTCGTTTGCACGTAACTCTAGGTAAATCGCAACGCACTGCTCTAATGCAGAGGTGAGTGATGCTTTCTCTGGCATCGCGACTGTTTTTAGCAATTTTGCACTAAATTCTGGCAGTCTTTTCTCGATCGTTCGTACACCCGATGGAGTTAAACCTGCTTGCTTAAGAGCTAAAGGAGACAAAACGTTTTGACGTAAGAACGAGAGAAATTCAAGCGTCTCAAAATACTCGCCTCGCGCAATTTTGGTCGCTGCATAGTGCATCCATACCCAGAACCTATCTTCAATCCATTGTGGATTTGGCTGCGGATACTGCGGCTTAGCGGTTGCAAATACATCACTTAATAGTGTGCCTTTTTGCCACAACACTTGCGTATCATCGACTCGCTGCGCCGCATCAGGCAAAGCAACAAATTTGAAATCAACATGCAGCACTTCAGCGCAATCAAACACCGAGACAATCAGTCGTGGTTCACCGACATGCTCGCCAGTAAACGCGGCCAGCAATTGCTCAAACTGAGTTAAAATCTCAAAGCGTTGTGCCATCACTTCTGGATAGTGTTCTGGCTCAATGGCGATAACTAAATCTAAGTCGCTGTATTGATCCATCGAGTCGGAGGCGTATGAGCCGCTACAACCAATACCGCAAATTCGGCTATCTTGAGAAAGCACCTGAACAAGTTGCTCAAGTAGTGTTTGGTGAGAAGTTGGAAGTGACTTAGGAAACTTCATATTTTACCTTATCTTTAACAGTTAAAGCTGCTGCAACAGCTAGTGCGGTAAAATTAACGCAGCATTATAGAGTCCTTTATTGGTGTAGAATTTGTCAATTAAAATCATACGCCACTCACTATCACTTCATCTCCCAGCGGAAAAAGGGGCGTGCACCTTCCATACGCTCTATTTGGGCGCCCATTCTGGTGTAAAAAGCATGTGCTCTTGTGTTGTGAGGGCTGGCATCTTGTTTTGTCGCTTTCCTTACAATCATATTTTCTCCCTTTAATCGCGGCGCCAATCCCTTGTCTCACAACAGGTTTTATTTGGCAATGTGGCTAAGCGATGCCGCCAGTTTTTTGTGAGGCACACGTAAACCGTGCTGCTAATAATTTGCCTAAAGGAAGAAGAAATTTCCGACTTGCTAGTTGCCCGCTAAGTAAAAAACTTTACCCGCTTAACAGTTGGAAACTATGATAATTGCTGTGAACAATAGAATATATCACTCTAAAGCTAGTAATAAGTTCGACGAATATTAGGCGAGCTTGTTATGCCAGATGATTAGCCAATACCATAAGATAACGAAGAGCCGCTATGAACCAGTACGTGAATGAACCGTCCAACTATCAATTGTTGATAAAGAACCTGCTTTTCTCTCCGGTTGCATTTGATCCAGAACAAGAGATTGTTTACGCCAACCATCGCCGCCACAGCTATCAAACGTTCCACAATCGAGTAAAACAGTTTGCCAACGCGCTTACCAATATGGGCGTGAAAAAAGGCGATACGGTTGCCGTGATGGATTATGACTCACATCGTTATTTAGAATGCTATTTTGCCATCCCTATGATTGGGGCAAAACTGCATATGATCAACGTGCGCCTGTCGCCAGAGCAGATCCTCTATACCATTGATCATGCAGAAGATGACATTGTGCTGATCCATGAAGAGTTCCTTCCTATCCTTGATCAAATCAAAGGACGTATAGATACCGTAACTCAATATGTCGTACTACGCGATGGCGAAGGATGTGAGTACGAAAAGTTACTGGCGCAAGAAAGCTGCGAGTTCGATTTTCCTGAGTTTGATGAAAATACTGTCGCGACCACCTTCTACACCACAGGCACAACAGGGTTACCAAAGGGCGTTTTCTTCACCCATCGCCAACTGGTGCTGCACACTTTAGGCATATTAAGTACGCTCGGCACCAACGCCGTTCAAGGCAGGCTGCATCAAGGTGATATTTACATGCCTATCACGCCAATGTTCCACGTACATGCATGGGGTCTACCCTACATGGCGACCATGTTAGGCGTAAAACAGGTCTACCCAGGTAAGTATGTGCCGGATGTACTGTTGGGGCTGATTGAGCAAGAGAAGGTGACCTTCTCTCACTGCGTGCCGACGATTTTGCATCTACTTTTAAGCTCACCAAAAGCCCAGTCGATTGACTTCTCTCACTGGAAAGTTGTGATTGGTGGCGCCGCGCTACCAAAAGCCCTGTGTAAAGCAGCTCTAGAGCGTGATATCGACGTTTTCGCAGGTTATGGCATGAGTGAAACAGGTCCAATTCTTTCTATTGTTCAGCTCTCTCCTGAGCAGCTAGAACTCGATATCGACCAACAAGCTGAGTACCGTTCTAAGACGGGTAAAAAGGTCGCGATGGTTGAAGCGCATATCGTCGATGAAGAGATGAATTCACTCGCCCATGATGGCGAAACCAGCGGTGAGATCGTGGTAAGAGCGCCTTGGCTGACGCCAAATTACTACAAAGACAACAAGAATTCTAAAGCCTTGTGGCGCGGTGGCTACCTGCATACTGGAGATGTAGCGACCATTGATGACGAAGGCTTTATTAAGATCACTGACCGAGTGAAAGATATGATTAAGATCTCGGGAGAGTGGGTTAGCTCACTGGAACTAGAAGATATTATTCACCAACACAAAGCAGTGTCAGAAGTGGCGGTGATCGGTATGCCACATACCAAATGGGGCGAAGTGCCTCTCGCACTGGTTACCCTCAAAGAAGGCTGCCAAATTAGCGAAAAAGAGTTGGTTAGCTTTGCCAAAGACTTTATCAGTAAAGGCATTCTTGCCCGTGAAGCGCTGCTGCTTAAAGTGAAATTAGTTGAGAGCATCGCCAAGACCAGTGTCGGTAAAGTGGATAAAAAAGAGCTGCGTAGAGTGCACCTATAACTTTTTCGATCTCGTTTAAATAACACTGACGATAATTAGCCCTGAATACGATTTCAGGGCTTTTTTATCTCTACTTGAGCGACTTTCTTAAGCCAATGCGGCTATGCCCGGCTGGGAAGTTATCGAAAGTCGTGAACTCTTCAAAACCAAGACGCTTGTAAAACACTGGCGCTTGCCAGCTTTGTGTCCACAACCATAAGCCTGACAAGTCATGTTCAATCGCATGCTGCTCTGCTTGCTGCATCAATTGACTTCCCATGCCTGTGCCTCGACAGCTTTCATCTACCCATAGCTCGCTGATGTAGAGCCAATCCCAAAGTAAATCAGCAGTAAGCGCAGCAACTAATTTGCCCTGCTCGTCTTTCACCGTCCAATTGAAATGCTGCTTGTTGTAAGTCGGCGCCGCTAAATTTTCGCTATGCGCTTCAAGACCAGTCGTGAGTTCTAAATGGGTTTGCGCATCAAGGGCGCCAGTCGCAAATTCAATCTTAGACATGTTTCATCTCTTGGTAGAAAAAGGGCTCCTAGCACGTTGGCGAGGAGCCCTAATTTTACCGTAATCTTGGTGATGCGAAACGAAAAACAGCAATAGTTTACCAATCAAATGTTAGTAAATTCGGCTTTCGTCATACCGTAGAAAAGTTTGTCATCAAAACCATGCTGCGTTTTGTAGTAGTCTTTCTGACGACCTTCTTGTTTAAAGCCGCACTTTTCTAACGTCTTGTAAGACCCCACATTCGCCGCGTAACAATCGGCTGAAATCTTATGCGCGCCTAATTGGTTAAAGCCAATCTCGGTCATAAGTTGGCAGGCACGCGTTGCAATGCCTTGCCCCCAAGCATGGAAAGGCAGTTGATAACCCACTTCATAGTTGCCCGCGAGAAACATAACTGCTATTACCGCTGTCATACCCATATATTTGCCAGCAAGATCGCGTATGACAAAGACTGGCGACTCTGCCCATTCTCCCGCCTCAATGGCTTGTTGGGTGCTTTCAATCAGAGGGTTAAAATATCCTTCATATAGGCTATTGTCCGCAGGCGCAAAATACAGATACGGGTTAACGAGATCATCATTGAGCATAGCGATGATATCGTCCAAATCTGATGCTTTGATTTGTGCAATGGTTAATCCTGTTGCAAACGCAACGTCGTGTCCTTGTTTCAGCTCTAACAAATTGATTGTATTGTGATTATTCATTTTACCTTTCCTAGCGCTTACTTCACTGCGCCTTAATCTGTGCGAATAATAACAAAGCCATTTGGTGACGAATTGTATTTTTGCGACAAGTTTTGTCGTCGGATAGCGGCTCCAAAAACACCATCGATATTAAAAGCGCTAGCGCTACTCAAAGTCCCCATAGATATCGATAGTTAAATCGCGCTTTTTTAGATAGCTGGAAGGGGTTTTACCGAGTTGCTGCTTGAGCGTGCGGATCAAATGAGACTGGTCACTAAAGCCAAACTGCTGAGAAAACTCTGTCCAATCAATATCATGCTCTTGCTGATAGATGGATAATATCATCTGCTCTAAACGCATCATCTGTAGATACTGCTTGATACTCAGCCCCACCACAAGCTTAAAACTACGCTCAAGCGTTCTGCGCGAACAAGCACATAAATCAGCCAGTTTTTCTACTTCTAGCTCTTGTAAGGATTCTAACTGAGTGTCGATAAGTGCCACCGCTTTTTGCACCAGTAGAAAGGCTTTATCTTGGCTTGGGCGAATCATAAGCGAGTCAAAATGTTGCTTTACACACGTGAGTAACGAAGCAGGTTCGCCTGAAGAGTCCCACAGCATTTGCTGAAACTTGTCATCAAATAGCGGCGATAACCAAGCAAACCATTGGCATTGGTTGGTGTGTTGTACAACGGTTTGATTGAGGCAATAGAGCGCTTCAGGGCGAAAAGTGATCCCTATTCGTTTCAGCGGTGGATTGTCATCAAGCAGAAGCAATTTCTCGCTGGCAGTCAGTAGGTGATTGCCTTTACCCGCCAGCATTAACTCACCGTTGTCATAGCTATAGCTTTGCTGCTGCGGAGTAAATAGCAAATGGGCTCGCACATTTGGGATAAGGTGTGGCTTGGGCTCAATCACTTCACCTTGCTCAACTTCTAGGTACCATACTTGATGGACAAGCCATTCATAGCCAGACAAAGGCTGCTTCCACGCTTTCATTAATTTTGCTTCTTAATCAGGCACTCAATAACAGACGAAGCATGGCACACTAGCGCATAGATCACCATTGCCTATCTTCAGCCTTTTCTCTTCTCTGCTCTACCATCTAATATTCTCACCTCTCTTCATCTCAATTCTCTTTTCTCAACTCTCGTACCTCAATTCTCAATTGCTATCACAACCCATTCTGTAATACCCTTTAGGCGCCTAACTTGTTGGGCAAACAATTAAAACTGAAATTCTCAGGGCAGGGTGAAAGTCCCTACCGGCGGTATGTCTTTTTAGATGAGCCCGCGAGCGCTCGATTCGTCGAGGTCAGCAGATCTGGTGAGATGCCAGAGCCGACGGTTATAGTCCGGATGAGAGAGAATGAGTAACACACCAGATCAAAGGCAGATTTTGCCTGCCGTGAGCTGGTGCATTTTGCATTGTGTTCTATCCCTCCCAATGAGCCCTGATTCTGGTAATGAATAGGAGTTAACCATGAATCAGACATCACTACTTGCCGAATTTGGCGACCCAATCACACGTGTAACCAACGCTATCGAAGCGCTTAAAAACGGCCAAGGCGTTATGCTGCTGGACGATGAAGATCGTGAAAACGAAGGCGATATCATCTATTCAGCCGAGCACCTAACCGCTGCGCAAATGGCGCTGATGATTCGCGAATGTAGCGGCATTGTGTGCCTGTGTTTAACCGAAGAGCACGCGAACCAACTTGAGCTACCACCAATGGTAGAAAATAACGACAGCGCCAACCAAACGGCGTTTACCGTTTCGATTGAAGCAAAAGAAGGGGTAACAACCGGTGTGTCAGCGCAAGATCGCGTGACCACGGTAAAAACGGCTGTTGCTGCGAATGCCAAACCAAGCGATCTCGCTCGTCCGGGTCATGTATTCCCACTGCGCGCTCGCACGGGTGGCGTATTAACTCGCCGTGGTCATACTGAAGGCACCATTGATTTGGTAACACTAGCAGGGTTACAACCTGCGGGCTTGCTGTGCGAGCTAACGAATCCAGACGGCACAATGGCAAAAACACCTGAGATTGTGACGTTTGCAAAAGCGCACAATATGCCTGTTTTAACGATTGAAGATATCGTCCAGTACCGCACACAAAATATGCAAAAAAGCGCTTAATTAAAGCTCTAAATATACGACTAGGGCATCCGCTTGGATGCCCTGCTAAGCTATATGTCCACAAGTACATGTGTTCGCAAATACATGTGTTAATACAAGTATGTGTCCTTTAGTACCAAATAAGCAGTGATCTACTTAACGGTAAAGTACTGTCTGGTCACCACACCCCATTTCTCATCCTGATACTGATCTTCGTTCCATTCACCTTGAATATTGCCAGCTTGCGCGTAGTCACCCACTACATCGCGCCAAAACTTAATTGCATGATCAGCCCCTTTTACCTGCTTGATCTCCCACGATCCACGCAAGTTATCGAACATTTTTGAGATAAACTGTTTACCGACTTTATTCTTACGAAAATAAGGCACGACATAAAAATCACAGATATCGAACTGCTGCGGCGCTTTTTCTGCAATAGAGGTCAAAGCCGCTGGAACACCGTCAATATAAAGCAGGTAACCAGTGACGTTGTCACCTAGCTGAGGGTAGATTTCAAACAGCCCATTTTCATCGGGTTTATCATCAATAATTCGCGAAAACTCAGCAGCGTAACCTTGGTACAAGTTAGCAAATACGTGCGCATTGCTGCTATCAACTTCGACTATTTTCATATACTTATCTCTGTTGTTCTTATGCTTAACCTACATCTTAGTCGCACTCTTTGGGAAAACTTAATAAAATATTTTAAAAATAACGCTAGCAATTCGATTCAAAAGGTGTATATTGCCGTCTTGCTCTGACAATTGAGTTGTTAAAGTATAGTAAGTCTTCCAGAGACATCCCTAGCAAGATACTCCCTGAAATACCCTCATATCTATATTAAAGAATGATTCTTTAAGTTCAGCGCATTGATTTCCGGAATAATAGAAAATTAACTAGTTCTATTATTTGCGATGGTTTTGCCGATCAATAATTTGGTCTAAAGCGTAAAGTAAAAACAGCGAAGCTCCGTCACTTTGGCTGTATTGTGAATATTATCTGATAGATACGCCCCCAGCA
Source organism: Vibrio rhodolitus (assembly GCF_003350325.1). Lineage (GTDB taxonomy): Bacteria > Pseudomonadota > Gammaproteobacteria > Enterobacterales > Vibrionaceae > Vibrio > Vibrio rhodolitus. Next base: position 145,537 of record NZ_QLYZ01000003.1, on the reverse strand, counting down.
CTCTAATGCTGGCATACAAAACCCTCCCGAAATCCTATACATGGTATATGTATTCGTTTGATCTACCTGCAGTGCCTTATTTATCGCACTGATATTGGTATTGCTTGATCGCGTCACCACTCTTTGCAAGAGCGGGGCATTGCCGATCGCCTTACCTCATTTGGTATATCTTCTGAGTATCCACTCTTGTGCTTGTCGATTTAGCTTCGGCGGCACCTAATTAATCTTAAAATTTAAACATAGGTAAATAATATGGCACGTTCAATCGGTCGTAAAAGATTTTGGTTTCAAAAAACTCGTTCTAATTCAACATTTAAAAAATAGGTACACGATTGCTAATTACATTTAATATTTTCAAAAATAACACAACTTGGAGTGCGAACATTCATCAGCTTAATAGTGATATTTTAAAGCGCCTTGTGCTGGCAAATAGTCCGTTAAGCGAGTTAGATTTAGACTTTTCTTTCTGTGAAGAAACATCGATGGGCAGTATTACTGGCAAAGATAATTCACAGGTGGGTGAGTTCATTGTATTTTTTTGATGATTGCGATTATTGACCGTCATTCATCAAGCCGTTCTTCAGACAATCCTCTCGTCTGTCGAATCATCGCAGTACTCACTGCGCAAGCAATGCTTTTCTAAATTAGAAAATGCACTCAGAGAACAAGGGCAAAGCCAACAGCTTTTAACCGCTAGAAATGAGAAAGACACAGCGCCACCTGTGGATTTATATGGCTTAGCCCTTACCCTTAACTCACAACCACTCAGTATTAAAACTGAATGAATCCGATCCATTAAAAGAGCCAAGCGAATACTTAGGTTTTCCAAACCCCAAATAGAAAGAAAGCCAACCATCCATGGTCAGCCTCCTTATTTTGCCTAGCTGCTTTGTTACTCGCTCAAAACAACTAGTTTAAATTTTGCTTAACGATTAACGTACGATCATCTGCTCGCGACCAGGACCTACAGAAACCATCTTCACAGGTACGCCCATTAGCTCTTCAATGCGCAATACGTATTTTTGCGCCGCTAGTGGTAGCTCTTCAAACTGACGACAACCTGTGATGTCTTCGCTCCAGCTTTCCATCTTCTCGTAGATTGGTGCTAGTGCAGCCGTTTGTGGCCAAATTGGGTTCTCGCTGTGCTCACCTTCGTAACCGACACAGATCTTTAGATCTTTCAAACCAGTTAGGCAGTCAACTTTCGTTAGCGCGATTTCCGTTGCCGCTTGTAGCTCAACACCGTTTTTAGTTGCAACAGCATCGAAGTAACCCATATCGCGAGGACGACCGGTAGTTGCACCAAATTCGCCTGCTAGTTCACGGAATGCGTCTTGCTCTTCCATTGCGGTAATTAGCGTGCCCGTACCTACTGATGAGCTGAATGCTTTCGCTACTGCAATAACGCGCTCAGGACGAAGTGCTGGTAGACCGCTACCAATACCTGCGTACATAGAAACTACGTTAGATGAAGTCGTCCATGGGTACTCACCGTACACAAGATCACGGCCCGCACCCAGCTGAGCTTCAAATAGCAACGTTTGCTGATTTGCTTGTAGCTCTTTTAGCGGCAGCGTTACGTTGCAGATAGCATCACGCCAAGGCGCCGATACTTCTAGTAGCCAATCTGCCATCTCTTGTGCCGTTTGCTCAAATTCAAAGGTTGGGTATAGCGCGCGCAGTTGCGGCAGTTTCCAATCCATCCAGAATTTAATGCGCTCAACTAGCACTTCAGGCTGTTTTAGCCAACCAACAAGGATGCCTTTTTTCATCACACGGTCGCCGTATGCAGGCGCAATACCTTGGCGCGTTGAACCGTAAGCTTTGTCACCAAGACGCACTTCTTCTAGCGTATCTTCTAGCGCGTGCAGCGGTAGACATAGCGTTGCGCGGTCAGAAATGCACATGTTTACTTTCACGCCTGACTCTTCTACTTCAGCAATTTCTTGCGAAAGTGATGCTGGGCTAATTACCATGCCAGGACCAAGAACTGCGATACAGTCTGGGTTAAATACGCCGCTTGGTAGTTGGTGTAGTTTGAATGTACCAAAGTCATTAACGACAGTGTGACCTGCATTATTACCACCTTGGAAACGGATACTTGCTGATGCTTGGTCTGCCAAATAATCAACGATTCGACCTTTACCTTCATCACCCCAGTTTGCACCAACAACGACAATAGACGACATAATTAACTCTCCTCAAAAGCGATGGACTTATCCTAAACATCGGCTCAAAATAAGAAAAATTAATAATCGTTATAACCCTAATAAGGATTTCATATGGGGATGTAACGCTAAATGCGATCTAGTTTCCGTTTAAGCGAGGATGATTATGTTAGACCTCAACTGGCTCAACACTTTTGTGGTTTTGGCGCGCTTAGAGCACTTTGGCAAAACCGCCAATGAACTGCATATGACGCAGCCCAATGTCAGTTTGCACATCAAACAGCTTGAGCAAGTGACCCGAGTTAAACTGATTGAGCGCAATCCATTTCGCCTCACACAAGCGGGAGAGCGGCTGCTAAAAAGTGCCCAAAGCACGCTGATGGAGCTGCAAGTTTGCCAAGCAGACATTAACGCTATCAATGATTTAGACCAAGGCACGTTGACCATCGCTGCCAGTGATATCATCTCGCGCTTACTGCTTATTTCGCCGTTTCAATCGTTCAAAAAGCAATTCCCGGGAATTGATCTATCGCTGTTAAACACCACCTCTTCACAAGCGGCAGAATTGGTCAAAAGTGCCAAAGCGGATCTCGGTTTTGTGATGGCGCAAAAAGAGAGCCAGCCACTGCATTTTACCGAATTACAGCAAGTGAAATGGTGCGCATTAGGTGATGGTTTACAAGCCTGGCAACAAGGTCAGTGGGACAGCAAACAAGAAGAGCCGACACTTATCTTACTTGGGCATGATACTCGTACCCGTGATCTGCTCGATCTGGCTCTGCCTACGCTTAATTTACCTAAATATCGCGTGATGGAAGTCGGCAGTGTCGATGCACAAATTGACTGGGCGGAAGCCGGCTTTGGCGTGGCTATTGTGCCGGAGTTTTCCCTGCATCCTAAACTCAATTTGAAAACCGCGATTACGCCTTTACCTGAATTTCCTACCACCAGCCTAGGCTACATTGTGCGGCAAAATCAGGTGCTTTCTCGCGCCATCAAACAGCTCTTAAATTGGGTAAGCGAAGAGATTGTGCGCTCACAACAAAGTGCTTAAACCGTTCATTTAAGCGTTGCAACTTAAGAGCAAACGCAACTGAAAAAAACGCCCCAAAAGCCTAGTAAGCATTTGGGGCGTTTTTTGAATTAAGGGTGTTACAAACCTTATGCTTGAGCGATAAGCGCTTCTAGGGCGGCTAGAGAAGCTTGTTTTTCACCCTGCATCATCACCTGCGCTTCATTAACGTACTGATCCACACCTTCTTTGACATCTTGCTGGTAAAGCACCACGTTATTCAAAATAGACGCCACCTCAAGACCGCGTAGACGACCCACCGCAAACAGCGCTGAAGTCTCCATATCCGCGCCTAAAATGCCCTTTTTATTCCAATAGTGGCAAATGGCGTCTTCATCATCGGTGTAAAAACTATCGTGTGAGCGTACGACACCAAAGTGATAAGCGTTCGTTTGACTCGCAAGGTAGTTATCCAGTGCTTTTAACAATGAGAAGCTGGCGTAAGCTGGGTAAGAGGCTTCAACGTAAGACTTTGAACCACCTTCATCACGAACAGCCCCTTCAGCTACAATCAACTCACCTAGACCAATGTCTGCCTGCATTGCCCCCGCTGAGCCAACACGCACAATATGGGTCACACCACATTGCTTTAGCTCTTCCACTGCAATGATCATTGATGGTGCACCAATACCTGTGCTGCACACTGATACGGGTACACCTTGATATTCGCCCGTAAATAAGCGGTATTCACGGTTTTCCGACACCAGCTCAGCTTTAGCAAATAACGCCGCAATACGATTGGCGCGATCAGGTTCACCACAAACAATTACCAAGGGGGCGACTTGCGTTGCATCAACACCAATATGAGGCTGTTTCAGCATGGATTGCTCCTTATACTTCTTGTACTTCAGACGGTTAGATAGCAGGGCAAACGGTTGACTCGCGTTAACCTTTCATTTTCAACCCTATGCATATCGAAGTCCGATAATAATGTGTTTAAACTACGCCAATCTTAGGCGAGTTTCTGCCATACGCAGGAGGACTTTTGTCCCGCCAAGACCCTTTTAAATCGCAGCAATGACGTAAAAAATGACAAACAAAGAACGCATCTTTAGCTTAGCGAAAAGATGGCTTTGCTTGAGACTCAAATATAAATAGAGCTGCGATTCTTGCGCCGAAATACTTTGCGGTGCCCACAATATAAACGTGAGAAAAGATGAGAATTAAACCCTACGCCAATGGTCGCTTTAATGACCTTTTACAGCAAAAAAGCGCTGCCTTTCGCCAGTTTATCTACCAATGCCAAATTGGCAGCCGTTACTTTAGCGCGGGCGAAGCGATTCTGACCCAAGGTGAGCCACTCAATTACATCTATGTGGTGCCTGTCGGTCGCGTCTCGATGAGTATTCTCGCGGCTAACGGACGCCGTTTTCAGCTTGGTGAAGCCAACTGTGACGATCATATTTTTGGTGAAATGGAATTTTTTACCCAAACGCCTTGCCAGTGGAATGTAGTGGCAGACGAGCATATGCAGGTCGACATTATCTGTTTGAAAAAACTCTCTGAAAGCTTGCAACAGCAACCAGAAATGTTGTTTTTCTTTGCCTCTGCACTGGCAGATGATTACCTAGACTCACTGGATATTTACACCAGTCGCTTATTGCACCCCATCACCTACAACATCGCTTATGATTTATTGATGCAGCAAAAAACCAGCCCAGCCTTAACTGGTTTTGACAAAGTGAATCAAGAAGCGGAACGTTTTGGCACTTCGGGACGCGTCTATCGCCGTGCGGTCAAAACGCTGATGGATAAAGAGCTTATTCGTAAAGGTGAGCAAGGGTTAGAAATTGTTGATGAGCAGGCTCTGCGCACTTTCCTCGACACCTACGAGTAGAGCAAAACACAGCGATAAAAAAACGCCACTGGCAATAAGCGAGTGGCGCTATCTCTATCCCGGCTGGTTAGGAGATCAGTGTCTATCAGCAACTGGGGGAAGCAACTGGTAGCTGCAACTAAAATGTTAAACGAACAAGCCGACGATAGCCGCGTTCATCAAGTTTGCTAGTGTTGCCGCTAGCAGTACTTTCATACCTAATTTACCAATCAAGCCAGAACGCTCTGGGATCATGCTGCTTAACGCACCACACACCATAGCTACTGAACCAATGTTAGCGAAACCACATAGCGCAATCGTCATAATCGCGGTAGTACGGGCACTAAGCTCTACCGCGCCCATGCTGGCAAAAGCAACGAACTCGTTTAGTGCAATTTTCTGACCTAAGAACGAACCTGCCGACATCGCTTCATTCCAAGGCACGCCAATTAGCCACGCAACTGGTGAGAAGAAGAAACCTAAGATCACATCAACGGTTAAGCCTTCAAAGCCGAAGTAAGCACCAATCGCGCCCAAACCACCGTTTAGCAGCGCCATCAAACCAATACATGAGATGATGATGGCACCAACGATAGCAGCAATTGACGTACCCGCAATCGCACCTTTTGCTACCGCATCAATAAAACTGGTTGGCTTTTCGTTGTCTGGTAGTTCTGGTACTTCATCAATGGTTGCTTCAGTTTCAGGAATGATAAGCTTGGCAAACATCAATCCAGCCGGTGCCGACATGAAACACGCCATGATCAGGTAGTTCAAATCTACCCCCATGCCTGCAAGACCTGCCAGAATCGAACCGGCGATCGATGATAGACCACCAACCATGATGGCAAAAATCTGTGAACGAGTAAGCACGCGGTGGTAAGGCTTAACCAATAATGGTGCTTCAGTTTGACCAAGTACGATGTTACCTGCCGCATTCATTGATTCAGCACGAGAAGTACCAAGAACGCGTTGTAGACCACCACCAATGATGCGCACAAACCACTGCATAATACCCAAGTAGTAAAGCAGTGAAGTAAGCGAGGCAGTAAAGATGATTTGCGGTAACACTTGCAGTGCCCAAACAAAGCCAATGCCATCAACACTAAAGTTCACCAAGCTACCAAAGGCGAACTTAATCCCCTCTGCACCATAGCTAAATACCTGACCTACTGCGTTAGATACCGCTAGCAGCACATCAGCACCAACTTCGGTCGCCAGAACAAAGCCAGCCACCACTAAGATAATGCCAAACGCGCCTGCTACTGCGCGCCAGCTAATTTGACTTCTGTTTTCAGAGCATAAAAAGCCCACGCCAAGAAGTACGGCGATACCGATTAATGATTGAAACATAATGATTTATCCGATGTGCGCTTTTACAGCGTTGATGACTTGTTGCGTGTGTTCATGCGCCAGTGCGATGGTCTTTTCCACATCGCCCCCTTCCTCAGGAATCGCGTTCATTTCAAACGTGACAATCGTGTCGAGAATATCCATTTCAGCCGCTTTAAAAGCGTGCTCAAACGAGCGTTGGTAATTCTCTAGCGGCATAAAGTTAAAGCCCGTTTCTGAGTAAGACTCTGCCGTAGCACCTGCGGTAATAGAAAACAGCAGTTTTTTGCCTTTTAGCTGACTGCCATCAGGACCAAACGCGAATCCATAAGTAAAGACTTGATCAATCCACTCTTTCATCACCGAAGGAAAAGTGCTCCAGTACAGTGGGAACTGCACCACTACCAGTTCTGCTTCCAGTAGTCGTTGTTGTTCGGTTTTAATATCACCGGTGAAATCTACCGCATGCGCAATCTGCCAATCTGTTTGCTGCTCAAGCAATTTCATAATCTCAGCGTTAGCAAAAGATTTGTCTAGGTTCGGGTGACCGTTAATAACAAGTACGTTCATAGAGTTGACCTATCTTGATCGTGCCTTCGTTTTCTTCTCACGCTCTAAAGCCCTACAAAGAAAAAGCGAATCGTTTGGTGTGTGGATATTTGTTGCGCCAAGCATAACGCTGGCATGATAAGAACAGGAGGACAAAAGTCCCTCTGTTTCGGTCTCAGGTCAAAAGTTTCTAAATTGAGCTTTGTTTGGTAGGTAAATGAAGAAAAGTCAGTCGATAAATAGCGCCATTAACCGATCGGCTTACAAGTACCCAAAAAAGTACTTTGATATTGGTAGCTGGTAATCACACCAGATGCATCGGTATAAAATACGTAAGTGCAGCTACCATCGAACAATTTGTAGATCAGTTCTTGACCACCATTTTCCAAGTTAGTTTTGCTTTCAGGTTCGCCCCAGTGCCCGGTCAACTGTTCAACCGATTCACCTTTCCAGCCTTCACCAAAGTAGTCTTCACCCACAAGTAGCGAGCAACCACTCAGTACAACAGCAAAACACAATAGCAACAAAAACTTCTTCATCGAATTACCTCTATTTCAATCACGATTATCATATCAAGCAAGCAAGATTAATGCGAAACAGTGTCACACATTTACAGTAGAACAAAACTGACAGTTGATATCCAAAGTCGCCATGACTTAACAAAGAACCTAAAGCACCGTACAGACACAGTACCTAGAATCTAGTCTCTCGTACCTTGGATATCACACGATTAACGCAGTTGGCTGTCTTTACTAGCGCGACGATTAAAGCCTGAGGTTGCTCTCTGGCGCGTATCTGCCTGCTGTTGACACTCGATACACAGCTCAACTCCGGGCATAACTTTTCGCCGCGCAAGGGGGATCAAATCCCCACACTCTAGGCAATATTCGGTGTGGTTGTGCTCGCGATTTAGATTGGCACGAGCACGGTGAATTGCATCGACAATGGTGGCATCGATTTGGTCTTGAACGCCACCATCTCTGGTAAATCCATTAGCCATAATGGTCTCCAAAGTGTATGAATGACTGGAGAGCCATTATGGTTTATTGATGCCAAATTGATAATAAGCAGATAAATGAATCACTATTACGCTAGAGTAATAATGTAACTGAAATGATGAATACTGCGTTCAGTGTGTACAGCGCTTGTGTAAATTAAGCTGCTGGCTCAGCTTACTCGCTAAGCCATCAAAATGCGGTAGTAACGCATACACCACCATCACAAATAGAATCGAACCAATTAAATCAATCGGACGGTGCATACCTAACCACAAGCGGCTATAAGCAACAGTCGCCGCCCAAACCATCATGCCTGTCGCAAAAGCATAGCGTTTGTGTTCCAGAAACAAGCCACCGAAGAATGCCACACAAATCGCGACGAAAATCGTATGCCCTGAAGGGAACGAATAATCGGTTTCCCCAAGCCAATGTTGCGTGCGCCAGTGGCTGACATTTTCACTCACCGAAGTAATGATCTTCTCTTGTTGCGAAGCCGAGAGCTGATAGAAATGATCTGGGTTGGGTACTAACAATTGATGCGCCAAAAGCTCTGTGTAAGGTCTTGGGCTTTCTGTCGCTTGTTTCAAGCCAGTCTTCGCGGCAAAGCCAATTAGCAAAATAAGCACTAGCTGCATTGCTTTGGCTAAATTCTGCTTCGGTGTTAGCTTGAGCATCATCACGCCAAACACCAAAATGGCTAAGGTAACAATAAATCCCCCACTTCCAGCAGAATGAGTCGCCAAGGTGAAAAACGCCCCTTGCCAATCACTGACCGGAGCCAACAACTCAATGTGACTCACTAGCAATGTCATTGGTGCGATCAGCAACAGAAGCAATGCCAGTAGAGCAAGCCCATTACGTTTGCCAGAAAGGAGATTTTTCATAACCATCAACTCATCTTATTGTGGCGAAAAGTGCGCTGTTTGAACAAAGAAAAGGAGCAAAAACGCAGCTTGCCAAGTGGCTATCAAGAGGTTGAATCGCCAACTAATTTAAGAAGTGTCGGCAAAGAGCCACTGCTCTTTGTCACCTAATGAAAGGCATATTAGCCACACGGCTTAATCGAATTATCAATTTGCTGTCAATTTGCGGAAAGTTTGCGCTTTTGGAAACGAAAGGCGAAGTAAAAAAGCCTGCTTAAATTAAACAGGCTCTGATTGAGATTTATTCGCTTAGTCTATGCATTTTTGATCGCGACGGAGCGCCCTAAAATAGCCAACGTTGTACCGTTGTGAAGCAGCGCACTCATAGTTGGATTTAACATCCCAAGCGCAGCGGCAAGCATGATGCCACTATTAACGTATTCAGCGACTTTGATGTTCTGATTGATCATCTTCATTGCAACATGAGCCAAGTTAACCGTCTCCGAAACTCCGGATAACTTATCTTGCAGTAGCACCACATCTGCGGCTTGGCGAGCAAGTTCAGTGCCTCGGCACATAGCCACGCCAACATCAGCTTTTGTTAAGGCTGGAGCATCATTCACACCATCACCGACAAACATGACATTGTGACCTTGCTGCTGCAACTGTTCGATAATATTCGATTTACTACTTGGGGTCGCTTCGGCAAACACTCGATCAAGCTTAAGTTCTTCACCTAACATATGCGCTTTATAAGCACTATCACCCGAAATCATCACCAGATGATTGATTCCTTGATTACGCAGTTGAGAAAGCGTCTGATGAACGTCTTCGCGCAGATGATCACGTAAGCCAATCATACCGATGAGTTTTTTCTCTGATGAGATAAAAATCAAGTGACGCCCTAGCTCTTCAAAGTGACGAATTTCTTGCTCTACTTCGCTAAAGTCTACCTGTTCGTGTTCTTCAAGGAAGTGACGACTTCCCATCACTAAGCAATGATCGTTAAGCGTGCTGCGTAGTCCATGAGCAATTACATATTCCACTTCACCATGTTCAATATGAGGAAGCTGATGGTTGGTTGCCGCATTCACGACGGCTTGAGAAAGTGGATGATTGCTGTGCTCCTCGACAGAAGCGGCAATCGCCAACAAATCTCGCGCACTATTTTTCGGACACAATGGGATCACATCGGTGACTTCCATATCGCCGTAGGTCAGCGTGCCTGTCTTATCGAATACACAAGTATCAACGCGAGCAAGTTTTTCAATTGCACTGCCACCCTTTAGCAAAATACCGTGTTGCGCAGCGCGATACATGATCGACTTAAAGGTCACCGGAGTGCTCAATTTCAATGCACAGGAGTAATCAACTAGAAACACAGAGGCGACGCGATTCAAGTCTTGCGTTAGAGCAAACACTGCCGCACCTATACCCAACGTAATCTTAACCCGGCGATTAGCCATATCTTGCGTGACTTGTTGAATCTCGCTCTTCTCGCTCAAAGAGTCATAGATCAACTTGGCGATCTGTGCTGTCGTCGCTTCACTGCCTACCTTATCGACGCGAACTTTTACAGTACCTTCATGCACGGTTGTACCTGAATATACATAAGCTTCGAGCTCCCGCCTTACTGGCACATTTTCACCGGTTAAAGCAGACTGGTTCACCAGCGCAGCACCTTCAACGACAACACCATCAATAGGAATCGCATCACCAGGGACAAGCTCAATGACATCGCCAGCAATAAGCTCCGAAGAACTAACTTGATCTTTGCTACCATCAGGGGTGATTCGCCACACTAATGATTCTTGAGGGCGCATCAAATCAGCCAATAGTTGATCACTATTGCGGCTGGTTTTCTGCTCCATGTATTCACCAAGGCTAATCAAGCTTTGGGTCATCATCGCCGTGCGGTAATCCCCACGCCATGCAGAAAGCCCCACCGCAATGGCGTCCAATACCTCGACCGAAATGCGCTTTTCACGCAGCTCTTCAACTCCTTCAAATAGAGTCGGTGCTATCAAAGTCGCGGTAGACAAAGCTCCCCACTTATTTGGCAACATGGCAGCCGCAAGCGTCCCAATCACGTTCATGGCGATATCACCACGAGTATATTCGTGCTCAGTTTCTTGTTGTTCTGCTTGGCTAAAATCCAGTTGAGCTAATCGGGCATTTAACACTTTGCTATTGAGCAAAGTCGTATCGTATTCAATCACAATAGAGCATGCGGCTTCATTGACACGAACATCACGAATACCTTGAATAGCCATTAAACTGTGCTTGACCCATTCACCGATATCGTGATGTTGTTTCAGCTCACTTACTTTAAAACGCACTCGCCCAGGAAAATGATGCTTGATTTGCAAACCAATCATTCCTCGTTTTTGTGCAAATTACGGTAATATTCGAGCTCTGCTTGGGTATCTTCTAAGCGCTCTTTGAGCTCTTCAACTTCGCCGCGAACAGTAGACCAAGCTTTTTCGCCAGTTGCCGCCACACCTTGCTGAAACTTCTTATTACTCAGAATGTAAGCAACCGCTGCGCCCGCGACTAATCCCATCGCAAAATGCGTTTTACTGTTTTGCTGCTTGTAAGGCTGTTGTTGATTGCTCACTTGATCTTGCTGACCGTAGTAAGGGTAGCCGTAATAGTATGGATTATTGTTGTTCATCGCTTGTCTTTTCCGTCAGTTGATCCATCAGATACACACCTGCAGCACCAACACTTAAAATAGTTAGAAGAGAGAGTACTGGACGACCCGCCATTTTTTCTGCCACATAGGTTGATGCTCCGCTCACCGCCCCCGCTTTGACGGCGGAAAGTGATGCCTGAGCAACCAACTCATTAGTTTCTAACTGACCTTTTTGGTGGTTTTTCCAGTTACTCAACACCGACGCACTACCACCAGCCATCGCACCAATAATCATGGCACGACTGGCGGCACTCAGTTTGTCGCTTGAGTTACTCATACTGGTTTCACATCTTGGTTTTCTGTTGCCACTTCTTGAGCGACTTGCGCAGGCTTCTCTTCCTCTTTTATTTCTTTATGACGCTCTACCGAATCTTGAAAACCTTGTTTACCTGCAGCATAAGTATCACGGAAGATTTCACCGCCTGTGCTGACGTTCTCTTTCACACTATGAGCGGTATTGGCAGCTGTCTCTTTTACTGCACATCCCCCCGTTTTAAGAGCATCACCCGCACCTGAGACCAAGCCCATCAATTTGCCACGTACATTTTCGTTACTTAATAGAAGTGCAGCCGCAGCACCAACCATGGCGCCTTTCCAAAACTCTTTATCGTTCATTCCTAAACTCCCTAAAATTTCTTTAAACATGCCAGCTTCTTCGCCCATCGCACCTTCTAGCATTGCTTGTGCTTGTTCGAATAAAGCGTCATTAGTTTCGCCCTGCTCCTGATGTGGCTCAGTCATTGGCGATTGCATTCCTTGATGCATTGCAGGATGCATATGTGGGTGATGCCAATTTGGCGGTGGCATCATCGAAGGGTGGCAAAACGCTGGATACTGCATCCACATCGGATGGTGCCACATTGGGGGTGGCATATAACCAGCCTGTGGTGGAATTTGCGCTTGTCCCATCTGATGATTTTGATGAGGATGGGCAAACTGGGGATGCGCCATATGAGGAGGGTAACCGTAGTAATGACCATATGGCGGTTGTTGAGTGCTTTGCGGGTCTTGATTGTACGCAGCATTTTGTTCGCCACCACCAACACCATGCGGGCTGTTATCACTCATGAACTAACTCCATTTAAATTCAAACTTTGCGCGATGGCATAACAGACTTGCTCAGCTTCTTGCTCTGTTCCCGAGAACAGGGCATCAATAAGATGAGGCTTTATCACAGCGGGATCGTATTCAAGTAAGATGCTGCCAGTCACACTATTAAGTTTGTAGTTTTTGAACGCAGGAATAGACGCGAGGGCATGTTCGATGTCTTGCACTTTATATTTCGCTAAATGCGCAACAATGCCCATTTTGTATTTCAAGCGAACTCGCCCAGGAATGTGATGGCCAATCACAACCCACTTTCTCAGTTTTAAGGCCGTGTCTACATATTGTTTCATAGAGAAAATATATACGAATGAAACAAAAAACCTACATAAAGTATGGTCATAATGCGTGCGGGTTAGTATTTTTTTGCGCCAAGTCATATAGAATGCTATTGTATACAAATAACAATAGTTATCGTTTGCATTAGGCTTTTTATGAACACTTACATTCACAAAACAAATCAAAGAGTTAGAGTAAGATCTGACTTTATAAAAGAACATCAAAAAGAGGTAGCATCACTGATATCTCAACTTGAACAGATCGATGCCATCACTGAGATCAAGCACAAAAAGCACGCAGGTTCTGTTGCGATTTCGTTCGACCCCAACGAACTAGATACAGAAAGCGTCATGGAAATTTTAGAGAGTCACGGTTGGCTGAAAAGCAACCCAAAACCCTCTTTTGTTGAAAATGCGGTGATCAGTGGCACGAAGACTTTTGCGAAAGGGATGGCAGGTATCGCCCTTTCACGCTTAGTGGGACCTTCAGTGAGCCGAGTCATTATGAGTTTAGGTTGATCGGCAAAGGATCAACTTAAGCCGACATTTGCAACTTCTTAGCTGCACATTTACAGATACCATTGCTCAAAGCCGGGCAACGTTTACACGGTGGGGACTTCATCGGTAAATGAACGATAGACTTCATAGTAGGACGCTGTTGAGCGTCCTTTTTATTGCCATCAACTGCCGGAGATGTCGCTAGACCAACTGAAGGCAGCGAAATCACATTACCATCATGAAACCAAGACAATACAGGGTTGAGTGGCGCAGCTAACTCACTTGCCACATTCACTAAGGCTTGCTGAGATACCTGCTTAAATTCATTACGCCAACCACTCGTTGACGCATGAGTGCCATGTATCGTTGGTTGTTTTGGGAGAGACAAGTTTTGTAGCTGTTTCAAAGAACGAGTCTGTGCTTTTTTCATCACATTCTTCTTAAGCTTCTTCAGCGATTTTTTCGCACTCATTTCCACTCCTGAATCACTCTTCTCGATAGAACAACTGACGGTAAGATTATCAAAAATACGAGTGAAAATAAATATCATTAACATTTTATTTCATAAGTAGACTCATTCCATATTCCTTTACTAAAGTTGATGAAGATAAACCATTTCAGAATATTCCGTTATGGTTTAGTCTTATCGGTATAAATCCTTGTTATCAAAATATGCATCATGCTAAATCCATTGTGGCTTAAAACCTTTGTAACCTTGATTGAAACTGGGCACTTTACGCGCACAGCAGAAAAATTGTTTATGACCCAGCCAGGGGTCAGCCAACACATCAAAAAGCTTGAAGCTGAGTGTGGCTATCCGCTGATTGAGCGTAATAACAAAAGCTTTGATATTACCTCTCAAGGACAAGCGGTTTTTGATTACGCCAAAGAGATGCAGCAGCGCGAGTCTGTGTTGCTCGCGAGCTTAGAGCCGGATTCACCTTTCAAAGGCACCGTGCGTATTGCCTGCTCTGGTTCACTGGCTCTGCTGCTCTACCCGCATCTGCTCGATATGCAATGTCAGCACCCTGCTCTAATCTCGCAAGTTGAAGCCGCGCCAAAACGCAAAGTATTGGCAGACATTCTTTCTGGCGAAGCTGACCTAGGGATCGTCACGAGTGTGCCAACCGATAAGCGCTTAGTGAGCAAAAAGCTTAGTGTTGAGCCGCTGTGCCTTATGTTGCCAGTGGCTTTTGCCGATCAACCGCTTGATCTGGGTAAGTTAAAGCAACTGGGTATGATCAATCATCCTGATGCCGAAAACTGCTTAAGCCTTTACTGTGAGAGTTGTGGGGAGAATTGGTTGCAGGAACTGCGCTTTGATCAGCTGCCGATCTCTGGTTACGTCAACCAGCTGAGTCAGATTCTATTGCCGGTTTCCAAAGGTCTCGGCTTTACTGTATTGCCGCAAGGGGCATTGGAGAGTTTTCCCTACAAAGACAAGATTGCAATCTACCAAGCCAAGCAACAAGTCGCGGAAGATCTTTATTTGGTCACCAAGCAACGAGGCACAGTACCGCTTCGCTTTAACACCATTATTGAACACATTGAAACAATTCTCTCGCGCTAATTTCTTCGCTCAATTTTTACAGCCCCAGAAACTGAAAAAGAGCCGTTAGGCTCTCTTTTCACACTCAGACTATTTTATGCTTCTAGCACGTCTTGTCCCGTCATCTCACAAATCAGTAATGCGTCAGAGGTATCGACATGCAGCCCCATCATGGGTAATCCGTGTTGGCATACCCAAGAGCCAAAAAACACGCCTATAGCGATTGCTAGAAATGCTAAAACTAACATAGCGTTACCTCTCATTGGTTTAACAGATACTTACAATCTACGCCTTGAAATTCCGTTAGTCAATCAAGTGAATAACAAAAGCGATACAAGGTCACAAAATTTATGCCAAAAAATAACGCTATATACGCTGACTTTTTGTTCGATTTGATAGGCTTAGAAACTTGTCACATTTCTTTCACTAAATATGATTAAAATCACACTCCAATGCCCGTGATATCTAGCCTGAACACGAGAAAAACTTGGCATTAAACATGCTTGATATATACAAGCGGCAACGCTTTAGTTAAATAATTGTTTTAATTAAATTTAATTATGGTGGCATTTTTATGACTTTTAATTGTCAAACTGATTATAGTGAGATGTCAGCCATATTAAGAGTTAAAGACAACAGGATTTCGGCACAAAAATGTGATCAAAATCCTAGCTATCGAAACCGAACACAGCTACATTCAAAGAGTTCATGAGGAACTGTATTCACACATGCGCATATCGCAGCAAGAATTAAGTGAGGAAATTTCATGAAGAAAATGAGAAAAGCACAATTACATCGAATTCGCATTCAATACTGGAAAGAAGTGAATAAACCAGTAACGAAATCGTAAATTGTGGATAAAAAAGCAACGTATAAGCTGGCTCTTTAGCCAGCTTTTGTATTTTTGGTCACGAGTAAATTAGCGAGAACGCTCGATAAATAACGCCTGCAGCATCCGGGCATGTCATAAGCAAACACGCCCCAGAGGAAAACGGTAGAATTTAGCCGTTACGCGACTTTATCGTTGGTAGGCACCATACCGGCCAACTCTTGTAGGATTGATAACGTCGATCTGGCAAAAATGTGCTTATCTTTCCAGCCAACCAATTGCACCATTTTGACTTTGCCTGAGATAAGGCTTTGGCGAATGATTCGATTGACCATCTGCACCTCTAAATAGCGCTCTGTGCCCACCAACGTTTGCGGGCAAAGAGAAGCTAAATCAATGCTTAACACTACTTGATCGCAATGTGCTAGATAGCTTGCTAGCTGCTCTTTCATATGGAAACGCTGACTAAACTGGCATTCAGGCAATGTTAACCAATCACAGCCAAGATCTTCTGCGTATTCAAGGGTTTTATCGCTTTGACGGGCACCATCAATCCCCATACAAAACAAACGTATATCGTTGAAGCGCGCCAGCGCGAAGTGGTAGGCAGAGCCTATTTCCGGCTCTAGGGTTGGCTTTATTTCAAATTGATTCCCAATATGAATAATGCCGAGTTCTTTATTTCGGCTACTGAGCAAAGGAAGTGCATGGAGCACTCCTTCGGTGCAATTGCTAAAAACAACAGGCAGTGTATGCGAACCAAGATAGCGACTTAAATTGAGCTGAAAGCGGCCAATCATCTGTTCTGACAACATATAGTGACCGCCATTTAGCCAGCGGCTCTGCTCTTGCTCTGCTAACCAATCAAACACATCCTGCAAGCTCTGATCAGCCATTTCGAACTCAACATGCTTCATAGGCTTAATTTTCTGAGAAATACTCATTAACACCATAGAAAAAGCCGATACACCAGTGACACTGTGTGTTTTATTGCGTCGAAATAGGCCAAACATATGCATTACCTTTCTGGGGGCAGAGCCCTCGCTGCTTGAAGTACGTGAAGGATGATCCTTTGCTGATTTTGTTGAACTCGATGTGCCGGTGCCATGACTGAAATCGCGCCCACCAGTTTTGATCCTTTCATCACTGGAGCACTAATACCTGAAACGCCGGGATCGATCTCTGAAGTACTGAATGCATAGCCCTGCGCTCGGATCGCATCAAGATCTTGCTGCCACTCATTAATACGGTGAGCCTCTCCAAAATAACGCAATATCTTTTCTCGGCGCTGTGCAGGCATAAACGCCAGCATTACTTTCGACGACGCGCCGCGCAGCAACGGCTGGCTTTGACCTTGTACATAGCTACAACGCAAGGCTTGCATACTTTCTTTACGGCTAACGCAAAGCGCTCGATACCCAACAGGCACCATATAAGCTGCCATTTCACCAGTCTGCTTTTGCAGGCGATTAAGTACGGCATCAACTGCATCTAAGTCGTGTTGGCTGGTTTCATAGCTGCGCATCAAAAGTAGCGCTGCCGGACCGATGATCAAGGTTTTGTCACTTGGACTTTCCTCAATCAAGTTCCACTCTTTGAGTAACTTAAGGTGACGATACAAGCTACTGATTGGCGTCCCTAAAAGATCGCTAAGCGTTTTGGCTGTTACAGGCTCATCATTGACCGCAACTTGCATTAGCAATTGCAGTAGCTTCTCATTGACCTGACCGGAATTTTGCTTCATCAAATTCACACTTATGTTTTAACGTTTCGGGTTGGATTGACCAAATTGTATTCCTAGAATATGAGAATTTATAAAGACAAAAAATAACTGATTCTCACAAAATGAGAATGTTGTTTTTTTTATTGATTTGCAATTATGACAAGTCAAGGCGTTTGACCTAAACGCCTCAACATTTGTGTATGATAGGTCGTATCGGTAAAGCGCTGTAAACGCTTATACTTAGCTAATAAGTGAAGCGACCGATATGATTGGTAAGATAAAAAACTGCCAATTCTTGATATACGAGAAAATACAATTAATCATCAACCAAGAACTAGTGGGTTGAACTAGTTATAAATCCTCTTCTAGCATTTCTTCATCAATCAATGATGAACACTCAACCTTAAATTGGTTATAAGAGAAAACTGCCGCGCCATGCACGCGTTTGGTTGTCACCTTGTCATCACCAAATTGAACAATAGCGCGGGTATAAACCCGTTTGGTTGCCTGCACCGTGTTTTCTGCCAGCAAGCGCTCAAACTCCTCATTATGAGTATCACGAGCCAGTTTTATCTTCTCCAGTTTGATGCTTGCCGCGACTTTGCTCTGCTCTATCTGAGCTTCTTCTTCGGCTGAGCGCTCGGCTTTAGGGCGTTTCTTAAACTCCAGTTCGCGTCGAATCACTTCCATGGTTTGCTCTTGAGCAAGTTGGTAGTGTTCACGGTACTTACTCTGACGTTCCTTGTGCATTTTGTAACGAGCAAAAGCTTGCACATAAGTTGCCGTGTCGCCTTCAACGCCTAAATTGACACACACCACTTTGCCGCCAACTTTGGCATTACCCCCACTGAGAGTGCCTTGACGCCCAGTTTGATCGGATACCGTTAAGTTGTTGCCACAACGAATTTCGTTGTTCATGCAGTGGATAGCTAAGTCAATATCATGCCCGGCTTGTAGCTCTGCAAACTGGGCGTAATTGGCTTTGATTGACCCACCCGCTTTTAAAATACATGACTTGCTCTGATTGTCAGAAACATTGTGCCCGATAATACCTTTAGCTACTTGAATATCGCCTTGTGCTTGAATATTGGCTGACTCGACAAAACCACCGATAGTAATGTTGCCCGTCGCACGGACTTTCATATCCGATTCAACGTTACCTTTAACCAAGACATTACCTTTAAACTTCACATGTCCGGTAGCAACACCAATAGTTTCTAGGACCAAGACATCGTCCACGTCGACACCAAACTCACGCAAGATCGGCATACCGGTAAGATCAGCAATCAAAATATTCGGATCTTTTTCACTGATCACTGACCCTTTACCTTCCTTGAAAGGAAGATCTTTACCATCTTGAGCTGTGATCTCTTTGCCCTGAACGGTAAGCCCCGCTTGACCTTGTGTTGCGGGGATCCGCCTCATTAAGGGCTGCCCTTTCGCCACACTGACCGTCTCGCCAAGGTTAAGCATATCCACTTTGCCTGTCTCATCTTCAACCGGCGCTAGTATCTGCTTGGTGACATCTTTAACGAGAGGCACAAACTGGGCATCTTTTCCATCAATCGGCTTCTTACCCATCGCGATCGGCTGGGTAAATTGTTTACCTGGAGCAAGTTGGGTACTCACCACCAGCACTTTCTTTAACGCGAGTTTGTTAATACCTTTGGTGACAGATGCGCTTGAAAGGGCTTGAACCAGTTGAACGCCACTAAGCGGCTTACCACCATAGGCACCGGTCACAATCATGCTGGCGAGCATGTTATCTTCTGCGATAACCATCTCTAGTTTGGCGTCGAGCTTTTCAGCAATCACAATGCCATGAAATGATTCAGATTTGCCTTCTTTGGCAAGAGTAAGAAAACGGAGGACTTCTTCTTCGTATAAGAAGAACACGTGAGCGTTGAGCTGTTCTAGTACTGCATTTAAGCCACCTGAGTCCATGTCTCGCGGTAGCGACATTTCATTTGGTAACTTTGCAATCACTTGCTTTCCATCGTCAGAGAGCGCGACGATCTCTTCCCACATGCTTCACCCATTCCGGTATTGTCCTTATTCTCAGTGTATATAAGTTACGGTGATATAAGTATGAAAGCGCTAGCATTTTCCGGCATATGTCGCCTAATTTTCCCATTGAGAGGTAAAAATTTGTGTCTAAGCAATGGGAATTTTATACAAATTGTCACATCCAATTGGAACAGATATCACTGCTCTTGTCGCTTTTTGCTGAGTCATCGATAAATAGTGAGTGGGAATTTTCCGATTTTTACCTGCGCCGCCACGTGCCTTCTCCGGCTGAAAAAGCGATTAGGGTTTACACTTAATGGTATTTCCTCAATCGCTGGAGTTGCCATTGCCTGCCTTGTTTCGCCGACTGCTACGCCTTATGTTGCTCAGTTTCCTTACCGCCACTGGCGGGTTGTTTTTGCCCTTAGTGTTGGCGCAAGATCTCCCTAGTGATAACGCCATCCAATCAGAAATTAAACAACTAGAGTCGCTTTCACCTAAAGATGAAGCATTGATAGCACAATACACCAGTTTACAAAGCCAACTTGCCAATTTTGAAACATTGCGTCAGCAGCGAGATAGCTATCGGCAAACCATTACTCAATACCCCACCCTACGCGAGCGCCTCAATCAACAAATAGATAAAGCAGATCAATTAAAGATTTTCAATACCGACAAGCTGCGCAGTTATAACGATTTATCCCAAGCGATAGCCTCCCTACAAGCGGCAATGAATGACTGGCGTTCCACCTACCAATCAAACAGTGAACAAGCTAACAAACTCGGCAAAGACCGCACCGAATTACCGACCGAGCTTGCCGCGCTAGACAAACAAATTGAGCAGACATCGCTCAATAAAACCGAAACAGGGACACAAATCGACAAGTGGCTCGAGTCTGCCAGCCTCGCAGAACTAAAACTTAAGCGTGACGTTACCTCAAGCGAGCTGCAAAGCTTAGACGAGCGAACCGAGTTACTCAGGCTTGAGCAACAGCTACTGGATAAAAAAATTCAAATCGCCTCTCCCTTGATCATCGTTCTGCAAGAGCGCCTCACTCAGGTAGAACAGCAATCTGTTCGCGCACTAATTGCGCAGGCGCTTGATGTCAGTGATCAGGTTGAAAAAACACATCCCGAGCAACAAGCTAACGTTGATCAGTTGCGTCAATATGCCAATGAACTGGAGCGCGTATTGGTCGACATCGATAACACACGGATTGAAAATCAAAAAACAGAATCGTTACGACGTGGGTTAGCCGAAGAGCAGCAACTGATAAAACAGAACCTATCATGGCTGCGCGATAGCACCGCCTTTGGCGCGTCGATTCGCGCCCAACTACGCCGTTTACCAAGTAATGTCGACCGCAACACCATTCCCGATACCATCGCCAATACCCACGTCAGAAAATATGAAATTAGCCAACTGCTGAGCGACTTCGCTCTAAGCCAGCTTTCAGTTGAAGGTGATACAAAACCCAAACCAAGTAAACCGTTAGACGAGCTGACCAATCAGCTGCTCACCCAGCTATCGCAAGATTATGAAAAGCTCATCGTTGCGCTGGGCAAACTGCAACTCTCTCTCAATCAATACGCCATCGAAGTAGACAACGCGCGCACATTTCTCAAAGAGCAGCAGCTTTGGACACGCAGTAACGTGCCACTTTGGCAGCACATCACCCAACTAAACAGCCTAGTTTGGTTTGGCTCTGACGCACCACTCCAATCGACATGGTCGCGTCTCGATCATCAAAAGCTCAAGCTCGTTAGTGCACTATTTGCTTTCTACTCTTTATTATTTTGGTTTATCTATCGCAAACTCACTCAGCACTCTTTGGTAAAGCGCGATGAGTTTAAAGCGGTATTTGGTCATCCGCTCAAAGATCGCTTCCACAATAGCTTAACTCTACTGGGCTCAACCTTAATTCGTGCTGTTGTGATGCCAATTTGGTATGTACTCACCGCAGGATTACTCTTTTGGCTACTCCCTAGTGACAACACTAGTGACTTTAAAACGCTAATTGCTGGCAGTGCTATTTCACTTTTTGTGGTGGAGTTCGCCTACACCATCAGCAGTCAAAATGGCTTGCTGGCGCTGCATCTCAATTGGATCGACTCTTTATGCCAATACCTGCACAATCAAAGTCGAAAAGTACGCTGGCCATTTACCCTATTTCTGTTTGTGATCTTAATAGTCGAGCTGATCGCAGGAGATAACGAAGCCGAAGCTTCCCGAGTTTGCTTTTTGATCTTTATCTTAAGCCTAACCTCTGTTTACGCAGCGTTACTAAGAGCCGACCGTATTCCTGCCACATTGCCTAACTCACTTGGTCAGGGAATGGGGTTATTAGTCCTTAAAGGGCTGATTATGGGCTCGATGCTAGCGATATTTGTTATGGCTGTAATGGGGCTTTATATCGCGTCTTGGATGTTGCTCGTCTATCAGCAAGCCACCATTTTCGTCATTTTGGTGATTTTACTTATCTATCAACTTGCTGAACGTTGGCTCAAACTCGAACACCGACAACTGAATTACCAACGCTTACTCGCTAGACGAGAAGAACTGATCGCCCAACAACAAAAACAAGCCGATGAGCCACCTGAAATTGCCGAGCTAAGAGAAGATCTTCCGGAAGTTGTCGAGCAAAGCCTTGCAAGCGAGCAAGTTAGTGAACAATCACTCACTCTGTTGCGCGGATTATCTCTGATAGGTTTGGTGATTGCGATCTTAACGCTGTGGTCAAGTGCGCTAGAAATGACCAGCTTGTTAGATAAAGTGGTCGTGTGGCAAGTAAGCGAAGCGATTAGCGGCGGTACCGCCTTGGTTGATGTGACTTTGCAGTCTCTAATCTATGCCCTAATCACCCTGCTTGTCACCTTTGTTGGTGTCAGGAACTTACCCGGTATACTCGAGCTTTTGGTGCTCAGACGCTTGGAACTTGCTCCGGGGACCGGGTATGCCGTCACCACGCTGCTACGCTATTTAATTTTGATGACGGGCGTGTTGTCTGCCTTTGCACTATTAGGCTTCCAATGGTCTCGTTTGCAATGGTTGGTTGCCGCTTTTGGCGTGGGATTGGGTTTTGGTTTGCAAGAAATCTTTGCCAATTTTATCTCAGGCTTAATCTTACTATTTGAACGCCCGATCCGAATCGGTGACATTGTCACAATCAATGAACTATCCGGTACCGTCAGTAAGATTGAAACTCGTGCCACTACCATTATTGATTGGGACAATAAAGAAATCGTGGTGCCTAATAAAACCTTCATTACTGAAAAATTAATTAATTGGTCGCTGACAGATTCGATCACCCGAATCGTGATCCCAATTGGCGTTGCCTATGGATCAGATGTGGAAAAGGTTGAAGATCTGCTCTATCAGGCTGCACAACAGCACCCACTGGTATTAAATGATCCGCCCGCTTCCGTTTACTTCTTAGCCTTTGGCGCAAGCAGTCTCGATTTTGAATTACGAATACACATCAATTCGATCGATCATCGCTTGTCGACTATCCACATCATCAATAAAAAGATCGATCAGTTATTTAAGCAGCATGATATTGAAATTGCGTTCCCACAGATGGACTTGCATGTACGGGACTGGCCTGAGACGCCGGGATCTGAATCGGCTGGATAAAAAGCTCCCTATGCGAGAGAGCTTTTGTGCTTAGGTAGGTGCTAAGCAACTGAAAGAACAATTTTCCCCACGTGACGTTTTTCTTCAAACGTCGCTTGAGCATCATTGATATCTTTTAAATCAAAGACTTGAGCTAGAATCGGTTTAATTTTCCCTGACTCAATCACTTTAACTAAATTATGGAAAACTTGCGGCTCAAGCACTGTGCAGCCAAAGAAGCTTAAGTCTTTTAAATAAAGCGTTCGCACATCAAGCTCAACCATTGCGCCGCCAATCGCCCCCGAAACCGCGTAGCGCCCCTTTGGTTTCAATACTTTAAGTAACTCGGACCATTGCTTGCCTGCGACGAGATCGATCACCACTTCAACGCTATTGTGTCCTAACACTTGAACAAGATCGTCATTACGATCCACGATAACATCAGCGCCAAGATCTAATAGTTGCTGCTTTTTCCCCGCACTGGTGATCGCGATCACTTGGGCTCCGCGCGCTTTCGCAAGCTGTACTGCCGCCGATCCCACTCCACCTGACGCGCCTGTGACTAGCACCGTATCTCGCTGCGAAACTTCAGCGCGCGTTAGCATGTTTTCCGCTGTAGAATATGAGCAAGGAAAGGTTGCTAGTTCCACGGATGAGAGCGGACTTTCGATTGGATGGGCGTGCTTTACCGAAACAACAGTATATTCAGCAAAGCCACCATTACATTCTGAGCCAAAATACCAAGGCGATTCTAATGGCTGGCCATTAACTTCTTGCAAGCTTGGTTCGATGAGGACACGTTCACCAACGCGTGCTGAATCAACGCATTCACCAACGGCTACAATAACGCCACATACATCCGCACCTTGGATTAGAGGTAGCTCCAGAGCTTTGCCTGACCAGCTTGCATCAGTGCTGTCGTTGTCACCTTTAGAATACCAAGCAGTGCGAGTATTGATATCAGTATTGTTGACCCCAGCGGCTAATACTTGTACTAGCACCTCATGCTCTTTTGGCTTTGGCACCGTAATATCTTCGCGATAGCGCAGCATTTCTGGACCGCCGTGTCCGATAAGTTCAACGCCTCTCATATGTGTAGGAATATGCATTATTGTACTTCTCCATTTAATAGCGCTGTCGCTAATTGTTTTGCACTGACTAACGATTGCTCACCTAACACCGTCCATGAGTTAGAAATTCCTTCATGGATTAGCAGCAAACTGGTGGCAAATTGGGGTTGTTGGCTCTTTTCAGACAAAAGTTCCATTACATCAAGTTTATGTCTGGTCACCGCTTGGCGAATTTCTTGGTTATCTGGGAATGCGGCGATGGCGTTGCTCGACATACAACCATTGGGCGCACACTCTTGCATCCATTGACCCAATTTATCAAACACGTTCAGCACGCTCTCTAAACCCTGTTCGCTATTCCCTTCAAGTAGAAGCTGCAAATAGCGCTGATGACGATGCTCCAAAGCAGCTGCGATCATCTGCTCTTTGGAAGCATAATATTTGTATAAGGTTCTTAAGCTAACGTGACATGCATCCTTTAATTGCGAAACGCTGGGCTCAGCGAACCCATACTGGCTAAATGCTTTTTCTAGATCTGCCGCTATCTGTTGTTTAAGCACGAATCATCACCTCGGTAGAACAGTTATTCTACTCACAAGGTAAAGTGATCATTCTACCTTGTCAAACACTTGCTTAATTTACCATCATTTTCTAACCGTTAATCAAGCAGCCCTGCAGTTATGATTTGATGATTTTCTTTAATGTAATCAATATCTTTAATATATGCTTTGTCATGACCATCGCGGATATTTGCCACAAACTGCGCGTTTCCTTGTTGAGCTTGCTGGTGCATAAAATCAACCAAGGTTTGCAGTCGCATCACCATAGTATCAACCAATAACTGGCGATCTTTTTCCAATAGCTGATAGGCATCGCAGAATAATCGTGTGCGTTGCACTTGCTCTGATAGTGAGCCCAGAGCGTCAACCGGATCAGTCTTAAATGGTGCGAAGCAATATACGCCGTACGCAACATCCCAAATTCTTGGCGCTGGATGAGCGGTATCAAAATCAAACACACCAGAGACTTGTTCGCCGCTAAGAGCGACGTTATAAGGCGAATAATCACCATGGCAGATAACTTCATAAGGCTCTCTAGACGGCAACATCCAAACTAAGTCCTCATGCTGATGCAGGGATAGAAAATCGGCTGAGGCATCATGCAAACGACGTAGCAACTTAGCAGCAGACTCAAGAGCCAACTCGCTGGCGATAGCGCCTTGCAACGGGTAGTCATAGCAATCACCTGAGACAAACGTCAGCACTTCATTGTACTCGCCTTCTACTGTCACTAAACGAGGACAATTCTCGATACCCTTATCGTGTAGATGTTGCAGCAAAAGATGCACCGTCGTAGACCAGCGGTTCAAAGGTCTTACTACCGTCTCATCACGCTTAACGATTTCACCATCGCGCCCAATAACCTGCTCTGACATAAGCTTACTCCCTACTTATCTCTATATTGGAGCCACAGTAATCTCGCTTATTCCCTCACTCAATCAACCCGTTACGATTCTTCTATTCAGTTCAATTTTTCTACTGCACTGACTCGGGCAAGAGTCGAATATATCGCTAATCAAATTATTCGATTTACATTGTAAACATCAGCATATAATTTACTGACAAAAGAAAAATTAACGCAGATTTAGATAAGGATTCATTTAATGCGTACACAACATTCGACTTGGGCTTATCAGCCTGAACAGCGTAATGTCTTGCTTGCTACTCAAACCTTGCCAACTCTTCTTGCAAATCAAGTATTGGTGCAAAATCAGGCGATAGGCATCAACCCTGTGGATTGGAAATTCATCCAAGCTAACCCTATAGATTGGCAAGAAGGGCATATTCCTGGCGTAGACGGCGCAGGCATTGTGGTTGCGGTTGGTGATGATGTAGATAAGGCTTGGTTAGGTCAACCTGTCGCTTATCACGCAGCTCTAGCTCAGCATGGTAGCTTTGCAGAGCACACCCCAGTTTATCTAAACCGCTTAATGAAACTACCAAAGGCGATGAGTGCAACTCTTGCCGCTGCGCTACCTTGCCCGATGTTAACAGCTTGGCAAGCGGTGGAGAAAATTCCACAAAAATCAGCACATCGAGTATTGATTTCCGGGCTCGGCGCGGTAACGAAGCTATTAGCGCAAATGCTGGTACAAAGAGGCTTTGTTGTCGATGTGATCTCTAAAAGCTGTACACCCGATCTTGCTCAAAAACTTGGGATAAACACTGTCTATCGCCAACTTGAGGATGTAGAGAATAAGTACTTTGCCGCGTATGATGCGGTCAGCCCAGAAAGTGCTGCTTGTTTAGTTTCGCAACTCAGAGCAAATGGTCATCTAGTCTGTATTCAAGGCCGAGTCGAACAGCCCGTTGATGCGCCTTTCACCACCAATATTTCTTATCATGAAATCGCCCTTGGCGCGCTGCATAACTTTGGTGACGAGCAAGATTGGGCGCAACTCATGAGTGATGGCGAAACACTATTAGCACAAGTTGCCTCTGGCTCTATCTTGGTAGAATCCCCGCAACAATTCCATTTCGACTCAATGCTCGATGCGCTTGAGCACAGTCAACACAGTAAACAAAAATCGGTGGTGACGGTTTAATTAACCGTAATAAGACTCAGACCCTGCGCTCTCAAAACCTAGGATTGAGAGCGCAGAACTCTTTGAATCAGTTCCAACTAAAGACCATCATCGTTTAAGCTGACAAAGCCGCTAAGAAAAAGTCCGTCGCTTGTTTGGCATGTTGCTTAATCTGTTGCTCATTTAAGTTTTGCATCCCAAGCAAAGCACCATTTCTCGGCGCGAGTAACATTGCTAGCCAAAGTTCCGTTTTATCAACGTGCTGCGGGAAATGCTGCTGCATAAAATCCGCTAATACTTGATCTGTCGAGTCTGGCCCCACTTCAAAGAAGCTTTGCACCATTTCGGGCGCTTGGACACTTTCGTTTACTAGTAATCGATAGGTTGCCAGATGCTCGGTTGAAAGGTGAAATTGAACAAAACCTTCAGCGAAACCAACCAGCGCCATACGAACGTCATTTTGTTGCAATGCTTCTACATATGACTGGTCGTGCTGGCTCGCAATATCATGCAGTGTCGCCTCAAACAACTCTTGTTTGGAAGCAAAGTAGCGATACAACGTCTGCTTCGTGATCTGTGCTCGACTCGCAATTCCATCCACGCTAGTCGCGACATAACCTTCCAAAAGAAAGCTCTCTCTCGCTGCGCTTAATATCGCCTGCTTTTTTCTTTGTCTATTCTGTTCAATCTTACTCATCAACTCAACTTGCTCAGTTTACTGCCAAATAACAATCATACTATACGGTATGATTTCTCTTGACTCAAGCAAGATACAAAATCATACTCGACAGTATGATTTGTTAATAAGAGTAATTCTCATGAACTTAACCAGTGACATGACCCAGCCAAACCCAACCCGCCGTCATGGTTTTTTGCTCGCGATTGGTGGCGCAATGCTAATGAGCTTAGATCCGATATTTATTCGCTACGCCAACGTCAGTGGCTTCGATACCGCTTTTTTATTTGGCTTATTCAGTGCTATCTCAATGCCGATCTTGCTTAAAATCAATGATAAACGCGGAATCAGACAAGCCGTCAAACAGAGCGGTTGGCCATTGCTGATTGCGGGGATACTTATAGTGGGGAGCGCTTCCGGCTTAGTATTTAGTCTCAAAAATACCTCGGTCGCGAACACATTTATCATCTTAAGTGCCACGCCAGCCGTCGCCGCGATGTTCAGTTGGCTAATGTTGAAAGAAAAGATCAACCACTCAACCATAGTGGCGATCATCGCAGTGATGACCGGTATTAGTGTGGTGGTTTCAGGATCATTTGGTTCCGGCTACTGGCTTGGTGATCTACTTGCCCTGTTCTCCGTGATCTGTCTTTCGCTAATGTTTACCTTACTACGCAAATTTCATCACGCTAGTCGCTTAGCTGCTGTTGGCTTAGGTGGATTGCTACTGGCAATCGTCATGTTTTTCTTTGCCGCTCCCAGCGAATATAGCTTAAAGACTTGGCTGATCATGGCTGCAATGGGATTGCTTACAGCACCGCTAGGACGCGTATTTTCAATGGTTGCCACGCGCTACATTACCTCTGCTGAAGTCTCAATGACATTAATGCTAGAAACGGTTCTCGCTCCAATTTGGGCACTCATTTTCTTTGCTGAAATACCAGCCAACGCAAGCTTAATTGGCGGAGCCATCATCTTAATCACTCTGTTTTTCTATAGCTTAATTTCAATGCGTGAGGAATAACGCCATGAATAATGTTTTAAACTACATCGGCTCCATCCAAACTCCTTTTGCAACCCTTGATGCATGTCCACATAACATCCATCAACATCAAAGCCCTTGCCGCATTCAGCTAGATCATCAATACAAAAGTGCTCTAACCGGTCTCGCGAAAGGGCAGCCCATTCTTATTCTTTACTGGCTTGAGCAGGCAAAGCGCGATCTCATGCTACAAAGTAGACAAGGACAACAGTTAGGCACGTTTGCACTCCGCTCACCACACCGTCCTAATCCTATAGGTGCGGCCATTCTTCCGATTGCGGAGATTGGTGAAGACTATCTGATCGTTAGAGGGTTAGATTGCTTAAACGGCACACCTTTACTCGATATAAAACCGGCAATTTATCAAGAGAGAAATGAGATATGAGAATTGAGAGTTATAGATCTGAAAATTTAAAACTACAGATGTGAGAATAGATGATTAGAGATGTGAGAGATCTTGAGAGTATAGAAACAGCGGTGATTTCAACTCACCGCTTTTTCCTTTTTACAGTGTAAACTCACTCAAAGAATCAGGTTAATCTCAACTTTTTAATGGTTGGCGCTGATATTTGCCATGCAAAACAATCATCAATATCGGCAGAACTGACAATAGATAAACTATCGCTAAGCTCAATGTACTGTCAGAAGTCACCCACCCTAAGAGTGCCACAATCACCGCACCTCCAACCATACGCAGGAAGCCATCCAGCGATGCTGCCAATCCTGCACAGTTCTCAAAAGGTTCTAGAGCCAATGAAATTGCCGCCCCTGACATCAAACTGAAACCACCACTGGCCATCGCAGCAACAGCAAAAAAACCATAAATATTAGCTGATGAAAACAAGATTAGCCCGATACCTGCCAGCGCGGTTAAACTCGAACCAACTAACACCGTGTGCTTGCGCCCCACTCGCTGGATTAATTTTGGTGCGAGCAAGCTAAACAAGATTTGTGCGCCGCCAATCGCCCCAAACAGAACAGAAAACATCACTTGGCTTAAGCCAGCTTCGACCATTGCAACACTTGGTGCCACAGCGACATAAGTTAATAATCCGGCAAAGCTAAGCATGTTCGCCACAGAATAGCGAACAAACGCTTTATTGCGGAAGATTGCTTTCACATCACAGGTCAGTATTTTGTTATTCTGAGCTAGGTTTGATACTGGCTTACTCGGCTTTTCCAAACTCACCCACACCGATAAAGCGAGTAGCGCGCCAATCGCGGTCATCATATAAAAACCGCCTTGCCAACCTAGCGCTGTCGCCAAGCCACTTCCAACCAGAGGCGCGATCGTCGGAATAGCACTGGTCACGCCACCGATATAGCTGAGTAATTTCCCCCCTTTGTTGCCATGATAGTTATCTCGCACCCACGCCATTGCGGTGATCATTGTGAACGAAGCGCCCAAACCTTGCAGAGCACGGGCAAAATATAACGTTTCAATCGTCTGTGAATAGATGGCAGTTAAGCTGCCTAATGCATAGATCAAGCTGCCGATCACCGCAGAAAATCGTCGTCCAAATCGGTCTGAAAGTGGTCCCGCGAGCAATTGACTGACACCCAGCACTAAAATATAGATCGAAATGGTCTGACGCATCGCGGCATCCGTGACAGAAAACACCTCGATCATCTGAGGAAACGACGGCAAATAGACGTCAATTGCCAAAGGTCCCAGAGGCACCAATGAGAAAATGATCAGCAGTGGTAACAGCTTGCTATTTGCCATCATAAAACCCTCTTATTGAGCAAAAATTGGCGTGTATAGCGCAACACCGCTAAGCCGAGAAATCGTCTGCAAGTAAGCAGTAATTGAGCTAGACATCGTTAGCTCACCAATCATGGTCAAATTGCGTAACTCAGCGAATAACGCGATATCATCAATCGTCAAATCACGTGATTGGTTAGCTGCACTAGCCAAATCCAATTGTTGGCTAATCTCAAAGAGTGCCTGCTCAAGCGCTGGAAGATACATTGAGGTTTGCGCTAACAACTGATCTAAGCTAGTGCCAAACATTTCCTGACGTGATTGCGTAAACATGGTAACCGCGCTCTCAGTAGCAAGCTCAGGTAGGTTTAAATGCAGCATACGCGGATAGCATAACTGAGCGGTCAGAGGCTTAAGCTGCGCCAAAATTTGCTCCAGTTGCGAAGAAAGTTGATAGCTGGCTAGATAAGGCTGAGAAAGTGAATCTAACCTTTGCAGAATATCTAAGCTTTCTGTCATCAGCTCTGTGCCGCTTTCAGAATTGGTATATTCGAGGATTGGAACCGTAAATTGAGTCAGTTTATCTGCGACTTGCTGCGGTAGTTCACCAAGGGCAAACGGCATTAGTTCAACATCAAGCTTCTTTAAACCAATCAATGTTTTTACGCGAACGCAGTAAGGACAGCTATCAAATACATACAATTTCATCATGATCTCTCTTTCAAAATGGGCAGTAGCGACGCTCATTAACGTCGCTATATGTTGGCGAGAGCAAAGATAATACCTATACTATTTGGACACAATTAGCACAAATATCACTTAACAATATACAAATAGTATCGAATGGATAAATACCGAAACATGCAGCTGTTTTGCACCGTTGTCGATCAAGGCAGTTTTGCAAAAGCGGCAAAATCTTTGAAGCTCACACCGGCGATTGTCGGTCGCCATATCGCGGCATTAGAGAATCAACTCGGCTTTGTTCTGCTCAATCGTACAACGCGCAGTATGCAGTTAACCCCTGGAGGCAGAGGCTATTATGAGGGAGCAAGAGCGATCTTGAATGAGATCGATGCACTGGAAGATTCGCTTAGCAGCACTCACCAAGTGAATCCGACGGGGTTGATCCGCCTATCTGCGCCCGATGCGATGGGACCAATATTGATGCAAGCGATCAAATTGTTTCGTCACGACTATCCAAACATTCGCTTTGATCTGGTACTTGCCAACCAACAACTTGATCTTATTAAACACGAAATCGATCTTACCTTTAGATTCGCCTTTGAATTACAGGACTCATCTTACATCGCAACCAAGTTAGGTCAGACAACGATGGGGCTCTATGCGTCGCCTGGTTATTTGCAATTACGCGGTACACCAACCAATCTTGCCGATCTCGAGCAACATGATTGTTTGCATATGGGAACAAATCGCTATGGTGACAACTGGATCTTGAGCGTTGATGGTAGGAACGTTACTTTTAGACAGCCGTGGATCGCGGTCATCTCAGATACTCATACCTTAATCCAAGCCGTGATTGATGAAATGGGCATCGTCATGCTGCCAAAAATATTTGTCAGCCAGCCTTTATCCAAGGGCGAATTAGTCGAGATTAAAGGGATTGCTGAATTTCCGCCTGTTGGAATTTATGGGATGTATCCTACGCGCAAACACATCCCTTATCGCCTCTCGCTGTTTTTAGATCATCTTAAACAGTGGATGCCACATAACCTGCCGAATATTGTTTAGATAGCATTTGTGTGGCGTTTTTAACTATCTCAGGCGCACGAAGTGATTTTGCACCAAACAATCTAGGAAACGTTCAGTTGCAACGTGGGTAAATTTAAGTGGGGCGGCTAACTCACCAAACAGTGGCACCCCGCCGCCCAACACCACAGGAATAGTGGTAATGATCATCTCATCAATCAGATCTTGTTCAAGGAAGTTTTGCACCGTCTTACCACCATCGATGTAAAGATGTTGATATCCTTGCTGATTAAGCTCTGCCACCACCTGCTTTAGGTCACCTTTAACTAAAAACACCTTGTCTTGATACTCACTTGGGATCGACGACAGTGTATTGCTGAGCACAAATACCGGTTTGGTATAAGGCCAATCGCAATCGAAGCTCGCCACCATTTCAAAGGTATTTCTCCCCATTACTAGCGCATCAACCTGCTGCATAAACGCAGCGAAACCAAAATCCGAGCCGTCGAGATTCGGATTCGGGGTATCGTGCAACCAATCAACCTGGTTATTCTTATCAGCGATGAACCCATCAATACTTGTGGCGATATAAACAATATTAGACACAGCAATACTCCGGTAAATTAGTTGGCAAAGAGAAGGAACTTTTCTATAATTTCTACACTGTAGAATTAAAGTGTATTAGTTGATCCCGATGAGTGTCAAGAACAAGAGTAGAGGACGACCTAGTGGCGTGACCGGTCGTTTAAACCGTGATTCGATCATGATTCAAGCCAAACGCATGATGCTTGATCAAGGTAAAGTGCCAAGTATCCGCAACTTAGCCGCTGAATTAGACGTCGATGCCATGGCGATTTATCACTATTACGCCAATAAAAATGATCTGCTTGAGTCGATCACAGTGTCACTGATCGATCAGATCTACCAACCGCAACAAGGTGCGAGTTGGCAGCAAGAACTCAATCGCCTCGCCTGGAGTTATTTAGAACTCTTACAGCGTTACTCAGGGCTATTAGATACCTTGCTGTCGATGAAGTTGGAGGGACCTGCAAATCGCTTTGAACAGCATTTTAACGCCATTGTCGATGAACTAACGTTGCCGGAAGAACATCAACAAAACGCGCTGCATTTGCTGGTGGATTATCTACATGGTGTCGCGTTGGCGATGAAGTGCAATCAAACTCAGGTCAAAATCACGCTAGAAATGATTGAGGGACCGTTAAATCTTATTTGCGACTCCATATATAGAAAGGATGTTTAAACGCTCTAGAAGGCGTTTGGGAGCGCTATGCGGGCATATTAAGCCTGCATAGCCGCTGCTAGAGAATTTGTCGCCCATCAATCGTTGAGGTTTCGTACCATTTGCCCGGCGATTTGCTCAAACAGTTCAAGCTGCTTAGCGCTCAAGTCTGCGGTCATTTTATCATGCAGCTTAGTATCCACACTGGCTATCTGGCTCACTATCGCTTGACCACTCTCGGTTATTTTTAAGCACTGGCTGCGCTTATCTTGCGGATTCGGGCGTTTTTCAATCAACTGCTTTTCAATTAAGGTGTTAAGCAATCGCGTGACCTGCGCTTTATCACGAGACAAAAAGCCGGCTATATCGACAGCCGTGCAGTTCGGTTGATGGGTGACTATCTTCAAAACCCTGACATGCATCGGCGCGATATCCAAATCCAACTGCTCTATCTGCTCATGTAAATTCCGCTTCAAACTGTGCACTAAGTGAAACAGAGTTTCTAACGATTTTTCATCAGCCATTTTATACCCTCAAAATATAGTTGACTTTATCAACCAAAACACTATAGTTGACATTATCAACTTAATTAACGGTTATTGCAATCTTTCCAGTCACTGCGAACAACCAAGTTGTAGAAATATCGCCCGAAACCAGTTTTAAAAATGAGAGCATAAGATGATTGAGAAAATTCGCCGAGAAAAACGTTACCGCGTCACTATCGAAGAAATTTCGACCAATGACGAATCTATTCAACGCACTGAATTTGAACACTACGATCGAGAAGACCTGTTTAATACCATAGATAAACTCAAACAAGGCACCGATCTAGAAACTAATACCGCGACCAAAGTCGCCGTTGCACTACGCCTACTTGGACCAACAATGATGGCTCATCGTAAACATCCTTTGTTTGCTGAGTTAATGCCGCACTTTAAAAACTTTATGCATAACCTAAAAACCACAATTAAACAAAAACTCAAAGCACAAGATGCTTAAGCGCCAGTTATGATTAAGGGGCAATAATGCCCCTAATTCTCAATTCTCACCAAAACTATATCGCCGTCTAACTTCGACGACTTCCACCGTGTAGGATTGATACCATCTCTCTTGGCCAAATTGCTGCGCAATCTTGTGCTGGCTATCTTGATGCCAATTGCGAATATCTTCTTCACTGTTCCAATAAGAAATCGCAATTTCTTGCTCCTCTTCTGTGACGGCAATAAAGTCTTGGCAATGGTAGTGAGCAAACGCCAAATCACGCATCACGTTAACCATCTCACCATAATGCTCGTCTTGCTCGCCCACCTTAGCTTTAAATATCACTGCAAACATTCACTATCCATCCTTACTGGTTCGCTTTATCTCTGACTCATGACCAAGTTGGCACTTGATAGCGCAAGCAGCGCTGCACAACTTCGATTAAATAGTTTGCTCATTTGCGGCTTAGCAAACCAATGACGAAGATACAAACCAGCCAAGGCATAAATGCTAATTGTGATGATTTCCAAAACAAGAAATGTTGCACCCAAAATGACGAACTGCTGACTAATACTTTTTAGCGGATCAACAAATTGTGGAAGAAAGGCTGTAAAGATTAAGATGGCTTTGGGATTCCCTGCCGCCAGAAAAAACTCTTGCCGCAACAGTTGCCACTGACTTGCTGGTGTTATCTCTGTCGAAACCAGCGAAGCTTTTGAGCGCCAAAGACCAACCGCAATCCAAAATAGGTAGAGCGCTCCAATTACTTTGATGACGAGAAAGAGTGTTTCAGACGCATACAAGATGATGGCAAGCCCAGAGGCAGTTAGTGTAATCATACCAGCGAAAGCAATAATGCGTCCCATACCGGCAATAAGTGCCGCTCTAAAACCAAAGCAGCGGCCGTTATTCAACGCCATCAAATTATTTGGACCCGGCGTCATATTCAGTGCAAAACAGGCGGGAATAAAAAATAGTAACTCCACTCAACCTCCTTGTTATTGAGTTTACATTGTAAATTTCACAGCGAGGTTACCTCTCAGCTTTTACCTCAGTGATCGCTTTTTCCACTCGTCCTCACGCATCGCCAAAACAACGGTATCCCACCACTGTTGTTTGAAATAACGATGATGAACAAAACAAGCTTCTTGACGCATACCTAAAGCGAGGCACAGTTTTACTGCTGGCAAGTTTTTGCTGATGGTTTCAGCATAGACTCGATGAACGCCTAAGGTTGTGAAAGCGAACTCTAGGATCGCTCGTACCGCCTCGCGCATTATTGCTTTGCCTTGATAGCAGGTTTTCAACCCGAACCCTAACGATGCCTGATGCTCTAACTCGAGCCGTAAACAAACGATACCGATAAATTCACCAGACGTTTTGCATGTTATTGCTAATTGATAGGCTTTCCTTGGACTCTCTTGTGACTGAGCAATAAACAGCTGTGCAAGATGGCGGTAGTGTTCTGGTCGGCAATCAGCTTCACTATAAAAACGCTGATATTCTTTATCTTGTAAAAGTCCGACAAATAGCTCTGCATCGCTAACAAGCATATCGCGAATAGTTAAGCGTTGAGTTTGAATCTCAAACATTGTGTCTATACAAACAAATGAACGTGCGCTCACTATGGCAGCGAGAGAATCAAGGTTCAATGTTGATAACGAACACCGAGAGTGAGATCGACATTCCCGCGGCGATAACCGCAAATTGCCTTGTATGAAAGTGCCATAGAGTTAGAAATTAGAACGAAGGGGGAACATCACCTCGTCATCTCACGAGGTGATTTACATTGTAAATAATTTAACGTGAGGCGGGGAAACGATGAGGCGCGTCAAAACGGTACAGCGCTGCAACCTGTTTTCCATCTTTACTGTACTCGAGAGACTCACATAACTCGCTCGCCAAAACAATCCCTCTTCCGTAAGGTAGGAGCTGCGATTGTGGCTTAGGATATTGCTGATAGTCAAAACCGACACCATTGTGCTCAAGTACCATTAACAAGCTGTGTTGTTCTGGCTGGTAGTCAATATTCAATTTCAACCATGCGTCATCAGTGAGTAAAGCCAACTTCTCTTCGCGCTGCTGATAAAACAAAAAGAAGCCCTCAGGCTGCTCTTTTATCGCGCTATCCATTTCTAGCAATCCATGATCAACCGCATTGGTAACCAGTTCCGATAACACCGAGCAAACTAAATCAAGATGCGGTCCGCCAAAAATTACACCGGATATAAAGCGACGAATATCATTCATTAAACTGGTCTGGCGAATGACGTTTGCCGGGAACTTCAATTGTGATTGAATCGGTAAATGACTGATAAAGTCCCCCCGCTCCACCTCAATTGTGCTTTTGTCGCTAGAGATCGGAAACTCCATGGAAAGAATCGACAAATCATCGTCGACATTCTTCTGTGCAAACTCTCGCACTGATTGGTATAAGGTTGGAATGGCTGATCGTCCGGAGCGTAGAACTTTCTCCAAGCGCTCTTGACCAAACAGTTCTCCCTGCGCGTTGACCGCTTCAATAACCCCATCCGTGTAAGCTACAATTCTCTGATGAGGCTCTAACTTGAGGTGAACCAAATTAGCTTCAAACTCTGCTGCAGATTGCACCCCCAAAGGCATATGTTTTGACTCAAGACGGCGAACGATTTGACCATCTTGATCAAGAATATAAGCATCGGGCAATCCCCCTCCCCACCAAGAAACTTCAAAACCACTGGCACGTATTTCGAACACACTCGCAGCGAGCATCATACCTGCAGGAAGAAATCGGGTTAAAACGTCATTGATCTCGGCAACAATCTCTCCCAGCGCCAGTCCTTTTACTGCCATGGAAAAAAACGCCCGTGTTGCCGGTATAGCAGATATAGCGGCTGGCAAACCATGTCCGGTCGCGTCGGCGATCATCACATACACGCCACCATGGGGGCGATTAGCAACGACAATCAGATCACCATTGAATATCGTTGAAGGCGTTGAGATGTAATCAATGCCGTAGACATGCTTAACTTGCGCGCTCATCTCATCTTTAAGGTTAGAGAATATAGATTCGGCAATTGCGTAGTCATAGCGCACCTGTTCGTGAAACAAGCTCAATTCATCACGTTGTGCCATCACTTCATTGTGCATAGTTACGATTCGATAGTGAGCTTGTACCTTTGCCAAGAGCACGCTACTTTCAACAGGTTTAAGTACGAAGTCATCGCCTAATGATAAACACCGTTCAAAGGAATCGTGATCATCTAGGACGGTTAGAAAGATTATCGCAATGTGCTGCTCGGGGAATGCAGACCGAATTTGCTGGGCGGTGACAAAACCATTTTGCTCCGGCATCATCACATCGAGCAAAACAATATCGGGTAAGGCTGCCATTTTTTGCATCTCTTCAACCACGCCAGCGCCACTGGCATAGGTGTCAATTCGAGACGTCACATGGCTGAGCATCAAACGACACAGCTCTCGATTTGTCGCTTGATCATCAATTATCATGATTCGCATCTTGTCACCTCACTCAATCCGAAACTTTTTATCGAATCGAGATATCGCCAGAATTTTACGTACCTGCGGTAATGTATTGGTGAGACGTATCGAACCATCGTGCTGGGCGAGGTAATTTTGCATATTGATTAATATGCCGAGACCCGCACTATCTATGTAGTCGACTTTACGTAAATCAATCGTGTATGCGTAGTCACGCTTGTCTGCGTAGCAGCGCTTAAAATCGTGTATTAAGTTGAAGCCAAAGGCACCTTGAACAAAAATAGTGACTTGCTTTGACTCGTTGTCAATTTCTGATGTTACAGACATGAGTCCCCCCTCTCGGCTGCCAATCTAGGCGAATAGTAAGCGGCTTGAGTAGAGTGTCGAAATATCCGAAACCCGATATGTCAATCAACGCAAATCTTGAGTTGTGGTTAATTTTAGGCGTCACACTCTACCAATCAAATAAAACTAGTTGCTTATTGTTTGAGTGTAGGAAGAAATGCACATTAAGCAACAAGGTTTATTTTATAAAATCAACCTTGAAGGGAGTTAGATGGGAAGATGTACTTGGATATCAGAAATGTAGAACTACAAACAGCGAAAGGAAATATTGCACCACAACAACTAACAATACTATCAGTTAGAGGATTTACAGTGTAAAACGGTATTCACTTTACACTGTAAATGGGTTTATCTATTAAGAAGCGTCGTGAGCTCACTTCTCAATTGTTGTTCCACTTGCTTACGCCCTGCTAAGCCAAACTCTTTGGCACATTCACACCAACTCCATTGCTGAACACATTTACGTATGGATAATGCTCTTTCGCTAGACATACTATCCCGCCATATTCTTGCGGCGATAACAGCCACGACATTTTCATAGCTGCTGCCACCACAGGCGTAGTTATTTAAAATTCGCTGTTCTAAAGTAGGAGCGAACGACACAGACGAATTACCTTCTTGAGCAAGACCACATATCAAATCAATATCAATATCTCGATACAGATCGGTCACTTGAAATTGAAACTGAGCTGAGAACAACTCAGCAGCTTCATCAATCCAAGTCTGTGCTCCTTTCACCATGATGATAGAGTAACATCCACTAGCTTGGTCTCGTTGGCTACCAAGTTTCACTACTCGATACCCACAGCGTAGCCAAAAGGACAATAGCTCGTAGGTCACACCAAAACTCGTTGAGAGAAACTGGTACTGAGTTGCTTGCTCTAACTGCGACAAAATAAGCTGCCCAACTTGGTTTCGTTGCCACTCTGGATGAACGGCGATTCGCATCACTCTTAAACTACTAGCAATGCCAGGCTCAGAACTCGCCAACTGAGTGACCAGAGATGAAGCAACTAATTGACCTTTAGGACGTCGCTTACCTGCAATGATATTGTGAACAAGCTCTTGCTCTAATCCGCCTTCTTCCACTGCGATAATACATGCGACACATACATCGGACTCAAACACGGCAAATAATTTTATTGCCGGATCAGACAGCAGTAACATCAAATCATTGGGCGTAGTTTGATAATGAGCATTCACCAGTAGCGCGAAACACTGCTGCAATTGATTAGGATTATTCAAGAGTGTCAGTTTATCGAGTTGGACTAACTCCAATTTGGCGTCAGAGCTAAACTGCGATGCCGGTAAATCAGTATTCAATAAGAAAGTCTGATATTGCCATTTTTCCAACGGGTCTTCATCAGCCCAGCGAATTGGTGTCTGCATATGGAAAAAACGACAGCCAGGGCGATGTTGTTCCAGCCAAGCTTGAAACTTAAGGCTAAAACCGCGACCACAACCTTCATAACCATGAATCGTGGAAGAGAATACGGTGCGATGAAACTTAGCCACCATGGATTGCAGCATAGGTAAAGGAATCGCAGCCGCCTCATCAACCAAAAGTAAATCGCACTCAAACTCCCCTCTTACCACTTCATCCGGTGCGATAAACTGAATAGAAGAGTTTTGCCAGTTGAGCTTTAACTTGCTTCTCTCTGCACCTTTAAGTAGGCGTGCAGCGTGGTCAAATAATGGCGTTACGTTACCAATGTTTGGTGAGGTCACCACCACATGTATATTTCGCTCTAACATCAGTTGTGCTGAGGCAATACCAAGCGCACTGGTTTTTCCGCGCCCACGATCTGCCGTCAACACGAGTGGACGGCGACGATGACCTGTGACTACCTTCTTAATCAATCCAATCGCCTGCTCTTGAGCAGCAAAACTCGCACTCTCTGTAACATCACAACTTGGCATAGATGGTAATGAAGGTAGTGGCTTTCCTTGCTCAATAACGAGTAGTTGCTGAAGCGCGCGGTCTAACCACTGCTGAGCGGCATTTCCCTCCGGTTGCCCGGAATGAAGAAAGATAGCAAGCCCTCCCCCACACAAGGTACCCAAAATCGAAGTGATGCTGTTGGCATCAAACTCTGCTCTCAAGTCACAGACTAACAAATGACATTCATGTCCCAGCAATTGTTGACCTTTACTCATCGAGCGCCATTGCTGCGAATAAGTTTTTGCTTCGCCGCCTAATTGAAAGCAATCGCCTTCAACCATCTGTGAAGCGGCAAAGCACAACTGTTGCTGCCAATTCTCTTCACCACGAAGTACGATCCCAAAACGGTGATGGCTTACTTGTGCAACTTTCAGGAGTTGTGCAAAAAATGATTGCTCGGATAACATAACTTTTAATAACCAGAGATGAGTTATCGCTAGTATATACCCAACCGCGCTTTAGATGCAGAGCTGCACGCTGATTATGGAAGGTTTAAATGGAAAGACAGAAATGAGATTTCTATTGAGCAGCAATACCAAACGACAGATACAAAAAAGCCGCTTTAGTCAGCGGCTCTTAATCACAATCAATCAGGGTTTAATTCAACTTTTCTTCTAAGAAAGAGAGAATGTCCTGCATGGTTTTCTCATCAATCTTTTTCAGATTTAGCGCCAAATTAGCCCCCTTACGGCTGTAGCTTACGCGACCTTTAATCAAATCGACTTTACTACTTACCGCTCGTTTGCTTGGCGAGAGTTCTTCAACCCAAGACTCAATCATCTCAGAAACGTCTTTAGTAATACGAGCGACACCCTGAGCGTTGCTGCGCTGCCACGCAAAACCTTGGTCATCACGACATTTCTTCAGCAACATACCTTTGTCTGCATGGCTTAATTGAGAAAACTGCTTGTGCAGCTTAACGATCGTCGGACGACCTAAATCAGCAACATTTGGGTACGCTTGTAAAAGCTCAAGAGGTAAATCTGCCGCTTTAAGTGCACCGCTGACTAATGCTTCACTGCATTGGAACATTTTCGCCAGTGCTTTTTGGTCTTCTGCTTCTCCGCTTGCTAGCTTTGTTTGCATCTCTTTACCTTTCTCATAAAGAGAAAGTGGTTTGTGCGCGTTCGCAACATCGGATAGAAACTTAGCATGCTCAGCATTGATATTTTGCGCGACATAAACCAAAAAAGGCTTACCCGCCAAAATACATGACATGCGACGACGGCTACCATCGAGTACTTCAATCTTGCCATCAGCACGCATACGACCAACAGCTGGATATTGTTGACCACGCTCGCGTAGCGTAATCAAAACATCAGATAATGCATGTTCGTTTAAAAATGATTGCTCACGAGCGTTATCAGCAAAAACGACGGTTTGGCTCTCAACTTGATCCGCTTCAATACGAGTCAGTTTAAATTCAACCATCTCTTCGCCAGCAACTGACAGCTCAATCACGTGAGCCTGCTCTTTCGCTGCTTGCTGTGCTTCCTGTACGGTAGTCGCAACGCGTTTGTTGGTCTTGCCAAATAATCTAGCGTTTAAATCTGAAGTTTTAATTGCCATGAGTTAATTACCCTTGGTTTAGTGAATTCCAATGACTATGCAGCACACGCTCTAATTCCAACGCGCTCTTTTGCACGGCGTCTTGAGCGGTAGCTAGGGTCTTTTTACCCCCTTCAAAGTCACTGGTTGTTAAATCAAAAACAGTACTGTAAGTGTCTGCACAAGTCTCAAAAGCACGGCTACGTGGAATCGTCGCCATCATCACTTGATCACCCAGCAGATAGTTCATCTCGGTTAATACCGAGACTTGTTTCTTGTTGTCATCTTCAAACATAGTCGGCATTAAACGCACAAACTCGAGACCTTTCCAATCATCCGGGAACATTTCGTAAACCGTAGGAAGGTGCTGGAAGAAGTTAACTGTTGAAGCCCAGTCTAGACGTTTTGCTGCACATGGGATCAACAACGCGTTTGAAGCGTACATTGCGTTCCATACAAGAGGGTCAACGTGAGGACCTGTATCAATCATTATAATGTCAAAATCATCGGCGATTTTGTCGATAAGCTTTTCTTTAAGAAGCTTAACAATATCGAGCGATTGGTTTTGCGATAGGTTTTGCCAAGCTTCAGCATTAAACATCGCGTCTTCAGGGAAAGCGGAAACCGTCTTTAGATTAGGATACTGAGTTGGTAGCAACACATTTTTGTGTAAAAACTCATTGGTGATCTCCACGCCGTCAGGCACGTTTTCCAACATAACATCGACAGCAGAGTAAATGTTGTCGTGATCAGTTAGGCTGATTTGTGGGTTTAAAAATAGACGCAGAGAACCTTGTGGATCCAAGTCAATAAGACAGATACGGTAGCGCTTGTCCAGGTTCAACGCTAAGCAAGCCGCTAAATGCACCGCAGACATTGATTTGCCCGTACCACCCTTTTGGTTCTGTACGTTGATGATCCACGGTTTATTAGCTGAGTTTTTCTTACGTTCAAAAAACTTTGGTACGCCTGCCGCGTCCATCAGCATATGTGCTTCTTGCAATGAAATTGAGTAATGGTTGGCATTGTTCTTAGTAAACTGATGACCATCCGCTTCGAGCTTGCTAATCGCTTCATCCAATTTACGACGAGTCAAACCTGAACGAGTTTCCATGAGTGCTTTTGACATTGGAGGAAAGTGTTCGTCACTTCGTTCTTCCAACACAATCTCGATACGGTCCGCTTGAACCTGTGCTGTTTGTTCTGCTAGCTGAATGAGATTCTCAATTGTTTGTTCTCTTTTCATCGCCAAATTCCATTATTAGTAACCTGCCAACATTGTACAGCACTTAATGCTTTTTACAATAAAAAGGTGAACATA
Source organism: Vibrio rhodolitus (assembly GCF_003350325.1). Lineage (GTDB taxonomy): Bacteria > Pseudomonadota > Gammaproteobacteria > Enterobacterales > Vibrionaceae > Vibrio > Vibrio rhodolitus. Next base: position 102,802 of record NZ_QLYZ01000003.1, on the reverse strand, counting down.
CTACTATCGATAAGTATCACATTAAATTGAGATATTTTTAGCCTTTTAATGATTTTTTAAACTAATTAGTCATTTTTTACCCAATAAATCCGTTAAGCTTTACGCTGAAAATATTGAATTACAAAAGTGTTACCGTGTCACTTATTTACAATGTAAAAAATCGATATTGAGTGAGTTTTGTGCAGAAATCTCGGAACGATTATAAACTCTCGACAAATTACGGTCGGTGTCAAATGGACTTGAGTAATTTCATGCAAAAATGGCCAACGTGGAAAATCATCATGAAATTAGCGACTTGATCGCTGTTGGTTTGCAATGCAAGTAGACGTCATTACGAAAGCATGATCAAGGTGGCTATGATGATCATGCTTTCGTGTGTACAACCCATTTTTGGAAAGATGATCAAGGCAACTTACCAATGAAACAACCATTTCTGGTGGTCAATACATATAGATCAAGATTAGGATCAATGATCAAGGTGTTTATTGTTCCGGAAGCATGTAAAATCTAGTCTTAATTACGGTCAAATGCAGATGAATACTAGCTTTGAGCTAAATACAGCTAAGAACTAGGGCGAATCGAGCAAACCAAGTAAGTGGGAAGCATAATCGACAAAAGCCTTGATCATGCTTTCATGATTTTGTTTCTATTGCCGAAAACATACTTTTTCCGAGCTAAATATGATTTTCAATTAGAAAATCGATGAATAATGAATCAAAACCACTTAAAATAGGCGCTCTCCTTGATCATCGTTGCGAAAAACTGACCGCGAATGAAGCGACATCCCGAGTGAAATAACCAGATGGTACAGATAGCCCTGTGGATAAGGTGTGCAAGCATGATGATCATGCTTCGTAGACATCGTTGATCATTGATTCATAAAACTCATGATCATCGTTTCTTATCTTTTTGATCATGCTTTCTGCTCAACTATGATCATGTTTTCGTTCTTATCATGATCATGCTTTCAGATGGGCTATTTTTTACTTCTTAATATTCAATCACTTGAAAGCAAAAAACCATTCAGATCAATAGATCATATAATCAATTAAGATCAATATAATCAGAAAGATCAGTTTAGAAGAGCAATAAGTTTTTTCTTTATTTATGATCTTTTTTTCTTTATTCTTCTGGAACTATAACGATATTACGGCTTATGTGACACGGATCCAGAAATGAGCTCAGAAGAAAAAATACTGATCAAAGCCCCTCGCAGTCATAAGGATGGACATCTTTTTGAAGTGTCAGAAACAGCCGTAGACTGGATCGAGCAGTACCAACACTTTAAAGGTGTTACCAAAAGCATCGTCGAACTTCTCAATTTGATCTCTTTACGCGGCTTCCGTAGCAAAGACGGTTTAGTTTCAACGACAGAGTTGATCGAAGCGACAGATGGACAGATCACGCGTGCCGCAATTCAGCAACGCCTGCGCGCTGCCGTAAGTGTTGGTTTATTCGATCAAATTCCAGTTAAGTTTGAAGAAGGCTTAGCAGGTAAAACCATGCTGCATAAGTTTGTTAATCCAAACAAACTGATTTCAGCATTAGGTGCCACCAGCTTGGTCACTGAAAGCGTCAAGCAAACGGAAAAGAAAAAACGCTCGAAAGCCCTAGCGCAAACTCAAGTCAATAAACGCCTGTTAAACGAATACGGTTTGAACACTCCGCCAGCAATGAAAGATGAAGCGGACCAGTTCGTGGTTTCTCCAACCAATTGGGCGGGTATTATCGATCAAGCCTTAGCGCCACCAAGAACACGCAAAAATTACCAAAAATCGATGGTTTCGATCTCGGGTACGCGCGCGGTGATCGAAACACGATCATCAAAAAACATCATGACAGTCGATGATTTGATGACCCTGTTTGCTTTGTTCACGCTGACGGTGCAATACCACGATCATCACCAGCACCAATATCAGCTCGATGCCAAACAGACGCCGAATAAAACGCCGCTCTACATCACAGACATTTTATCATTGCGTGGCAAAAAAGACAGTGGACCGGCACGCGATTCAATTCGTGACAGTATCGACCGCATCGAGTTTACCGATTTTCAGCTACACGAGCTTACTGGTCGTTGGCTGAGTGAGAACATGCCAGAAGGCTTCAAGAGTGACCGTTTCCGTTTCCTAGCTAGAACCATTACGGCATCTGAAGAAGCGCCAACCGAAGGCGCAGATGGTGAAATTCGTATTAAACCAAACTTATACATCCTGGTTTGGGAGCCTTCGTTTTATGAAGAGCTGTTGACTCGAGATTATTTCTTCTTGTTCCCACCAGAAATCTTGAAGCAGCATACCTTGGTCTTCCAGCTTTACAGTTATTTCCGTAGCCGTATGTCACGCCGACATACCGATGTGATGCTGTTGAGTGAACTGAACCAAAAGTTGGCACGCAATATCGAATGGCGCCGTTTCTCGATGGATTTGATCCGAGAGTTGAAACGCCTTTCTGATGGTAAAGGATCGGACGATCTTTTTGTCGTCAATTTGTGGGGCTATCACTTAACTATCTCGGCGATTTTAGAGAAAGGTAAGATCAGCGATTACCAAGTCGATATCAAATGCGATGTGGAAGAGGTACTGCGTTACTCACGTGCGCGAACCACCAATGCCGGCAAACGCAATATGGCGCCGACGTTGCCAAACCCATTACGCAATGAGATGGTCACACGTCAGCAATTGGATGAGCTGTCACAAATTATCGATGGTGAGTTTGAACCAATTCAGCGTAAAGAACGTTCGCCAAAGGGGAATTTAGGTCGTCGAGTTAAACAACGTAAGCACTTAGTTGAGATAAATGCTGACGAAATTACCATAACCCTATCGAAATATACCTCTGAGGAGGCGCTAGAACGCAGTATAACGGCTTTAGCGGCAATGACAGGGCATTCCCAAGGATCAATCCGAGAAGAGTGTCTAGAGCTCGTTGACAAGCTTGATTGGTTACGCGTGGGTGAAGATCCGATCCCATATGAGACGTTGAGTAAAATGGTTGAGCTGTATAATGCGCAAAGCGATAACAAGCATTTATCGATTGAGCGCTTGATCGCTGGTTTAGCGGTAAGACGCAAAGTATGTAAGCAAGTGATGGATGGGCATCTTGATGACTCGGTGTTTAGAGCATTAGACGAAGTCGCGATCTGATCATTTGAGCAGCGCATTAAATAAACCGTTTTACTACATTGCGCTGACAAAGCACTGACAATATCACGGCGTCAAACGATATGATTAATCACGAATAGACAACCTTTTGTCCTTTCTGATGAAATTTAAGGATACTTCCTATCCTTTAGATTGGCTCATATTGTTACATTCATTCTGAATTGTTCGCGAGTTCTTATGAACTCGCTTTTTTTTGCCTAAATTTTGTTGTTTAACCTTGCATTAGAGTCAAGATATCCGCTGTAGCTTGCTTGGGATCATTGGCGTGACTGATCGCAGAAACTAAGGCGAGTCCATCGACGCCTGTTGCGCTTAGTTGGCGGATGTTAGATAGGTTGATGCCACCAATTGCGACAACTGGCAAATTGGTTTGATTTAGCGCGAGTTTTAACCCTTCAATGCCCCAATGTTTTTGCGTATTGGTCTTGGTTGCAGTGGCAAAGATCGCACTTAAGCCGATGTAATCAATTGGTAATTGATCGGCGACTTTTAGTTGAGCCTCATTTTCGATCGACAAGCCTAAGATTTTATCGTCACCAATTAACTTGCGCGCGATCCTCGCTGGAAGATCACTTTGCCCTAAATGAACGCCGTCGGCATCAACCGCTAAGGCGACATCGACGCGATCATTGATAATCAGTGGCACTCCAGTCCCTTGCAGTATTTGCTTTACTGCCATAGCTCGCTCAATAAATGCGCGGACATCGCCATGTTTTTCACGCACTTGCACCATGGTGATGCCACCAGCGACAGCTTGCTCGATAACATGCAATAGCGTTGCTAGATCCTGTTTTTCGTCAGTAACCAGATATAAACGGTAGGGGTTCATAACACATCCTAATTGCGCTCCTACTGATGCAGCAGGAGCAACTGAGTAAAATGGACTAAGCGTTTTTGCTCATTTGCAGCTTGAGTCGCTCGACTAAATCAGCGGGTTTAAGTTGGTAGAGAGTATCAAGCAGTGTGAGTTGTAGACTGCCAGGACCACGAGCTTGCTCAGCGGCAATTTCACCAGCGACACCCAGTACTGCAGTGGCAGCTAATCCAGTATCATCACCAATCGCTGCAAACGCGCCTGTAAGCGCCGTTAGGGTGCAACCCATCCCAGTGACATACGGCATCATGGCGTGCCCGTTAGAGAGTGTTACAATGCGGTTTTCTGTGACGATGTAATCGGTCTCTCCGGAAATCACCACATTGGCGCCATACTCTTTAACCAGACATTTTGCTGCGCCAAGGGCGGCATCACTGCTGTCGAGTGCATCAACCCCTTTGCTTTGTGCTTGCTCGCCTGCGAGGGCGATGATTTCTGATGCATTGCCGCGAATGATCAGTCTGTTGGCGAGGCGGGCTAACTGGCGTGAGGTTGCGGTTCTGAGGTTGCTTGCGCCGCAACCCACAGGGTCGAGCACCACCGGTTTGTTATTGCGGTTGGCTTGTTCAACCGCAAATGCCATTCTTGGCGTCCAAACACTGTCTAAGGTGCCGATATTGATTACCAGCGCTCCGGCAAACGAAAGCATTTCAGCCATTTCTTGTTTTGAGTGCGCCATGATTGGTGAGGCGCCAATGGCCAATAACGCATTGGCAGTATTATTCATTACCACGTAGTTGGTGATATTGACCACCAGCGGCTTTTGCTGACGAACGGCATCTAGGGCTTGGGTAATTTGTTCAATTAGCATCGATATTCCTTCTTGCACTGAATTAGGCAGGGCTGGTAGTTGTTAGTGACCGCTCGTATGAGCAAAGAAGTGGTGAACAGGACCATGCCCTTGACCCACTTCCAACTCATCGGCTTGTGCTATCGCTTGAGAAATATAGTGTTTGGCGAGTTTTACCGCGGCAGTTAACTCATGACCTTGCGCGAGGTAAGAGGCGATTGCAGAAGAGACTGTACAGCCTGTGCCGTGGGTATTTTTGGTTTGATGGCGTTTAGCGCTAATAAGCTCCGCCGCAACAGCCGTGATCAGCAGATCATTGCTGTTGCGATCCTTTTCTAAATGCCCGCCTTTAAGCAGTACTGCTTTCGCACCAAGGCTACGTAGATCGTCGATCATCACGGTCATTTCACTTTGTGACTGCGGTACGGATAGGTTGGTCAGCGCTGCCCCTTCCGGTAAGTTTGGGGTAATGATATCGGCAAGAGGTAGCAACTCGCTTTTTAGGGTTGCAATGGCTGATTGCTCAAGTAGTAAGTCACCACTGGTTGCCACCATCACGGGATCCACCACCAAAAACTTCGGTTGATATTGTTTAATCTTATTGGCGACGACTTTGATAATATCGGCATCAGCCAACATACCGATTTTGATCGCAACGATATTGAGATCGCTAAATACTGCATCGAGTTGGCTCTCAACGTGCGCCAAAGGAATCGGGAAAATGGCGCTGACGCCTTGAGTATTTTGCGATGTGATAGCGGTGATGACCGAACAAGCGTAACTGCCGGTGGCTGAAATCGCTTTAATATCCGCTTGAATGCCTGCGCCACCGCCGCTGTCTGAACCTGCAATGGTGAGCACGATGGGAGTGTGAGATGAAGCTTTGCTGCTTGGTTTGTGGCTGGTTTTCGCCATGATCGCTCCTATTAGCTGACGAATAGGAACTGACTTTGCCTTGCGTGGATGCGTTCAGGTCGGTGGACCTGTCCTGCAGGAAAAAATAACTGGCAAAGTGATGATAGTTCCCTACGTCAGTGTTAACTGAATCAGGTTCAACGGGTCTCGAATTTCGATCTCAGCCTCAGCAATGTCTGCCTTGGCACCCCGACTATGTAGTGACGATACTATCAGCTCAATATGTTCAGCACTACTGGAACATGGCGTTAATCTTTGTTTGAATAGTAAATATTATGGTGTCATCACAATCGCAAAGGGCTGGCATGCGTTGGTTTAGAACGCGCCAGCCCTTTAAAATATCGGAAGCATGAAGCCAAAAGCGGAAAGATGATCAAGGCAGCTAGGAGAAAGTGAAGTCACGATCAATGAAAGGTGTGTTTTCCTTGATCATGCTTTCGTGCTTCATTCCAATTGTGCGCTGCCATAAACTGCACATGTGACTCGATCAGTTTATCGGATTCATGCTGCCACTGGCTTTGTGGTTGCTGATTACAAAACTCAAGCGCGAGTACGGTAAGGTGCTGTAAACGTTTCATTGACCAGTCTCTTAACTCTATATCGGCGAGAGGTTGGCTAGCCGCAGCTTGCAACTTACTGCTAGCCAGTTGCAGATATTGGTAGGCTTTACTTGGGTTACTGTAACGTAACCCATGGAATACGCGCAAACAGCCATCCAACCAGCAGGCGATGGCTTTACTTTGCAGTTCGGTGACTTCAGGACCCCAAACAGAATCAGGGACAGAGAGGATCAATGAACACAAGGATTCATCTTGATCATGTTTCCGGTTTTGATACCAATCACTGATCGCTTCTACCCAAGATTCTAATTTGATCATGCTGCATCATCCCATTGTTTTACAAAGTGATTCGTCGCCACTTGTTTCACACCTTGATGAACGATCGCGCTGGTGGCACGAATTTCATCAGCTTCTAGTGAATAGTTTGGTTCAGTTTCAACCAAATGACCAAATGGCATGTCAGGATCCGGTACCGCTGAGATAAGTAGCTTAGTGTATGGGTGCTGTGGATTGGTTAAGATTGCTTGGGTATCTCCCCATTCGACAATTTGCCCTTTGTACATCACGGCAGTCTCTTCTGCGATGTAATGTGCGGTAGCAAGGTCATGAGTAATATACAAAAAGCCAATGCCGAGCTCTTCTTTCATCCGCTGCATTAGGTTTAACACCCCAAGACGAATCGACACATCGAGCATCGAAGTGGGCTCATCGGCGAGGATCACTTCCGCACCAACCGCGAGTGCGCGGGCAAGGTTTACTCGTTGACGTTGACCACCACTTAGCTCATGGGGGTACTTTTTCAGCGTGTCTGGTGCCAGCTCAACCAATTGGATCAACTCTGCCAATTTGGCGGGGATCTCTGCGTTACTTTTTACCTGTTTATGGATCTTAAGTGGGCGAGTGAGGTGGTGCTCAATAGTATGAGTCGGATTGAGCGAGCCAAACGGATCTTGAAACACCATTTGCACCTTGCTGCGGTAATCAAGCAGATCTTTGCGGCTGGTGATCTCATCAATATTGCGCCCTTTAAATAAGATCTCGCCGCTGGTTGCTGGGTAAACTTTGGTAATAAGGCGTGCACAGGTACTTTTGCCACAGCCGGATTCACCCACTAAAGCCAGTGTGCGACCTTTATGCAGATTAAAGCTCACACCTTGCAGCGCTTTGAAGCGTTCTACCGATGAGAAGCCGCCACCGATATTAAATTCTTTCACAATATCATTAACTTGGATGATAGGTTCGCTCATGCTAGCACTCCTTGCTTTTGATGTTTACCTTCGTGGATGTTGGGGAATGATGCCCAAAGTTTTTGTGTATAAGCGTGTTGCGGATTAACACGGATCTCTTTGGAGGTATTCACTTCGACAATTTCACCATGGCGCATGATCGCGATGCGATCGCACAGTTGCGTCATCAATGCTAGATCGTGAGTGATAAACAGAATCGAAAAACCAAACTCTTCACGCAGTTGGTAGATCTGTTGCAGGATCTCGCGCTGCACCACCACATCAAGGGCAGTCGTCGGTTCATCCATGATGATCATTTTGGGATTGAGCGCGAGGGCAATGGCAATCACTAAGCGCTGGCGCATCCCACCACTAAATTGATGCGGGTATTCACTAAGACGTTCACGGGGAATATTGACCAAATCCAGTAATTGCTCTGCGCGCTTTTTCGCTTGCTCTTCGCCCATGCCTTGGTGGTGACGCAAAACATCGGCAAACTGCTCTTGCACAGGCAAGACAGGGTTTAATGAGTTCATCGCACTTTGAAATACCATGGCGATTTCGCTCCAGCGAATGGCATTAAATTCCCTCTCTGGCAATTTAAGTAGATCGCGCCCTGCAAAATGAATTTGCCCACCAGAGATAAACGCAGGTGGCTTATGCAGACGGTTAATGGCAAAGGCAATGGTGCTTTTTCCGCAGCCAGACTCACCAGCAAGACCGAATATTTCGCCTTTACCGATATCAAAGCTAACGGATTTCACAGCGTTAAAATCACCGCTGTCGGTTATATAGTCCACACATAAATTGCGTACTTGTATGATTGGATCGGCATGAAAAGCATGCTGTAAAAATTGTTTACTCATAACGACACTCGACTGATAAAGATAATGATTATCATTAACTCTTAATTCGAATGAGAAAAGAAGTCTGAGATAAAAGGGTGAACTCGGTCTAAAAATAGTCAGAGATTGAGGTCGAGAAAAGTGGATTTGGCAGAGAGATGATTGGCGAAAGTTTGTGCTTTGCGTGATCTAAAGCAAGCTGCTTTTTCATAGGGGAATCTTTTAAATGTACTGCGCATTTTTCGCTAGAGCAAAGCAAATTCGAGCGATTTTATTAATCGCTCTGTGAACTATTATCAAAGTCACATTCTCGACTGATTGTGCTTAACAAGTCTGGGGCTGGTTTGCTAAAGATTAGCTCGTCCCTTGCATGGTTTTTCGCGGAGGTTTTTATGTCCATCAATTCTTTAGACCATGATGAAATGACAAGTATTGCAAGTAAGTGGGACTTCACGGAAGAAGTTGAATCGCACAAACCTACTTCAATGGTTAAATCAGCTGAAGCTCGTCGCCGTATTGAGGCACTTCGCGAGATTCGTGAAAGCGGCTTAACAATTGAAGAAGCTCGAGAGCTAGGTTTGCTCCACTAAGCCAAATTAAGGCAATACTTTCCAGTAGGGTGGCTATTCTGTAAGCCACCCTTTGTTGTTTTTGATCTCACCCCATTTTCTTTTCTCAACATTTACTTCTGTTGTGTTATATTTCCGCCTCGTATTTTTAATCGAGATCTAACTATGTCGGTAAATTTGTCGTTGTTACCTGCAGATGAAAAGAACAAAGTGGAGCTAGATAAGCAAGCTGCGTTTCTTGTGTGGAAGCTGAAAGAAGCCAAAGCAGGACCTGATGAGATTGATCAACAAGCAGGCAAGATCATCGATGATGCTGAACGTGCTTGGTTTACTGAGTGTGTGGCAAAATACAAACGACTTATGGGTGTCGCGTAAGCCCAAGCTTACCTAATTCAGGTATAAGAGGCGAAATTGAAAAGCCTCGAATTTTTGCTAAAATCCTTCGCGTTAAATTTAAATTAAGAGAGATCGTCCCGATGGGAAGAAGTTTTGAAGTGCGCAAAGCCTCTATGGCGAAAACTGCAGGCGCAAAAATTAAAGTTTATTCCAAATACGGTAAAGAAATTTACATGTGTGCGAAAAACGGTGGTTCAGATCCAGATATGAACCTATCACTTCGTCACCTAATCGCGAAAGCGAAGAAAGACCAAGTTCCAGCACACGTTATCGACAAAGCGCTAGACAAAGCTAACGGCGGCGGCGGTGAAGATTACGTACCAGCGCGCTACGAAGGTTTCTCTCCAGGCGGTGCTAGCGTAATCGTTGACTGTCTAACAGACAACGGTAACCGTACTTTCCAAGACGTACGTCAATGCTTCGTGAAAACAGGCGCGAAAATTGGTGTTGAAGGTACTGTATCTCACATGTTTGCTCACCAAGCTGTATTCCAGTTCAAAGGCGAAGATGAAGAGTCAGTACTAGAAGCACTAATGATGGCTGACTGTGATGTAACAGACATCGAGCTTGAAGACGGTGTGATCACTGTTTACGCGCCAAACACTGAGTTCTTCAAAGTGAAAACGGCTCTAAACTCTGAGTACCCAGAGCTTACTCTTGACGTTGAAGAGATCACTTTCGTTCCTCAGTCTTACCATGAAATCGGTGCTGACGATCAAGAGAAATTCCAGAAGTTCCTAGACCTTCTAGAAGACTGTGACGACGTACAACAAGTTTACCACAACGCTGAAATCTAATTTGAGCGAGTGACAAACGACAAAGGCTTCGCAATTGCGAAGCCTTTTTTTATGCCCGTATTTTACGCTTGGTGGTAAGTTTGTAGAGCGTAAATAAAATCCCGAGCGTGACCGCCAGTTGCCAGCCGCGCAGGAAGGTACGTTCTAAGCCCATCTCATTCGCACCAATATAGAGTTGAATTGGCAACATAGTCGCGAGTAGGGCGTCGCCATGAAGGTCACGCAGTTTGAAGTCCGCCTTGGCCATCATGCTGGCAAGCAGAAAGATCAAGCTGCCAAGTAAGATTACGTACAGCCCAATGTTGGTCTGGTGACCAGACAGCACTAAGGTAAAAATAAACGCCAGTGCACAGCCGCCCACCTGGGTGATAAAACGTCTTTCCACCACTTGGCGAAACGCATCGGCTTGGCTTTGGGTGGCGGCGGCAATCACCGGAACCAGACAGAAAGTGGCGGATAACATTTCGACTTGCAGCAAAAAACCAACGCCAATACCAATCAGCGCCAGTGACAATAGGCGCTGCTCGGCGCTAACCGGTGTCTCTTCAAACACTGGCGGCTTCGCTTTGCTGGCAACTGGAAACAGTGCGACCGAGGCTTTGCACACCAGTGTGGTGATCACCATAGCAATAAAAATTTCATGGATGCGCGTTGTCATATCGGCGCTGGTGTGCTGCGCAAAGACGATCACCAAAATCCAGTTAAAGGTTGGCATCAACATCGCGCCCATTTTGGCGGGAGTTGTTGCTCTGCGGCGCATCCAATCAAAAAAGATCAGGCTAATGGTCCAAATAATAAATGGGTGTTGAGAGAAGGTGTTGCTCACCACTAAAGCGCAGCTTGCCGCAAGTAGTGTTGGCGCTAGGGTTTTGCCTAAACCTAACCAAGAATAGTCTTTCGCCTTGGTCATGATAATGGTTGGATAGAGCGCTAAATAGACTGGAGATCCGAGATTAAGCAGCTTACCCAGCACCATGCACACCGTGATTGCCAGCGTGATACGCAGCGCCTCATTGCGCTGCGATATTTGATCAAATTGGAATAGGGAAGGGAATGTCATACTCATCACCTTTGTCAGCCAATTAGTAGATATAACGGAACAGTGATACTAGGTGGATCCAGCTATAGCTGATCGCATCAATGATGGTTGAACCGTTTTGTACCGACACGGATGCTCTTGAGCCGGAAATTAGGCGCTGCGCCATTTCAGGTTGCATATCATCGAGCACAATACGCACGCGTACTTTTTGTTGCTCACGGATCCAACGGGTATCGTTCACCACATCAACCAACTGACCATTGCTGTTATCACTATCGCGAATCGCGCGCTCTTGGCTCTCAATATGCCCAGTGAAGACTTGACCTGGAATCGCATCAAACGCGATATAAGCGTGATTGTTGGTATGTAAGTGAGTAATGCCTTTTTCATTAAAATCGGCGCTTAGCCACGCTTGAGATTCGTTTACTAGTAGTAAAGCGGTGGTGCCTTGGCTGATATAGCTACCTGGTTGCAATTGTAAGTTGGTGACGGTGCCGCTCGTTTGCGCCGTAATATGGGTGTGCTGCTCATCAAGCTCGGCGCTGGCTAGCTTCGCTTTAGCCAATTGGATGGCGGCATTGCTGTCACTGTCTGCCAATTGCGCTTCGATACGCATGATGTCGGCTTGCGCGGCGAGCAAAGCGCTTTTGGCTACTTTTACACTCAGTTCGCTGTCTTCAATCGCTTGGGTGGTGGTGAGCCCTTTTTTGTACAAGGCTTTATTACGCGCCAATTTGGCGATGGCATTGCGCTCTTGCTCTTGTTTTTGTAGCAAGGTTTGTTTGGCGACATTCAGCTGTTGTGCACTGGCCAGAAATGCTTGTTGTGCTTGCGCCAATTCTGCTTTGGCTTGGTCAACTTTGAGTTGATAGCCTTGATCATCCAAACGAAATAGCGTCTCGCCTGCTTGAACATGCTGACCATTTTTCACCGCCACCTGCTCAATCACCCCAGATGTTTCGGGTGCAATGGTTGCGATGGTGCGATGCAGTGACGCTTGCGTGGTAAAAGGGGCAATATTGTCAGCCGCAACTAAAAAGAGAGAGAAAAGGATGGTGATGCTGAGAACGGTGTAAAGTAGGTATTGGTAGAATTTTTCTGTCATTAGGCTTCTCTTTATGCTGAATTGTTTTTCACCTCCTTGTTTTTCTTTTTGAATAGCGCTTTTTGGTTAAGCTGTTATCCATGCAGCTAAACGGCGAACTTGTGGCAATACGGTTAGGTTGAGAAACAGCGCACAGGGCCACGCAAGACTGAAACTTTCTAACCAGATCAATGGCCAATCACTGCTAAAGCCAAGCTTATAGCCTGACAGCACGCCAGACATCATTAGCGCCATCGTGAAAGAGGACATTAGTGCGGTGAGCCAAAATTGTTTTGTGTTCATGCTTTTCTCCTGTCTTGCTTGGCTTTGGTGTAAATAGACTATATAACCATTCAATAAATGGAAAAATAAGCAGGAATAGAAGTGTGAATTCCATATTTGGAAATATTGATGATCTCTATTTATTTTGTTCGGTGGTGGAGTTTGGTTCATTGCAAGGGGCATCACGCCATTTGCGTTTGCCCGTTTCGACCATGTCACGCCGCTTGAGCGCGTTAGAAGCGCGGCTTAACGTCAGGTTATTGGAAAAACAAGGGCGCGAGCTGGTGGCAACTGAGTCTGGCATGCACACTTTTAATCTGCTCAAAAGTGGTATGGAGAGCATTGAAACGGCATTTGGACAGCTCAATCAAGACCGCCAAGATGTCGAGGGGAAGATCAAACTGGCGTTACCGTATAACTTCTATCGCGGCTTTGCTGAAGAAGTGGTGGAAGAGTTTCTCCAGTGTTACCCCAAAGTGCAGTTAGATCTCGTGCTAAGCCAAGAGCAGCTTGTGCCGCAAACCGATCGCGATTTGCTGATGACCTTTGATCTGAGAGAGATGGAAGGGATGATCGCTAGACCCTTGTTTGAAGCCAAGCATGGATTTTTCGCCAGCCCTGAATATCTAGAGCGCGTGGGCGATATTACCAGTTTGGAACAATTGCGCGAGCAAGAGTGGGTCTCGGTTGATAACCTGATCGATTTACCGATTTATCGCGGTGATGAGTTGGTGGAGGTAATGTCGATTCAGCCAAAGTTGGTGGTCAATGATATTCTGGCTGTGATTAAAGCGGTTGAAAAGGGTATTGGGATTGCCTCTTTGCCCCTACGACATATCACCTCTGATACGACACAAAATCTGCAGCAGGTTTTACCCGAGTACAACCGCAGCAATCGCAAAGCGTATTTAGTCTATAAGCAGCGTCGCTACCAACCAAGAGCCCTATCATTATTTATTGAAGCGCTGCTGCAAGGGGTGAAAAAAATCTGGTAATCCGCGTAAGGTTAATCTTAGGTTGCACTGCGCTGGCTTAAAACCTCGACTAATGTTTGTTACTGTAGCCGCAAATTGAGTCCAACGGGGAAAAGCATGCAGCTAAAGTATCGACAATTGTTTCAGCAACAATGTTTCATCAACGGGCAATGGCGCGCTGCCACCAACCAGCAAGAGGCGATTACTAACCCCTCAAGTGGCAAGGTGATTGGGCATGTCCCGTTTTTTGGGGCAGCAGAGGCGCTGGAGTGTGTTGATGCCGCGCAAAAAGCGTTCTCACTTTGGAAACAAACCACAGCCGATCATCGCGCTGATATTTTGCGTAGATGGTATGAACTTCTTATCGAGCATATCGACGATCTCGCCACCATTTTAACTCTCGAGCAAGGTAAGCCATTTGCAGAAGCAAAAGGTGAGATCTCCTATGCGGCGAGCTTTGTGCGCTGGTATAGCGAAGAAGCTCGCAGGGCTTATGGCGAGATCATTCCGAGCCATCGCCCTGATGGCAAAATTCTGGTGAGTAAAGAGCCGATTGGGGTAGTGGCAGCCATCACGCCGTGGAACTTTCCCGCTGCGATGATCACTCGTAAATGTGCGCCTGCCTTTGCCGCCGGCTGCGCTATGGTGCTTAAACCTGCACCGGAAACACCATTCACCGCGCTCGCATTAGCCAAGTTGGCTGAAGACGCCGGGTTGCCAAAAGGGCTGTTTAATGTTGTGACTGGTGATGCGATTGAGATTGGACGCGTGTTTACCGCTGATAAGCGCGTGCGCAAAGTGTCGTTCACCGGTTCAACTAATGTCGGCAAAATTCTGATGAATCAGTCAGCCGCAACATTAAAGAAAATGGCGTTAGAGCTGGGCGGCAACGCGCCATTTATCGTATTTGATGACGCAGACATTGATGTGGCGGTTGAAGGGGCGATGATTGCGAAGTTTCGCAATGCAGGGCAGACCTGCGTGTGCGCCAATCGCTTGTTTGTCCACGATGCGATCTATGATGAGTTTGCAGCTAAGCTTGCTGCGCGAGTTAAAGCGCTTAAAGTCGGCGATGGCTTTGCTGCTGATGTCACCATTGGTCCATTAATTAACGTTAACGCGGTCGCGAAAGTGCGCTCACATATTGAAGATGCGCTGAGCAAAGGGGCGCAAGTGCTGTGTGGCAACTTGCCGCAAGACGACAGCTTGTTGGTTGAACCTTTTGTGCTAACTCAAATGCAAGATGACATGTTGGTGGCAGATGAAGAAACCTTTGGTCCGCTTGCGCCGTTATTTCGCTTTTTTGACGAAGCTGAAGTGATTGAGCGGGCCAACAATACCGATTCAGGTTTAGCCGCTTATCTGTATACCCAGTCACTTGGCAGGGCTTGGCGCGTCGCTGAAGCGCTCGAAGTGGGGATGGTGGGGATCAATGAAGGCTTGATCTCAACTGCTGCCGCGCCGTTTGGTGGGGTGAAAGAGTCCGGGCTTGGTCGTGAAGGTTCCCGTCATGGTATGGAAGAGTACCTAGAGATGAAGTACATGTTGATGGGAGGGTTGTCGCGTTAGTCTAATGACTCAGCATATAATCAGCGTATCGAAATGGCTGAAATACGCAGTATAAAGCGACGTTTTTGTTTATTTATCAACGATTCCTGACAAAAGCGGATCAGTAATTTGCGTTTATTCTGACGTTATTTGGCAAAACAATTCTATGATTACTAGAAGTACCTGATTGGTTGAATAAGGAAAGACGATGAAAAAAGCATTACTGATATTGGCTGGCTCTGTATTTGTTCTTGCTGGGTGTCAAGATGAAGCGCCTAGTGAGCCGATTGGTAAAGCACCAGCGGAGCAAGCCAGTGAGAACGTGACTGTCACTGTTACTGAGGGTATCCAGACGATTCAATCGGCAGCAACCAGTACGCTAAGACCAGAGACCGAGCAAACCGAACAGCCGCGATTAACCCACACAGCGCGCAACTCTCTTGATTGGGAAGGTCCATACTTTGGTACGCTTCCTTGCGCTGACTGTTCAGGTATTGCGACGACGCTGACGCTCAACTTTGATGGCACCTACAGTTACGATCAAACCTATCTCGGTAAAGGCGAAGAAGGTGAGTACAAATCGACAGGTGAATTTGTGTGGAATAGCAAAGGTGACACCATCACGCTGTCTAAAGAAGATGACTCACAGCAGTTCTTTGTGGCAGAAAATGCCTTAATGATGCTGGATGTTGACGGCAATAAAGTTGAAGGTGAAATGGCTGACAACTACACCTTAGTGCAGCAAGAGTAGTCATTTCAGCCGTTGTTTTTGGGCTGAATAGATAAAAAAGTGACCATAAGGTCACTTTTTTTATTGGCTGTCTCTACTTAAACCTAAACCTTAAAGCGATTGACCAGAGAGTAAAGCTCATTGGCTCGGCTATTGAGGTTTTGGCTACCTGAGCGGTTTTCGTTGGCAAGTTGCGCCGACTCCATACTCTGATCGGAAATCACCACAATACGCTCAGAGATCTCTTGTCCAACCAAGCTTTGCTGTTCAGTTGCGGTTGCGATAAGCGAGTTCATATCCATAATGGTGGCAATCGAATGTTGGATCTTAACCAAGGCTTCCGCTGCTGCATTCGCTTCGCTCACGGTATCTGAGCTGCGATTTTGACTGCTTTCCATCGCTTTCACCGCATCGTCTGAGGCTGATTTCAGCTGCTGGATCATATTGTGGATCTCACCAGTGCTTTCTTGAGTGCGGCTAGCAAGTTTGCGCACTTCATCGGCAACCACCGCAAAGCCTCGTCCTTGCTCACCCGCTCGCGCTGCTTCAATTGCCGCATTCAGTGCTAATAAGTTAGTTTGTTCGGCGATATCTTGAATCACTTCTAATGAAGATGAGATGTTTTGTACATCACCCTCTAAACGTGAAATCACTTCAGTGGCTTGATGAACTTCATCGGCTAGCGCACCGACAGAATTGGCGGCAGAGTTTACAATTTGCTGCGCTTCAAGCGCATTGTTGTCCGCTTCTTTTGCCGATTCAGCCGCTTGACTGGCGTTGTTTGAAATCTCTTGCGCGGTGGTGGTCATTTCTGTCATTGCAGTAGCAACTTGTTCTGTTTCCTCTCGCTGACCAGTTGCCAGTTCGTCAACTTTAGCCGCACGTGATGACATGCTGGTGGTCTCGGATACCACTTGCTGCCCGACGTTGCTTACGTTGCTAATGATGTTTTGTAAACTGGCAACGAAAGCGTTGAAATTGCTACTTAAGCGAGCATATTCCGGTGCTTTAAAGTCATCCATGCGCGCAGTTAGGTCGGCATCACCACTGGCAAAAGATTGAATAGAGGCGTCGAATTGCTCTAAAGGGCGCATGATAGAGCGGTTAATCGCAATCGCAGCAAAAGTCACTAGAGCCGAAATACCTAAACAGAACAGTACAACGATCGCTAAAGTGTTTTCTAGAGCCGATGTCGCGTTGGCGTTCATATCGGCGATCACCGCATCAATATCATCGGTATAAAAACCAGTACCGATCATCAGGTCCCACTCGGGAATAAAAATTGAGTAACTCAGTTTTGGCAGTGCGACTGTCTCACCTAATTTAGGGAAATAGTAGGTGGTGAATTGACCGGTTTTCGAGTTGGTAATTAACTCCTTGATCAGATAATTACCTTGCTTGTCTTGCAGGTTGATAAAGTTATCACCAATCCCTTTTTCATTCTTACCGTTGAAAATACGTACGCCTTTAGAGTCATAGCCGAAAATATAGCCATTATTACCGTATTCCAATTCTTTGAGGGTCGGCAGTGCTTCTTGTAATGACGATCCGCTGTCTAGGTAAGGCTGTATCGAGGATTTCGCCATTTGCACATAGGTCTTAAGCTCCCCTTTTTTTTGCTCCAGCATAGTGGTGCTGGTGGCTTCAACTTGCTGTGCGGTTAGGCTAGTAGTCTTTACGTAAACCACGCCCATAACCCCCAAAGTGATAAGCAGCAAAGGGATAAAAGACATGAGATAAAGACGAGTTCTTATAGTTAGATTCATAAATAATTCCTGCACTAATTACTTTATTGCGTACAAACTACAACCAAATGTTTTGATAGGTTTTAAAGTATGTTAACAAGTATGTCGGCAGAGAACAGTGAAGCTGAAGTCGTTACGATTTAATTCTTGATAAAAAAGAACTCGCCCCAACCCTGTTGGAGCGAAGATTTGCAGAGTATTAACGCAGTTTGTTGCTTACTGATAATGTTAAAAATATGTTTTGTGTTCTTGTTTTAGGTAGATATGCCAATTCTTATTGATACTTTGATAATGTGAAATACAGAAATCTTTGCGATCCGCTAGATATTCTTTTTCGATTTCATCGAGCAATCCGGCATGTTTTTGCGGATCACTACCAAAAATCAAACACAAAGTAGCGAAGTAGCGTTGCAGGTCAAAACTGTGTTCGTCGATGTATTCATCGACATCGTAGTAGTCGGGGCGCTCCTGTGATTCAAACGCAAACATATCAGCAGCACTGATTGCCGATTCATCACCGCCCTCTACGTATTCAAGCATGATGATGGCAGCGAAATTGTCGACCGCGTCTTCCTCTTTACCCAGTATTGGAATGGAACGATCTTCAATGTAAGCATGACCGGCTTCATGCAACAAAGTATGCAGCAGTGTATCAATGGCACCAGATTCCGCAGAACGACCAAACTTTTCCTGATATTTGTTGGCTTTAAAGTAATTCAAAGCTTCAGTGTAGAACTGGTAGGGCATCATGACCGTGTGCTTTTCAGGATCATAGAGCGGTCCATCCTCACCACCGTAATAGATAGTAAATGGCTGACTAAACGGGAAGTGTTGCTTGGATAGATCAACCACAAGTTGGTTGATGCCTGCATCAATAATGGTCTGTTTAATGGCTAACTCTTGCTCTGAGGTTGGCTCTGAGTAAATCACGGTGATGGAGGAATGAGCAAAGCCAATGGGAGATAAAGCCGCAAGGAAGAGAAGAAATGTCCGATAGAAGTTTCCCATAATGTATCCATTCATTTTATTTATTACTTACAAAAATATAAAGGGCGACAGGCGAGAGTGCCAGTCGAGTAAAAAAATCTGTGCGCCTTGATTGATGTGGCTGATTTTATTGAATTCGAATCAAACCTGCTGCTCGATTATAATTAGGGGTAAACTAGAGCCTGTGATACACTCGCCGCCCTTTGATATTCGAGAGAGAAATTCGCCATGAGCCTAAAGCAAGATCTACAAAAACTTCATAACCGCCTTGATTCAGCACAGCGTAAGTTGGACGCAGCAAAAACCCGTGGTGATCAAGCGATGATCACTAAGTTTACTGATGATGTTGAAGATTTGACTAAAAAAGTAAACTCGCTACGTGGTAAGCAAGACTACGATCTGAATAAAGAGCGTAAGAGTTTGTTAGATATGCCTTTCTCTCGCGAAATTACTAAAGCAGAGCAAGCAGACTTAGGTAAACTGAAAAAATCAGTAAAAGGTCTCGTGATTGTTCACCCGATGACTAAAATCGGTAAACAGTTACGTTTGGATGCGATGACAGGTTTCGCTCCTAAAAAGTTCTAATCTCTCGTAGCAAGCAAGGCGGTCACGGCGTCGCCTTGCTGTTGTTGTCGATAAAACTTATCTACAAAAGTTATCTGAAAAATTCCCTTTCTTTTATTCCAAACGCGCTTGATTATGGCTCACCGCCTGAGTGATATGCATAGCATCACGGCGTTTATGTACATCTAGCTTCTTAAAAATCTTGTAGACATGTGATTTAACGGTACTTTCTGATAAGAAAAGCGAGTTCGCTATCTGTTTATTGGATTTACCTGAAGCGACATGATCGAGAATTTGGCGCTCTCGTGTTGTTAGGCTTTTGTATAGTTGGCAGCGTGTTAGGTTTGGATTTCTTCGTAACATGACCAAATTTTCTAAACATTTTCTTGGTAACCATAAGCCGCCATTAAGTATGTAACCGACGCTTTTATACAAGTGATCGATTGGTGCGCAATTGAGTAGAATACCTTTGAGAGAATGCCAGTAAACATATTCACACTGCATATCCTCTTTTGGCATGTTGTAAATGAGAATGTCGAGTTTAAGAAGGTCAAAATTTGGTAGGGTTTGATTACCAATCATAAACGCGAGCTGCTCAAAATCGACTAGGACAAGATCGAGAGAATCCTGGTCCATAGAATCGGTCAAGTGGTTAACAGGGCATACCGTGACCTCTACGTCGAGATGTTCACCCAACTGTTGCTCCATCAAACTGGTCTGTAATGATTTCTCTGACAAAATGACTACGTGCTTGTTGGTCATTTCCACTGCCCTCCATCTTGTTTTTTTCGTTATCCCTTATGGGCTCTGTCTTAAAGACAGATAAAGTATATTCAAGAAAACTCGGGGGATTGCTGATTTCATGAAATTTACTTACTCATTTATCAATAAAAGCTAATCATTTCGTTTAGGCGACGTGAGATGTTTTAAACAAAAAGGCAATAGGGAACATTTAAGCTTCTGACTTTGCGTTTGTTTTGTTTTGGGGTTTAGCGCTTAAATTTTTCAAACTATTTAAAGTCTGAATTAAACGCGACTAGTCATCAGGCTTCTCGTCAGTCTAATCATCCTATCATCTTCATACTTCACTCATACTTAGCCTCCGCTTGAAACGTAACTGCATGTTTATTAACAAGATGCATATACAACGACTTTGCCCGATCTCCTGAGTTTAATCGCTGTGCTTTTTTAGTCTCATATTTGAGACTTGTGCTGTCAGATGCCTACCTATAATCGAGTTGCTCAAGGGCATAAACCAACAATTCAGACATGGATACACAACGGAGTGAAGGTTATGAATCTTAGAAAAACTGGCGTAGCAATCGCAATGGCAGCAATGATGATGAGTGGTGCAGCAATCGCTGGTGGTCATGGCGGTGGTGGCGGTGCTGATTACTTCAGTAATAACGGTAACGGTCCAGGTAACGATAATAACCATGTTACTAACACAAGTGGTGGTGGTAACGATGGTAACACCTCGAACAATGGTAATGATGACAACATGATCACCAATACTGGCGCGGGTAACGACAATAATCGTTCTAACGATGGTCACGACAACAACACGTTTACTCATACCTCTGGTGGCGGTAACGACGGTAACTCATCAAATAATGGTGATGACGGTAATACAATTACTACCGGCGGCGGTGATGATAACAACAAATCTTGGAGTGGTAGTGCAAATACAACTAACACCTCAAGTAACGGTGATGACGGCAATACGATCACAACCGGCGGCGGTGACGACAACAACAAATCTTGGAGTGGTAGTGCGAACACAACCAACACCTCAAGTAACGGTGATGATGGCAATACAGTAACCAATACTAGCGGCGGTGGTGATGACAACAACCGCTCAAATGATGGTCATGATAACAATACGTTCACTCATACCTCTGGTGGTGGTAATGACGGTAACACGTCAAATAATGGTGATGATGACAACACGATCACAACGACATCTGGTGGTGGTGACGACAACAACAAGCAATGGAATAACAGTGCTAACACTACAACCGGTGGTGGCGATGATAACAACAAAGAATGGAATGGCAGCGCAAACACAACCAATACTATGACCAATAGTAATAACCGAGTGGATGCAAGCCATAAACTGAACTTCGAAGTTGATATGGTCGTTGCAAGCTCTGAACTCGATGCTCACATTACCGATGCCGATGTTGATTACGGTGAATCAGCTGGCGGCGGCTACTACATGCGTGGTAAACGTGGTGGTGGTTGCAATACCTGTAAAGGTGCTGGTGTACGCGTGAATAACAGCAACACTATGACTGGCTTTAACAGCGCTGCAGGTATTACTACAGTGTCTCAGTCTGCGGGTGCTAACTCTCTAGTTCAACAATCTGTTGTTACTAACGCAACTGTAAAAACTAACTAATTCTGGAGAATGTCATGCGCTTAGCACTATTGGCATTAAGCAGTATGTTGGTTGTCCATGCTTATGCTGAAGATTTGGTGCTGGCAGACGACTTGGAACTATCCATGGATGCCATGGATAGTTCTCGAGGCGGACAGTATGTGCTAGAGGTGGATCAATACAATGTCGATATCGACAGTATTAGCGCCTCGTCAGAAGTAAACGGTTATAGCGTTGGTAACAGTGCGATTAACACCACTAATGGTAATAATCACATTGGCGCCGGAGCTTTTAACGCCGCTTCTGGGGTAAACAATGTTATTCAAAATACGGGTAACAATGTGCTGATCCAAAACTCAACGGTCGTTAACCTGACACTGAAATAATATGTTTTTTTGGCGAATCTTAACCTTAGGGATGCTGATAATTTCAGCATCCTCTTATGCTTTGACTTATCTGCCTCATCGTGGGGCATATAATGTGCCGGTAAAAAGCTACAAAGAAATGTTGTTTGGTGATGTTGTACGTCAGGAGTATGACTTTAGCTGTGGTTCTGCAGCTCTAGCCTCACTGCTTACCTACCATTATGACCACTCCGTTAACGAAGACTCCATCTTCAAAGTCATGTTCGAAACAGGTGATCAAGCTAAGATCAGAAAAAGCGGTTTCTCGCTACTCGATATGCGAAATTACTTACGAGGACAGGGGTATGACGCTGACGGTTTTAAAATCCCACTAAAGAAAATGCAGGGGCTTGGTGTGCCGGGCATTACATTGGTTAATTTTGATGGCTACATGCATTTTGTGGTGATCAAAGGGATGAACAACCATTCTGTGATATTGGGTGACCCTTCTCGGGGAACCATCCAAATGAAGTTTACTGATTTTGAACGGTACTATTCTGGCATTGTGTTATTGATTCGAGACAAAGTGAACATTGCCAGAAATAGCTACATATCTGACGACAACTACACACTCTATGCACCTGCTCCTGTGGACTCAGGTGTTTCACGGAATTCTCTAGGTGTATTTAGTATCACGCTACCCGAACGTGGGGAGTACTAACAATGTTCAGAAAAATAGGGTTGGTAAGTGCTGTATGCGCGTGCTTAACCGCACCTGCGGTTGCCTCTTACCAACTTGAGCACCTTCAGCCTCTCGATAGCCAAGAACTATCTAGTTATCGTGGTGGCTTTTTAGGTGACGATTTTATGATCAACATCGGACTGGATATCGCCACATCCATTAATGGTGAGACTTTATTCAACAACCGTATCGCGAACTTGTTCTTTCAAAATGGACGATTGGTTGCGACTCAGCCTGAGGTAGTGCCAACTACTACGATTGTCCAAATAGGGGCAGGCAATAGCGTTGCTTTACCAACAATAGAGCCTATATCGGTAACCACTCCCGCTCCGACATCACCGGTCGAGAGTCCACCAGCCCCTTCAACTCCGGTTATAGCAAATCGCCAACCGGTAGTTTCAGATCCTGATGTAGTAAATCCTCCTGCTGTCCCAACTACTTCTACTGTCCCAACTACTCCGACAGTGGCACAAACTCCGCCGCCTAATCCACCACAAATCGATCCAAATGTGGTGACATCGGCAACCCAGATCAACATCAGTCAAAGTGTGGTGTTACCTAGTGTGACGCAAAATACGATCAATCGTATTATTCAAAACTCTTTGGACGGTACGGTAATCGACTTCCAAACGGTGGTAAACATCGATGCGCAAGTGGAAGGGGTGCTGCGAAGAATGGATAGAGAGAATAGGATCCGACAATCATTACAACTTAATTTTAATTAACCTTTGATGATGTAATAAAAAGGTCTGCATAAATTGCAGACCTTTGTTTTGTGTCGAGCAAAAGTTAGAAAGTAAAAGGGACTCGTACGTTAAGTTGGAAATCAGGCGTGTCTTCAGTCAGACCTGCTTGAGCACTGATATTGATAGAAGTGGTTGGCGATAACGCATAGTTGATACCAAAAGTAAGCGAGTCAAGTTGTAGCAATTTAGCTTCACTGTCTCGAGAGCCATTTACCTTACTTTCGAGGATTGTCTGGTGACTAAGACCAATCGACAGGGATAAGTCTCGGTTAATGGCAAAACCAAGCCCAGCTCCAAAAGAGATGGTATCACCGAGGTCGATCTCATTGTTGGTGCCATCAATCACGAAATCTTCTTTAAAGTTATAGATATAAGAGAAGTTGGCAAACAGCACTGCAGGATCGGTTGGGTAGATCATAGAAATACCCGGTTCGATGCTCCAAAAACCAGAACCAGTAGGAGCATCTTGCAGCACATTGGTCGTTGGATCAGTGGCGATTTCATATGGAGATTTACCGGTGTCAGACTTCACTCTTAAACTACCAATCCAATAGGGTGTAGTATCAAAGTTAAACTGGTGGCGAATTGCAAACTCAATATCACCCATACCATTACCATCAACATCACGATTGATTATTTCATCTGAGGCACCATCTTGAATGGGACGTGCTGAAACTTGGTCATTGCGATAAATATAGGGAATACGTAGCTCAATTTCTGTTGAGTTGGTGATGCCGTAACGCCCAGTGATGCCCGCAGTGATCGTGGTTCTATCAGCATCGCTAACTTCAATTCTACCTACAATCAACGCTGGCAGTACTGTATAGCCAACGATGTTTACTTTGTTCGACGAGTTCTGCGAGTAGTTCATTGAAAATTCGACACCAAACTGCCCTGCTGGGGTGAGTACGCCGGGCCTATCGATTACGTCTGCGACAGTTTGTGCGCGTTTTGCATCGGTTGCTGGATCTTGCGTGTCTGCAAGTAGGGGTGGAGCTAACAACAGAAGCGGAAGAGAATAGAGTAGAGGTTTTGCCATTTGTTCGTCCCTTTTTTATTTGGCCCTCCTTTTAATTAGTTCAGAAATCAGACTCTTGCCACAGGGGATTTGATTGCTATACCGATTAATGCATACGCAGTTAGATGAGTAAATTTTGGTTGTCTTTGATAAGAAAGAAAAATATTTGTAGTGCTGTGCGAATCGGTAGAAAGACGATTTTTTTTAGATCAATTAATCTTCGCTCGTCTTACTATTGAGACGAAGATTATGCAGGGTGTGCGAGATATAAAAAAAGAGCCAAGAGGCTCTTTTTGTCTGTTGTCGGCTAAGGTATTAACCCATAAACCAAGAGACGAAGATCAGTACGCCAAACATAAAAGTTGCTATTAATGCGGGTTGACCACCACCAACCGTGTAGGTTTCAGTGCGACCCGCTAATGCGAAATCAGGTTTACGAACTTTAACCGCCATCGCTAACGGTCCCCAAATCGCTAGGAACACGAGTACCATACCTGCGTAATCCAACATGCTGATGAACTGGTTAGCAAACAGCGTGGCCAGTACCAGTGGTAGAATAAAGGTAAGCGAGTATGCGATCGCTGGGTTCTTTGAAATGGCATCTTTGTTTTGATCGTAAAGCGCCATCGAAACACCAAGGTATGAGGTGATCAGAGCAAGCGCAGAGAAAATCGCCACAACGCTTTTCAGCATGCTGGTTTCACCATCAAAGGCAGCAATAAGCTGAGAGATGTTTTCGAACTTGCTCACCGCTTCCACGCCTAGGTTCCCAATTACAGCAAATAGCCAAGTTAGGTAACATACCAGTGGGATAATACAGCCAAGCAGCACCATATTGCGGATTTGAGCAATTGAAGCATCTTGGTTGTAGCTCACCAGTGAAGGGATCACGATAATGGCAGCAAAGCTAGTAAAGATAACCGCGCTGTATTGCACAACATCGCTGGTGGTAAACGTACTTTCTTGACTGAGGTTCGCTAACTCAATGTTGTTCATTAGCGAGAAAATCACCACAAATAGCATGGCAATCATCAGAATGAAAAGACCGCGGTTAAGCTTGTCGATGTAGGATTTACCCGCGACTACCACAAGCCCCATCACCAAGCTAAAAATGGTATAGCCAACCACAGGAGAAAGGTTAACGCCCACTTCTAAAAGCATGCTGTGCAGCAAATCACCAATACCAATCGTGTAAGCGATCATCAGACAAGCAAGCAAAAGGTAGAAGAGGATATTGGTAAAGTGCATACCTTTGCGACCCAGCGTGAAGTAAGCCGTGCTACTCATACTGGTGCTTTGCTGAGTTTTGGTGCAAGCCTCTGCAAGCAGTAATGTCGCGTATGTAGTGCCAATAAAGATCACGAACATCAAGCCAGCACTAACAAAAAAACCAAACTGCGCTAGCACCATTGGAATCGCCAACATACCTGCACCCAATGCGGTTCCCGCTAAAATGAGGGAACTACCAAACAACTTCATGTTCAAAAGAAAAGACCCTTACTGAAAATAATTTCAGAACAATGTGTAAATTTTATTTGCCAAGACTAACAAGAAATTCTAAAAAAAACGCATAAAATATTTTTATCTATTGGGATACTTTTTCTAATAATACTGAAAATTAGGGTGAGCTCTTTCAAAACAAGCCGCCTGTTAAGTTTTGGTATTATCAATAGAGAGGGGATTGATAGGTGAGCAAAATGTACTCGGATTAATCGTTGGTTTAGGTTATAATTTGTCGAAATTTAAAGCTATAACAAATAGTTATAATAAATCTGATTAACTTGGTTGAACTTGTTATTTAACAATTGTTTAAACCATAGTTACTGCCTATCACACTGATAAGTATAATTGCTTTTGATATCAGTGAAATGCGGACTAATCTTCTTCTCAGAAATCGGTCGAGACCGAAAACAAATAGAACTATTCTGGAAGGAAGATGAATATGAGTAAAAAACTCACTACTGCTGCTGGCTGCCCTGTCGCACATAACCAAAACGTAATGACTGCAGGTCCTCGTGGTCCACAATTGCTGCAAGATGTCTGGTTTCTTGAAAAACTTGCGCACTTTGACCGTGAGGTGATCCCTGAGCGTCGTATGCATGCTAAAGGCTCTGGTGCTTACGGTACTTTCACCGTTACTCACGATATTACTCAATATTCTCGCGCAAAAATCTTCTCTGAAATTGGTAAAAAAACCGATCTATTTGCTCGCTTTACCACTGTTGCAGGTGAACGTGGCGCAGCAGACGCAGAGCGCGATATTCGTGGCTTTGCTCTTAAGTTCTACACAGAAGAAGGTAACTGGGACTTAGTTGGCAACAACACGCCAGTATTCTTCCTGCGTGACCCACTTAAATTCCCAGATCTAAACCACGCAGTGAAACGTGACCCACGCACTAACATGCGTAGCTCAACCAACAACTGGGATTTTTGGACTTCACTTCCAGAAGCATTCCACCAAGTCACTATCGTGATGAGTGACCGTGGTATTCCTGCTTCTTACCGTCATATGCACGGTTTTGGTAGCCACACTTTCAGCTTTATCAACGCTGAAAATGAGCGCTACTGGGTGAAATTCCACTTCAAAACTCAACAAGGCATCAAAAACCTGACTGACCAAGAAGCAGAAGCTATCGTCGGTAAAGACCGCGAAAGCCACCACCGTGACCTGTACGAAGCGATTGAGCGTCAAGACTTCCCTAAATGGAAGATGTACGTACAGATCATGCCTGAGCTAGAAGCGGATGAAGTTAATTTCAACCCATTCGACCTAACCAAAGTATGGTCTCAAAAAGATTACCCACTGATCCCAGTTGGTGAGTTCGAGCTGAACCGTAACCCAGAAAACTTCTACGCAGAAGTTGAACAATCAGCGTTCAACCCAGCAGCAGTTGTACCAGGTATCGGCTTCTCTCCAGACAAGATGCTACAAGGTCGTTTGTTCGCTTATGGCGATGCGCAGCGTTACCGCTTGGGCGTTAACCACCACCAAATTCCAGTGAACGCGCCTCGTTGCCCAGTTCACAGCTACCACCGTGATGGCGCAATGCGTGTAGACAGCAACTACGGCTCAACCATTGGTTACGAGCCAAACTACAAGCAAGAGTGGGCAGAGCAGCCAGATTATTCTGAGCCACCACTACGCATCAATGGCAATGGTGATAACTTTGATCATCGCGCTGACGAAGATTACTTTAGCCAAGCGGGTGACCTATTCCGTCTAATGAGCGAAGAGCAGCGTCAAACTCTGTTCGACAATACAGCTCGTGCAATGGACGGTGTACCAGAGTTCATCAAACAGCGCCATGTTGAGCACGCTTACCAAGCGGATGAAGCATACGGTCGCGGCTTAGAGTTAGCACTAAACTTAAAGTAACAGACTCTTAGTTATCCAAATCTAAGTAATCAAAAAGGCGCATTTAGCGCCTTTTTTGTATCATGTATACCCAAACAACTTGGAGATGCAGGTAGGCGACAAAGGAACAAAGCCTCTGAGCATAGATGGTCTATGTGATGAGGTTTGTGAGTGTCAGTCCCTTTTTAAACCAATAAAGCGCTGCAACTTCAAGTAGCACGGGTATATATGCGCGTTTGCGCACTTTCAAGCAGCTTTTGATACAGGGAAAGCGCAGCAGGACCGGTGTTTGCTCCCTTAGGCAAAGTAATGTGCAGTGCGACTTGATAGCGCTGTGAGTGCTCAATATTAAGCACAGTGATTGTTTGCTTTTGGGATTGCTTGAGCATATGCAGCGGTAATCGACAATAACCAACGCCTTGTTCCACCGCGCGCAGTGCATGGTCGAAATTGTCGACAGTAATCCGTTGTCTTGACTTAAGCCAGCCCACATCTCGCTTCGTGTTACTGCTCTCACCTAAATCTCTCACAACAATTTGGCAGGTGGTGGCAAAATCAGCCAACTGGAGATTTTGTTTGTTTGCCAGTGGGTGATCATAAGCCACCACCGGAACCATGGTGGTGGTGCCAAACGCTTGTGCTGGGTAGTTGGTGATAGGTAAGTTAATGATTGCGATATCCGCTTGCTCACTTGTCACCATGTCGGTGGTTTTACTTAATGATGTTTCAACCACTTGGATCGACGTTGCACTGTTGTCAGCGAGAAAAGCCTGCATTGGTGCATAGAGCCAAGTTGGATCGCAGAGGTGGTCAAGAGAGACCGTGATTTGCGATTCTACGCCACTGTTGAGCTGCTTGCTGATCATCTCTAGTTCATGGGCTTGTTCGAGCATCGAATCGGCGCGTCGCAGCAGAGTTTTACCGTGGTCCGTCAATACCGCTCTGCGACCTTCCACCGTCAGCAATTCAACCCCGAGCTGCTGCTCAAGCTTTCTTACCGAATAGATCAACGTAGTGTGGCTTTTATTTAAAGCCTGAGCGGCCGCTTGGATGCTGCCCGCTTGCTCGATGTGGTGCAGAGTTTGCCACTGTTCTAGGGTTGTTTTTAAACGCATTGGTCAAATTTTTAGACAGTTAATGGCAATATTATGAACTTTTTTGTCGAATTCATAAAGGTAATAATCTTTTCATCAACAGCGAGCCGTCGGGTGACATCTCGCTTAGGTTAAATAACATGTGAGGAATAGCCGCGATGATGAAGTTACTGCAAGTCGATTTTGATTTTCATGGTCCTTTTGGTGAAGAGATGGTTCAAGCGATGACAGGTTTGGCTGAGTCAATTAACCATGAACCCGGTTTGATTTGGAAAATTTGGACGCAAAGCGAAAAGGACCAACTCGGCGGTGGCGTGTACTTGTTCGCTGATGAAACGTCGGCACAAGCTTATTTAGCCATGCACAGTGAGCGCTTGACTCAAATGGGGATAAACAACATCCGTGGTGTCATTTTCGATATTAATCAACCGCTCAGCGCGATTAACCACGCACCAATTAACTAACTGCGTGCCAAGTAACCATTTAACTTATTAAAGATAGATCAATGAACAACAAAACATTCCTAACCATTCACGGCGTTATTTACGCTCTATTTGCCTTGGCATTGTTTTTCGTACCGAGCTTAATGTGGCCAATGTATGGGGTAGAAATTAACGATCAATATGCGTATTTCTTATCACAACACACCTCAATTTTTCTTGGGGGCGTTGCGGCAGTAAGTTGGTTGATGCGAGAGATTGAATCGGGTCTTGCTATGACACAGCTACTTAAAGCGCTGCTGATTGGTAATTTGCTTGGTGTCATTGTTACGGCTTATGCTAGCGTTACAGGGATTTTTGTTGGTTTCGGTTGGAGTGATCCGGCGTTCTTTGCTCTATTGAGCGTCATGAACTGGCGACAACTTAAAAAGCAATAAAGTGCCTAACACTGCGTTATCTGTGTATGGCTCGTTATATGTTCTAAAGCCTCCTTTGTGAGGCTTTTTCATTTTGGTCGACAATCATTTCGGACCATGTCCCTTTATTTATGGGGGAATTATTGTCGACACTCGCCATTTAGTGACCTTTACGAGAACTGCCAATCCTCAATGGGTTGAACATCACTATCGCATGCCTTTTCTTGTTACAAAGGTGGGCATTGAATAGTGGCTTTTGCTACTCGCCAGTTAGGCAGCATCTTTACTCTTTTCTGTGTATTCAAATCCTTTTTAAATAAGGCTTCGTCATGCAGATGACTAAGATGCTTTCAGCCGAATTTTAATATTCCAGTATCATCAACGAGCCGACCTTAGAGAGTCGTCTGATCTTGATTGCATTCCGCTTATCTTCACTAAGCGCGCGATACTATACCTTAGTCTAAATTGTCGACAATTAGCTTGATTGTCGACAATGTCATGGTCTATTTTATAATCAAGTTAAATAAATGTTGCCACCTTGAGTGTTTGTTAATGCGGGGTTCTTTTTCGCTAAGCGCAAACAAGTTCAAAGCACAGTGACAGACCACAGTTATAGACAAAGAGCCTTGATATGAATAGCGAGTTAAATCCTGAATTGAGAGATAAGCTGACAGGCAAGGATAGCACCAAGTCGGTGACCTTGACTGAGGTGCTGATTGAGGCAATTGTCAGTGGTGAGTTTCCTTCCGGAAGCAAGATTTCCGAACCCGAGTTAGCCAAACATTATCAAGTCAGCCGCGGACCACTGCGAGAAGCCATTATGCGCTTAGAAGGTTTGGGCTTAATCGAACGCGTTGCTCATGTGGGAGCGCGGGTGATCACTTTATCTCCTGAAAAGCTCGTTGAATTGTATGCCGTACGTGAAGCGCTGGAAGGCATGGCGGCGCGTCTAGCGGCAAGACATATTCTTCAAGAAGAAATCCTTGGCTTAGAAATGCTGCTTTCTCAGCATTCCGCGCACATTGATGAAGTCGCTGGCGCCTCTTATTTTCACCAAGAGGGCGATTTTGACTTCCACTATCGCATCATCAAAGCGAGCCGCAACCAAAAGCTGATCTCCCTGTTGTGTGATGAACTCTATCACTTGCTGCGCATGTATCGCTACCAATCCCCGCGCGCTCAATCGCGTCCTAAAGAGGCGTTGGATGAACACAAATTTATTCTTCAGGCGATTCGTAATCGCGATGAAGAACTCGCTGAAATGCTAATGCGTCGCCACATATCAGGCAGTCGCAAATTGATCGAACAACAAATTTCTCTTGCTGAAAATAATTAGGACCACAGAACTGATAAGGATAACAACAGATGAGCTTATCTCCTGGCGCGAAGTTTCGACTCGCGGTAAAAAATAATAATCCCCTACAAATCGTCGGAACCGTGAACCCATATTGCGCCATGATGGCGAAGAATGTTGGGCATCAAGCGATTTATCTATCGGGTGGCGGTATCGCCAATGCCTCTTATGGCTTGCCTGATTTAGGTATTACGACGCTTAATGATGTGTTGGTCGATGTTGACCGCATCACCAATGCTTGTGATCTGCCTTTGCTGGTGGACATCGATACTGGCTTTGGTGGCGCCTTCAATATTGCTCGCACCATTAAAGCCATGGAAAAAGCCGGCGCTGCGGCTGTACACCTTGAAGATCAAGTGGCGCAGAAACGTTGTGGTCATCGCCCGAATAAATCCATCGTCAGCCAGCAAGAGATGGTTGATCGTGTTAAAGCGGCAGTTGATGCGCGTAACAACGATGATTTCGTCATCATGGCTCGTACTGACGCGTTAGCGGTAGAAGGCATCGAAAGTGCCATTGAGCGTGCGATTGCCTGCGTTGAAGCAGGCGCAGATATGATCTTCCCTGAAGCGATCAACGAGCTTGGTCAATACACCCTGTTTTCTAACGCACTGGCGAAAGCGACTGGTAAGCATGTGCCAATTTTGGCCAACATTACTGAGTTTGGTCAAACGCCACTCTATGGCTGTGAAGAATTAGCCGAATCGAATGTAGATATGGTGCTCTACCCACTTAGCGCATTCCGCGCGATGAATAAAGCGGCTGAAAACGTTTATCAGCATCTACTTCAAGAGGGCAACCAAGAAGCTTTAATCGGTGAGATGCAAACGCGTAAAGAGCTTTATGCCCACCTTAACTACCACGACTACGAAGACAAGCTGGATAAGCTTTTCTCCGAAGGAAAATAGTTTACTGGGAAGCCCAAGAAAATCATTACTTAATCATCCAATAACGTGAAATCGTCTGGCTTAAATAAAAAACAGATAACCCGACCTAGAAATAACGCAGCAGGAAGGGGAGTCAGACAGAAAAGGAGTTCAACATGCCTACTAATGAATTAGGCGGCGCAGGTCTACGTGGCCAAAGCGCTGGTAGCACTGCACTATGTACTGTCGGTAAATCGGGGACAGGTCTAACTTATCGTGGTTACGATATTACAGACCTAGCAAACAACGCTCAATTTGAAGAAGTGGCACATCTTTTGTTACGCGGTCACTTACCCAATCAACAAGAGCTAGATACTTACAAGACTCATCTGCTTAGCTTGCGTGGTTTACCGCAAGCGCTTAAACACGCGCTTGAGCTGATCCCTGCAGATGCGCACCCAATGGATGTGATGCGCACGGGTTGTTCGGTACTCGGGAATCTTGAACAAGAAAAAGATTTCTCTGAGCAACTGCATGCCACAGAGCGTTTGCTATCACTATTCCCTGCGATGATCTGTTACTGGTACCGCTTTAGCCATGATGGTGTGCGAATTGATACCGAAGACCAATCGCAAGACTCAATCGGTGGCTACTTTCTCAAGCTGCTAACAGATAAAGAGCCGAGCGAATTGCATAAGCAAGTGATGCACTGTTCATTGATCTTGTATGCAGAGCATGAGTTTAACGCATCGACATTTGCGGCTCGCGTGTGCGCATCGACGCTGTCTGATTTGCATTCATGCATTACAGGCGCAATTGGTACCTTACGTGGACCTTTGCATGGCGGTGCCAACGAAGCGGCAATGGAAATGATCGAGAACTGGCAAACGCCAGAAGAAGCCGAAGACAACATCATGCGCATGCTGGAGAACAAAGACAAGATCATGGGCTTTGGTCATGCCATTTATCGTGAAAGCGATCCGCGCAATGCACTGATTAAACGTTGGTCGAAAGAGCTTTCGGAAGCGGTGGGTGACACTCATCTCTACGCTGTCTCAGAGCGTGTTGAATCTGTCATGAAGCGCGAGAAAGGTCTGTTCTGTAACGCCGATTTCTTCCACGCTTCGGCTTACCACTTTATGGATATTCCAACCAAATTGTTCACGCCTATTTTTGTGATGAGTCGTCTGACTGGCTGGGCTGCGCACGTCTATGAGCAGCGCGCGAATAACCGCATCATCCGTCCAAGTGCCGATTACACAGGTCCTGAGCATCAAGAATGGGTACCAATCGAGCAACGTTAACTATACCGATGGGTATTTGTTACTCGCACGATTTTGAAGATTGGAGTGACTCAAACCACATAGTGTTGGTCAGCGCAGTTAACGACCTGACAAACACTATGTGGCAAGAGTGAAAAGACTGGAAGTAACCCTATGACAATAAACACCCAATACCGCAAGCCTCTGCCGGGCAGTCAACTCGACTACTTTGATGCCCGTGAAGCGGTGGATGCAATTGCGCCAAATTCCTATAGCAAACTGCCGTACACATCGCGCGTGCTAGCTGAGCAACTGGTGCGCCGCTGTGATCCAAGCATGCTTGAAGCAAGCTTAAAGCAGCTTATTGAGCGTAAGCGTGACCTCGACTTTCCTTGGTACCCGGCTCGCGTGGTTTGCCATGACATTCTTGGTCAAACGGCTTTGGTCGATCTAGCTGGTTTGCGTGATGCGATTGCCGAACAAGGTGGTGATCCTGCCAAAGTAAACCCGGTGGTTGAAACGCAGTTGATCGTTGATCACTCGCTGGCGGTTGAACATGGTGGCTTTGATCCGGATGCGTTTGATAAAAACCGTGCAATTGAAGATCGTCGCAACGAAGACCGTTTCCACTTTATCGAATGGTGTAAAACCGCGTTTGAAAATGTCAGTGTGATCCCTGCTGGTAACGGGATCATGCACCAGATCAATCTGGAAAAGATGTCTCCTGTGGTACAAGCCAAACAAGGCATTGCTTACCCTGATACCTGTGTTGGCACTGACAGCCATACTCCCCATGTCGACGCACTAGGCGTGATCGCGATTGGTGTAGGTGGTCTGGAAGCGGAGACGGTGATGCTGGGTCGTCCATCGATGATGCGCTTACCAGATATCGTTGGCGTTAAGTTAACCGGTAAACGTCAACCGGGCATAACTGCGACCGATATCGTACTGGCGATCACCGAGTTTCTGCGTAACGAACGTGTGGTTTCAAGCTACCTCGAATTCTTTGGTGAAGGTGCGCGTGATTTAACCATTGGTGACCGCGCAACCATTTCCAACATGACTCCGGAATATGGTGCAACGGCGGGGATGTTCTACATTGATGAACAAACCATTAATTACCTCAAGCTGACTGGTCGTGATGATGAGCAAGTCGCTTTGGTAGAGAATTATGCCAAACAGACCGGTTTATGGGCAGACGACTTAGATAGTGCGGAATATGAACGCGTACTGGAATTCGATCTCTCAAGCGTAACGCGCAACATGGCAGGACCATCTAACCCACATCGCCGTTTACCTACCTCTGAGCTTGCGGCACGCGGGATTGCCAGTGAATGGCAACAAGAAGAGGGATTACTGCCGGATGGTGCAGTGATCATCGCAGCCATCACCTCTTGTACCAACACCAGTAACCCACGCAACGTGGTGGCGGCAGGCTTGGTGGCGAAAAAAGCCAATCAACTGGGTTTAGTGCGTAAGCCTTGGGTTAAATCTTCGTTCGCACCAGGTTCTAAAGTGGCGAAGCTTTATCTTGAAGAAGCGGGTCTGCTGGAAGAAATGGAAAAGCTCGGTTTTGGTATCGTTGCTTACGCTTGTACCACCTGTAACGGCATGAGCGGCGCGCTGGACCCTGAGATTCAACAAGAGATCATTGACCGCGATCTTTATTCAACGGCGGTGCTATCGGGTAACCGTAACTTTGACGGTCGAATCCACCCTTATGCTAAACAAGCATTTCTTGCATCACCGCCGCTGGTGGTTGCATACGCGCTGGCAGGCACAATTCGCTTTGATATTGAGCGTGATGCACTGGGGACGAATGCTCAAGGCGAGCCAATTTACCTCAGTGATCTTTGGCCAAGTGATGAAGAAATTGATGCGGTGGTGGGTAAATACGTTAAGCCCGAGCAGTTTAATCAAGTTTATATCCAGATGTTCAAACTGGATGATGCCGAGCGCAGCCCAAGCCCACTGTATGATTGGCGCGAAATGAGTACTTATATTCGTCGTCCACCTTATTGGCAAAAAGAGGGTGAAGGAGCATTGGCTGGCGAGCGAACGCTTTCAGGTATGCGCCCACTGGCTATCCTTGGTGACAACATCACCACCGATCACCTCTCGCCATCTAATGCTATTTTGGCCAGCAGCGCCGCCGGTGAATATCTGGCGAAAATGGGGCTGCCGGAAGAGGACTTTAACTCTTACGCCACCCACCGAGGCGATCACCTAACCGCGCAGCGCGCTACTTTTGCCAACCCGAAACTGTTCAATGAAATGGTTAAACAAGATGGCGAAGTGGTGCAGGGCTCACTGGCTCGCATTGAGCCAGAGGGCAAAGTCACCCGCATGTGGGAAGCGATTGAAACTTACATGAAGCGCAAACAGCCATTGATAGTGGTGGCAGGGGCAGACTATGGGCAAGGCTCTTCGCGCGACTGGGCAGCTAAAGGCGTGCGTTTAGCCGGCGTTGAGGCGATTGTTGCTGAAGGCTTTGAGCGCATCCACCGCACCAACTTAGTCGGTATGGGCGTGTTGCCGTTACAGTTTAAGTCAGGCGTGAACCGCAATAGCTTAAACCTTGATGGCACCGAGACTTACGACGTGGTGGGCGATATAGCGCCGGGTACTGATCTTGCGTTGGTGATCACTCGCGCCAATGGTGAAAAGCTTGATGTAGCAGTGACGTGTCGTCTGGATACCGCTGATGAAGTCAGTGTTTACCAAGCGGGCGGCGTATTGCAACGCTTTGCGCAAGACTTCCTAGCGCAGTAAGAGGTGAGTATGAATCGAACCAAACCTCAAATTCGCGTTCCTGCAACCTACATTCGTGGTGGCACCAGTAAAGGGGTGTTCTTTAGCCTCAATGACTTGCCGCCAGAAGCACAGCAACCTGGTGAAGCGCGCGATAAATTATTGATGCGCATGATTGGTAGCCCCGATCCTTATGCCAAACAAATTGATGGTATGGGCGGCGCGACCTCAAGCACCAGTAAAACCGTGATTGTCTCTGTCAGTGAGCAACCCGATCACGATGTCGATTACCTATTTGGGCAAGTTTCTATCGACAGGCCATTTGTCGATTGGAGTGGCAACTGCGGCAATCTCTCCGCCGCAGTAGGGCCATTTGCTATTCAAGCGGGCTTAGTCAGCTCAGAGCGATTACCTCGCAATGGCATTGCCGAGGTGCGGGTATGGCAGGCGAATATCGAGAAAACCATTATTGTCCACGTGCCAATGATTGATGGTCGGGTGCAAGAAACCGGTGATTTTGAACTCGATGGTGTGACTTTCCCTGCCGCAGAAATTCAAGTGGATTTTCTTGACCCAGCAGCAGGAGACAGCAGCTTGTTTCCTACCGGTAATCTGATTGATCGCCTCGATGTACCGGGGATCGGCACTTTTAACGCCACCTTAATTACCGCAGGAATTCCTACCATCTTTATTGATGCGGAATCTCTTGGCTATCAAGGCACTGAGCTGCAAGACGACATTAATAACGATGAAAAAGCGTTAGCGATGTTTGAAACCATCCGCAGTTACGGCGCACTTAAAATGGGACTGATTGCTGACTTAGACGAAGCGAAAAGCCGCCAACATACGCCCAAAATTGCGTTTGTTTCGCCCGCGCAAACTTGTCTCTCTTCAAGTGGCAAAACCATCACTGCCGACGAGATTGACTTGCACGTTAGAGCGCTATCAATGGGCAAGTTGCACCATGCCATGATGGGCACGGCAGCGGTGGCCATCGCTTCTGCTGCCAGTGTGCCGGGTACGTTAGTCAACTTGGTTGCTGGTGGTGGAGAGAAGAGCGTTGTCACCTTTGGTCATCCGTCGGGCACGCTCAAAGTGGGCGCACAGGCGAGCCTAATGAGTGGGGAATGGGCAATCAATAAGGTGTCGATGAGTCGCAGTGCCAGAGTGCTTATGGAGGGTTTCGTGCGCGTTCCCTTCAACGTATTTGAGTAAATCTGGCACCTAACGATGAATAACGAATTTGAGATATCGCTTTAGAAGCAAGGAGCGATCAAAGACATATCTCTTAATGACTTTGCGTTGTTGTCGTGGTGGTTGAGCAACATTACTTCACGTCAAGTCATAGGGGATACTGGAGGAAGCAAAATGTCTGCATATCTAGAACAGTACCAATGGGCGCAGCAGCAGCCTGAGCAATTTTGGCAGCAGCAAGCGCAACAGATTGATTGGTTTGAAGCGCCAAAGACAATTTTAGCCAATGATGAAAATGGCATCGAACGATGGTTCCCTGATGGCGTGCTGAACACCTGTTGGTTGGCGCTGGATTACCATTGCGAGCAAGGGCGAGGTGAGAGCACTGCACTGATTTACGACTCGCCGGTAACGGGCGTTAAGCAGCGTTATAGTTATCAAGAGATGCGTGACCAAGTAGCACGAATTGCAGGAATGCTAGCGGAACAAGGGGTGACAAAAGGCGACCGTGTGGTGATCTACATGCCAATGATCCCGGAAGCGGCGATGGCAATGCTGGCTTGTGCCCGCCTTGGCGCTATTCATTCGGTGGTGTTTGGTGGCTTTGCCCCAAATGAGTTAGCTGTGCGTATTGAAGATGCTGAGCCCAAAGTGGTGATGACGGCTTCGTGTGGCATTGAAGTCAATAAAGTGATCCCTTATAAGCCGATGGTGGATAAAGCGATCATGGATAGCCGTTGGAAGCCGGAAAAAGTGTTTGTGTTGCAGCGCCCTCAGTGCCCAGCAGAGCTAAATCAAGAACGTGACCTTGACTGGCAGCAAGCTTACCAAGCCGCGCTACCACACGCATGTGTACCGGTACTGGCAACGGATCCGCTGTACATCCTTTATACCTCAGGCACAACTGGCAAACCAAAAGGTGTTGTGCGTGACAATGGCGGTCACGCGGTCGCGATGAAGTATTCCATGGGCACTATCTATAATATGCCGCAAGATGGCGTTTTCTGGGCTGCATCGGATGTGGGTTGGGTGGTTGGTCATTCATACATTGTTTATGCTCCACTGATTCATGGCTGCACGACGATTTTGTATGAAGGTAAACCAGTGCGTACTCCCGATCCGGGCGCATTTTGGCGCGTATGTGAAGAGTATCAGGTGGATGTGCTATTTTCTGCGCCAACTGCATTTCGCGCGATCAAGAAAGAAGACCCAGATGGTGATTGCCTCAAGCAGTATGATTTATCGAAGCTGACCGCGATCTTTATGGCTGGTGAGCGCCTTGATCCGCCAACATTGGAGTGGGTTGAGAGCAAAGCCGATAAACCCGTTATTGACCACTGGTGGCAAACCGAGACAGGTTGGGCAATTGCTGGCAACCCGACTGGCGTTGAACTGATGCCAGTCAAAGCTGGCTCGGCAACTAAGCCTATTCCCGGATATCAGGTTGAGATCCTTAACGAGTTAGGTGAGCCTGTCGCAGCCAACCAACAAGGTTTTGTCGCACTAAAACGTCCATTGCCACCAAGCTGCCTCCCTACGGTATGGCGCAACCATGATCGCTTTGAGACGGGTTACCTTAGCCAATTCCCGGGCTACTATGTTTCTGGTGATGGCGGCTACCTAGATGAAGAGGGGTATCTATTTATCATGGGGCGCATCGATGATGTGATCAATGTTGCCGGACACCGCCTATCAACAGGTGAAATGGAAGAGATTGTTGGTGGACACCCTGCGATTGCTGAGTGTGCAGTGGTCGGGATTCACGATGATCTCAAAGGTCAGCTGCCACTTGGCTTTGTGGTGCTTAAAGATGGCGTGAGCATTGACTCGTTAGAGCTTGAAGGTGAGTTAGTCAGTAAAGTGCGTGACTCGATTGGCGCGGTAGCCTGCTTTAAACACGCCTTAGTGGTCGAGCGCTTGCCAAAGACCCGTTCAGGTAAAATTTTGCGTCGCACGATTCGTCAAATCGCCGATGGTGAATCTTACACCGTGCCATCTACCATTGACGACCCAACCAGCATCAGTGAGATAGAAAGGGTACTGAGAAGTTAAATCGGAACCAAATAGAAAGGAGCGCATTGGCGCTCCTTTTGCTTTCTCTAGTACGTAACTACATACCAAAGCGAAACGGCTTGCCTGCGGCGAGCATATCACCGTGCAGTGGCGCCAGTGCGCGAGCATAGCCGGCAAGTAGCGCTACTGTGTACACGCTGCGCTCATGCAGTGATTCATTTTGACAATCGAAGTTCTCATCGATGATGTCTTGCACATTACGGAAGATAAGATGATCAGGAATAAAACAGACATGGTTGTTTTTGTTACCTGACACTTTAAGCTCACTAATTGGGTAAACACCGTTTACGCTGGCTGATGTGCCCACTAGTAGCGCTGGCTTATGCGCGAGCTCATCGTCTTTAGTGAGCAGGAGAAAGTTCTTCAGTGCTGGCGTTGCCATGCCGTGCCACTCTGGAGAAATAAATACAAAAGCATCAGACTGCTTTAGTTTCTCAGCGATCGGTGTCCATTGCTTCCACTCTTCGCCACCTTGCCACACACCTTCGTTCCAAAACGGTAGGTTGAGCTCGTAAAGATCTAACACATCAACTTCTGTGAAGTGAGTATTGGCCAGTTTTGCTAAGTACTTAGCCACATTGAGGCTTTGGGATTTTGCTCGCTGACTTCCAGATACAATCGTCAATTTCATTGTAAATTCCTTTTTTTGACGTGGAAATTAAGTAGAGAATTAAACTTGAAGGGTGAAGCAAGTGCAATAGCTAGTAGCACGGCAAACGCCCCGATGATCTGTAATGCGCTCAACTTCTCATTTAGGAAGAAATATCCAAGTAAACACGCTGAAACTGAGCTTAGAAAGCCAAGGAAAGAGACACTAACCGTAGGCAGTTGATCGATGCCTCTAAACCACAGGTAGTAGGCGAGTAGGGCGCCAAACACACTGAGATAGCCATAGCCAATGTAATTAATAGTGGTGAGTTGGCTCGGTACACCTTCAACCCACAGCGCTATCGGCAGTAAGAAAATACCGCCGAAAAGCAACTGCCAGCCAGTGAAACTGAGCATCGACATATTCTCTGGGCGCCCCCATTTTTTGGTCAGTACCACGCCTGATGCCATACTGACTGTGCCTGTTAGGGCGAGCACTACCCCAGCAACGTTGAGTGATACTTCGCTGTTTGCCGCCAAAAGCGCTACCCCAGCAAAGGAGATGACGCTAGCGATTCCTTGACGCCATGTCAGTTTTGTATTGAGTAGATACCAGCTAAGCAGCATTACGATGACAGGTTGCGATGCCATCAGCAGGGCAGCGGTACCTCCTGGTAAGTAGGTGGCTGCGTAAAATAAGCAATAGAAGAACAAACCAATATTGAGAATGCCCAAGCTCGCGAGTTTTAGCCACCATTGGCTATTTGGCAAAGTTCGGGTGAATAGTACCAGCAGTAAGCCGGCGGGTAGGGCACGAATCGCTGAAGCCATGAGTGGACTATTTTCCGGTAGCCACTCCGTTGTCACGATGTAAGTGCTGCCCCAAATGATGGGGGCGAGTGACGTAAGTAGTAAAGTTGTTCTTCCTGATTGCATAAAATACTCCTGTAAAGTATCTTTTCCAAAAGATACTTTTTGTAAATTACTAAAAGAATAACTTTTGTTCAAGTATCTTTTTGAAAAGATATTTAGGGGAAAATTAATGCCAATTGATAAAGTTGCTAACGTTTTGCTGCAATGGTCATTAGTAAGACCAGATCTAGATTGTACTTCTATGGGGATTATTGGACGCGTTCGCCGCACCAGTGGTGAATGGCAAAAAAAAATTGATGGGTTCTTTAAACTGAAAGGCTTAAGTTCGACCGAGTTTGATATTTTGGCAACTTTGCGCAGGGTTAACCAACCAGCCACTCCGACAGAGATCTATCGCTCGACCATGTTATCGTCAGGCGCGGTGAGCACCAACTTAGAAAAACTGGTGCAAGCGGGTTGGGTGGCACGTACGGCGAGTGATGAAGATAGACGCAGCTGTAAAGTTTATCTAACTGAACAGGGAATTGCTTTGGTTGACGATGTAGTGACCCAGCATGTGGCGAATATGGATGATTTATTGTCGCCTTTGTCTGCTTCAGAGCAACAACAGTTGCAGCAGCTACTAGAGAAACTGATGCCTGAATCTTGATGGCAAAGAGTTGACTTAATATCGTTGATAGAGAACTTCATTTAATTAGCAGCCCATGTGGCTGCTTTTTTTTAGCTTAACACTGAAGTTTGGTCACAATGTGAGCGTTTGTGGTTGGGTTTAACCAATAAAACACGGTGAATTTATCGCATTTATTTTGTAGAAAATAATGGAATAAATGTAGGGATTATTAATTTAGGCAAACCTAAAAAATGTGTTTCAATTGCACACGTTTTTTTTAAAAAAGCAATCTTTTAATTACAGTGGTAAGTAACATTTATTTAACTGAGTTCGTTTGTGATGGTCCTTTTTTGGATGCGTATATCGTGTTGTTCTTAGTCTGTTATCATGGAGGATTGTTAAATTATTTTGGTTTAAACGGCTGATTTTAATGGTTTTATTTTCCGGTTTATGAGCAGATAACGGCAGTAAATCATAGTTTTGATGAAACTGTTAACTGGATCTATATGTTAAATTTATGAGGTTAATTTGGCTTGGTTTGACCATAAATAATTTTAATCGACTTGTATGATTTGGCTAATGGTAAAATTTAGTTACTCACTATAGAAAAATTATTTATTAATTCGATATTTTTCTCTACATTGATCCCACTATTTGTGGCATATTACATGCGTTATTTACCATCTGGATAGTAAACGCCTTTTCACTAGAAGGGTGGATTTCAAATTTTATAAATAAAGCACTCTTACATTGGGTGTGTTTTGCCTATTTGGCGATTAGCACAATTCCATTTTGAGGGTAAAGATCTGCGTTAAGTTGAAATTTTTCAATGGAGATTAAATGAACAACAAACTTAGGATTGCTTCTGCAATTTCGCTTGCATTGTGGTTGTCTGGTTGTGACATGTCGTCACATGCGGCATCTCAAGACCAAACACCACCGGCTGTTCCGGTTAATATCATCGAACTGAAAAGCCAACCACAAGCAATTACGATGGAATTGCCTGGTCGTAGCCGAGCGTATATGGAAGCTGAAGTTCGTCCACAGGTAAATGGTATCGTGCTTGCACGTAGCTTTACCGAAGGTGGTTACGTAGAACAAGGTCAATCTCTGTACCAAATTGATGATGCAACTTATGCAGCGGCACTGATTAGTACTAAAGCGGAACTAAAACGCGCAGAAGCAGCACTTGCATCAACTGGTGCAACGGCGAAGCGTTTTAAAGAGCTATTGAAAACGAAAGCAATCAGCCAACAAGATTTTGATCAAGCGGAAGCTGCCTACCTTGAAGCGAAAGCAAGTGTGGCAGTAGCGAAAGCG
Source organism: Vibrio rhodolitus (assembly GCF_003350325.1). GTDB lineage: Bacteria > Pseudomonadota > Gammaproteobacteria > Enterobacterales > Vibrionaceae > Vibrio > Vibrio rhodolitus. The sequence continues at coordinate 60,287 of NZ_QLYZ01000003.1, read as the reverse complement.
GCGATCAACAACGCTGAAATCAACCTAGCTTACACAAAAGTGCAAGCGCCTATTTCTGGTCAAATTGGTAAATCTAGCGTGACGCCAGGTGCTCTAGTTACCGCTAACCAAGGTCAAGCGCTAGCGAAGATTTCTCAACTTGATCCAATCAATGTTGATATCGCGCAATCAAGCACGCAAATGCTGCGTCTGAAGCAACGCATTGCAAGTGGTCAGCTGCAACAACCTGAATCAGCTCAAGTACGTCTGATCCTAGAAGATGGCAGCGTATACCAGCACGAAGGCTCAATGAAGTTTGCGGAAGTAACGGTTAACGAAACCACAGGTGCGGTAACACTGCGCGCTGAGTTCCCTAACCCAGAAGGCACTCTGCTGCCGGGTATGTTTGTTCGCACAATCATCACAGTAGGTACCGATCCTGCGGCGATTCTAGTGCCACAAAAATCAATTACTCGTAACCCTCGTGGTCAAGCTATCGCTATGGTTGTGGATGCAAACAACAAAGTTGAATCTCGCATCGTAACGACTGCGGAAGCAATTGATAACCAATGGCTAATTACTTCTGGCTTGAAAGATGGCGACAAGATCGTGGTGGAAGGATTACAAAAAATCCGTCCGGGCGCTACGGTTGCTCCGTCACTAATCAGTGATGAAAAAGCAAGCTAATAGGGATTCATAATGGCTCGTTATTTTATTGATCGACCGATCTTTGCATGGGTGATTGCAATCATCATCATGCTTGCAGGTGCGTTGTCGATTTTCGCTCTGCCGGTGTCGCAATATCCAACGATTGCGCCGCCAACGGTTGTAATTAACGCAAACTACCCTGGTGCTTCGGCTAAAACAGTAGAAGATTCAGTAACTCAGGTGATTGAGCAGCGTATGACTGGTCTTGACCATCTGCGCTATATTGCTGGTCAAAGTGACAGTTTTGGTAACGCAACTATTACGCTAACGTTTAACGCTGAAGCAGATATCGATATTGCTCAAGTTCAAGTTCAGAACAAACTGCAGTTAGCGATGCCTTTGCTGCCACAAGTGGTGCAAGCGCAAGGTGTAAGTGTTAACAAAGCGGGTAGTGGTTTCTTGATGGTATTAGGTTTCGTCTCCGAAGATGGTTCGATGGACGAAGCGGATATCGGGGACTACGTAGCATCGAATATTCAAGACCCGATCAGCCGTGTGGCTGGTGTGGGTGATATTCAATTGTTTGGTGCGCAATACGCAATGCGTATTTGGCTAGACCCTCTGAAACTGAACCAGTACAGCCTAACCACCAATGACGTAATGAATGCAATTCGTGAGCAAAACGCTCAGGTTTCTGCGGGTCAATTGGGTGCGGTACCTTCTGTTCAAGGTCAACAGCTTAACGCAACGATTTCATCGTCATCGTTACTGCAAACGCCTGAAGAGTTCAGCAACATTGTGCTGAAGTCTGATACCACAGGTGCAAAAGTACTGCTAAGCGATGTAGCCAAAGTTGAAATTGGTGCAGAAAGCTACATGACTGCTGGTTTCTATAATGGTAAACAGGCATCCGGTATTGCGATTCAGCTGTCGAGTGGCGCGAACGCCCTAGACACTAAAGATGCGGTTTTGGAGCGTATGGCTGAGTTGGAAGAGTTCTTCCCGCCGGGTCTAGAAATGGTGGTGCCATTTGATACCACGCCATTCGTTAGTAGCTCGATTGAAGGCGTAGTGAAGACACTGCTAGAAGCGATCGTACTGGTATTCGTTATCATGTACCTATTCTTGCAGAACTTCCGTGCAACGCTTATTCCGATGATCGCGGTTCCGGTTGTACTACTAGGTACGTTCGGTATCTTGGCGGCAGCTGGCTTCTCAGTAAACATGCTGACGATGTTTGCGATGGTACTCGCCATCGGTCTTCTGGTGGACGATGCCATCGTTGTAGTAGAGAACGTTGAACGTATCATGTCAGAAGAGGGCTGTACGCCGCTTGAAGCGACGCGCAAGTCGATGGACCAGATCACTGGTGCACTGATTGGTATCGGTCTAACGCTATCAGCGGTATTCGTTCCGATGGCATTTATGTCAGGTTCGACCGGTGTTATCTACCGTCAGTTCTCGATCACCATCGTATCTGCGATGGCGCTATCGGTACTGGTTGCGATGATTCTGACTCCAGCACTTTGTGCAACTATGCTTAAGCAAGTTGAGAAAGGTCACGCGTACACAGACAAAGGTTTCTTTGGTGCATTTAACCGTTGGTTCGATAGCTGTACTAACCGCTACGAATCAGGTGTAGCGAGCATCATCAAACGTACTGGTCGTATGTTCTTGGTGTTTATTGCTATCACTATCGGTACGGGTTACCTATTCTTGCGCATGCCAACTGCCTTCCTTCCAGATGAAGACCAAGGCGTAATGTTTGCTCAAGCAATTCTGCCTGCGAACGCATCGCAAGAGAGCACACTAAAAGTGCTTGATAAGATGGAAACTTACCTAAATACCCAAGAAGCAGACTCTGTAGAATCTGTGTTTACCGTAGCGGGCTTCAGCTTCGCTGGTATGGGTCAAAACATGGGTATGGCGTTCATCAACCTAAAACCATGGGATGAGCGTACAGCACCGGGTACTGACGTTCAATCTGTAGCGGGTCGCACAATGGCTGCGTTTATGCAGATCAAAGAAGCGATGGTATTTGCGTTTGTACCGCCAGCGGTAATGGAACTGGGTACAGCAGGTGGTTTTGATTTCTACTTACAAGACCGTAGTGGTCATGGTCACGAAGCGCTAATCGCAGCTCGTAACCAAATGCTAGGTATGGCAGCGCAAGATCCGAACCTTGTCGGTGTACGTCCAAATGGTCAAGAAGATGCACCAATTTACCAATTGTACATCGACCATTCTAAACTGCGTGCGCTTAACCTAAACATTGCCGAAGTAAACTCTGTGTTGGCTTCTGCGTGGGGTGGCTCTTACGTTAACGACTTTATCGACCGTGGTCGTATCAAGAAAGTAATGGTGCAAGGTGAAGATCAATACCGCATGCAACCAGAAGACCTTGATAAGTGGTTCGTACGTAACAGCATGGGTGAGATGGTGCCATTCTCTGCATTCGCAACCGGTTCATGGGAATATGGTCCACCACGTCTAGAGCGTTTCAACGGTCTACCAGCGGTGAACATCCAAGGTGCGCCAGTTCCGGGTTACAGTACCGGTGCGGCGATGACTGACATCGAAAATATGGCGGCGAAATTGCCAACAGGCTTTGGTATCGAATGGAACGGTCTATCTTATGAAGAACGTCTATCTGGTAACCAAGCACCAGCGCTTTACGCTCTATCAATCCTAGTTGTATTCCTAGTATTGGCGGCGCTATACGAGAGCTGGTCAGTGCCTATCGCGGTAATTCTGGTTGTGCCTCTAGGTGTAATCGGTGCAATCGTCGCGATGAACGCACGTGGTCTGCCAAATGACGTATTCTTCCAAGTAGGTCTTCTAACGACTGTTGGTCTAGCGACTAAGAACGCGATCCTAATCGTTGAGTTTGCGAAAGAGTACTACGAGAAAGGTGCAAGCCTACGTGATGCAACATTGCACGCTGTACGTGTTCGTCTGCGTCCGATCCTAATGACATCACTAGCGTTCGGTCTTGGTGTTGTGCCACTAGCGATCAGCTCGGGCGTAGGTTCTGGTGCACAAAATGCTATCGGTACTGGTGTACTAGGTGGCATGGTGGGCTCTACCTTCCTAGGCATCTTCTTTGTACCGCTATTCTTCGTTGTGGTTGAGCGCTTGTTTAGTAAGCGTGAGCGCGAAGAGTACCGCCAAAGTAAACTGGAAAAAGCTGAAGCGAAATAATCTTTAGTTAACAGCAAAGTAAAAGGGTCGACACTGTCGACCCTTTTTTATGCGTGAAAACAAAACCCGTTTACATGTCGTATTGTGCTTCTAGCTGTTGTGCTTTTTGATAAGCCGGATGGCTTGCTAGTTGCTTGGCATAGCGGCTGATATGGGCATAGCGCTCAAGAGCATTGAACTTGGCTAAAATATCAATGATAAATGACATCATAATATCGGCACCGGTGAGCTTGTCTGCGACTAAGTAGCGCTTACCCGCCAAACGTGCGTCAACATAGCTCATCACTTTATCTAGCTCTGCTTCTGCGTAATCAGCCAAGAAATTGGTTGGCGCGCCATCTTTGGCGATAAACACTTTGAGCAATAGCGGTAGTGCAGCCGAGCTTTCGGCAAAATGCAGCCATTGCAGGTACTCAGTGTAGTCTTCGCTATCTCGCTCAGGCGCGAGTTCGTTCGGCGCGTATTTAGCAATTAAGTGCTCGGTAATCGCGCCAGATTCGGCAATCACTACGCCATCCTCTTCAATCACCGGAGATTTGCCTAATGGGTGGACCGCTTTAAGCTCTGGCGGAGCAAGGAAGGTCACTTTGTCTCTCAGATATGGGGTAATTTGGTACTCGATATTGAGTTCTTCTAGCAGCCAAATAATGCGCTTTGAGCGCGATTGATTTAAGTGATGTAAGGTGATCATTTGGCACTCCTAAAGTGGTTGATTGGTTTGGATAACGAGCTTGCCAAAGTTCTTACCTTCCAGCAGACCGATGAAAGCTTGGGGCGCATTTTCCAGTCCTTCCACAAGATGCTCACGGTAGTGAATTTTGCCCTCAGCTAGCCATTTCGACATATCAGCCGCAAATTCGCCGTAGCGGTGTGCGTAGTCATCAAAGATGATAAAGCCTTGCATCTTGATGCGTTTGATCAGCAGTTGCGCCATCAGCATCGACATGCGATCTGGACCATCAGGAAGCGCAGTAGCGTTGTATTGTGAGATTAACCCACATAGAGGAATACGCGCGCCAGTATTAAGTAGTGGCATCACAGCATCAAACACTTTGCCGCCAACGTTCTCATAATAGATATCAATGCCGTTCTCACATGCAGCGGCGAGCTGCTCGGCAAAGTTATCGGCTTTGTGGTCGATACAATGATCAAAGCCAAGTTGTTCAACCGCATAGCGGCATTTATCTTCACCGCCAGCCACGCCGATGACACGACAGCCCTTAAGCTTACCGATTTGACCCACCATAGAGCCTACCGCGCCCGTTGCAGCTGCAACCACTAATGTGTCACCTTGCTTTGGCTGACCGATATCTAATAGCCCCATATAGGCAGTAAAACCTGGCATACCCATGACGCCCAGTGCGTAGGAAGGATGGGTTGGGTTCATACCGAGCTTAATCAATCCTTCGCCATTTGAGATGCCGTAATCTTGCCAGCCTGTGTAGGCAAGTACCCACTCGCCTTGCTCAAAATCGGCGTGTTTAGATTCAACCACTTGGCACACTGTGCCGCCGACCATGACCTCATCCAGCTCGACAGGATCGGCGTAAGATTTGGTATCGCTCATGCGTCCACGCATGTATGGATCAAGTGAGAGGTAAACGCTGCGCAGTAACATTTCGCCATTATTTGGGCTTGGTCTCGCTGCATCTTCGAGGCGAAAATTCTCTTCAACAGGCGCTCCAACTGGGCGAGAGGCGAGTACGATACGGCGATTTACTGGGTCTGTCATTTGAGTTTACTCCATGTCATTAACTGTAAAATAGACCAGTCGTCTAGTTTTCAATTCAAAAAAATCCCGCCACACAAACTGAGGTTATGGCGGGAGGGTTTTAAGCTTTGAGTAGCTGTTTGGTGGTGATCAAACTTAGCTCAAGGTGGGCTTGATCAGGCATCAGTTTGTTAAGCAGGCTCGCGCCTAACCACTGTTGATACAGCTGGGAAGCAATCTGATTACTGTTTGGTACGTTAATAGAGCCATCTTGGATCCCTTGCTCAATACAGTTTTCAAGTGCTTGGATTATTTGCGAAGCACCATTGGCTAGCGAGATGCGCATGGCATCAGAGAGATCGGACACCTCGGCGCTTAATTTCACTACCAAGCATTTATTGGCATTGCAGACACCGTTGTTTACTTCTAGCCACATCGAGAAGTAGTTAATCAGGCGTTGGTAAGCGGGCAATTCAGGGTTGTTGAACAAGCCATCAATACGCTGCAAATAGCTACGGAAGTACTCTTCGATCAGCGCTTCACCAAATTGCTCTTTGGATTTGAAGTAGTGATAGAAGGAACCTTTAGGTACATCAGCCGCTTTGAGCAGCTCGGACAATCCGACTGCGGTAAAGCCTTTGTTGACGATAAGTTGATAGCCAACCTCTAAGATATGTTGGCGTGTGTCGTTTGTTTTTGCGTTCATGCCCAATACCATACAATCAATTAGACCAGTCGTCTAGTCTTGAATTGGTGGTGGCAGGAGGGGAGGTATTGATTTGGACTTGCTCGCTGGCTAAAACAGTAAGTCGTTCATCTTGCGAGTACGGCTTGCAAATATTGATGAAGATCTCTGAATTAAGATTTTGTTATGTAAGTTATTGAATAATTTAAGCTGTTCTATTGTTGCTTGGGGGCTTTCGTGCTCATATAAGTTTTGCCTAAATTAGGAGCTTTACTTGATGTCTAAAGAAAATGCGGTGCTTAACGAGTTAACTGAACTCAAGTCTAAATTTGATAGAGTGATGGACAAACTGACACTCACGGATATGGATCTTACCGTTATCTCGGCGGAATATGGTCAGTTGAAAAAGCGAGTCAAATCACGACTTGATGAGCTTCAGCAAGCTGCTGCGATAAATGTTGATGAGCAGAACTATTTGTTGCCAGCATTAAGAGAGGTTCATTTACATTGTGTGGCGAGAGGCAATACTCAAAATCGCCAAACGCTGTCTGACTCGCTTGGTGATGCGCAAGATTATCTGAGTCATTACTTGAGCCAAAAACGCTAAGGATGAAAACCATACGCACCCAACTTAGAGCCTTCACTACAACGGATTATCAGTGTCTAGTTGATTGGATTGATAGCGATGAGCTCAATTACCTTTGGGGTGGTCCTAAATTCTGTTTTCCACTAACTCAACAGCAATTGGATGAACACTACGCCAACCCTGACGTTTATGCCTATCTGTTTTGTGTTGATCAAGCCAACGCGGGGTATGTAGAGCTGTATCGAGAATCTCTCAATAGCTTTAAGATTTGCCGCGTATTTATCAGCAAAGAATTTCGTGGTCAGCAGCTATCGCAAGTGATGCTGACACAATTGATGCAAAAGGCGCAAAGTGAGTTTAATGCCACTTCATTGTATCTTGCGGTGTTTAGTCACAATCAAGTGGCAAAACGTTGTTATCAGTCGCTGGGTTTTACCACCACAACGGTTGAGCAGGGAATACGTCAGTTCAAAGGTCAGCAATGGGATCTAGAGATGATGCATAAAGCACTAGGTTAAGTGACATTGTCACTTGTTGCTCGTCTAAGATCCCATTTCTAATCGTGAATTTCGAGTATTGGTTGCCAGCACTAGTTGCCAGAATTAGCCATCAGAGTTGTCGTCGAGCAACTGAGGATTATTGAATAGCGATTGCAGAGTATGGATGAACTGACCGACATGCAAACCATCCATCAAACCATGATGCACTTCGAGTGACAGTGGCATACGCCAACCTTCACCTTCTTGGGTTAACTTGCCATACGCCATTTTAGGCACACTATCGGGAAAGTTGGTATCTCGCGCATGGCTCATACTAGTGAAATCAACCCATGGCAGAACCGTCAGATGAATGGTGTTTTGCACCATCTCTTGACCAATAAACTGCTCTAAAATGAACGGCGTGTTTTTCACTCGCTGCTCGGTTTCAGTCGCGCTGTGGCAGAATTCCGCGAACTTAGGTTGATAAGGCAGGTCACAAAAACGCACCGTATCATCGTCAGCAAGAATCGCGACGCTAACATGCATCGTTGAGTAGATGCGCACTTCATCCCCAACCAAGCGCGTTGCCATAGGTTCACTCTTATTAAGCGCCTGCTGAGTTAGATAGAGATAAGCATGGAAGAATCGATGTCCGTGCTGCTTACAATATCGATAAAGCTCACTGACATCGAGGTTGCTACAGATATTGTACCAAGGGTGGCTAAAGCCTTGGTAAAACTTGAAGTGTTCAGCGCGCGCCCATTGAGCGACATCCAGCACTGTATATGCCATGTTTATAGTCCTAGTGTATCCCTTTTGCTCCGAGAGCGCAGGAACCGTTTATACGTATTGTTTTAGGGTTTGTTGTAGATGTTCTTTAAGCAAGGTTAATCTGGCGGTATTGCGTAAAGAGGGCAGGTAAATCATGTATAGGCTAACCTCTGGCAATTGATAATCCGCGAGCACTTGAACCAAGCGCCCATCTTTTAGCGCATTATTGACTTGAAAGATAGGTTGCATCGTAATGCCAGCGCCTTCAATTGCTGCGCTCATCATCGCTTGACCGCTATTGATGGTGAGTTTAGAGGATACCTCGGGCTTAAAGTGTTGTTTACCATCAAAAAAGCTCCAGTTATGGTTTAAATAGAGCAAGCTCGATTGTAAACATTGGTGATCGCTTAACTCATCTGGATGGTTTGGTGTGCCGTGCTGCTGCAAATACTCAGGTGAGGCGCAAACAATCATCTCAAAGCTTTTCAGTTTGTGGGCGATGAGGTTTTCATAGCCATCCACTTTGTCGCGGAAAATCACTTCAAAGCCATCTTTCTTAATATCAGGCAGGCGATTGTCGACCACCAGATCAATCTCTAACTTTGGGTAGCGCTGCATAAAGCGTGCAAGGCTTGGCGCTAATACCTTGATGCCGACATTCACACCAGTGCAAATCTTAAGCGTGCCACTGGGCTCGTTCATGTTGCGGTAGATGTCTTCTTCTGCGGCTTTGAGCTCGGCTAGGATAGTTAAACAGCGTTGGTAGTAGCGTTCTCCTGCGGCAGTGACCTTTTGAAAACGGGTCGATTTAGCCAGCAGCTTAGTGCCTAGTCCTGCCTCTAAGCCTCGAACATGTTTGCCGACCATTTGTGCGCTAATGCCACGTTCGTCCGCAACGGCGGCAAAGGAGCCAAGTTGTACCGCGCGCACGAAAATTTCCATGCTGGTAATTCGATCCATATTCGCCTCAATTAAAAACCTAAAGTGGTTTTTAGTTATCTTTATTCGAAACTATTGGTTGTTAGTGTAATCCCTTTGCGTGCATTTATCTCTCGGTTATTTGTGATTAACATCACGTCGAAATCATTCCGATTGTGTTCCAACCGATTTTAATTTCCCTGCGAGGCTCTGCATTGCTCACTGCTATTCCCCAAGAAACTGCCATTGGAGATATCTATTTGCCACCGTTATTAGTGGCGGGTTTCTTCGGTGTCATTTGTACCTCACTGACTACGCGGCTTCTCAATCGCTTGCGTTGGCATCGCTATGTTGTCAGCCCGCCATTGGTCGAGATGTCGATGGCGATTATTTATACCGTGCTGATTGGTACGTTTGTTTTTCCTAGTTGATTAAGTGAGAGTGAAACAGTGAAGAAGCGAGTTTTTGTAACCGGTTTAATTGTCGTATTGGCGTTGTTGGCGATCGGTTGGAAGTATCAACAGTACATCACCAATCCTTGGACGCGTGATGGGCAAGTACGCGCGCAAATTGTGCAAGTCACCCCACGTGTCACCGGACCATTAGTTGCGATTCATGTGACAGATAACAGCGAAGTCAAAGCTGGGCAACTGTTGTTTGAAGTCGACCAGCGTACTTATCAAGCTGCGCTTGCCAAAGCACAGGCAAGCCTTGTTCAGGCAGAGACATTATTGAAACGTGCCACGGATGAATCTCATCGCGGGCATTCTCTTGCTCGTAAGCAGCCGGGTTCAATTTCACAACTGATGCTGACACAACAAGCCAATGCGGTTGAGTCGGCTAAAGCGGGTGTGATGGTGGCGAAAGCCGCACTTGAAGAGGCGCAACTGAACTTAAGCTTTACCCAAATTACGGCGCCAGTGGATGGCTACATCACCAACTTGAATCTGCGCGTTGGTAGCCAAGTGGTAGCGAACCAACCGATGGTTGCTTTGGTGGATAAAAACAGCTTCTGGATTGAAGGCTTTTTCAAAGAGACTGATATCAATGATGTGATTTCTGGTGCGCCAGCCACGGTTACCTTGATGTCCTATCACGGTCAACCTTTGCAAGCGCAAGTGGACAGCATTGGCTACGGTATTGCACATAAAGATGGCAGTACCGGTGTTTCGCTGCTACCCAATGTTAGCCCGACTTTTCAATGGATTCGACTGGCGCAACGCATTCCTGTACGCGTACGTTTAGAGACGCTACCTAGCGATATACAGTTGCGTGTTGGCTCAAGTGCTACCATTGTGATCCACAAACACCCTCAGCTCGATTTGGAGTCATTCATCGCTAATCTTGCGGAGTAAGCATGATGGTTGGTCTTCGATATCGCTTGCCGCTCAAAGTGGCTTTAGCACTGACGTTAGCTATCGTTACTGCGCTTTGGTTAGGTTGGGAGAAGCCGTACTGGGCGGCATTCTCTGTTGTGGTGATGGCGGTGACAGAGTCAACCGGTCACTCACTCAAGAAAGGACGCCAACGTATCGTCGGCACTTTTTTCGGCGTGTTGGTCGCGTTTGTTATGATTGGGCTCTATGCCCAGCAGCCAGTCGAATTGCTCGCTTGCTATAGTCTGTTTGCCGCGCTTTGTGTTTATCACCAGACCAACCCACGTAACGGTTACGCTTGGTCTATCGCGATGATGGTCGCCACGTTAGTGATGGTGATGGGTGGTTTTTCCGGCACACAAACATTCACCGTTGCGGTGTTACGTATTCAAGAAACGATTCTTGGCGTGGTCTGTTTTTCTCTGGTGTTCAGTTTGTTGTGGCCGGCATCAAGCCGCAGGCTATTACTGCAAACGCTGCAAAGCTACTTTGATCAGCAAGCAGCATTAGTGGCTGAAATCATCTCAGACTTGGAGCAAACTGGGCATCTACGCCGTGATTACTCGTTAGGCAACAGTATTAAACGCTTGAGCCGTTTAGAAGACTTGATTCATGCGGCGATGGCGGACAGCTATGAGTTAAGCAGTGCAGAGCAAAAATGGCAGCAACTGCTGAAACAGCAAAATCAGTGGACTCTGCTTTGCGGTCATTTGTATGAAGCGACACGATTAGTCGATAAGCCATTTAGCCAAACTCAGCAAGATGAAATTAAGCGAGTGCTCGACCATTTGTTACTGCGTCCTCAGCGAGCATCTACGTTGCTACAAACTCGCCTTGCTCAAGACCCTTGGGTTGAGTGTGAGCAGTTGGCAGAGAAATTAGATAACCCAGTCGCAGCGAGTATCAATCTTCAGCCACAACCTGATGATAAGGGGCATTCTCATGGCGCACTAAAGGCGATGGAGAAGATCCTCAATCAAATGGACGCTTACCATCATAAAATGCACGCTACCTTGCTGGAGGCGCTGGGTTTTACGCATCATTCACTGGCTACTGAGCAAGAAGAGAAAACCCAGTTTCAAGCCAACCTGAGTGCTCAAAAGCGCCCATGGTTGAGTATTGATCCTGAGCGCGCGATTAATGCGCTTAAAGTCTCCATCATGTTGTGGATCTCAATCGCGCTGTGGCTCTATGTGCCAACGCCCGGTGGACCGATGATTGTTCTGTTTGGGGGCGCTTTTGGTGCTGTAGTGCTGTCGATGCCGTTTGCGAGTACTCGCTCGTTGCTGTTTTACATGCTCGGTTGGGCGGGCGTTGTGTTGCTGCAATACATCTTCATCTTGCCGCACTTGAGTGAAATCTGGCAGCTAGGAGGCTTTTACTTTATCAATAGTTTTGTGATTTGGTTTGTCTTCAATCAGCCGCAGCAGATTTTCCATCGCTTACTTGGCACGATGAACTTAGTGTTGATGACCAACAGTGCGATGCAACTGACGCCCACTTATGACATTCAATATTCGCTACTGGTGTTAATGCTGTTTACCTTTGGCATGTTGGTGATTTTCTTTGTCAATCATGGGGTGTTTTCAGCCAACCCAGAGCGCGTATTTTTGCGTCAATTAGGGCATTTTCGTCGCAGCTTGCAGGCAAACTTACAGAGTTTATTAACCTCGCAACGTCAACCCTGGGTAACCTTTGTTAGCCCCGTTGCGGTAAAAGCAGTGGCGGGTGCAGAGGCGGCGATTAATGTGATCAATTGGCAGATGTATCCAGAACTGGATAAAGCCGAAGCCGAACAGTTGATCGCTCGAGCCTATAGCTTGTGTTTGCATTATCGCGCGTTTGCTGACAGTTATCGTCAATGGCAGCAAAGCAGTTTCCATGCAGGTATCGATAGATTGATTCAACGCTCGATAGCTGAAATGACCAAATTGCTCGATACCAGCATGATTAGCGAAGATAACCGACATCATGCCATTGTGTTACGCCAGTTGCAGCAGCAACTACAGCACTATTTGTATGGCTTTGAGGGGAGTTCTCCGCTGCAAATTGCGTTTAGTCAGCCGCAAGCGGATCAGAGCTATCAGCTATTGGTGTCGATGCAAATCTTGGTTGAATCTTTACAGCAATTGCAGCAAGACACCAGTGTGAAGGACTTTTATCAACTGCGCTTATCGCCGTTTACGATTTAGCCAGTACTATCTATAGCAAGGGCTGTTGATAGGCATCAATCTTGGGTGAGAATTTGTTATTTTGTCATCAATTGTTGTCGAGTTAGTCACAAAAATTCTTTAAGATGCGCTATCCCCAAGCAACTTGAAGATGCAGGTAGGCGACAAAGGAACAAAGCCTCTGAGCATAGATGATCTATGTGATGAGGTTTGTGAGTGCCAGTCAACACCGCTGCAACTTCAAGTAGGACGGGTATATCAAAATTTGTCGTTAGCCATGGAATCTCACATGTACAAACTGGTTGCCTTAGATATGGATGGCACACTGCTTAACTCGCAAAAAGCCATCACCCCTCGTACCAAGCAAGCCATTCAAGCCGCGCGTGATAAAGGCGTGGTCGTGGTGCTTGCATCCGGCCGACCTCTAGAAGGTATGCTGAACTCATTGTCTGAGCTGGAAATGCACAGCGATCAAGATTACGTGTTGAGCTATAACGCGTCACTGGTGCAGCGCGTGGCAAGCAAAGAGGTGATTCGCAAACAAATTCTAACCGGATTGGATGCAAAAAATATCGCCAGCCTTGCTCGTGATTTAGGTACATTTGTGCATGCTTTCTCACCTGAGCGCGGTTTGATCACAGAAGCGGATAACCCGTACACCAAGCACGAATCTGATATCAACGGCGTACCAAGCACCGTGATGGATTTCGCTGAGCTTTCTGATGATGAAGAGATCATCAAAGTTATGATGGTAGCAGAAGCATCAATTCTAACGAGTGCGATTGAACAGCTACCAGCGGAGCTTTACCAGCAATACACAGTTGTACAAAGCGCGCCATTCTTCCTTGAAATCATGAATGCCAACAGTAACAAAGGCACTGGCGTTGCCATGCTTGCCGAGCATCTAGGTTTTGATGCAAGTGAAGTGATTTGTATGGGTGATGCAGGTAACGATCACCATATGATTAAGTACGCCGGTCTTGGCGTTGCGATGGGTAACGCAACGGATGATATTAAAGCGTTGGCGAATCATATTACCCTTAGCAACGATGAAGATGGTGTAGCGGTAGTGATTGAAGATTTTATTCTTAATGTTTAATTAAGTTTTTGTCTTTGTTGAATAAGTGGCTGTTCATGGTGGTGAATGGCCATTTTTTTATGTTGGACTCAAATTTTGTCATTCTCTCGCTTTCGCGCACAAGACTTAAACTTTGTCATTCCACGCGAAGGCGGGGAATCTTGGTTTTTGTTTTTTTGATTCGGTGACTTAGTGAGTGGGTATGTCCCGCTTAATAGTGTGTTGGTTTCTTTACCTCTACGACAAGCGGTCCAATTACTCTTTGTCTTGCCAAAGAGTAATCAGAAAGGCGCTTTAGTGTCTTTGGAGTTGTCCGGTCGGTTTTAGGCGTTCCCGACGCCGAAAACCTAAAAATTCTGTCCTGAATTTTTACCTAGTGTTGTGGTTGTATCGGCTAGGGCGTTTGGGGATAGAAAGGTTTAAGAGCTTTTTTGTGAGCATTACTTCGTTATAGGCGTAGGCGCTTTATCCTAGTTATCGACACTTCATCTCCCATTTCTGGCAGTTCGTCGCACAGGAATTTTTGACCCCATAACTTCAATTATTATTACCACATCAAACGACAACGTTAACAGAAAGGGTAATAAGATGAATCAAGCAATGCACACAACCGAGCAGCAGGAACACGTACTGGCTCAAGTAAAGAAAATCAAAGAGTTTTACTCGCATCTAACTCACTACTTGTCGGTAATATGCCTATTGTTTGTCATTAATTTCGTGACTGGTACAGAGGATCTTTGGGCAATTTATCCCGCCTTAGGTTGGGGGATCTTTATCGTTTCACATGCAATTAAGGCATTTGAGCCGTTCAATTTCTTGGGTTATGACTGGGAGAAAAAGGAAGTAGAGAAGCGGTTAACTAAGTTAAGTAACCGTGATGCTTAGCTTGAGTATTGCTGTATGTCCCGCTTAATAGTCTGCCGCTTTCTTTTACCATGCGACAAGCGGCCCAATTACTCTTTGTCTTGCCAAAGAGTAATCAGAAAGGCGCTTTAGTCTGCTGATGTGGTCCGGTCGGTTTTAGGCGTTCCCGACGCCGAAAACCTAAAAATACGTCCTGTATTTTTGCCTCATGTGAGTTTTATCTTCAGTTGACTCTGAAAGCCTTCTTTAATATCAAAATTGCTGTGATTACCGAATTAGCTCTAACTTGATTTTGCCCCAAAGCTTTTCAGACCAAATGAATCGACGACCTATCCAATACACTAATAGACCAAGTTAATCTAATCCGTACTTTAGTCTCGTCTTCGGAATTTTTCCGTAGTTCACCATCCGTGACTATATACAGATTCACACAACAGATTGATAACAGTTGAGTTTCATAAAAAATGGCAGCAACATAGACGAAATGCAAAGACGGAAAACATATGTCTATAAAGTGTTATGTGACTCTAATGAGGTGATTTTGAAGCAAGTTAAAGCGAGGAATGTAATTCGAGGTGAAAAGCATCACTGGTGGCCTAAATCGCTATCTAAGTCGTGGCTAGATCGAAACGGAATGGTTTCTCGAATTGACAGTAAGGGAGTTGTAATTCGCTCTAATCCAAAAGAGTTTGGCCATATTTCGGATGGGCATAATATGTTTTTCAACAAAGAGAGTGCATGGAACACGACCATTGAAAATTATTTTGACTATCCCGATAACGCGATGCCTCAACTGGTAAATGCGGTTGAGAATTTTGTAGAAGCAGCTGATCCAAATATAGGCTGTGTCGAAAATCCTATTCAAATCGACATACTACGTGAGTGCTTGTTATCGCTTATAGTAAGGTCTCCAATGTATAGAAGCTCAATCACAAATATGCTCGAAAATTTTAGAGGATCTCTTGATAAGCCAGAGACTAAACGGTTAGTAGCAGCAAACATCCGCCAGAAGTATCACTCGTTAGTAAAGAGTTCGAAAAATGCTGGGCGATTGGTAATACTGTGTTCAAATGATGCAGAATTTGTTTTTGGCGATGGCTTTTATACTACTCTGTCTTCGAATCATGAGAGTCTGAGCCACTTTAAAGCAGTCATACCGTTCACACCCCAAATCGCAATAGTATGGTCATGTCCCTCGGCTTACAATCCGAATCCACCAATAGCGAAAATGGCAGTAACCGAAAGACTTGTAACTATGGTCAATGAAGCAACCCAAGTTTATTCAAAAGACTACTTGTTCTTTAGTAACGATCAGCCAGTGCTCATAGAAGGATTTACTTGTAATCAACATATGCAGTATGTTGATCATGAAGGGGATGTCTGCCAATTTGTGCGAGAACTAGTGCCAGAATTTAACTTGGGGCGATAAACCTACATGTAACAAAGCGTTAGCTAGTAACAATCAAATGCCCCAAACCTTCTTACGACCAGTTTGCTCTCCTATAAAGTGAGCTATGTAGTGGCCAAAAATATTTGGTCACTAACTTAGAGGCCCACATACCTAAACTAATCCGTATTCCGCTAATTTAGCAAAACCCCTGACACGTTTGTGTCCAAAAACGATTCAGTTAACATTGCCACATCATTAAGCAAAAATGCAGGACAGCATTTTTAGGTTTTCGGCGTCGGGAACGCCTAAAACCGGCTGGACAACGCGCGCGATACAAAAGCGCCTTTCTGGTTACTCTTTGGTAAGACAAAGAGTAACTGGACCGCTTTCAGTAAACTCAAAGAAACCCTCACCGCGTTGAGCGGTACATACAGACAAAGCGAACTTTAAACGGAACATACAGCAACACTAAACCAAGAAATGATCCACCTCCGATATTTACAAATTCCCCAATAAGATTCTCATTTGCTGCAATAGTCGCCTCGAATAGATAGCATCATTGTGTAACCATGCACCGCTCAACAAGATAACTATTTTTGTCTCTGAACGTTCAAATAGGAAAGATGAGATGGATCTTATTGCGATATCGAGTTTCTTATTTTTAGCGGCATTGCTGGTGATTTCTCCAGGCCCAAACGGCGTATTGATTGTCCGAACAGCAACACTTTACGGCTCGAAGGAAGCCTACTTCAATATTTTGGGTTTTCTCGGGGCATTCTATATTCACGGCACGCTTTCTATATTAGGTATCTCTCTGCTATTGGTGCAGTCTGCGCAGGCTTTCTTGGTGTTTAAAGTGCTGGGGGCAGCGTATCTTTGCTGGATGGGGATTCAGTCCATTTTGGCGGCGCGCAAAAAAACACTGACAATTGATGACTCAGTGGCGAGCGAAGCAAAACGAGCCTTGTCGTTTAGGGAAGCGTGGCTGCAAGGGTTTATTACCAATGTACTTAACCCTAAAGTGTCGATGTTCTACCTCGCGGTGTTTCCGCAATTTATTTCATTAAGTCAAAGCCCTCAAAATGCTTATTTGTTGGTAACCTTACATGCTTGTGTGAACTTTTTGTGGTTTGCAGGGGTGATCACTTTGCTGTCTAAAGTGGGGCAAAAAGTGCGTCAAGGTAGAGCCAATAATTGGCTGAAATCTGTTACCGGAGTGGTGTTTGTCGGTTTTGGGCTTAAGCTACTTTTCCTAAAATCCGTGGTAAGCCAATAGTCTGTTTAATTTGGAGTATTTATTGTGAACGAACAATACAATGATGAAGTGTCAAAACATTATGCCGCTTACCGTCCACCTATCCACCAAATGATCCTTAAATCGCTCTTGGATAATAAGCCTATATTTAAGTTTGGATTAGATATTGGTTGTGGCACTGGTGTGTCAACGCTCGCACTAAGCCCATATTGCACCGAGGTGCTCGGTGTTGAACCTAGTGAGGCGATGCTTAACCAGGTTCAAACTATCGCCAATGCACGCTACTTAGTTGGAGATGGGGAAAATATTCCGCTTTCCGATAACACAGCCGATGTCATTACCTTCGCTGGCTCACTTTACTACGCTAAATCTGCTGCGTTAGTTAAAGAGCTGCAACGTGTTGGTGCTGATAAGGCTTTAGTCATCGCGTATGACTTCGAGGTGCAACTGGCTAAGTTCATGCAGCACTTGGGCATTGAGATAGCCTCAAGCTCATCGGGTTACGATCATGCCATCAACTTTAGTGATTGCGAGTCACTGCAAGAGCTTGCTTGTGAGCAGGGTTGTATTGAGCTTGGGTTGGATAGTCAGCAATTGGCACATGTGTTGTTTTCATCTTCTACCCGCTACCAAAAATTGGTAGAGAAATTTGGCGCTGATGGCGTGTTTGATTTGGTGGTTGAGCAATTGAATGATTGGTCAAGTCAGCATCGGGTAGAGGTTTTAACTTATCAATCGAGCTACTGTTTAAGTTCTCAATGATAGGGTGAATCTGAGCGGGTTAATCGATGCCCGCTCATCTTTATGTTGCTTACTTAGTTAATGCACACTCGATTGCGTCCGGTTCTTTTCGCAAGGTAAAGCGCCTTATCGGCAAAGGCGACGGCAGTTTCCAGTTTGTCTGTGCTGGTGAAATTGGATATTCCGATACTTACAGTGATATTGATGTTCTGCCGTTTAACAAAGATGGGCGCTTTGGCGACAGCTTCTCTTAAGCTCTCGCAGATTATTTTGGCTTGGCTTTTACTAATATCTGGCATCAGCAGCATGAACTCCTCACCGCCAGTGCGCGACAAAATAAATTCATCATGAATGAGGGCGTCGCAGATTTTTGAAAATTGAATTAGCACCATGTCACCCACGTCATGTCCGTAGTTGTCATTGATGTTTTTGAAAAAATCGATATCAAAAACCGCAATAGCACCTGCTTGCTGGTTATCTTTGACCTTATCAAATTTAAATTCAAAACCTCTGCGGTTGAGGAGCCCGGTTAGAAAATCCGTATGTGCCTCTTTTTGTAGATGGTTTCTTTGCTTTTCCGAGTCTTGGTATTTTCTAAAATATCGTACTGGAGCCGCGAGAATTAAAATCGTAACCACGAGCGTGCATAACACCAATAACCTTGGTATTAAGTTGCTGCTATCTGGATAGATAGCGATATCCCACTTGGTTTCAAATACCTGTATTTCACCCTTGTGTGGTGTACTCGTTAAATCCCCACCGGATATGATAACTCTCTCTGCTGGGTTTGCGGTGTCAGGGTTATAGCCAGAGATAGAATAGTTTTTTACATCATGTTGTTTCAGCTGGTTTTCAATCACCCGTAATATTGAATCGAGATAGATAACGGATGAAGATAATCCGATGAAGCCTTTTTCATCGGATACGCTTTTGCGTAGCACAAAGGCCTGTCGCCCATTTTGGACAAGCTTTATTGGTCCGACTATGGTCGTTTCTTTATAGGTAATTGATTCATTTGCGCCACGTTTACGCTTTTCATCGGATAAAACGTTGTGACCAATGGCGAGCTTATGTTCTTGATATGGATACGCTAATTCAACAATACCATTGGGTAGGTATAACAAAGCATCGACATTAATGTAGGTTTCTAACAGCTTTTTGCTGGCTTTATTGAAGTGCTCTAAGCTAATTGAGCGCTCGTTAGAAAGTAAAACCATCTCTTTGATAACTTCAGACGTGATCAGAGCATCGTTAAAAATGGATTTTATTTCTTTGTTTAATTTACTGATTGCTTGGTTAGAGTGTTGCTCATGATTGATGCCTGTGAGTTTCGATGTTAGCAGTTCCGTGACTATAAACAGTGAAGTAATAATCAGGATCACTTTCGTTAATTTCACCACGCACATTTTTCCCTAAAAAGATAAGCCACTCCTGTTTCCATACTTGTTTGTGAAATATCCATATCAATTACGCGCCGAATATTGCCTTTTTAATCGAGTAAAAATACGAACTTCAACCAAGAGATCTGCTTGGTGGAAGTAAGAAAAGGCTCAGGTAAACGGCTTGAAAAGCATCTTAGTGGTGTGTTTGTAAGTAAATTCCCACAAGATTTGCGAAATTATACGCATATTAATCATTTAATCGATGATTATCACAACTTGTTTTGATTGAAATTATTTATCGTTCGAAGGTTTGCGTTTATCGATCGATGAGATTGATCGAGACGATCGAGGATGTTGATTAAAAAAAGTAGTCGATAAGGTAAATTTAAATCCGCATTTGGCGTAGAGTGATTTTTAATCAATAACTTAAGTGTAGGTATTAAACATGACTGTATTTTAGGTGATTTGAGAAAGGGTATGTTTGAAGAAGGAAGTGGCACTGTGGGTAACGAAAAAGCCCAACTTAGTATCAGCTGGGCTTATGAACGAGTTGGGCGTGTGCATAAGTAGGGGGCTACGCGCCTATTACGCCGCCATCTTCGCGAGTGATCATAATCACCGATGAGCGGGGGATAGCATTGCCACCTTGTGGGAAGTGCGACGGAGCCAGATCTTCACCCGGGTGCTGAACACCAACAAACATGGTTTTGTAATCTGGTGAGAAAGTTAACCCTGTAATTTCGCAAGCAATTGGTCCGGTCAGGAAACGGCGGATTTCGCCACTTGCGGGGTCGCTACATAACATCTGGTTGTTGCCCATGCCGGCAAAGTTGCCTTTATTAGAGTATTTGCCATCGGTTTGAATCCACAAACGACCCGCTTTATCAAAGCCAATACCATCTGGGCTGTTGAACATGTTGTCTTTGTTTATGTTATCGCTACCCGCCATTAGGCTATCAGGGTGCACTTCTGGGTTGCCAGCGAGAACGTAGATATCCCACTCGAATGTGTCAGCGTTGTGGTTGCCTTGAGTAGGACGCCAGCGAACAATATGACCATACGGGTTTTTCTCTCGAGGGCTGACCACATTAAGTGGTTGAGACTCTTTAACGCCGCGATGTTTATTGTTAGTTAGGGTGCAAAATACCGATTGGTTGTCTGGATGAACTGCAACCCACTCAGGTCTGTCCATGGTGGTTGCGCCTACTTGTGTAGCTGCCAGTCGAGCGAAGATCAGCACTGATGCTTGATCGGCAAAGCCGTTTTCTGGAGTTAAACCATTTTTACCCCAAGTGAGCTCTAGCCACTTACCTTGACCTTTTAACTCACCCTCTGTGCCAGTAAACTTGGCTACATAGAGAGTGCCTTCTTCAAGTAGGTCTCGGTTTGAATCAGCACCAGGGCGGTACTTGTTCTTGGAGACAAATTTGTAAAGGTGCTCACCGCGTTCATCATCGCCTAGATAGACCACAACATGCCCGTCGTCATTAATGGTGAGGGCGGCATTTTCATGCTTGAAGCGACCTAATGCGGTGCGTTTTTTCGGTGTTGAATTTGGATTCATTGGGTCGATTTCTACCACCCAGCCGTGGCGATGTGGCTCGTTTGGCTCTTTTGCCATATCGAAGCGCTCTTGGTGTTTATACCAATCGTAGCCGCGATCTTGATTGTTTAGACCGTAGCGCGCGTAGGTATCATCGAGTTTGGTGCCGGCAGAGTTGGCAAAGTAACCGTTAAAGTTTTCCTCACAGGTGAGGTAAGTGCCCCAAGGGGTTTGCCCATTCGCGCAGTTGTTAAAGGTGCCAAGTACTTGTTTACCTGATGGGTCAGCTTTGGTCTGTAGGTGTTGATGACCTGCGGCAATGCCAGTGATTTCCATTTCCGTATAGGCTGTGACGCGGCGATTAAGGCGACCGTCTACATTCACCTGCCATTTACCATCGACTTTGCTAAGTTCAATGATGGAAACGCCATGGGCTGCTTGCGCCTTGCGTGCGTCATCGGCAGAGATCTGTTTGCCTTGATGTGAGTAGAGATATTCATTGTTGGTGTATTCATTGTTGACCACCAACACTGCACGCTGATCAGAGATGGGAAAAAAACTCATGCCGTCATTATTGTCACCAAACTGCATCTCCTGCGCTTTAGCGTTGTTACTCTGTGCAAAATCAGGCGCACCTTTGATAACCGCATCGCCCCATGAGATCAAAACATCGGCTTTATAGCCTTCAGGGACGACAACCGTATCAGCGGTTGAAATTGGGATCGCTGTAAAGCCAAGTAAGTTCGGCGAGCTTGATGTGGTTTTCGCGATGGCTTGGCTGATCGGGCTGGCAGCAAAAAAGCCCACTGTGCCAGCGGCACCTGTCAGTTGTAAGAAGCGGCGGCGAGATACCGCAGCATCAACAAATTGATTAAATTCTGGCTCTTTATCAAGAGGGCGCTGATCAGGATTTGGCTTAGAGTACGTCACGATGGCTTCCTTTTGCTTACCGTTCTGATTGAACGGTTTTATGAATTAGATGGCTATCATGCTAGGTAGATATGACGGCTTGGTTACATTTTGTTAACAGTAATATTATCTTCGATGTTTTAGGTTGCTTTGCCTAATAGTTGTACTAGGGCGGAGGCTGAGAGAGTGGTGTTGGCAACGAGAGAGTTGGTAAATTTTGAGTAGGGGCTAAAAAAGCGCCTACAAAAGAGGCGCTTGAGTTGGGCTATTTGACAGTAAAGAACGACAACATAGTCTGTTGTGACTCAGACAATTGGGATAACTCATCGGAAGCTTGCGAGATTTGCCCTGACGCTTCGACATTCTGATTGACGAGTGTTGAGGTCGAATCGATATGCTGTGAGATATCAGCACTGGTCGCCGCTTGCTCTTCAGAGGCAGCAGCCACCATCGCATTTTGTTCTGAGATCTGTACTACGGCTTGCTGAATATCGTCAAAAGCCGCTTTTAAGGCTTGCTGACATTGATTGTTTTGCTCAATCAAAGTCATGTTATTTTGCATCGAGGTTTCCGCGACACGAGACTGCTGCTGCAAGCTTTGAATGATCGTTGAAATATCGACAGTTGCTGATTGGGTTTTCGCGGCGAGGTTACGTACCTCATCGGCAACAACGGCAAAACCTCGACCTTGCTCACCCGCTCGAGCCGCTTCAATGGCTGCATTTAGTGCCAGCAAGTTGGTTTGCTCTGAAACATCATTAATAAGGTTGATAACGGCGCTTATCTGCTCAACCTGTGAACGCAGCTCTCCCATAATGCCACTGGTTTCATCAATCGACTGCGTCATTTGTGCTGATAGAGTTTGAGATTGGGTGAGGGACATACTGCCTTGCTCAACATTTTGTGTTGCTTGCTGTGCGGCGTTTTCTGCTAAATCAGCATTTTGACTCACTTCAGTTGCCGTTGATGCCATTTCGGTAGAGGCGGTTGCAATTTGTTCGACACGGGAGAGCTCATCTTGAGCATTTTGCATGGATTGGGTGGTAATTACCGCCAGCTCTGTTGCTGCAGTTGCAACACTATTACTAACGTTCGTTAACTCACGCATGGTGTGGTTAAGTTTATTATTTGATTGGTTGAATTGTTCTGCCAGTAAACCCAGTTCATTTTTACCCAAGTCTGGTAATTGAGCGGTTAAGTCACCACTGGCTAGAGCATGAATGCCAGTTTGTACCGCTTTAATAGCGTTGACAATATTGCGAACGATGATAAGCGCAATAAACACCAGAACCACCGCTGTAATTGCTGTGGCGATTAAGATGTTGATGAGTGATTGTCGCAGTGCATCATCGCTTTCTGCGATTCTTTGATCAGCATAGTCATGAGCTGTATCGGAAAGGCTTTGAATCGCATTAATGAGTTCAAGACCGTTGACGGCGTTGACTTGCATCCATTGTTGGCGCTCAGCTAACGATATTTCTCCCCGGTCGAATTGGTCGAAAACCCTCTTCGCTTGTTTGATATGGTCGTAATATTCTTTGCTACTGGTGGCGATGCTATCGAGGATCTCTGGCTGTGGAAAGGAAGAGAAATCGCTTTTGATTTGTTGGTTGATTTGCTGATACCAACTGTCCAGCTTTTTGCTGTATTCGTCTCGGTCAGTTTGAGAGTAAACAGAACGAAAGTAATCAACTCGAACTTGCCAAAGTTCGTTATTGATTGCTGCGCTATTCATAGAATATTGATAGTTGCTTTGAATACGTTGATTTAAGTAGCTTTGGGTCGATTGTAGGTAACTCAAAAAGAAGACAATGAGCAAGGAGAAACTGACAATGGAAAAAGCGGCGAGGAAGAAGAGTTGAGTTTTTATTGTTATATCTTTAATGCGAATCATGACTTTATCTCGATGTATAATTTAATCGCATAAAGTACTGATTAAAAATTTTGATTGCTGCGATAATCTTCACGCTCGCTTGGTTTTCAAACCATATGCAACATTAATTGGAATGAAGTACGGTTTTTAAAATATTCAGCATTGCATCTGCTGTTATTTTGATCATGGTTACATTTCTTGTTGAAACTGTCGGCGGTCTTTCATCATGCGAGCGGTCGTGTTGGTGAGAATTTAGTTACAGACCGTGACGATATTAAAGTTTCGTATCTGGGCTGCTTGTCTTATTATGCGTGGCTATAGCGAGTTTCGTTTGAGGGTTACCCATGAAAAAAACCATAACAGCATTAGCACTGGTCGCTGCATTGGCAGGCTGTGAAGATGCAACTAAAGCCATTGACCAAGCTCAAGAAGCAGCAAATAGTGCTGTGGATAGTCTGCAAGAGAAGATGGAGTCTTTTGACCCAAGCAGCCTGAATTTAGAACAGTTTGGCGCGGCGACAGAGTCAGCCAAAGAGTTTGCCGCTTCAATTGAAGATGCGATGAATGCTGACTTTTCAAATCCTGAAATCCTTACGGAAGTTCAAGATAAAATTGCCAATACATACAGCTGCTTAGTTGATGCGACGTCTGAATCAACCGCAGAAAAGCTACTAGATAAAGTGTTAACAGCTATCGGCAGCGAAGAAACTCAGTCAGTGATTGAGCAAGGGATTGAGAAAGCAAAAGCTGCACAAGAGTGTGTGATGTAAGCGACCGATTGGTTTCGAAAATTTTAAAGCCCACAGTTAAACCGCTGCGGGCTTTTTTGTTGGACATAGTCATTCTTTCGATAGACCTCTAACTCTGTTGAGTTTTTGCGCGTATTTTGTGGCACGTAAGGTACCTTTGAGCACAGTCGAAAACAATGGAGGTTCTCGTGACTGTTGCAGCAATACTGTCTCTTTTTGTCGCTATGGCGATTTCAGCACTGATCCCAGGTCCAAGCGTCTTGGCTGTGGTCTCGCGCTCAATGACGCATGGTTTGCAACAAGGCTTGTTAACGCTTGCCGGGATCATGCTTGGTGACTACATCTTTATCTTTCTCGCCCTGTCAGGATTAACGGCTGCAGCTGCGGTGATGGGGGAGTTTGCCTCTTGGGTTAAATACTTCGGGATTGCTTACTTGCTGTGGCTTGCTTACCAAACTTGGAATGCGAGCACACAGACGACCCTATCCGATGCTGAGCAACCGAAAACCAAACATGCATCATGCGTACTAAGTGGTCTGGTGGTAGGTTTAGCCAATCCTAAAGCCATCTTGTTTTATATGGGCTTTTTCCCTGTGTTTGTGGATATTACAACCATTGGTATGTTCGATGTGGTAACGATTATTTTAACGTCGACATTATCGGTTGGAGGTGTGTTGGCTACGTACGCCTATTTTGCCGCTAGGTCTCGCGTGATGTTGCAAAGTAACCGTGCGAGGCAGTGGCTAAATCGTTGTTCAGCCAGCATCTTAGCCTCATGTGGCGTTATGTTGGCTGTCAGAAATTAGGAGGGGTAGAGATGATAGAAAGGATTCGTGGCGCCTATCAAGGTCGTAATAAATCTTCGGCTTATAAAGATCTTGTTTGGACGGTGGCAACATCATCGGATGTGACTTTAGATATCGTTGGTCAAACTCAATTGACACTAGAAACCATACAAGCAAACCTTATCCAGCTGGGGTCGCACAAGCACCGAATTGTCAGTGCTAAAGTCTATATTGCAGACATGAAGGATAAGGCATTGATGGATCGTGTTTGGTGTGACTGGTTGGGAGAAGATGAAAATCATTGGCCCCAGCGTGCCTGTTTAGGCGTTGATCTAGAGGGTGATGTTTTGATTGAAGTGACAGTTACTGCCATAAGGGAATAACAGCAAAGCATTAGCGATCAAGTTTCCAAGGCAGCAGGCGAGTAGCCGCTGCCTTGTTACGTTGGTGAATAGCGTACAGCTGAGCGTCACTATTGAGGCTGTTTTTTATTCGTTATTTTACATAAGTAAACTCTGTAGTTTACATTTTGTACATCACAGGATATGATTCCGCACACTTACGTGAGAATGCTTAAAATAACAACAATCCTTACCTGTCTCACACAATACAGTGGTGCTTTATTGCCCAAATAAAGCGTGTATTAATTTTTGGCTACGGACTTGGATCGATGATAACTGTCGGCAAAGTCTAGATCGCCACGCATTTCGATATTTACTAATGAAATTACGCTCGTTGTTGTTTGCAACCTCTTGTTTATTTGCTGCTGGTGCAAATGCAGAATCCTTCTCTTTACCGATCTGGAAAGAAGAAGCCGAAGCCCTTGGCTACAAGTTACCCAAAGCGTTTGGTTTAAATTTGAGCTATATGAGCATGGAGCAGGGGATCAATGTTGAATCTATTGCGTTGCAAGGGTTAAACCTAGGCCCATTTGGTGTCGAAATGGAAGCTGAGCCGGGTAAGCAAGTCACAGATGTCATTACTTTGCGTGCTGATATGTGGTTATTCCCTTTCCTAAACCTTTATGCATTGGTTGGAAAACTGGAAGGGTATTCAGAGACCTCGGTTGACTACACCGTTGGTATCAAGGGTAAAAATAAATTTATTCCTATTTATAAAGACAAAATTGAGAAATTTAGTCTTGATCTAGATGGAGATATTTTGGGCGCAGGTTTTGTCCTAGCTGGGGGATACGAGCAGTGGTTTGCTCTTGTTGATGCGAGCTATACGCAGACAAAGCTTACAGTGATTGATGGCGCTATTGATGCTTATGTAGTGTCGCCGCGCGTTGGGTATGACTTTCATCGCAATGGTGTGCCATTGCGGGTTTGGGTCGGAGCCATGTATCAAGACGTAGAGCAGCAGTTGTCTGGTTCGCTTGATGACCTACTCAACATGCCTCTTGATGGCTCCTTTGAAGTAAAACAAAGCCTTGCCTCAGAATGGAATACACTCGCGGGCATGCAGTATCAAATTAACGATAGCCTCTATTTACTAGGGGAAATGGGGTTTGGAGAGCGAGAAAGCTTGTTCTTCTCGTTTGATTACCGCTTTTAGGGAGTAGTGGTGATGAAAGCTGTCTGTGTTGCTATCTGTTCAACGGTTTTCGCCTCTTCGGCAGTGCTTGCTCAAGAGGAGCAGGGCTGGATGGATGAGTTGCTAACAAAACTGGGTTCCAGTGAAACTGTTGATGAATCAAAGCTGATTGATTGGGGCGTGTTACCTGGTCCATTTGTAAACCCTGAGCAGGGCTTTGGTATTGGCGTGGCGGCAGTCGGTCTTTATACCCCTTATGATTGGCACAAAGGCGACCCTTATTCGACGTTAACCGTCACCTCTTATGCATCCACTTCAGGCTCATATGGGCTTGGAGTGAATAACCGCACCTATCTCAATAACGATAAAGTCCGTCTGCTCGGCGAAGCTTGGATTAGCCATACGCCCGGTTATTACTGGGGTATCGGCACTCGTGCTGCAGAAAATGACAGCCAGAAAGTTCAGTATGAAGCGCAGCGCCTGCAATTTAATCCCAAACTCGCCGCTGAAGTGTTACCTGATACCTACCTTAAAGCGGGTTGGCAATGGCAGTCTTATAGCGAGTTAAAAGGCGTTGATGGCGATATTCTACCAACCGAAATGCAAGATGCGACCTCAAGCGGTAGCGTGATTGGTTTTGAATACGATACCCGCGACTTTGAGCCTAACCCTATGCATGGCCAGTTTATTGATATCGAATGGACGGCAAACCGCGAAAGCCTTGGCAGTGACAGCAACTACGACAATTTGATTGCTAACATTCGCCATTATCAGCCTTGGTCAGATGCCACCATCATTGCGATGGAAGTCTACTCTCAATCGATTATCGGTGAAGCGCCTTGGTTTGACTACGCACAGTTGGGTGATGATCAACGTATGCGCGGCTACTACCAAGGGCAGTACCGCGATAAACACCAGCTCTCTACACAAGTCGAAGTGCGTCATACCATCTCCGGGCGTCATGGAGTGGTGACATGGTTAGGTATGGGTAACGTCGCGCCTAGTTATGGCGAGTTATTTGAAAGCGATTGGTTACCAAGCGTTGGCCTTGGTTATCGCTTTGCCTTTAAAGCGCGCATTAATGTGCGCGTTGATTTAGCTGTTGGTAAAGAGAGTACGGGTTTCTACTTCCAAATTAACGAAGCATTCTAGAGGTGGTGAGTGAAGAAAGTCGCATTGTTATTGTTGAGCTTGGTGGGGGGATTCACTCAAGCCGACGAGCTTAAAGCGCCAGTGGGAGTTAGACCTTGTTGTGCCTTTGGTATGGATCTTAAAGCGCAACTCGGCAGTGTTCCGGTGCCCTTTTTTTCTCTTGAAAACGTTTTAGCCGCAGATGAAGTGGGTACGCATCGCTACAACGATGGGAGTGAGTCCGTATCAGGCAGCCTGTTTGGTTTTAATGATGAAGTAAACGGCATTATATTTACTAAGTTGGGTGGCTTTATTGATACTGCCCATGTGCGCGATACCGCGGATTACACTTACTATCTCTATCAGCTCAACCGAGATAATTTAGGTTTGGATGTGCAGGTCGATTTGCCCGTAGAGCTGCGAGTACGCACCATTCGCTGGACTAAGCAAGATACAGCACTAACCGAGCAACAGCGCCTCCAATACTCCGCCCAAGCGGCGGCTCTCACCGCCTACCGACTTGCCCAGTGGCATGAAATAGCACAGTGGTTTGGCATGGTTTCGGTCACCGGTTTTAAAGAGTACGCCTCGGCTTTTTCTTCTGAAGATCTTTACTCCAATATGCTGGGGGCAATGTTAGCTCGAGATATTTTGCTCAAGCAGCCAGACGCCTGCCCTGAGGGTTTTGCTCAGGCGATGGATAGTGTTTTTCAGCAAGCGTTAGAGGCGCTAGCAGTGCAGCCCAAAGCGGTGACTCGTGATGTTATGCAGCAGCTCGATGGTGTCTGGTGGGACAGCAGTCGCCGTTTGCCGGATAAATGGGTGGTGCTGTTTCGTGACTACCATTTAGGTCTAGAGCTTAAACCCAACTACCCAACCGCTAACCAAGCGTTGAGCCTTGATGCCCATTTTGCCAATCAGCAAGTGATAGAAGATTGGGTGTCGCTTGAATTGCATGCCAGCACAAAAGAGAAATCCTTTTCCGAGCTGCCTCAGGATCTAACGACTATGCCGATTTGGCGCGCAGAACAGTTCCAGACGATTGCTGATTTTGCCAAACAGAATGATCAACGCACTCACCCAGATAAGTAATGGCATGGAAAAAGCCCTTGGTTTATTCATCAAGGGCTTACTTGTAAATAGCTAGATTCTCATTCTGTCTAAGATCAAATTCGCTTTGGCTTAATAGAGGTGTTCGAACTCAGTGATACGCTCTCTACCGCGCAGCAACAAGAAGTTGAGGAAGCGGCTGGTGCTTGAGGTGATCACTTTCTCTTCTGCCACATTGTGTTTATTTAGTAAAGTTACCGCATGATCTAGATTGGCAATGTCTTCGCAGAAATGGGCATCGGAGCCGGTCGTGAAAAATACGCCAATCTCAGCGCCGATTCGTACAATCTCATCACAACGTACATCACTGCCCTTACGGCTTTTGCCAGTTAACGAGGAGTTATTCACTTCAATCGCGACATTGTGCTGTTTAGCGCACTCTAGTACGGTTTTGATATCAAACTTGAAGTTAGGGTTACCCAAATGACCAAGCGCATCGACTTTGCCATTTTTGATCACGTTTAACAGGGCTTGAGTGTGTTCTTCTTCACTGGCGGGACGAAAAACAGGCTCATGAAAACTCGCCATCACCCAATCGAGGTATTGGAACGAATCATCGTAGAGATCGATTTCGCCGTCAGTGTTTAAGGTGTTTGCTTCAACACCGCGAATAATCCCCACTTCGCTGAGAAAACGAGGTAATACAATTTGGTTGTGGAAAAACCAGTAGTGAGGAGCGCCCGGCATTTTTGGTGCATGGTCGGTATTGCAAAGCAGTTTAAGCCCTTTGCGCTGCGCGGCTGCCGCATTTTCTATGATTGTGCTGTAAGCGTGCCCACTTGCAAGCGTATGTGTATGAGTATCAACCACTATATCCATTTTCCCTCCCGAAAAACGCAAAATAGATAACAAAGAGAATGCTTACTGCCTCTCTTGTATATCTACTAACAACAACTGACAAAATGTTCAATTATTCTGCGATTTAACGCTAGGGCTTGCAAGGAATTCCCGCTGGAAAAAGCGGTCAATTATGCTGCTTAGCATTTCCTCCTTTCCCTTAAATCGCTTTCGTTACCGGCGATGAAAATTTTGCTATCCAGTCAGGCAAAATATTTTTAAACTCGCGCCGTCTTTTTCAGACTTTGTTCGTCTTAGTAGTTAGACGATGATTAACTTTGCGTAACTGAATAAATGAAAAACACCCCAGAAACTTTGGAACAGATTAAACCCTTGCTTTCTCAACAGCTGATTGAAGATGTGAGTGAGTGGGCAATCATGCATGGAGTTGCTTTTAAACAGGCGGATAATACCGCAAGGCACTGTCCGTTTAGCATTGCGCCAACCACATTAGAGCGCCACATGTATCAACATCTGTTAAAGGTGACGCCATTAATCGCCAAGTTGATCAGCAATGTCTCTGAAGACCATGCGTTCTTGCGTCAATCGCTCGCTAAAATGTCCCAAGCCGAGCCATTTTTTGCTTTGTTGATGTCAATGCATCAGCAACTGCATGGAAAGGCTGAACAAGCTCAGAACGAAAGTGAAGGTGGCGTATTGCTAGCGCCTGCGCGCGAGCCGCTATTGTTGATGCGCACAGACTTTATGGATGATCGTGAATTGGGCGCCAAAGTGATTGAGTTTAACGGTATTGCAGCTGGCATGGCACCGTTTGGACAGCGTGCGACTCAGCTTCATCGCTATATTGAGCAACAGTGGCCAATGCAGTTCCAACAATGGTCTGTTACCCAAGCCGCAACGCCTGCGGATAACCTTGGTATGGAGCAGTTAGCGCTGGGTATTGCGACGGCGGCAAAGAGCATTAAACAAGAGTTCGATGATGAAGGTCGAGCGACGTTTTTGATGGTGGTTCAGCCCAATGAAGACAATGTTTATGATCAGCATTTGTTGGAAGTTGCATTGCAACATCTTGGCGTGCGAACAGTTAGACGTACCTTTGCTCAGCTAAGTTACCAGCTATCAAGTGGCGAAAATCAACGCTTGATGCTGCAAGACGTTGGCGCGATTGATGCGGTGTATCTGCGCGCCGGTTATCAACATTCTGACTACTGCGATCCTGAGATTGTTGAAGCGCAGTGCTGTCATACTCTGAGCCAAACTCGTGTGTTTATCGAGCAACATAAAGTGGCAATGAACGCTACTATCAGTCAGCAACTGGCGACGAGTAAATCGATGCAAATGATACTGACTATGTTGCCTGCTGAGCAATACCTGCGTTGGGGATTAACCCTTGAAGAAGCAGAGCTAGTTAAAAGCGTGCTGGCGGAAATGAAGCCAGTAAATTTAGCCAATATCGAATGGTTTAATCGCCATGCCGACAAATCTCAGTGGGTACTTAAAAACCAAGGCGAGGGTGGTGGTCACTGTATTTTTGCTGATGACATCGGCATAAAACTGGCGCAATTGAAACCGGAAGAGTACGACGCGTGGGCGTTGATGCAGCGTTTGTATCCCCATGAGCGTGAAAAACCAACCGTCGCAGTTCGTGATGCTAAGCAGACCATCGTCGATGATTTGATCAGTGAAATTGGTTTATTTACCGCGCACTATAAAAGGCAAGCAGTGACGGAATTTGATGGTTATGCGGGCTATTTAATTCGCAGCAAACCCTCAAGTGAAAACGAAGGTGGTATCCACAGTGGTAAAGGCATACTTGATTCCTTGATGCTGGTGGATTAAGCCTTTTCCAACTTTGCAAGTTGATGTTAATACCAATCATCATAAGTCTTTGATCATTCTTGCTGATTAAAATCGCTGATAACGTTGTTGCAGATTTTGTAATTAGAATAACTAGTTAGCGGCAATCTGCGCCTAGTTCTAAGCGATTTTTCTTGCGCAATTTTCTGACCACTTACTTATCCTGATTGGTATAAGAAGCCGAGCATTGCTCGGCTTCGTCGTTTTTGTACTGGTAAGTATCAAGCTACTGCAGGAGAGCGACGCTCAACGAGCCATGCGCGAATATGATCATAAGCGAGGTTAAACACAAAGGCATAAATGGTGATAAAAATGGTGACGCCGATGTCCATAACTAACGCTTCCCAAAGGCTCACTTGCAGTATGTAAGCCATTACAGGTACGGTAAAGAACAGCAAACCTGCTTCAAACAAAACCACATGATTGATGCGCGTCATCAAAGAGCGTTGTTCTTTTTTGCCGGTTACAAATTTATCGAACACCCAGTTAAAAAATACATTCCAAATCATCGCGATGGTCGCTACGACTATCATGGTTCCTGATAGATGCGCCACTTCATGATCGGTAAAAATAGCCAAACCTGTAATCGCTAGCGAAATTGCTAACACTTCAAATAGTACTGCGTGAAATACGCGTTCTAAACGACTCACTCAATAGTCCTCATAACTAAAAACAGGCGGCGATTATGCGGTTTTGAGATTAGAATGAAAGTTAGCAGCTATCACATATCGTGATGGCTTGGTTGATGGCAGCTTCAGAGTCCTTTATGTACAGTCTTGAACAACTCAAAATCTTTGTCACCGTGTGTGAATGCGGCACGGTGTCTGCGGCAGCTCGTAAGTTGAAACGCGCTCAATCTGGGGTAAGCCAGTCCATTGCGAACCTAGAGGTGGCGATTAATAAAGACTTGTTCAGCCGGGAAAAGAATGCGCTTAGCTTAACGGCAACGGGGCTTGCCTTGCTGCCGATTGCCCGATCGATTCTTGGGCAGCAGCAATTGTTCGATCAAAAGGTCGAGTCTTTAGAACAGAGCATTGAAAACACCCTCGCGATTGCGGTTGATGAATGTTTGGTGACGGATGAGTTATTAGCGGTCCTTTCTCGTCTAGCGCAAGCATTTCCGGTAACCAATATTGAGCTGATCACGGTATCGACGTTTGATGTGGAAGAGTTAGTACGTAGTAACAAAGCGCAAGTCGGTATCATTTTCGCGGATGGCGAGTTAAGAGAAGATATGGACTTTTTTACGCTCGGACAGATGCGCTTTGTGACCGTTGCGGCGAGTGAGCACCACCTTGCCAGTTTGGTGGAGGTACGCGACTCAGACTTAAAAGCCCATCGCCAAATTGTTCACCGCAGCGCCAGCGAAAAGGAGCTGTGGTTTAGCTATGGCATTAGCTCCAATTATTGGCATGCCAACAGTCACCAAATGATGGTGACGCTCGCCAGCCAAGGCATCGGTTGGGCATTGGTACCCGAGGTAATGGCAAGCCCAATGATTGAGCAAGGCAAACTTGCCAAGTTGCCGGTTGCCCATGAAAAAGAGGGTTGGCTAACCACCACAGGCTGCCTTGTATCACGCAGCCAAGCGTCAGGTCCGGTGCGCGAGAAGTTGATTGAGCTGCTGCAAGCCAGCGGTATGTAATGGGGTTTAAGAGTCACTAGCGTGCGAGCAGGCATCTTGTATAGGCTGGCTGGAGCACGCTAATTGGTGAGGTTAAAGCGGGTATTAGCCCGCTTTTTGTGACAATACACAAGCTTCGATAAGTGTTTTTATATCAAGCACATGGCTACGCAGTGTCGCTTGCGCGGTTTCAAGTTCGCCAGCGCTTAGCATTTCATATATTTTGCGATGATCCTGTAGGATTTCTTCCATCGCTTCATCAGTGCTCGTAAGGTGACTACGAATAGCACCGATATGGTACTGCACTAATTGATAGCTTTTTTGCAGGAACGAGTTTTGACAGAAATGGAAGAAACTCTCGTGGAACTCACCATCAAGCAGCAAGAATGCTTTGTAATCTTTGTTTCTTAACTTGTGCTCCATTTTCACGATGCAGATTTCCAGTGATTCTAGAAATTCCTCGCGAGAATTACGCATCGATTCTTCAACCGCAACCGGCTCAAGATAACTGCGGAAGTTGCAAAGCTCGACAATCGATTTTTCATCTGGCTTAAAAACAAAGCTGCCTTTTTGGGGAATGATATCAATTAAGCCTTCTTGCTTAAGCATGAATAGGGCTTCTCGAACGGGCGTTTTACTCACCCCAAAAGCTTCTGATAGCGAAGCCTCAGATAAAGGCTGACCCAGTGTTAGTTCACCGCTAACAATCGAGAGACGTAAGTTTTCTGCTACGTTCTCAGTCAGGCTTTTTGGTCGCGTGATGCTTTTCAACTTAGTTACCATATCTATATGAATCTACTCAAAAGTTATTTTACCCTAATTCGAACGGTTTGCAGAGTCCCCCTCCCGTAAGAGGGGGGAAATCTTTAAAGTGCAGCTTTGGCTTTTGCAGACCATTCGTCGTAAAGATCTTCACCGATCTTAGAGCGGTATTTTTCACGAACCGGTTGAGTTTGATCGACCAGCACCTGCATCGCTTCAGGAGTCAGTTCATTCACCTCTAAGCCTGCTTCAATCATTTCTGCAAGCTGTTGTTTATCTTCGGCTTCAACGATTTTGTTCTGGAAAGCAACGGCATGGTCAAATGCATCTGTGATCAGTTTTTGATCTTCAGGTGATAGCATCATCCAAAATTCATAGTTCATGACCGGTAAGTAGAAAGTTACTACGTGGTTGGTAAGAGACATGTACTTTTGAACTTCGTAAAAGCGCTGTGAGTAGATGATGGATGTTGGGTTCTCTTGCCCATCGATAACTTTTTGTTGCAGCGCTGAGTAGACTTCACCAAAGTTCATTGGTGTTGCTGAAGCGCCAACGCTGTTAAAGGTATCAAGGTGTGATGGCACCTTCATGGTACGGATCTTAATATCGTTTAAATCATCAGTGGTTTTGATTGGGCGCTTGTTGTTGGTGATATGGCGAACACCACTCTCCATGTAACCAAGACCTTTTAGGTTCATACTGTCGAGTCTTTGTAGCAATTTATCACCCACTTCACTGTTAACCACGTTAAACGCAGCCTGTTTGCTTGGGTAAATAAATGGCAATTCAATCACGTCAAAAGAAGGGTCCCAGCTAGCAAGAATTGATGACGGCGGTACCGCGATTTGCAACATGCCAGATTGCGTTGCTTCTACCATCTCGCGGTCTGGACCCATTTGTGATTGTGGGAAAATTTGTACTTCATAGCGACCGTCAGAATTTTTTTCGATTTCATTTTTAAATTCGAGTAGCGCACGATGTAGATGGAAGCTTTCGTTAGTGCCGTGACCGATGCGAATGATGTCTGCTGCAACAGAGATGCTAGAGGCAAAAGCGGTCGATAGCCCAAGAGCTGCAACAAGTAGAGATTTTTTCAATTTCATCGTTATTAACCTTTTGTTTAATCGAATTAATGTAGGGTGAATATTTTTAGTAAGTTATTTGGGAGTCGCGAGTTGGGCGACTCCGTGTCGTCGAGTTAGCCAACTAAATCTGTTAGCGCTAATGAAATACTTGGAATAAAGGTTACTGCCATAAGTAGCACTAGCATGATGGCAAGGAACGGAACCAAGGCTTTGGATATCTTCTCTATCGAGATATTCGACACTTGGCTGGCAACAAATATGTTTACGCCAAGCGGTGGGGTACAGAAACCAATCGCTAAGTTCACCGTTAGAATCACACCGAATACAATTGGGTCGACACCGATTTTAATGATCACTGGCAGTAGGATTGGCGTCAGGATGATGATGGCGGAAATCGTCTCCATGAACATACCGATAAACAGCAGTAATAGGTTGATCAATAGTAAGATCACGATTGGATTATCAGAGAGACTGATTAGCGCATTAGCAACCGCGCCAGGGATCTGTTCAAACGTGACCAAGCGACCAAATGCAGCAGCAAAGACAACCAGTACTAAGATCGTGGCTGACGTTAGTGTTGAACGAGCAAATACTTTTGGAAGATCTTTAAGCGAGATTTCTTTGTAGATAAATAGACCACAAAGGATCGCATAAACCACAGCTACCGCGCCCGCTTCAGTCGGAGTGAAGACACCACCGTAAATACCACCAAGAATGATGCCAGGGACGATTAGAGCCCAAATTGAAGAGCGGAATTCTTTCGCCACGTTTGACCAGCTAAATGGCGTAAGTTCAAGATTCATGACTGGGTGATGGCGAACCACAAAGCGGCTCATGACCATAAATGCTAAGCCAAACAGTAAGCCTGGGATAATGCCTGCGAGGAAAAGTTTACCGATTGAAACTTCAGCAGATACACCATAAATGATAAATGGAATACTTGGCGGGATCATTACCCCAATCATACCGGCAGAAGCAGTTAGTGCTGATGAAAAATCATCCTTGTAACCTTGCTTATTCATCGCTGGGATGATGTTTGAGCCGATGGCAGCAACGGTCGCAGGCGCTGACCCAGAGATCGCAGCAAAGAACATCGACGCGATAACGTTAACATAACAAAGTGAAGCGCGAATATGACCAACCAGCGATGAGGCAAACGCGATAATGCGTTTTGATAGCCCACCTACCTGCATTAAGTCACCGGCAAGAATAAACAGCGGTACTGCGATCAATGGGAAAGAGTCGGCGCCAGTTACGATAGAACGAGCCATTAAGCTGATTGGTGGAGTGCCATCAACAAATGTCATCACAAACAGCGAGCTCATACCTAAGCTCATCGCGATCGGCATACCGACCAGCAGTAACAGACCGAGAGCGGCAAATAAAACAATTCCAGACATGGTTAAACCTCCAAAGGAACTGCTGATGTTTGCAGTGCTTTAGAATAGTGTTGAACGATACGAAATACCGAAAGTAAAGAACCTATCGGTGCTGACGCGTACAGAAGCGGTATTGGTAGATTGAGTACAACTGAGGTTTGACTCATCACGTAAGGCAATGTCATCAACTTATACGATTCGTAAGTCATCATCAGTAGGAAGATCACGATAGTGACGTCGATAATGATATCGAGATACTTGCGGATCTTTTCTGGCAAAAGATCTTGGAAAAAAGTCACGCGAACATGCTTTCTTTCCTTGAATGCATAAGAGATCCCGAACCAAATAAACCAAATAAAACACCACAAGGTCAGCTCTTCTGACCATGACAATGAGTTTTGGAATACGTATCGCATCACCACCTGCACAGTGATCAATCCCACCACACCTGCGAGCAATAAACCTCCGAGAGCAGCTTCAAGATTTCTATCTATCCACCTCATGATATTTCCCATATAAATTTTCCCGTAACATCTGATATGTCAGTGGAGTTAATCAGTTAATTGTTAATAAAAAAGCGATGTTAGTCACACTAAGGTCGATAAAATTGCGATTTTTGCGAAAGATCACAGAAGGAAAAGATTTGGATTTTAAAAATCAATTCAACTGATATGTTAGATATCAGATTTCACAGATTGAAATGAGTATTGCTATGGAAACTGAAAAAAAGTTTAAGGTTTACGTATCGGATTACGATTATCCGAACCTAGATATCGAGCGTTCTGTATTAGAGCCAATCGGTGCAGAAGTGATTGGTTTGAAGTGTAAAACAGGCATTGGGCTGGGCGAGCTAGCGCGAGATGCGGATGCGATTTTGCAGCAATACGCCAAGATCCCACGCAAGACCATTGAGCAGCTAGAGAAGTGTAAGATCATTTGTCGTTACGGCATTGGCGTCGACATTTTGGACGTTGAAGCGTGTTATGACCACGGAATCAAGGTGTCAAACGTGCCTGATTACTGCTTGGATGAAGTGGCTGACCATTCGATCACGCTAGGTTTGACCATGTTCCGTCGAATTCCTGAGTACAACCAGTTTACCCATCAAGGTAAATGGCATTGGGATATGGATGGTCGCGTGCCAAAACGCTTCCGCTCATCTACTTGGGCTTTAATTGGCTTTGGGCGCATTGCTCAGAATATCGCTAAAAAAGTCTCAGCGCTTGGTTTTAGCGTGATTGCCTTTGACCCTTATGTCTCAGAATCTTTTATGAACACCTTTGGTGTGAAGAAAGTCTCCCTTGATGACGTGATCTCACAAGGCGATGTGGTCAACGTGATGTGTCCACACACACCAGAGACCGACCGCCTAATTAACGAAGAGCGCTTAAGAGCGATGAAACCAAATGCGGTGCTGGTTAACGGTGCTCGCGGCAAAGTGGTTGATAACGCTGCGCTTTACAAAGCTTTGGTTGAAGGTTGGATTGCAGGTGCAGGTTTAGATGATCCAGAAGAAGAGCCAGCTAAGTTGGACAACTGGAATCCAAATGACAACCCAATTTTCACTTTGGACAACTGCGTGGTAACGCCGCACGTGGCGTATGTTTCTGAGGAAGCGTTCCAAGAGTGTCGCCGTATTGCTGCAGAAAATGCGAAAGCGGTTCTATTGGGCGGTGAGCCGCTAGATCCGGTTGCTCGAGTGAAAACACCACTTTCGGAGCAAGCGTAATGGCTAGGCATGATGTGATTGCTGCGATTGAAGAGCATCAGGTATTTGCCATTGTTCGTGGTATTTCAGCCGACAAAATTCGCCCAACAATGGATGCCCTATACGAAGGGGGGATTCGTTTAGTTGAAGTGACATTCGACCGTAAAAATGGCGATGAAAACACCTTAAACGCATTAAAGATTCTTGCTCAAGAATACCAAGGCAAACTCATTTTTGGCGCAGGGACAGTGACGACACAGCAGCAGGTAGAGCAAGTTCATGCTTGTGGAGGGCAGTTTATTGTCTCGCCAGATCTGAATCCTGAAGTGGTCAAAGCAACTTTGGAACATGAATTAGTTTCACTACCGGGTGTGATGACGGCAACGGAAGCGCTGCAAGCTCATCAATTGGGTGCGGATTTTATCAAATTATTTCCCGGCGCATTGCTAGGACCGGCTTACTTGCAAGCCTTATGTGCACCGTTATCAGATTTGAAATTTATTGCTGTCGGCGGGGTAGATTCTGACAACTTAGCTGATTTTGCCAAAGCTGGCGCAATTGGCTTCGGTATTGGCTCCAATTTAGTGAACAACAAGTTGGTTGAAGCCAACCAATTTGCAGACATTTATGAAAACGCTTGTCGATACAAACAAGCCATTAAACAACTTAGGAAGTAAACATGAAATACGAAAAGAAAATCATCAACCCTGGTCGTCAAGATTTAGATGTAGAACTTATTGCTAACTGTGTGGAAATGAAAGACACGCTAAGTGTCAGTGCAGTATTCAGTGATGCCTACAAGCGTGACGGTGTGATGGATCATGAAATCAAATTCCGTACCGTTAACAAGCCATTTATCGGCACGGCGTTGACAGTAAAACTTAAGCCAGGCGACATCGTTGATTGTTTACCTATTTTTGATATTGCCAAGCCAGGTGACGTGGTGGTGATCGATGCAAACGGTACGCCGAATACTTCAATCTGGGGTGGTTTGATGTCAGGTTTGGCACGCGCTGCAGGTGTGGCAGGTGCGGTTGTTGATGGCTCTGTGCGTGATACTGATGAATCTAAGTTGCTTGAATTCCCAGTGGCTTCTCGCTCAGTTTCTCCACGTGCTGCGCATTCAGCAGAAACTGGTCGTACTGAGCCGATTGAAATCAACGTACCAATCGTTTGTGGTGGCATCATTGTTAACCCAGGCGATTTGATTGTTGCTGATGAGCTAGGCGTAACAGCGATCCCTTACGATGTGTTGGCAGAAGTGTACCCGGCAGCGAAAGAACAAGCTGCTAAAGAAGAGGCGACACGCGCTGAAATCTTAAATGGTGCAACCGTTGAGCAGTTACTGGCGAAATTTGGTCGTATTTAATCGATTCAGTTTTAATTAATGCCTGCCTTCGGGCAGGCTTTTTTAAAGGTATTACAGATGATCATTACCATAGATACCGGAACCACTAATACTCGCGTTAGTCTATTTCAGCAAGGCACAAGAATAGACATGATTAAATCGGACGTTGGGGTAAGAAATACCAGCATTGATGGCAACAATCGTCGACTCGTTGAAACTATTGCCAGTGCGATTAGCCAACTTAAAGAGCAGCACCAATTACAAGATCAAGATATTGAAGCGATTCTTGCTGCGGGCATGATTACATCCAACTTAGGTTTATATGAAGTCCCTCATCTTATTGCGCCAGTTTCGCTACAAGATTTCACGGCAAATATATGTACTGTGGTGCTAGAAGAGATTTCACCGCTGCCTATCCATTTTATTCCTGGGG
Source organism: Vibrio rhodolitus (assembly GCF_003350325.1). Classification (GTDB taxonomy): domain Bacteria; phylum Pseudomonadota; class Gammaproteobacteria; order Enterobacterales; family Vibrionaceae; genus Vibrio; species Vibrio rhodolitus. The sequence goes on along the minus strand of NZ_QLYZ01000003.1, from coordinate 20,422 downwards.
TTAAGAATATCGACACCAGCAATCTAAGCTCTATCGAAGGGTTGGATATTATGCGTGGTGAAGAGGTTGAAGCATTAGCGATAGCGGCTTTGCTCAATATTGACCATGATGCCATTATCGCCTTGCCAGGATCGCATTCGAAGTTTGTTGCAATGGATGCTAAGCAAACAATTTTAGGATGTTGCACAACATTAGCGGGTGAGCTTAATGCAATCATCACTAACCATACTATCTTGACCAACTCGTTACAGGGGCGTTTTTCAGAAACGCTGTGTCGTGATTCTTTGCTCGACGGTTATCAAGCGGCGGAAAAATATGGCATGGGTCATGCGCTATTTTCCATCCGTCTGAATGAGCAATTTGGTGGTAAGAGCCACGAACAATTGGCAAGTTTTTTAGTTGGGGTGATTCTTCACTCAGATATAAAAGCACTAAGCTCAACCCCACAAATGCACTTTAGTGGAAGCACGAGTATCTATGTTGGTGGTAATGGTTTGCTTTGCGATGCGACCGCCACCCTGCTCTCACATTACTTCCCTGAAAATCAGGTTATTCAATGCAGTGAGATAAAGGATTTATCGGCAAAAGGCTCGATTTATATCGCTAAGCAAGCCGGCATTATTCAATAAACCACGCGAGTATTTACACAATAACAATCGTCAGTCCTTGGCTTAGAACGATGACTTTAGCCCTCAGCTCTGAGGGCTTTTTTATTTTATCACCCCACATACCACACGAGCACCGCCACCACCCAGTGGGGCTGGGTGATCGGAGTGATTGTCGCCGCCTGCGTGAATCATTAATGCACGTCCGCTTAAATCACTGAGTTTAATTCTAGGGGCGAGCACCGGTTGAGTTGCGCTGCCATCTTTTGCGACATACAGCGCAGGCAGATCGCCAAGGTGGTTGTCATCTGTCCATGGTAGACCATGTTTACCGGTATTGGCTGGGTCATAGTGCCCACCCGCCGCGCCACCAAGGATGGTTTTGCCCTCTTTTTCTATGCTGTCACACGAAGGGTTAGTGTGCACATGAAAACCATGTATGCCCTCGCTTAAACCTTGCAGTTTTGGCGTAAAGACAGTGCCATATTGGTTTTCACTGATGGTGATGGTGCCAGCTGAATTACCGCTGGCTAGCTCAATCATTTCTACTTTAAGTTCTGATGCTAACGCCGAGGTCGAGGCGAGGCATAGTGCTGCCAATAATAGAGTATGTTTCATCGTTATTTCCTTAGTTGCCGCAGTGCATTGAAAAGGCATTACCTAAGTATGGCGATAAAACGAGAAAATGAGCAGTGAATGGTGGTAATGAAGTGAAACTCGCTGCCCAAAGGCAGCGAGCAAAGGCATTACAGGGTTACGCCAGATTTAAAGATCGCCAGTTCGCGAATACCGTTTAGTTCGTTTTTGGTCGGTTGACCGCTCGCGATGGCAGCAACATGGTCGATAAAGGTTTCTAACAAGCTTTCCATCTCTACCCCTTCAACTAGGGTGCCAGCATTGAAATCAATCCAGTGTGGTTTGTTATTCGCGAGCTCTGAGTTGGTTGAGAGTTTCATGGTTGGCACAAAGCCACCATAAGGGGTGCCGCGCCCAGTCGTAAACAGCACGATATGACAGCCACTCGCCGCCAATGCCGATGTGGCGACCGCATCGTTACCTGGAGCGCTGAGTAGGTTCAGACCCGGCGTGGTCAAGCGTTCACCATACTTCAATACTCCTAACACAGGGCTAGTGCCCGCTTTTTGCGTGCAACCCATGGATTTATCTTCAAGAGTTGAGATGCCGCCTTTTTTGTTACCCGGCGATGGGTTTTCGTAGATCGGCTGATGGTGATCGATAAAGTACTGTTTGAAATCGTTCACCATATCAACCGCTTTATCAAAAGTTGCCTCATCGATGCAGCGCTCAAACAGTAAATGTTCCGCACCAAACATCTCTGGTACTTCGGTTAATACGGATGTGCCGCCAAGAGCGATAAGGTAATCAGAAAACTCGCCAAGCAGTGGGTTAGCGGTAATGCCGGATAGACCATCAGAGCCGCCGCATTCAAGACCAACCCGCAATTTGCCAATGCTAATATCAGTGCGCGTATCTTGCTTAACGGTTTGGTAAATCTCTTCGAGATGAGCTACTGCGACTTCAATTTCGTCTTGCTCATTTTGCGCAATCATAAAGCGCACACGGGCATCATCCACTTCACCGACATGTTCTTTAAATGGTCCAATTTGGTTGTTTTCACAACCTAAGCCAATAACTAAAGCGCCGCCAGCGTTAGGGTGGGTCACCATATTGGCTAAGATTTGCTTGGTATTGTCGTGATCGTCACCCAGTTGTGAGCAACCATAGTTGTGTGGAAATAGATGTACGCCATCGCACTGCAGGTTCGGGTTACGTTGCATAAAGCGATTGATCGCCTGTTGAGCAATACCATTGACGCAGCCGACAGTTGGGATCACCCAAATTTCGTTGCGAATAGCCACTTCCCCATTGCTGCGTTGATAGCCTTGGAAGAAGCGCTCAACAAGATCAGAAGGCTTGAGAGGGCTAAAGTTTGGTAGATACTGATAGCTGTCGGTATCGGAGAGCTTGGTTTTGATATTGTGCGTATGTACCCACTCACCGACGGCAATATCTGCCGTGGCATAACCAATCGAGCCACCATACTTAATGATATCGCTATTTGCCGCAATTGCAGTCAGGGCGACTTTACTGCCGCGCTCGACATCTTGGGCGAGGAGAATAGCTTGCCCGTCTACATTGATTGACTCACCAGCCTTGATGGCTTGCAAGCAGACGAACACATTGTCTTTACTATTGATTTTTATGAACTGTTTCATGGGTATCCCAATTAAGTGACCCCGTCCGACGATTAGATTCTATATTGCGATCTGTATTTTAATCAATAAAAAACAATAAAATTTGTTTTTTATCTGCTTCTTTACGCTTTGTAATCGGTTTCTTTGCCTCTTTAGTGGTATTTTACGGTTCTTTAGATGATTAAATACCGATAAAAAACAGTTAAAGATGATCGTTTACACGTTTGAGTAGATTCATCGTTCTTTCTTTTTTCCCTAGGCATAGACTCGCCACATATTCGATAACACCTGTCCGACAAACAGTGCTTACCTGCCATTTAGCTATCGATTAGAGATCGGTAAAAAGGGATAAAAATGGAACAACTAACAAGAAACCTATCACAGCAACCTTGCTACCCTGAAAAGATCATTCAGTTTGGTGAAGGTAATTTTTTACGCGCATTTTTTGATTGGCAGATTGACCTATTAAATGAGCACACCGATTTCAATGCCGGCATTACTATTGTTCGCCCAATCGATGCGGGTCATCCAAAACTGGATAGCCAAGGCGGCATTTATACCGCATTAGTACGCGGGATTAACGAAGCAGGCGAGAGCGTGGCAGAGCCTCGTGTGATCACTGCTGTCAATCGCGAGCTATTGGCGTATGGCGAGTATGATGAAGTACTTCGCGTTGCGGAAAACCCAGAATTGGAATGGGTGGTATCTAATACCACTGAAGCGGGTATTTGCTTTGACGAGCAGGATGAACTGGGTGCGATGCCACCAAAATCTTTCCCTGCTAAGCTGACTCAGTTCCTGTATCGTCGATACCAACACTTTGCTGGTGATAATGACAAAGGCTTGATTCTTTTGCCGTGTGAATTGATTGATTTTAACGGCGAGAAATTAAAAGAGATCGTGCTCAAATATGCACAAATTTGGCAACTTGAAGATGAGTTTTCAAACTGGATTGAGACGGCGAACACATTTTGCTCAACATTAGTTGATAGAATCGTCACCGGTTATCCAAAGGACGAAATCAAGGCAATTGAAAGCGAATTTGGTTATCAAGACAATTTCCTCGTTGCTGCTGAGTATTTTTACTTGTTCGTTATCCAAGGCCCGGATTGGCTGAAAGACAAATTCAAACTGGCACAGTGCCCGCTAAATATCGCTATTGTTGACGATATCAAACCTTACAAAGAGCGTAAGGTGGGTATTCTAAATGGCGCCCACACAGCGATGGTGCCGGTTGCTTACCTTGCAGGTATCGATACTGTGAGTGAAGCGATGCAAGATCAAGATATCTGCACTTTCTTAGATGCACTACTTGATAACGAAGTGATCCCTTCACTGGATATGGACGCGCAAGAGCTACGCTCTTTTAAAGACAGCGTGTTAAACCGCTTCCGTAACCCTTACATCAAGCACTACTTAACCTCTATCGCGTTGAACTCGTTAACCAAGTTTAAGACGCGTCTACTTCCGCAACTGATTACCTACAGCCGTGACAACGGTCAGGCACCTAAGCATATGAGCTTTAGCTTAGCGGCATTGTACTGTTTCTACTTGGGTAAACGTGGCGCGGAAGAGATTCCTCTTAGCGATGATCAACATTTGCTAGAGCTATTTACTGCATGGCGCCAAACCTCAGGCGATCACAGTGTAAACGTGGCGCAGTTCTTGGCAATGAAACATCACTGGGATGTTGACTTAACTGAGCTACCACAGCTAACAGAGTTGGTTGCACAGTACGTCAACGCTATCCAAACACTGGGTATGAAAGAAGCAATGAAGCAGCTGTAAAACAGCGAATATAACTATTATTTGAAAGGAACATCTATGAACACTCTACACTCGAAACTAAAAAAAGTATCTGCTGCAATCGGTCTTGCGATGACAGTGAGCTTCGGCGCAAACGCAGCAACAGAAGTGATGATTGCCTACGGTAACCAACCTGGTGAGCCAATCGATAAAGCGATGCACTACTGGGCGGAACAAGTTAAAGAAAAATCTAATGGTGAGATTGAGTTCCGCCTATTCCCTTCAAGCCAATTAGGTAGTGAAACAGAAGTGATGGAACAGGCTAAGTTTGGTGCCAACATCATCACAATTAGCTCTTACGGTTACTTGATGGATACTGTGCCAGATCTTGGTGTAATCAACGCGCCATACCTATCTCAATCATTCGAGAAAAAATCTAAGCTGCTTCACACTGAGTGGTTCCAAGGTCTGAACAATGAGTTGTCAGGTAAAGGTCTAACAATCGTAGTACCTGACGTGGTTTATGGTACTCGTCACCTGCTATCAAAAGGCGTGGTGAAATCGCCAGCAGACCTTGATGGTGTGAAAGTTCGTGTACAACACTCGCGCCTATTTGTGGCAACAGTCAAAGCAATGGGTGGCGTACCAACGCCAATGTCACTGGCTGATGTTTACCCAGGTCTATCACAAGGTGTGATTGAAGGCGTGGAAAACCCATCAGTTGTTCTACACGGTGGTAAGTTCCACGAAGTGGTGAAAAACCTCAACTTAACCGCGCACACCAAGCATATGTCACCGTTCGTAGCGGGTACAGCTTTCTGGAATGGTCTGTCTGCTGAAGAGCAAAAAATCATCCTAGATACAAGCCGTGACATGGTGAACTACGGTGCAACCTTAATCGCTGAAAGTGAGCAAGACGCGATTGACCAGCTAAAAGCGGAAGGCGTAACGGTGAACGAAGTGGACCTATCTGCGTTTGAAGAGGCAGCGCGTAAAGTGGTGCAAAACGAATTCCCAGAGTGGACACCAAACCTATACCAAGACACTCAAGCTAAGTTAGCTGAACTGTAATGTTCTGCGGGGCTCTTTTGAGCCCCATATTTCAGTTTTGTTGGAGCACACCACATGGAAACTCAAGTTTCACTCAATCAATTGGCAGCTAAGCCAAAAAGTAAGTTGATGGCGACGTTAGATCGCATCAGCCAACTGGATGGCATCATCGCCGCAGTTTTTCTTGCTGTGATCGTAGTCTTAATGAGCTACGGCGTTGTAACACGCTATGTTTTTAACTCACCAAGTTCATGGGTGGAAGAAGTCTGTCTAGCGCTGTTTGTTTGGATGACCTTCATGGGCTCAAGTGCCCTTATGCGCACCGATGAAGTAGTACGCATAGATTTTCTCGTCCACAAGATCCCAGCTAAAGCAGCCAATGTGCTTGATAACTTGATCAGACCGTTACTGGTTATTTTCGCGCTAGGATTTATGGTCTACTGGGGTTGGAAACTACTGCCTTTCTCTCAAGTACGTTTCACACCAGCATTGAAACTTCCTTATGTCTATATCTACGCAGCGGTTCCTGTGAGCGGCATGTTTATGCTGTATCACCAACTTAAGCATCTCTATTCATTCTTTGTTCCGTGCAATAAGGAAGATTAATCATGTCCGTTATTTTGCCTATTTCTGCGTTACTTTTGCTATTCACCCTTGGCATCCCGGTCGCGTTTTGTATTTTTATTGCTACGCTTGCTTACTTTTTAATGAACGATCACCTGCCAATGATGATGTTGGTTCAGCGTCTTGCTGGTGGTCTTGAGTCAGTGACTTTGCTGGCAATTCCGTTTTTCGTTATGGCTGGTGTATTCATGAACCACTCAGGTATCAGCCAACGTCTATTAAAGTTTTCTGAAGTGCTGACTGGTCACATGAACGGCGGTCTTGCTCAGGTTAACGTCGTTTTGAGTACCTTAATGGGCGGTCTATCTGGCTCAAACATTGCGGATGCCGCGATGAGTTCAAAACTGTTGGTACCGCAGATGGTGGCGCGTGGCTACAGTGCCTCATTTTCATCCGCAGTAACCGCAGCATCGTCTTTGATTACGCCAATCATCCCACCGGGTATCGCGCTGATCATCTACGGTTATGTCAACAACGTTTCGATTGGTAAGCTATTCTTGGCCGGTGTTGTGCCGGGTGTTATGCTCTGCTTTATGATGATGGGTCTAGTGGCGTATATTTCGAAAAAACGCAATTACGCGCCAATTCGTGAAAAGCGCGCTTCAGTCAGTGAGATTGCGCTTTCTGCTAAAGATGCTTTCCTTGCGCTACTGCTGCCTGTGATCATCATCGGTGGTATCCGCTTTGGTGTCTTTACACCAACAGAAGCGGGCGCCGCAGCAGTACTTTACGCACTTGTGCTGGGTATGTTTGTTTACAAGCAGATGAACAGCAAACTTCTTTGGAGCGCAACCAAAGAGTCGGTAATGGCGTCGGCAAACGTACTGCTGATCATCTGTGTCGCAGTTGGTTTCTCGAAATTCCTAACTTGGGAGCAAGTGCCACAAAACCTAGCGACTTGGCTAACAGGCGCGGTAGAAAGTCCATTTACTTTCCTACTGTTGGTTAACTTATTCCTGTTGATCATCGGTATGTTCCTTGAAGGTAACGCAGTAATGATCGTATTGGCGCCGCTGCTGGCACCGGTCGCTCATTCATACGGCATTGACCCTGTACACTTCGGTATCATCTTCATCTTCAACAGTGCTATCGGTACGATTACACCGCCACTTGGCACGGTAATGTTCACCACTTGTTCAATCACCAAAGTCAACATTGAGGACTTTGTGAAAGAAGTGATGCCATTCTGGATCTTGTTGATTGTGGCGCTGCTGATGATCACCTACATCCCGATGATTTCAATCGGTCTGCCAAACATGGTCTTTGGTTAAGGACTAGGTAATGACAACGAAAAAGGTCGCCATTATTGGAGAGTGCATGATTGAGCTAAGCGGAACTCCGTTTGGTGAGATGAAGCAGAGCTTTGGTGGTGACACATTAAATGCCGCGGTGTATTTAAAGCGTATGTCAGACGAGCAGGTGCAAGCCTGCTACGTCTCAGCGCTTGGTAACGACAAGCTGAGCGATATGATGCTCACGCGTTGGCAAAGTGAGCAAGTGAATACCGAGTGGGTGCTAAGAGACAGCGAGCACTCGACCGGTTTGTACATGATTCAAGTCGATGGGCAAGGTGAGCGTAGCTTTCAATACTGGCGCAATCAATCTGCGGCGAAATACATGTTACAACATGCGGACTGGGCAGCTATCGCCGACCAATTACACCAAGCTGAGCTGATCTTTTTAAGTGGTATTAGCCTTGCGATCCTATCAGAGCAAGATCGTCAAATCTTGCTGGCAGTGTTGAAAGATTGCCAAGCCAAAGGGGCTGAGATCGCGTTTGACAGTAATCATCGTCCGGCGCTGTGGCGCAGTATTGAAGCAGCACAAACCGCCTACCAGCAGCTTTTCTCGCTTGCTGATATCGCACTAGTGACCTTCGACGATGAAGCTTTGGTATGGCAAGACAGTGATCCACAAGCCACACTCGCTCGGCTGCAACAACTTGGCGTAAACAAAGTGGTGGTTAAAGTGGGCTCTGACGGCTGTTTTAGCCAAGACTTGCAAACTCAAACCGAGGCGGTGCACACGCCAGCCAACCTTGTCGCGCAAGTGGTGGATACCACTTCGGCGGGTGATTCATTTAATGGCGCATTCCTCGCGCAATATGTCACCGGAAAAACGTTGTCCGCGTGTTGTCAGGCAGGCAATTTACTCGCTAGTCAGGTTATTCAGCACCAAGGCGCGATTATCGATTTGGCTGTCACGACGCCAATCAAAGCACAGATAAAGGAGTTACAATGAGCACAATTACTGCCCAACTTGCCGAACTAAAAGTGATTCCGGTGATTGCGGTTGATAAAGCCGAAGACATTTTGCCTCTTGGCAGAGTGCTGTCTGACAATGGTTTGCCAGTGGCGGAGATCACTTTCCGTTCGGATGCGGCAGTCGAAGCGATTCGCCTGCTTAAGCAAGCGCAACCAGAGATGTTGATTGGCGCTGGTACTGTTCTTAATCGCGAGCAAGTAATGGCGGCGAAAGAGGCAGGAGCGAGTTTTATTGTCAGCCCTGGTTTTAACCCGAATACGGTAAAAGCGTGTCAGGAGCTGGATATTCCTATTGTACCGGGCATCAATAACCCAAGCACCTTGGAAGCGGCATTAGAGATGGGACTGACTACAGTGAAGTTTTTCCCAGCAGAAGCCTCAGGCGGGATCGCGATGGTTAAATCCCTCCTCGCCCCTTATGGCAATGTGCAAATCATGCCAACTGGTGGGATTAACCTTAGCAACATTCAAGACTATCTCGCCATTCCAAGAGTAATTTGTTGTGGAGGCTCTTGGATGGTCGAGAAAGCCCTGATCAACAATGGTGAGTGGGATAAGATTGCCGAGCTAACCCGCGAAGCAGTTGCTCTGGTTAATCAATAACCTCACACTCACTTGTTTGTTACGGCTAAGGCGTTAACCTTAGCCGCTCAATAGCCAGCGTTATGCTGGCTTTTCCATTATTAGGCTATTTTCCATGGTGCGTTTGGCGGTTTGTAAATGGTGGCGTAGCTCACCCATAGCGCCAATATCATCACCACTTAAGATTTTACTCAGCACCGCCATATGCTCTTCAATTGCGACCATATTTCGCTTGCGCAGATCGCTGTTATCCCACTGGTAATGGAAGTGGAAGATCACCGAAATAATATCGTAGAACTGATTCATAAACGGATTGTTCGATGCCGATAGCAGCAGTAAGTGAAAGCGATGATCCAGTTCTGAGAACGCTTGATAATCACTGACCATGGTTTCACGCAGTGCGCGGTGTTCGTGCAGTAAATACTGCGCTTTTTGCCAGCGCTCATCACTGCGCGGCAGGTTCATAAAGCGATTGAGTGCATGGCACTCTAACATTTCACGCAGCTCAAATAGGCTGGCAGCATAGCTTTTCTCAAAGCGTACCATTCGCCAGCGTCCGCGGTTGATATTCTCGATAAGGCTAAAGCGTGAAAAACGGATCAGGTGCTCACGTACTACAGTGGTTGAGCATTTAGACTGTTTTGACAGCTCCAGTTCAGTGAACTCTTGTCCCGGCATAATGCGCTTATTTTTAATCGCATCATTGAAGAAGGCTTCAAACACTTCGCTTTGGATATCGTTTTCCGACATCGGTGTCACAAAGCCATCGTCATTTTCTGGTTCGCGACAGATACACCAAGTGTCGCCTTCTTGTTCCAATACACCTTTGTCACACAAGTCGTTCATGACGTGGCGCATGGTAGTGCGGCTCACGCTAAACAGATCCGCGAGGGATGACTGAGAAGGCAAAGGGGATTCAATATGCTTAAGGCGAATGGCATCAAGCAATTGGTTGGTTGTTGTTTCACGTAGGTTTTTATTTCTGGCCATAAGGTTCCTCCACGCAGATAAAATACCATTAAAAACCAGATAAAATTGATAGATAGCACAAATTATTGCGGATTTAATCAAATAAAAAACAGCTTCAATACAATGGCGATAAGTTTACATATCCGAGAGATAAACAGATGAAATCTTTAATTTGTGAAAAGCCTTACCAACTAAATTACGTAGAACAAGATAAACCAGTGGCTAAGCCAAACGAGCTAGTGATCAAAGTTGAAGCCGTCGGTATTTGTGGTACAGATATCCATGCTTATACCGGCAACCAGCCATTTTTTAGCTACCCACGTATCCTAGGTCATGAGCTATGCGGCATTGTGTGTGAGTTGGGCAGTGAGGTTGACCAACCGTTTGTGGTGGGAGACAAAGTAGCATTGATCCCATACGTAGCGTGTTTTGAATGTGCGTCTTGTAAAAGTGGTAAAACCAACTGCTGCGAAAACATCTCTGTGATTGGCGTGCACCAAGACGGCGGCTTCCGTGAATACCTTGCGGTACCGCAAAACAACGTACTGAAAGTAAATGGTGTGGATAGCGCAACTGCGGCACTGATTGAACCTTTTGCTATCAGCGCTCACGCTGTGCGCCGTGCAGAGGTAAAAGCGGGTGATGCCGTATTGGTTGTTGGTGCAGGTCCAATTGGTTTGGGCGCGGCAGCGATTGCCAAAGCGGATGGCGCAAATGTGATTGTTGCTGATACGCAAGCTGAGCGTCGCGAGCACGCAGAAAAAGAGTTGGGTTTACCAACGCTTAACCCGCTTGACGAGAATTTCCACGAAGATCTCAAACAAGCCTTTGCTGGTTCATTGGCACAAACTGTGATTGACGCAACGGGCAACCCACATGCAATGAATGGTGCGGTTAACCATATTCGTCACGGTGGTAAGATTGTGTTTGTTGGTTTGTTTAAAGGCAACCTTGAGATCAGCGATCCTGATTTCCATAAGAAAGAAACCACGTTGATGGGTAGCCGTAACGCTACGATGGAAGACTTCAGTAAAGTTCAGCAGTTGATGGAAAAAGGCTTGTTGGGTGCCAATATGATGCTAACTCATACCTTTGATTTCGATACGGTTGGTCACGATTACGAAGAAGCGGTGGTGAACAATAAAGCGCTACTAAAAGGCGTGATTGAATTTGTTTAATGTCGCTTAAGCATCACTTAATGTCTTGTCGGCCCCGAACTTAGTTCGGGGCTTTTTATTATCTGCAAAAATAAATGTTGACCTGTCTACAGCTCTACAGTTTACGATACACCTATACTGACAAAGCAATCATGGTTTTAGGCACTGCATATGTATCGAATCTCTGAACTCGGTGAACTGGTCGGCTTATCCCGCACGACCTTGCTCTATTACGAAAAGCAGGGGCTGATCAGCGGTAAGCGGATGAGCAATGGCTATCGCACCTACAGTGAGATGGATTTGCAGCGTTTGCGCCTAATTCAGCAACTGCAAAGTGGGGGGCTGACACTCAAAGAGTGTAAAGCCTGCCTTGAAGCGAAAATTGAACGTCAGTTATTACTTGAAAGGCTCAATCAGCTCGATCAAGAGATTGCGCAAAAGCAGCTGTCTCGCGATTTGCTGGCGGCGTTACTCGGTGAAAAGCCGCTGACTGATTGGCATGAGATGTTAGATAAAGTTGCGCCAGATGCTCATATAGATTGGCTCATTAAGCAGGGGTTTAGTGAAACAGATGCGCAGCGTTTACGATGGTTATCCAAAGATATGAACACACATGAAACCTATATGGCTGACTTTTATCGCATTTTCGACCCACTCGAAAGGCGCGGTCCGGGCTCAGAAGCAGATACCTTAAAAGCATTAACCAAAGTGCCAGCAAGCTTTAGCACTGTGTTGGAAATTGGTTGTGGTTTGGGGATTGCGACTAAGTTGTTGGCGCAGCATTCCGATGCACACATTACCGCGATAGATAACGATCAAGAGGCGATTAGCGCCTTGCAAACCCAATTTTCAGCTGAGGCTGACAAAGTTAAGTTTGAATGTGCCAGCATGACGGATCTGCCTTATGCCGAGCAGTCATTCGATCTAATTTGGTCTGAGGGTAGCGCCTACATCATGGGGGTGAACAATGCCTTTGTGCAGTGGCGACCTTTACTCAAAGACGGTGGGGTTTTGGTGCTCAGTGATTTGGTGTGGGCGACCGATACGCCGAGTGAGGTTAGCCAAGCGTTTTGGGGGAGTGAATACCCAGATATGACCGACGCTAAAACTCGTATCGCGCAAGCCAAAGCCGCTGGCTATAAACTGATTGATAGCTTTGCGATTAGTGACGAGGCGTGGGACGGTTACTACCAACCACTTGCCAACCAAGTCGCAGCATTGAAAGCGGAGATGCCAGACTCACAAGCGATTAAAGATATTGAACGTGAGTTGCATGCTTACTCGCAGCGCAATGACCAATTTGACTATCAAATATTTATTTTAACGAAAGCCTAAGCCGCTTTCGCATAGAGATGAAAAACAATGAATTACTCGATCTTAGATTTAACTCAACAAGACGAAATTAAAGACTTATTCCAAGCAACGTTCAGTGACTCAGAAGGCGTGGACGAAGGCGCGGTGATTGGTGAACTTGCACACCAACTTGTAGTGACCACCAACAGCGAAGAGATGGTGATTGTTGGCGCAAGCGAGAACGACACACTAGTAGGCTGTGTGATTTTCACCAAGTTGCACTTCAAGTCCAATGGCACCAATGCTTACTTACTTTCACCAGCAGCAGTGGCGACATCGGCTCAAGGCAAAGGTATTGGTCAAAAGCTGATCACGTTTGGCTTAGAGACACTAAAAGCTCAAGGTGTCGAGCTTTTAGTGACTTATGGTGATCCTAGCTTCTACTCTAAAGTTGGCTTTGCTCAGATCACTGAAGAGCAAGTGAAAGCACCATTGGTGCTTAGCTACCCGCACGGCTGGCTAGGTCAGAAACTTGATGGCAGCGACTTAGTCGCGATTGATAGCGAAACACTATGTGCGCCAGCTCTCAACGAGCAAAAATACTGGTAAATTGCGTTGGGCGAGGCTCTGATTGAGCTGAGCTTACGGCTGATTAATATTACAAGGCGAGGGGAAACTCTCGCCTTAATTTTTTGATATTTCGCTAAATTGCAAATTGATGTAAATCAAGGAAGTGTGCAGTAAGAAAATCGCTGAAATTGTAAACAAAAAGTAACTGATATTTCTGTAAGCTAGGTGGAATAAGGCGCACAAAAACTCACCAGTTTTAACATCGATTATTGCCATAATCTTCATCGATTTTTTACATTTTATCCGTTTAAACGATTGCTCTATTTTGATTTCCAGAGCGTTTCAGTAAGAAAAACGCCACCTTAGTGAGGTTTGTTAGATCTCTGAGAGAGGAAGTCTCAATGAAAACAATCTTAGCAGTCTGTGTAATGTCGGTTTTATCGTTTGGTGCTTATGCTGAGCGACAAGATCAAGAGCCAATCAAAGTCATCGAACCCATTACGGGCTTAGATGCACAAAAAGTCGAGCTGGGCAAAACCTTATGGTTTGAGCCGCGTTTATCGGCATCCAATACTATCTCTTGTAACTCCTGCCATAACTTAGCGCGTGGCGGTGTTGATAACCTGCCAACGTCGATTGGGCATAAATGGGCAATCGGACCAATTAACTCACCAACCGTGTTTAACTCGGATCTTAACTTCGTCCAGTTTTGGAATGGTCGAGCAAAAGATCTCAAAGAGCAAGCGGCAGGTCCTATTGCTAACCCATTAGAAATGGCGCTCACTCATGAGTTGGCGATTGAGACGTTGCAGTCAATTCCCCAATATCGCGAGATGTTTAAACAAGCCTATGGCGTGAATGAAATCACGATTGAAGAAGTCACAGATGCCATCGCGATTTTTGAGAAGACTTTGCGTACACCAAACGCACCGTTTGACCAGTGGTTAAAAGGCGATGATATGGCGCTGACGCAAGTGCAAAAAGAAGGCTACGATCTGTTTAAAGCCAAGGGTTGTACGACGTGTCACGCTGGTCCATTGGCGGGTGGGCAAATGTACCAAAAAATGGGGCTAGTTAAACCATTTGCAACGGATAATCCAGATATTGGGCGCAAAGCGATCACGGGTAACGACTTTGATAAATTTGTCTTTAAAGTACCGACGCTGCGTAATATCGAATTGACCTATCCCTACTTCCACGATGGTTCCGTGTGGGATTTGGAAGAGGCGATTATGTTGATGGCGGATATCCAACTTGGTATGGGTGTTAATGAGCAAGAAGCGGTGAAAATTGCTGAATTCCTACGTTCATTGACGGGCGACTTACCACAAGTGACGTTACCGCACTTACCGCCTTCAAGTAATGAAACGGTACGTCCAAACATCTAATTTAACCTAGCGAATGCGTTAGAAGGCTAGTGAAAGGAGCTCAATAGAGCTCCTTTTTTGTGTCTGTTTACTGGGGAGATTAACGGAAGTTAAACAGCTCGCTATGAAAACCGTTCAGGTCAAAGCGTTGTTGTTTTAACTGCTGTTTGAGCGCTTGGCTAAACCCAGTTGGACCGCAGAACCAAAAACTCAGGTTATCAAGTGAGCTTGGCGCACCACCGAAAAGCTGGTTTTTGATTTTATCTATGGTCAAAAAGCGCATAGTGCGATTATCGATAATATGAAAATGCACTTTGGCTTGTTTAGCGAGGAGCTCCAATTCTGTCACTAACTCAGGTGACGGTGCTTGGGTGCAATAATATAAATGCACTGGCTTTCCTTCACGGTACTCAACATCATTTTGCTCAGCATGATTGATCGCGAGTTGTTGCAAGCGCGCTTTAAACGCCGCAATGCCAATGCCGCCAGCTATCCACACTTGCTGCTTGTCATCATCAAACTCGAAGTGACCATAAGGACCTTCAACTTCAATATCATCACCGACGGCAACGTATTGGCTGAGGTTGCCGGTGAAATCACCCAGTGCCTTAATGGTGAACTCGATATAGGGTTTGTCATTGGTTGAGCTAATGGTAAACGGATGCGCTTCTTCGCCTTTTACTTTAAGGAAGGCAAACTGCCCTGCGTTGTGCCCACACCAGTTAGGTACATTAAGGCGTAATGTCTGGGTTTGATTTGCTGCATCTAAATTTAGTGCTTCAACGTTACCTTGATAGCGGCGTTTTTTGCCGACTTTGCCAAGTAGGCTCCAGACTGCACAGGCAATACCAACCACCGCCAGTAACAGCACGATTGGAGTGATTAAGCTACTCCAATAGGCAGGCTTTAATAACACGACGGAGTGATAAGCGATCACCACAAACGCCACCGCCATTGCCTTATGCGTTAGCTTAAAGCGTTTGTACTGAATGGGTGCAAATAGGGCAATCAGAGTCAGCGCAATAAAAGCATACAGCGCCATTTCGCCAATTGATTCAGCGCCGCCACGTAAGTCCATCACCATGGCTTGGAATGATTCAGGATCGAGCTGTGGTCGAGAATGACTGCCACGCTCTAGCAAACCATATTGGACCAGTTTTTTCGGCACGATAGCCAGCAGCCAATGCACCGCACCGAGGATGACTCCGTAGATAGCGACCCATTTGTGTAAGCGGTATGACTTATCTAATCCGGCTGTGAGCCGATCGATAATTGGCAAACGTAGAGCCAACAACATCGTCAGGGTTAACAGTAACAGAGAGACAATACCAGTACCTTGAATGAGGGCGCTGCGCCACTGCATAAATTGGTCATAACTAAATAGATTTGGCTCAGCCTGTAGCCAAATCAGCATACAAGTTGCGGTAAATGCTAAAACAGTTAGGTAGAGTTTTTTCATGGTTTTGGCTCCTAGTGAGCCTGTACTTTACTGCTTGGAATGTATGCTGCGGTCAACAAGCGTAAAGCTATGTAAATGATCCATACCCGAGCACCTTGAGGCTAGTTGGTAATAGTGGCAATACTGAAAACAAAAAAGACCTCCGCAGAGGTCTTATCAATTAAGCTTAGTCTTTCATAGAGCTTAGTCTTTCAGTGAGGCACCTTGTGTCTTAATCACTTCTTGGTACCAGTAGAAGCTTTTCTTACGTAGACGAGTGAGATCGCCATTGCCTTCATTGTCGCGGTCAACGTAGATAAAGCCGTAGCGTTTGCTCATTTCAGCGGTCGAGTTTGCCACCAGGTCGATAGGTCCCCATGTGGTGTAACCCATCAGCTCAACACCATCTTCAATCGCTTCGCGCGCTTGAACAAGGTGATCGTTTAAGTAAGAGATGCGGTAATCATCGATGATTTCGCCCTCTGCAGTAATTTCGTCGCGCGCGCCTAAACCATTTTCAACAATAAAGAGTGGCTTTTGGTAACGATCGTAAAGGAAGTTAAGCAGAATGCGCAGACCTTTCGGGTCAATCAACCAGCCCCATTGGCTCTTCTCAAGGTAAGGGTTTGGTACGCCAGCCACGATGTTACCGACTTCTTTTTCTTGCTCTTTTGCGCTCGCACAGCCTGATGCGTAGTAGCTGAAAGATATGAAGTCGACACTCGCTGCGGCTAATGTTTCTAGATCGCCATCTTCCATTTCAATTGTGATGCCGTTGTCGCGGAAGTAGCGCAGCATGTAACCTGGGTAGCGTCCACGGGTTTGCACATCACCAAAGAATAGCCATTGGTTATTTTCATGCATAGTGGCGATGACATCATCCGGGTTACAGGTGTGTGGGTAAGCGATAGCACCTAGTAACATGTTGCCGATTTTGGCGTCAGGAATGATTTCATGGCAGAGTTGAACTGTTTGCGCACTTGCTACGAGTTGGTGGTGAATCGCTTGGAAGATCTCTTGTTCTGACGCTTCTTCTTGTAAACCAACACCAGTGAAAGGCGCGTGTAGTGACATGTTGATTTCGTTAAATGTCAGCCACAGTTTTACGCTGTCTTTGTAACGTTCAAACACGGTGCGTGCATAACGAGTGAAGAACTCAATCAGTTTACGACTGCCCCAGCCATTGTAGTTCTCGACTAACGCATAAGGCATTTCGTAATGTGACAGCGTCACGAATGGTGTAATGTTGTGTGCTGCTAATTCTGCAAAGATCTTGTCGTAGTAATCTAAACCCGCTTGGTTTGGCTCTAGTTCGTCACCATTTGGATAGATACGTGTCCACGCGATTGAAAGGCGCAGACAGGTAAAGCCCATCTCTTTAAATAGCGCGATGTCTTCTGGGTAGCGATTGTAGAAATCGATGGCGAGATCTTTGATGCCCGGTGTGCGCTCTTTACGAGTTTGATGCGGGCTTAAGATGCCGTTAGGCAGCATGTCAGAAGTCGATAGACCTTTGCCATCCAGTGTGTGAGACCCTTCTACTTGGTTAGCAGCAATAGCGCCGCCCCATAAAAAATCATTTGGAAATGTTGTATTTGTCATTGGGAATTCCCGATTGTTCGCAAGCGAATAAATTAGCTACGTCTTAGTTCGATACATTGAGCATAGCTGTTTGCCTTCAAGCCGTAGATAATTTGAACATGGTGTTGGTCGATACGAACCACACCAATGGCTCCCGCTTGCTTAAGCGCTTTTTCATCTAACAATGAAAGCTCTTTAAGTTCGAGTCTCAATCGAGTAGCACATGCTCCACAATCCAAAATATTATGGAGTCCCCCCAATGCGCTAATGATGGTATCAACCTCTTGATCAAGGTCAGGGTTAACACGCGTGAGTAAAGCAAAAAAACGCCGCAAAAAAGTAAGCACGTTTCTATTTCTCATTATCTATACAGCTGAAAGTTGATTATGCGGATTTTACAAATTAGAGGTAGAGGGAATGTGTCAGAAAGTGAGCTAGGATGAGAATTTTGCGACTGGTTGGTTAACTTATCAGCATAGTCTGAGCTCAGTAAAGACAAGGCTTGCCGATGAAATATGCAACTGAGAATGGATTAGTTCGGTTAATGATATCGATAAAATGTTTGCGTCGAAGTCGGCAGTTTGCAACTAACTATCTGTAATACAATGACGATATCGTTTGCTGAAACGTCTCAAGATAGCTTGAGTATGACTAAGTGGCACTAAGCCGTAATAAGGATAGATATGTTAAAAACGAAACTAGCGCTATTGATTGGTTGTTTGTCTTTTGGCGTTAATGCCGCCAGTTTTGAAGCGGTGACTTTAGGTAGTAAAGGTGGCATTCAAGACGGCAACTTGACCGCATTTATGCTCAAAAGTGAGCAAGATGACAACTATGTACTGCTTGATGCTGGTTCAGTGGTTAACGGTTTGATTGTGTCTGAGCAAAAAGGCGCGTTTGATGATGTGAAAGTGCCGCAAGAGTCTAACTTAACCAAAGTTGGCTACCTGTTAAAAGAGAAAGTGAAAGGCTACTTGATCAGCCACGCTCACCTTGATCACGTCGCGGGCATGATTATCAGTTCTCCAGATGACAGCAATAAACCAATCTATGGTTTGTCTGCCACCAATGAAGCGTTGATGAATAACTATTTTAACTGGTCAGCATGGCCAAACTTCGGTAACGAAGGTAATGGTTTCAAGCTAAGTAAATACACCTACACAGATTTGCCGCAATACCAATGGCAGCCAGTAAAAGGTACCAGTATGCAAGTGATGGCGATGCCATTGGCGCACTCTGGTGGTCAATCAACGGCATTTGCGCTGAAAGATAGTGACGGCGACCTATTTGTTTACTTTGGTGATACGGGACCTGACGCGGTCGAGAAAAGCGATGCGTTGAGCAAAGTTTGGCAAACATTAGCGCCGTTTGTGAAAGAGGGGCAGCTAAAAGGTATTGTCATTGAAGTCTCCTTTACCAATAAAACGCCAGATAAAATGCTGTTTGGTCACTTAACGCCAAACTGGCTGCTAAAAGAGCTGAGGGCACTTGAGACACTTGCAGGCAAAGGTAGCCTAGAAGATCTTGATGTGGTTATTAGCCATATTAAATACAGCTTGAAGAAAGGCGAAGACCCACAAGTGGTCATTCAACGTGAATTGGAACAGGGCAATAAGCTTGGCGTGAACTTCCACTTCCCAGCCCAAGGTGATGCGTTAACCTTCTAACCTTGCCAACCAAATGATCTTTGAAGCCTCGCAACTGCGGGGCTTTTTTTATAAGGCTATTGTAGTGGCATAGTGAATTTGGTCACTTAGTTTGATTAATGTAGTGCTAAAAGATCCTGATGGTAGGAAGAGACAGGAAGAGCAGGATTTCGTTGATAATTTACCAGCGAATACTGCCACCACTGTTGCTGGAGCATGTACCGTGCTAATGGCAGGAACTTGTGCAGTAGTTGCAGGAATTGGAGAGATTACAGTTGAACTTGTAGACTATATTACAGGCGATTTATCTGATAAAGCCGCGGGAGTTATGAATAGCCACCGACTTGATAGACACCTTTTAGTTAGACAAAATGACTAATAGAGAGGTGCTTATGAGCAGTAAGAGATATCCAGAAGAATTTAAAATTGAAGCWGTCAAACAAGTGACTGAAAAAGGTCATAGCGTGGCTGATGTTGCAGCGCGACTAGGAACAACGAGCCATAGTTTGTATGCGTGGGTTAAACGCTACGGTCCCAACTCCTCACAATACCAAGCTCAATCTGATGAAAGWGCTGAAATTCGTCGACTTAAAAAGGAATTACAGCGAGTAACAGAAGAGCGAGACATACTAAAAAAAGCCGCGGTGTACTTCGCAAGCCAGTCCGACTGAGGTATGCCTTTATTAAAGCGAATCAGACAATCTGGTCTGTTCGACGYATGTGTAAGGTCTTTGGAATTCACCCAAGTGGTTATTATTCTTGGYTAAAAAATCCAGATAGTAGACAAGAAAAGCGGCGAAAATATCTTCTCGGACTGATAAAGCAATTTTGGCTGGAGTCAGGMTGTGTATACGGTTATCGAAAAATCTACAGTGACCTGCGAGATGAAGGGGAAATCTGTGGAATTAACCAASTTCATCGTCTTATGAAGCGAGAAGGAATTCAGTCGCAAAGAGGTTATCGAAAGCCCCGCCCTAAAGGTGGTGTCGAAAACATCATTGTTTCCAACAAGCTCGCCCGAGAGTTCAACCCGCATGCGCCCAATCAATCGTGGRTAACTGATATTACATATATCAAAACGCACGAAGGTTGGCTGTATCTAGCGGTAGTTGTAGACCTGTTCTCTCGGCGGGTAATTGGTTGGTCAATGAAAAGTAGAATAACCAAAGAGCTTGCCCTTGATGCTTTGCTGATGGCTATTTGGCGTCGTTCACCAATAGAAAAAGTGCTCGTTCACTCAGATCAAGGAAGCCAGTACACCAGCTACGACTGGGACAGGTTTTTGAAACAGCATGGTCTTGAATCAAGTATGAG
>NZ_QLYZ01000029.1 GCF_003350325.1 Vibrio rhodolitus | reverse complement strand
ATGTGGCAATTGGAAAATGGCACCACAGTTTGGTTTGAGTACAGTGATGAAACGCCAAATCAACTGCTTGTTGATTATCGTGGTTGGGGTGGCAGCCAGCATCTACCCGCAGAGATGCGTCGCGCAGCGCTGCAACTTCGTCAAATGGGCAAATTTGGCTATGGTGGATTTGATAGCGACCAACTTACGATGCTGAACTCTGCTTATCCAAATCGCATCATGGCATTCGTTAATCAAGACAGTCACGGTTTCATTGGCTCTTCAGACACACGTTCTTTGGAAAACTGGCTACAAAATATGTACCTACAGATCACCGCCCCACAGGTAGATGAGAAGCTATGGCATGCAACTCAACTACTGATTGAGCGTGGGATTGAAAATCGCCTAACAAGCTCTAGCGGTCAGTTTAATACAGCTATCGACGAAATTCGTTACGTAAACAACCCTGAACTACTTAGCCTAACTAAAGAGCAGCTGCATGATATCAACGCCGATGATCTACTCACCGCGTGGCAGTCTCTGTTTTTAAGCGCAAAGGGGCATCAATTGGTTATTGTTGGCAATGCAAACGCACAAGAGGTCATCGCTCTTGCACAGCGATACGTGGGTAGCTTACCTAGTAGCAAGCAATATCATGCCAAATCACTGCCTAAGTTTGGTAAAGGCAAACACACCATCCACATCGCTGCAGGTGAAGAACCAATGGCCGTCACTAGCCTGATGTTTAACCAAGATATTAACTATGGCAGCCAACTAGAGGATAAAGCCTACTTATTAAGCCGCATCATTGCTAACCGTCTGCGTGAGTCACTGCGTGAAGCTGCCGGTGGCGTTTACTCTGTGCGTTTTGGCATTCGTTTAGATCGCGAACGTGATCAGGCATATGGCATGGTTAGCTACAGTCATGATCCTGCCCGTGGTCAGGAGCTAAAAGCGCAAGCCCAGCGAGAATTGAATAAGGTTCTTCAGCAAGGCATCACAAAACAAGAATTGGATGAGGTCGTAGCGCAAACCAAACATGCATTGCAAGCCGATAATATGACTGACCGACAGCGCATGAGTTACCTCAAAGCAGCCGCACAGTACGGTGATAGCCTCACGGCGGTCGAAAACTACCTTGCTTGGGTGGATAGTGTTACAGCAGAAAGTTTGAACAACTTGTTAAAACAGGTGCTTAACACCGATAACTGGATTGATGCGACCTTAGTCCCAGCTTAAAGCGCTCAATAATTTCGTTATATACATCTAATAAGGCACATGCGGCGCAAGCTGTATGTGCTTGAGATTTTTAGGTCTCTCATGGCAATTCTTAAACAATTTTTCACTATCTCGAAGCCTTACTGGCTAAGCCGAGCGAGCGCGCTCTCTTGGTTGCTCTTGCTCGCGACGATCACGCTTTCATTATTGCTTGTGCAAGTGATGGTAAAACTCAATGTCTGGAACAAAGAGTTTTTTGATGCCCTTGCCGCATTGGACGGTCCGTTAATTTATGACTTATTACTGCAGTTCGTCGGCTTAGTCGCTGCAATTGTGCTGATAAAAGTGTATGAAAAATGGCTGCAACAATGGGTTGAGATCCGTTGGCGAAGCGCGCTTACAGAGCAACTTATGACCCGCTGGCTTAGCAAACAGAACTTCTATTATTTAACGCTCACTAATGAACCTGATAACCCAGATCAACGTATTGCCGAAGATATTAAGTTATTGACAACAGACACTCTCAAGCTATTGATAAATTTTATCAAAAGTGTGGCAACGCTTTCGGCATTTAGTATCGTACTCTGGAACTTGTCTGCGGGATTTCTGTTGCCGGTCTTTGCCGACTTTTCCGTTTCTGGCTACCTACTTTGGCTCGCTATCATCTATTCCGTATTAGGTGCAGGCATTACACACTTTTTCGGGCACAAGCTGCATAACCTTTTCTACCAACAACAAAAACGTGAAGCAAACTTCCGTGCACGTTTAGTTCGCAACCGCGACAGCTCAGAACAGATCGCATTGATGCAGGGTCAAAAAACCGAAAAAGCGACCCTAGACGGAATGTTCGAGGAGATTGCGCTTAACTGGAAATCTCTCATGGGAAGAGAGAAGAAACTGGGGTTGGTGGTCAATACCTATCACCAAATTGCGGCTATGGTGCCCTACTTCGCCGCCATTCCAGCACTGATGGCAAAAGTCATCACGGTTGGTGGATTGTTCCAAGTGAAAATGGCGTTTATGAAGGTCTACGCTTCACTCAGCTGGTTTATCTTTAGTTACGACGACTTAACCCGCTGGAGTGCAACCGTGGTGCGTCTTGGACAATTTATTGATGCAATGGATAAATCTGAGCTGCTACAAAAAGAGGCAAGAAGCTCTGAACAGCACCAAGGTATTCAAAGCACAAAACTCAATATCCAGCAACCGAATGGTAAAGCACTCCTCAACAATCTAGATCTCAATATTGCTCAAGGTGAATCAGTGATGATTCAAGGGGCTAGCGGGCTGGGTAAATCCACCTTACTAAGAACACTAGCTGGTGTGTGGCCGTTTTACCAAGGGCACTATCAAACCGATAGCGACGTACTGTTGCTACCGCAAAAACCGTATCTTAACCAGTCAACACTGAGAGAATGTTTAAGCTACCCAAATCAATCAGGGTCTGATGCGTCGATTTATCTCTCGGCTTTAGAGTCGGTCGGTTTATCTGATCTTAAAAATGAGCTAGATAGCCAAGTCGAATGGTCATTAAAACTCTCTGGTGGTGAGCAGCAAAAGCTCGCGTTAGCCAGAGCGCTAATCGCAAAGCCACGCGTACTAATTTTAGATGAAGCAACCAGTAGCTTGGATGAAACAACGGCTAGCACCTTAATTAAAAAAGTGCAGCGCGAGCTTTCGAGCAGTACCATCATTATGGTGAGCCATCAAAGCACCTTGAAAAATCTTTTCAACCGCACCGTGGATCTCAACCCGTTTGCCCATGATCACCAGGTAGACAAGGTAAAGCGGAATTGTAAAACAGACAATCTAACTGTCAAACTAAGCTAGACTACGCAAGACGAAAAAGGGCGATACATAATGTATCGCCCTTACTATTTATTCAGCTTGCTTACTGTTTGTTTTTTGCACGAATCATGCGGTACAAACGACTGCGACGCTCAGCTTCACCTTGGTTTGAATCACTAGGGTTATTCATGCGTGAACGACGGTTCTTAAATGCTGGCTTAGAGTGCATTTTCTCCAACAGCGCATCGCGGTTTTTCGGCTCGTAGCCTTCTAGCTCTTTACGGTAAATACGCTGACCAATTAACGACTCAACCTGTTGCAACGTTAGCTCTTCTTCACGGTTAACAAATGATACCGCGTGGCCTTTTTGTCCCGCACGACCAGTACGACCGATACGGTGTACATAGTCTTCCGCTAGGAATGGCATATCAAAGTTCACTACGTGAGGAAGGTTTTGGATGTCCAAGCCACGTGCTGCAACGTCAGTCGCAATCATTACACGTGCTTTGCCTTGCTTAAATTCATCCAACGCACGGCGACGTGCGCTTTGTGCTTTATCACCATGGCAAAGTACCGCTTTGATGCCATCTAGTTTCAACTCTTTTAGCAACTCGTTCGCGGTTTCTTTGTAATTAACGAAAACCAATACTTGCTGCCAGTTTTTGCGACCAATCAGCTCAGATAAAAGCTCACGCTTACGCTCTTGCTCAACCGGATAAACTACGTGAGCAACCGTCTCTGCCGTCACGTTCTCACGTGAAATTGCGATACGTTTTGGCTGACGTAGGATTTTGCCTGCTAGCGTATTCATTTGCGCAGAGAACGTCGCAGAGAAAAGCATGGTTTGAGGTTTAGTTGTGACACCCGCCATGATCTTTTCAATTGCCGAGATAAAGCCCATATCTAACATACGGTCCGCTTCATCAAAAACAAGGAATTCAAGGTTTGCTAGAGAAACATTTTTCAGCTCTAGGTGCTCAATAAGACGACCCGGCGTTGCAACCAGAATATCAACACCTTCAACCAATGCCTTCTCTTGCGAAGACATCTTGGCACCACCATAGATAGCCACTGTTTTTACTGCAGTGTGCTTAGTGTAGTCAGTGATGTTTTGTGCGATTTGCGCTGCAAGCTCACGAGTTGGAGCTAAGATCACTGCTCGTGCTTGATGACGATTTGATGCTTTCGGCTTATCCAGAATATTTTGGATAATCGGTAATGCAAACGCAGCGGTTTTGCCCGTACCTGTTTGTGCATTCGCAAGAATGTCATGACCACGACGAGCCAAAGGAATCGCCTTTTGCTGAATTGGAGTTAGCTTCTCGTAACCACATTCAGTTAATGCTTTAACGACTTCTGGTGAAAAATTTTGTGATGCAAATGACATTACTTGTTCCTAACAAACTACTGCGGAATGCACAAAAATGGCATTACCAAAAACTTGACCGGTGATTATAGAGCAATAAGCCGGTAGATGGGACTACTTTTAACTATTTGATGTAAAGGGCTCCACAGAAGCCCTTTACATCAAGTTTAAGAGTTACATCTGATCGTTGTTTGTTAGTTTAATAAACTCATTGATAATCAGATCATCCATCAGACTCGCGCTGCCGCCATCAATGGTATATCCAGCTTGGTTCTCCAAAACAATGGTTTGCACAGTTTCGCCGTCTTCTTGGTCCAGAATCTCGATATTGATTTTATCACCATCTTTAACTGCGTTAAGACGCCCAAGGATATCTTCCATTGAATCATCGCTTTCGAACACTTCCGATAAATCAATCATATCTTTCTCACCGCCAAGCGATTTATCAGCGTTGAAATCCGTAATACTATCAACCTGCGGATTCGCTGAATCAATATCTGCCGCCTTCCAGACAAAGATATCTTGACCGCTACCACCAGTGAGAATATCGCTACCTAAGCCACCTTGAACAATGTCATCCCCTTCTCCTGCTAGGATTTGATCATCGCCAGCACCACCTTCGAGAATATCGTCACCATCACTACCAACAAGTAGATCATCCCCTTCTCCGCCAGATAAAGTAACTCCATCACCGTCATCGAGGTTAAACAAGTAATCATCTTCGGCACTACCCAAAATTGACAGACTCGCATCGGCAGTGACATTAATCGTGACAGGCTCTGAGAGTGCTGGGTCTGCCAAACCATCAGTAGAAACCGCTCTGATTTCAATTGCGGTGTCCGATACGCTAACGCCAGCGGGCACTTCAATAGTAATATCGGTGTCGCCACCTGGCGGTACATCGGCTTGATAGAATCCATCGCTATTAAGAGTCGCTGTAACACCGCCGACTTTGATTGTGGTTCCTGCGGGAACGTTGTCGAACCGTACAGATAAGCTCTCACTTGCAACGGCAAGTGCCGGAATCACGCCGAGAAGTGGGATTATCGCCAATTGGGCATCATTGATTGCCACTAAGTAGCGATTGCGCTCCGCTTCCAATGTCGGTTTGTCGCTCACTGGATTGACCTTAACATCAACCGTTATTTGGTCGCTGGTTAACGCGTCGTTAATATCGATAGTACCATCGCCGTTAACGTCACCGTTATTGCCATTATCAGAGACTTGGACACGAATTTGCGCATCCTCATGGCTATTCTCATCACCAATAAAGAGTAAGCCTTTTTCGCTGGCAACCTCACTGCCACTTAGGAGTTTGTTTATTGCTTCAATCGTGCCATCAAGCACTATGTTGCCATTACCATCGCTACCAATCGTGATGTTGTTGTCGCTGGCAAATTGAGTAGAGTCAGCACCAAACGACAGGTTACCGCTGGTATGACTAATAGTGACGGTCATATTTGCATCAGGATCATCAATCACATCCGCATCAGAAATTTGAATGCTGGTAATGGATAGCTGAATATCTTCATCAACCTCATACGATGATTGTGCTACCACCACTGGCTTGTCATTGTCTGGGGTAATGTCTAACGTCACGACTTGCGTTGTAATAGGACCTAATGCGCCATTGTCGTTCGAACTTACGTTAAGGGTAATCTGTGGGTTATCCCCTCGCCAAGAATCGCTGTTGTAATCAGTGCCAGTTAAATCCAACTGGATGCTTTCCACCTGCTGCAAATTGGTTTCCACAATCCAATTACCGGTATAGACGCCATTATCCAGCTCTTGATAAGCAATATAGTCGCCGCTATCAAGGTCTGCCCCCTTGGTAAATTCGGGTAGTAAAATCGACACTCCATCTGGGATATTTTCAACTTTAATATAAACGGTTTCAGGAGCGTTTTCGGTATGATCCGCAGCGCTAATCGAATCTGTTCTATCGAGAATACGAGCATCAATCTTAATGTCGACAAAGCCTGTATCTGCGCCGCTATGCTCAGCGCCAGTGGCTTGTTGGTCGATGCGGGTATCGATGTTATCGCCAACTGCCGCAACATTAACTGTAATGCGTCCACCTTGTTGCTTCGGCTGTTTGTCCACTTCCTCTTGGGTGTACACTATGTAGCCAATGTTGGCGCTACCGCTGAAGTTCTCCGCTGGCGTAATTTGAATATCGCTCAGATCAACCGTTTCACCGACTGGTTTAACAATCTTAATACTCCATACGCCACTACCATTATTGCTGACTGCAAAATCACCGGAAGTGGAAGAAACTAAGAAGTCTTGTGGTACATCCGTCAATTTAAACGATACAAACTCTTCCGAACCATCAATATCATCAAGGGTGAAATCAAGAACTGACAATGACATTGGTGTGTCTTCACTGCCATCAATCACCTTATCGCCTAATGATTGAGTGGTGACACCATCCACAATAGATTTAACGTCGATATCAAATGTTTGTTTAAACGGCGCAGTTACCGAACCAACGTTGTCCGTTTCATCAATAATAGAGCCATCAAGGGTAATCGTTAACTTACCAGCAAAGTCTTTAGATGGCGTAAAGACGACCTCTGCTAATACTTGTTCTACGCTAACACCGTCTGGTAAATTCTCCGCGGTGATGCTCAAACTACCATCACCGTTGTTGGCGACCCCCGTATAACCAGTGTCGGAGGTTACCGCACCAACGGTTGAACTGACTTTAATTGAAGCGAAGGACTCTACACCTTGTGAAAGATCTGTATCTTCATCTTTGAAGGTAAACTGATTTAGATTGAGCGTAACTTGGCTATCTTCATAGGCAGTATTTGCTTTAATTGAGTTTGGTGCCTCTTCACCTGCGGTAAAGTCCGCAGCCTCAACCGTTTGCACCACCACACCATTACCTTTAGTCACACCGTCGACAACTGGCGTAATCTCAAAGTTGACTTGCTGAGTGACCACATTTTCATCGCCACTATCCATGTCCGTAATAACCACTGAAATAGGTATAGTGAAATCACCAGCAAAATCTTCAATTAAAGTAATAGCTGCATTGCCTAAAGCCCCCTCTTTTAGACTGCCGTCACCGTTAACATCATCGGCATCAATGGTGAACGCATACTTGCCGTTAACGAAGTTTTCTTCACCAGTACCTGATGTGACTCGCTTAATCTCTGGGATATTGGATACATCAAACACGATAGTGATTTGATCGTTAGTTGAGCTGTCATCCAAATTAGCTAACTCACTAAAGATAAGTTTCTCACGCAAGGTATCATCCAATCGAATTTTAGTATCTTCTGTTCCCTCGATGGCTTGCGTGTTATCTATGCTGGCAGATGCCGCCTCTCCGCTGACCGTTCCACTTGGATCAGGATCATCAAAGGTAATTTGGAACGACTGAGTATCTCTAACCGCATAACTGACTTCGCTTTCATTGATACTATCTTCGCCATCTTCACCTCGGTCTATTACCAAAGCGTGAACTTTAACCGTTACTGTTTCATCGACACCATTTGGTGCAAATACAATAAACGAATCTTCATTGGTTACCGTCCAAGTGCCATCACCATTATTGATAGCGCCCTGCACATAAAGCTGATCAAGCACACTTTGGCTTGCGCCTGCAAATTCAATAACAACCTGACTCACTCGCTCATCTTGATCGGTTTCAGGGTTTGGCGCACCAGTAGAGTCCGCGTCAAGATCAATAAAGTTGACTGAATAATCAGCATTGCTACCAACAAAGCTGCCTCCTTGCGCCTCTTTATTGATGGTAAAACTCACCGAACCAACGCTGTTCGTCTGAGATGCTGCGATGCCAGTATCAGAGTCATCAATAATATTAAGTTCGCCATCGTCTTCAACCACAGGTTGAAGATCGACATTTAACTTGCCGGTGTAATCGACCGTTTTACTAAAGCCCGTTGCTGAATCGACATCAACTTCCGTCACTGACACAGTGCTATTTAGCACAAAGTCAGCACTGGAATCTTCAGGTGTTACCAATGCAGAAATTTTTAGATTACCCGCTGTTAGTTCTGCCCCATCAGCAGCGATGATCGTCACTTCATTTGTGGCATCAAAGCTGTACTTACCAGCGCTTGGTGTGGTTGCCACTCCGTCAATCAGCACTTGTCCTATCGCATTATTCGCTGCGATAGTGAGCGCGATATCCGTTAGTTCGGCATTACTCTCACCATCATTTCCAGAAATGACTAATTTGCTAACAAACTCATGGTCTCCACCTGATTCTCTATCCTCGAGTTTGCCTGGATACCATTTTACATTGTTAACCTGATCTTCAAGTGGCGTGTAGTTGTTATCGTTACTATTAACGATGAAGTTATTATTAAAGCCTGAAATAATTGGATTAACTTCAATAAAAATATCTTTTTCTGTCACCAGCTCATTACCATCATTTTCAGTAACGATAATTTTAGCCTTGAGCTGAATATCTTCCGTGTTATCGGTCTTTGGTGAGATCTTAATATCAGCTTGACCGATATCCGCCTCATATTGAGCTTGACCGTTTTTCATTCCCGCATATGTCAGGCTAATTTCATTGCCGTCAGTATCTTCTATTTTGTAGTCAGCTAAATTGCCACTCGCGGCGTAAAGTACTACGGTCACTTTCTCTGAACCATCAGGACCAGATTTGTCGTAGCCGGTTTCGCCACTAAACACTGAGAAATCGAGCAAAATTGAGCTGTTTTCATCAATCGGTGTGGTGGTTTTAATACCGCTGATCGCGCCTTGATTGTCAGTAACAACTTGCCACACATCGTTGCTGTCAGCAGCCATCATTGGTGCATCGGCAATACCTTTGATATCAACGGCGATAGTTTTATCACTATTGCCCATTGTCTGGCTGTCATACTTGACTTCGTTATCTGCATAAGTTGCAGTGTCGCTCACTTTGACTTCAACCTTAAATTCAAAATCAGTGTTGCTGTCTTTAGGAGGAATGATGCCAGTTAGTCCCGACTCAATCAGCGCATAATCGACAATAATGTCCACATCAACATCAATAGTCTTGTCCGCTGGGTCATCCAGCGTAATTAGCGTTGCAGTTAAGTAATCATCTGGGTCAACTATCAAGTGAGCTTTGCCGTTAAGGAGAATCGCGTTATCCCCGACACTATTGAAGTGCGTGATAATCGTGCCATCTGGTAAGTCTTTAATGTAGACAAATCGGCTTTCTGATCCATCACTGTCTTTTAGATCATTCACATGGATATGGTCTTTAAGCTTAAACTCGGTATCTTCATTAACGCGCACACGCTCAACTTGGTAAGTAATGTCATCAACAATTGGCGCTACATCTACCGTCAGCGTAGTTTCACTAGAGTTGGTGCTATCGGTAAACGGTTCATGGGAAATGGCTTTAACATCCACCAACACTGAACCACTGAAATCACCTTTTGCTGCTAAATATACGTTATCGATTCCTGCGCTGGTAAAGTGATAGACGCCATTTATATCTGGGGTTATCTCATCGCCGTTCGATTTAACCAGCTTATGATCCGCCACGATATTCACATCACTAAACTTAAGCTCATAAGTAATGGTTTCTGCACTGGCGTCAGACTGGTCGACTGTCTCAAAGGCAAAGTCGAGTTTAATTAAACTGTCTTCATCACCGCTTGCTTCTGCCTCAAACGAAGCTGCCATCGTCGGTTTGTCGGCAATACCGTCTACTACAATATCAATTTTGCCATTGCGCGTTTCAACTGGGTGCCCTTCTCGTTCAACCTTAACTTGGACATTGACTTCAAAGCCATTTGAGTCAGTTGAATAGTGGTCATCTGGTCGGTAGAAAATGTTATCAATCGAAAGAACATCGGTTCCCGAAACATCCAGTTTATCTTCCGATAATCTTCCACTGACTTCCATTCCATTACCACTATTTGGGTCAATGTAGAAGAAGCTACCTCCCGGAGGATTGCCGAGCAACAGCGATTGAATCTCTTCACCATCGGCATCATGCAAATCAATTTCAATTGTAACCGCGATATCAGTATCTTCATCGCCGCGAACAGGATCAATAACAAGCTTCGCTGCTTTGTCACTGATGGTCAGATTGAGTTTGGCGGTATCAATATCCCCATCGTTATCTTCGCCTGTCACAATAAAGTGTGTATTTAACTTGCCAAGTTGATGATCGACTGTACTATCAGAGTCAAAACGAACACGTAAATGACCATTTTTCTCAAATACTTTAATTGAACCAATTAATTCCCATTGATCATTTGAGTCTTTCGCGTAAACAGTTTGGCTATTGTTATAACCAAGCGAATCAATATCTAATGACGCCGCTTTGCTATTACCAAAACCAAACTCATTATTATCAGCGACATCAATTTTAGTAATGCGTAAGCCATCACCTTGAGCAAAATTGAGCAGTACATCTTTGGCTTGAGCCTTACCTTCTACAATAGATATAGATTTCTCAACGACATTGGGCTCCGCGTCTTTCAGTTCAACTTCAATGATTGATTGATTACTTGAATCACCATCAAAATCGTACGCCGTGACTGGAAGTTTTAATGTCAGAGAATCGGTACTAGCGCTCGGATGGTCGACTGGTAATAGCAATTTGAAGTCCACTTTACCCAAATCGCTATCGGTGTAATCAGAGTTAATCTTGAGCTCAAATACAGTTTGTTTTGAACCGTCAACATCAATGTAACCACGATAACCACCAGCTATCGCCTCATATTGAACCGTTTTTCCACCTGACTTCAATCCGTCAGTAAGTTCAACATCAGCTTGGCTAAACAACTTAATTGCTGCTGTATCTACCTCAAACTTTTCAATGTTGTCCGAACTTGGCGCGAGTTTTATGACCGTATCATCATTCTCAGCATTGCTACTTGAGCCTAGACCATCTTCATCAACCATCATTGGGCTAATTTGTGTGATACTTGGATCGGTACCATCGGTCAGTGTCAACAGGAAAGAGGTCGAAGCACTGTCGCCATCAGTATCTGTAACGGTCGCGTTAAGCGTCAGCACAATATCGTTGCTTAACGGATTGTCCAGCGGTTGATATTGCTCTACCGTTACATTGCCGTTGTCTTTATCGACCGAGATATTAAGCACTTCCGTATTAGTGCCTTTAATATAAAGCGAGTAAGACGCATCGTTGCTTTGGACTACCAAATCTTGGCCACTGCTAGTTAAGTCAGCAAGCTGATAGACACTACTATCCGCCAGAGCAAAAATGACAGTGTCAACAGCATCCGTCCCACTACTGATGGTCAACATTTGATTGAACGAATCATTGGCTGGCGTATTGGCAGCCATATCAACGGTTTCAGTTAAACTCGCATCGTTGTTCGCGATGATGGTTGGCGTTGTACCATCGTTAATATTGATCGTAATTTGCGCGGTTTGCGGTTCATCATCGGTTGAACGGCTAGTCACCGTCACTTGCAACTGACTAACATTCTCTACTGGTTGGTCTATGGCTCTGAACTGAGTCACGTCATAAGTGCCAGCAGCTTTAAAGTTAGCATCGCCGAAGACACCAACATCTTCCGGATAGTAGGTTAACTCTAGTACTTTCTCACCAGTGACTTTGTCAGTCAAAATGACGGAAGTATCTGTCTCCGTTACTTCAATATCGTTACCATTACTACTCCAACCTTTGAATTGATTGGCTGCGGTACCATGTACTTCATCATAGTTTTTAAGAGATACGGTGGTTTGGTGACCATCCGGCCCCGGATTTAAATGAGTATCACCGCTAACGCTTGAACTGGTAAAGTCGCCCGAGCCATTTAACGTTTCAGTCAGCGATTTGGTGCTATCTTGGATACTGGTGTCAACACCATCTGAGATATCGACTGTTACCGTCGCCTTAACATCCGCATCATCCGTTGAAGAAGCGATAATGTTAAATACAATAGTGCTCTTCGCTCCCACTTGATCTATTGGTCGCGACTGTGTGACCTCATAACTACCATTACTATTTAGCTTGAACTCAAGCACTTCGGTGGCAGGGTTATCTTTATAAACTAAGGTGTAAGTGTTACTGACCGAATCAAAATCAACCGCAAGTGCATTTCCTTGGCTAGTCCAATTAGTTTCAATCACGTTGATATCTGCGGTGGTCAAATTCACCGTTAGCGTTTCTGCGCCGTCAGAGCCTTCAGCAAGGTTAACGTTGCCGTTTGCCGTTACCGCTACAAACTCATCATCAGCATTATCCGTCTCGGTCCATGCTTCAGTGACGTTACTTATTGACGTGTTTACGCCATCTTTGAGGTTCACTTTAATTGGGGCAACCGTATCATCACCATCTTTGTCAGTTGCCACAATCGCTAGATTAAGTACATCAATATTAGTGGTGTCATCGTTGGCATTATCAATAGGCAAGTACTGCTTAACTGTATAGCCGCCTCCAGTGCCACTATCGAGTACAAAGGTGATCACATCTTTACCTTGACCACCATCATCTAGATACACTCTTAGCGTATCATCGCTTACGCTGTATTTCGTCTCTTTACCTTGGGTGGTAATGCCATCCAACAAGGTATGCAATGCTGCATCATTTTGCCATTTAACAGCATCGATACCGTCAACGCCAGCAACGAAGCTCACGCTATCATGCTGACTAATCGCGTTCTCTTCAGTTCCATCAAGCGTTAACGTCTCATTAAGTTGCACTGATGATGTGCTGTTACCCACCGTGATATCTTGACCATCAGCAACAGTGAGTTGGATCTGTGTTGGCGTTGGATCACCATCTGTATCTGTGGCGACTAGTGGTAACAATATGACGGCAGAATCTATCGGTAACTGAGCTTGGTCAAACGGTTTATATTGAGTGATGCTGTATTCACCATTCGCCTTGCCTTGTCCATCTTTGCTCAGCGTCGCTTGCAAGATATAGTCTGCAACATTAAGTGGCTGATTTTCGTTGGTAGAAACGACAATACTGTCTCCACCATTAATCACATGCACAAAGGTCTCAACTTCGTCGACCGTGATATTATTCAGTACAGAATTAGTATCATTGTCAGCGACAAATTTGAGGCTCGCTAAATGGTCACTTCCGCTGGTTAATCCAACGTTAAGCACTTGCCCTTCGCCATCGGTAGTAATGGTATTAATTGATGAAACTTCGGTCCATGCCACTTCAAGTTCACCTGAGAAACCAATATCAACGCCATCTTTGATTTTCAATGTCACATCAACAGAATCCATATCGTTATCACCATCCTTGGTGTGCACCTCAAGGTTGGCAGTCAAAACATCTGCCGTGGCGGTTAAATCTGTGTGCAAAATATCGGAATTGGGCTTAAATGAAATATCGCCATCTCGCGTGATGTATACCGTACCGATACCACTGTCATCCGCGCCTTTGGCATCAAGTGCAATCGCATACACTCCTTGAGCATTTGGCGTGTAGTCATCCAACTCATAACTCTTATTGTCGTAAACGATATGGGTCACTTGGTCGCCGTCTTTACTCACATCAGCAAAGATGTTTTGCACCTCGGTTGTGCTACCTTGAGTACCTAATGTAGGTTCAGTGATGTCATCGAATAGAATCGACGCTTTAAGCGTAGAAACATCATCAATCAGATTGACTGTAACATAAGCCTGCTGGGGTCCCGTTTGACTGGCATCGCCATCAAAATCGGTTGCCACTACCGGCAATTTCAGTAACAGAGAATCGGTACCAGCATTTGGATGATCGACCTCTTTAAGTAAGGTGAACTCCACTTTGCCGAAATCGTTACTGGTATAATCGGAATTAACCGTGACTTCAAATACACTTTCCTTGTTAACGCCACTACCAATGTAACCAATCAAGCCCGTGTCGGTCTGCTCAAACTGCACCGTTTGGTTGTCAGCCGTCAGCGTCATCGGAGCATTGTTTTGGTCAGTCACGATAATACCGACATCTTTGATTTCGATGGTTTCAATGTTGTCTGAACTGGCTTCAAACATTAAGGTGGTAGAATTGACTTGCGAGTTGTCGCCAGCTTCTCCTAGCCCTTTTTCAAACACATCTAGGCTAGACACTGGTTTTATCTGCGGATCCTGCCCATCAATCAAAGTTAGATTAAAGTGGTTGCTGCCTGGATCGCCATCGGTGTCAGTCGCTGTGACCGAAATCTTAAGCTCAATCTTATTGTTTAGCGGGTTATCAAGTGGCAGGTATTGTTCAACCGTAACATCGCCACTTTGTTTGTCCAACGAGATATTAAGAACTTCGGTATTGGTTCCTTTGATAAACAGCGAATATGAACCGTCTGCACTTTTTACTTCGAGATCGCGTTCTTCACTCGTAAGATCCGTCAGTTTAAATACACTATCATCCGCTAACGCAAAGAAAACCGTATTGATATCATCAGTACCACTGTTAATATCCAGCAGTTGCGTAAAGGTCTTTTTCGCTGGCGTTGCGGCATCCATATCACTTGTTTCAGGAAGACTTGCACTGCCATTGACATCAATCGATGGTGTTACGCCATCTTTGATATTAACGGTGATTTGCTTGGTGAGCGGCTCATCATCTGTCGACGTCGCCGTCACATCCACTTTGAGCTCGCTAATATTACCGATTGGCTGATCAATAGCTGCATATTGAATCACCTCATAGCTGCCGGCTATTTTGTTGCCTACGGCTTCTGGGTAGTAGATCAGCTCCAGTACCTTGTTATTATCCTCATCCAGCACAGTAACAGTATTGGCAGTGGTGGCAACCGATGTCTGTTTGCCATTACTCGTCCAGCTATCAATCTCATCCGCATTCGCAAGGGAAATACTCGACTTGGCACCATCAGGACCAGGGTTCAAGTTAACATCACCACTAATCGATTTAGTGGCGAACTCACCATCAGAATCGACGGTTTCTTGCAGCGTAACTACGTCATCTTGCAGGGACGTGTCTACGCCATCACTAACATTTACCGTTAGGTTCTTGGTAATATCAGCATCATCTGTCGATGAAGCGGTGACCGCAAAAACTAAACTACTGGTGCTGCCCTGCTGATCGATTGGCAGCAATTGTTCAACTTTATAATGACCTTGGCTATCGAGAGTGACAGTTAATACTTGTGTATCAGGATCGGCTTTATATACCAGCGCGTAGCTGTTGTTATCCAGATCTTCAACCACTGAAAGCGGCTTGCCTTGACTGCTCCAATTGTCATTGATGTCATCCATTTGTGTTTGGCTAAGCGTCAAAGCTATCGCAGATACACCATCGACACCGGGTTTGAGATTGACATTCCCTGTGGTCTCGGTTTGATTAAAGTTG
Organism: Vibrio rhodolitus; assembly: GCF_003350325.1. Classification (GTDB taxonomy): domain Bacteria; phylum Pseudomonadota; class Gammaproteobacteria; order Enterobacterales; family Vibrionaceae; genus Vibrio; species Vibrio rhodolitus. The sequence continues at coordinate 21,954 of NZ_QLYZ01000029.1, read as the reverse complement.
TTGTTCGCATCATCGGTTTCAGTCAGGTTGACCACGCGATCGGACAAATTCGTCTCTAAACCATCGTTTATGGTAATCGCAATGTTGGCACTCGTTAGCTCATCATCAGTTGAATACGCTTTGACGGTAAGGTTAATGATACTTTGCTCGCCATTTACCTGATCCAAAGGTAAAAACTGCTCTATTGAGTAATCACCCGTATCATCATCAAAAACAAACTCTAACACCACGCTATCAGCATCATTTTTGTCGACCAACTTAAAGTCATTACCATCGCTAACAACTTCTAATTCTTTGCCTTGACTGGTCCAAGAGTTCACCACTGATGGCTCATCTAACAAAACTTCCACTTTAGAAACACCATCTACACCAGCTTTTATCGCGACACTGTCAGCGCGGTAGCCGTAACTCTCCTCTAAGCCAGTACCCGTTTTTAATTCGGTGTACTCAACACTGCTGTTGGTTAATGTTGTTTCCACACCATCTTTAATGGTGACATCAATAGTTGCTTGTACATCGGCATCATCAGTAGATTTAGCCGTCACCGTAAATGCCAACTTACTTTGGTTCGTGCTATCTTGGTCAATCGGTTGGTACTGAACGACTTGATACGCACCACTCTGCTCATCGAAGATAAACTCTAGAACTTTGCTGTCGGGATCGTCTTCATACACTAAGGTGTAATCATTACCCGAGTTGACCAGATCCAGCGGTCTGTCTTGGCTAGTCCAACTCATCACGTCGGTGTCATTATCTAAAGAAACCGAAATGTCAGATACGCCATCAGAGCCTTGTTTTAAGTCTACTGTTCCCGTTTTTGCCGCGCCAAATTCATCGTTAACTTCTTGGTATGTCAAGCTGCTATCTGTGAGTTTGGTTTCTACGCCATCTTTTAAAATGACATCGACATCCGCTTCAACACTGTCACCATCGGCATCGGTAGCAACAATCGAGAGAACAATCAGATCCTTATCATCACTTTGATCATTGTCTATCGGTAAGTATTGCGTTACGTAGTAGCAACCGCTTTTGTCTGCGTCTAACTCAAAGATAATTACGTTATTTTCTTGTCCATTACCATCGGTGGTAAAAACGCGGATAAATTGATCCGTGATCTCATAATCCGTTGCTTGCCCTTGGCTTGTGATTGCCTCCAGAGCAGCCTGCATTTGCGGCGTAGCCTTCCACTCGACACTATCTATCTCGTCTGAACCTTGTTTTAGTTCGATAGATGAATGACGAGTAATTGAATTTTCCTCACTACCATCTAGGTTTTTCGGCTCTTTGATAAAAACAAACGAATCCGGATTACACACCGTGATGTCTTTACCATCAAGTACGACTACGTCAATCGTGTCTGAACTGGTATCGCCATCAGTGTCCGTCGCTGCAAAAGGAAAGTTAACTGTCACCTCATCCACTTGGTCAAACGCTTGGTGTTGTGTCACGCTGTAAGCACCACTTCGCTCACCAGCATTATTTTCACTAAAGGTCGCCTGTAATATATACCCACTCGTATCATTCGAGTCATTACTTAAAGACACCACCACGCTTTGTCCCTCGTTTAGGATATGCACAAAGGTTGCAGCCTCATCGAGCGTGATATTATTAAGCACTGAGTTGCCATCGTTATCAGCGACAAACTGAAGGCTCGCTATCTCATCGCTACCGATTTGCAAGCCGACATTGAGAGGCGTGCCGTCGGCATCTTCGGTGAAGGTTTGTGACTTTCTCTTTTCGGTAAAGGCAAGCTCTAACTCACCGGTAAAATTGATGTTGTCACCATCTTTAATCTTGAGCGTAACATCAACCGAATCAACATCGTCATCACCGTCTTTAGTAAACACTTCGAGGTTAGCGGTGAGAATGTCATTGATTGACGTTTCATCGGTATGCAAAATATCCGAATTGGGTTTAAACGAAATATCACCATCACGGTTAATGTAAACCGTGCCGATTGCGCTATCGTCATTGCCGACTGGATCAAGTGCGATTGCATAAACACCAGCGCCATCGGGTGTATAGTCATCTAAGTTGTACGACTTGTTGTCATAGACAAAGTGAGTCACTTGGTCGCCATCTTGGCTAACATCACTGAATATATTCTGTGTTGACGTGGTCATGCCATCAACACCAACTGTTGGTTCGACTATTTGATCAAACAGCAACGAATCTTTGAGCGTGGAAACATCATCAACGACTGCGATGGTCAAAATGGTTGCTTGCGCGCCATCAACAGCTCGATTTGAGTCAGATTTATCTTCATCACTATCAACCGCATAAACCGGAAAATCGAGGTCATAGCGGTTATTGTCTGCACTACTAGGATCGGCTGGTCCATTGTGATCAAGTGGTTTTAACAACTCAAAAGTGTAACTGCCATCTGGTTGCAGTGTGATGGTAAAGACGGTTTCACCATTTTCATCTTTACCTACGTAGGAGTGAACAAAATCATCATCGTCAGCCGTGGTGTCAAACAAGGTTACAGCAAGCTCGCCACTTTGCAGAATGCCTTGATACTGGCTGTTAAATGCCTCTACATCGATTTCAAAATGCTGAACCGCATCGCTACCCTGGTAACCAAGCACGCCCTGAGATAAAACTGGATTACCACTATCAAGCTGGCTCTCTAATACCGGAGTCACTGAATTTGGAAGCTCAACACTTGGCGCAGCTCCATCAATAACTTGATAGTTGATAACGTTAGTGACAACGTCACCATCATAATCAATGGATGTGACAGGAAGAGCAAAGTTAAGCGTGTCTTGGTTATTATTTTGTTCAAGCGGTAGGTTCTGAGTGATGGTATAAGTGCCGTCCTCTGCCAAAACGAACGCTAAAACAACTGTATCTGGATTATCTTTGATCGCTAAAGTCAGAGTTTTGCCGTCGTCAGAAAGGGTAACTTCTGTCTCTTGGTTATCGGATAACACGCCTGCAAATTGCGCCATAGCGCCGTCATCAAACCGGATCTCTGCCAGCTCATCTGCACCAAGTTCAAACACACTGCCCGAAGTCTGATAAGGATTATCTGCACTTAGCGTTACCGCTTCGGTGTAGCTTTCATCCACCTCTACCGCTAATTGCTCATCCCCATCTTCAACTGAAACCGTGACTGATATCGGCTGTTTGAGTTCATTACCATTGGTATCAGCACCATTAATGGTCAAATCAACTTGAAGCAAGTTATCTGTAAATCGAACTAAGCCCTGACTACCAGCATCTACGTTGTGATCAATTGGCTTTTCTAGCGTGGTAACCAAACTTAAGCTGATATTTTTTCCACTCTGAACTGCATCAATATCGATGGTAAGAACCGTCTCTCCCTCTTGCGAGCCAATAATCGCATTCGTCGTGGGGTCATAAACAAACTCAACAGCCTTACCAGAAGAGGTAATTTCTTTATTCAATTCATCTAGAAGCGCATTTAAGCTACTTGTGACAGGAACAAAAGAACTAGGGTCAAGGCTCAAGGTACCTGCTACAACGGTTGCGCGTGCAATCGTCTGTTGTGGATAGCTCCCATCCGACAAATTGCCCTCAGTCACTGTAGTCGTGATCACCAAACCACCGTCTGCGGCGACGACATCATTGCCCTCTTCGTAATCAAATTGCTCGCGCTCGTTGCTCATCCCTGCGGTTTCAAACTTCGTCGCTGCGATGGTTTGAGCAAGGTTGAGAGGCACTGTTGCCGACGTTCCTATCGCTGATCCATCTGGAGCTTCACCAGCTTCGGTCGATTCCAGTACCTCGGTGGGATCTTGCCCTTGCAAAATCGCCTGCTGTAATGCCTCAACATCAAGTACGTCATCTGTCGGCTCATTTACCGTAACCAGCTCACCATTGATATTCGCGACTGCAAGTTCTGGTGCATCGACTTGGGCGATATTGATACAGCCCACACAATTCTCGTCGACGAAAACCAGTTCGTTATTTATCGTAACCACTAACTCGGTACCAGAGGGCGTAAATAACAAGTCATTAGGTTTTAGCTCAAAACCTTTATTGGCGATTAACGCGGGCTCACCAGCTCGCATCACGATTGGTTCTCCAACCACTTCCTTAACAATTCCCGGCACTGCAACTGTTTGCTCGCTCATAATGACCATCCCTAGGCTAACTTTGGTTTATTTATCGACCAATATCATTACTAGTAAGGATAGGAAAAAATTGAACTAGTTGCTTAAAAGTTGTTGCATATAGCCAATTTTGAGTTATTCGCGAATTGCATCACTAAAACAAACAGATACTCAAAATCACGCTCCAGGGAGCCAACTAAACTAACAATCTAAGTGAGCATAGCGCTTGTGGATGAAAACCAACCTCTCAGTAATATACGAAGGATTCTGAATTTTACTGCAAATCAATATCTTCCGCTCAATGACTACCCATAACACTGCTACGCTGCCTCTCCTATATTCACTTCTATCAGGCTAAACTTATTTGCGCTGACTAAACTTGGTTAAAACAACCCAGTGAAGGGAGCAAGCAATGAGCGAAAAATCTCACCCATCCAAGTGTCCGGTAATGCACGGCGCTAACACCAATCAACAGGCTGCGGAATTTAACTGGTGGCCGAAAACCTTGAATCTCGACATCCTCCACCAGCACGACCAAAAAACCGACCCTATGGGGAATGGTTTTAATTACGCTGAAGCGTTCAACTCACTCGATCTTGAAGAGTTAAAAAGTGATCTCAAAGCCTTTATGACCGATAGCCAAGATTGGTGGCCCGCAGACTGGGGACACTATGGCGGTTTAATGATTCGTATGGCTTGGCACTCTGCTGGTACCTATCGTATTGCCGATGGACGCGGCGGCGCCAGTCGCGGTAATCAGAGGTTTGCCCCGCTCAACAGCTGGCCAGATAACGGCAACCTCGATAAAGCAAGGCGCCTACTCTGGCCAATTAAGAAAAAATATGGCAACAAAATTTCATGGGCGGATCTGATTATTCTCGCGGGCAACATGGCGTATGAGTCAATGGGCTTCAAAACCTTTGGCTTCGCAGGTGGTCGAGAAGATATTTGGCATCCTGAGAAAGATATTTACTGGGGTGCAGAAAAAGAATGGCTACAACCCAGTGGTGGGGAAAATAACCGCTACTCTGGCGAGCGCGATTTAGAAAACCCTCTCGCTGCGGTGATGATGGGCTTAATTTATGTTAATCCTGAGGGTGTAGACGGCAAACCAGATCCAATTAAAACGGCTCACGATATGCGCATCACCTTTGCACGAATGGCGATGGATGATGAAGAGACTGTCGCACTAACCGCAGGTGGACATACTGTCGGTAAAGCACACGGTAACGGCGATGCCTCCGTGTTAGGAGCTGAACCCGAAGGGGCAGAGATTGAAGACCAAGGTTTGGGCTGGTTAAATAAAACCTCGCGAGGGGTTGGGCGCAACACTGTCACCAGTGGCGTTGAGGGCGCTTGGACAACAAATCCAACTCAATGGGACAACGGCTATTTCGAACTACTGTTTAAATACGATTGGTGGGTAACCAAAAGTCCGGCAGGCGCTGCGCAGTGGGAACCAGTTAATATCAGCGAAGAAGACATGCCAGTCGACGTTGAAGACCCTACCATCAAATGTAAGCCAATGATGACCGATGCCGATATGGCGCTTAAATTTGATCCTGAGTATCGCAAAATAGCGGAGCGCTTTCGCGATGATCCTGCCTACTTTGCCGATGTGTTTGCCCGAGCATGGTTCAAGCTCACTCATCGCGACCTAGGTCCAAAATCACGTTACCTTGGCAGTGATGTACCAGCAGAAGATCTGATTTGGCAAGATCCAGTGCCGAGTGTTAGCTATCATCTCAGTGATGAAAACATCGACAGCCTTAAACTCGCCATTCTCAACAGTAATCTATCCATCAGCGATCTGGTCACAACAGCATGGGACAGTGCCAGAACCTATCGAGGTTCCGATCGCCGAGGCGGCGCTAATGGTGCTCGCATTCGCCTAGCTCCGCAAAAAGACTGGCAAGGTAACGAACCTGAAAGACTTGCCCATGTGCTCGCTGAGCTCGAATCGATTAAAGCCAGCCTCGGTTCACCAATCAGCCTTGCGGACTTAATTGTACTTGGCGGTTGCGTAGGGATAGAAAAAGCCGCGTCCAATGCAGGAATGAGTATTAGCGTGCCATTTTCCCAAGGCCGCGGGGATGCCGCGCCAGAAATGACCGACGAGCACTCGTTTGATGTTTTGGAGCCGATCCATGATGGCTTTAGAAACTGGCTCAAAGATGACTACGCAGTCACGGCTGAAGAGTTACTACTAGAACGCAGCCAATTGATGCAGCTTACTGCGGCTGAAATGACTGTGCTCGTAGGTGGTATGCGCGTACTTGGTACCAACTATGGTGGCAGTCAGACAGGTGTATTGACCGATCGAGTCGGCGCATTAAGCCAAGACTTCTTCGTCAACTTAACCGATATGAACTACACATGGCACCCTGCTGACAACGGCTTGTATGAGATTCGTGAGCGCGCCTCTGGCAGTACTAAATGGATTGCATCACGGGTTGATTTGATCTTTGGCTCAAACTCGGTACTGCGCTCTTATGCAGAGCTCTACGCCCAAGATGACAACCAAGACAAATTCGTTGCTGATTTTGTCGCAGCTTGGGTCAAAGTGATGAATGCTGACCGATTTGATTTGTAACATCAGCTGGTTCAATCCAGATACAATATCTGGATAAAATAAAGCCCCCGCTGAGTGCGAGGGCTTGCTCCAATTTACAGCTTAACATAACGTTAAATAACTACTTTCACACTTATTAATCAACTCAAAGACATCAATTGGTTTCTAGCCGTTTTATCTTACTTTTCGATGGCATAGCGAAAAGTGGTTTACGGCGTAAAATTAATCGATTTAAACCGCAACTCGCTCTATGTTCTCGACCAAATAATCGATAAGTAGACGCACACGAGTAGGCAAATAATCCCTTGAGGCATAATAGACCCAAATTGTGACTGGCTCTCCCCAATATGGCTCTAATATAGGCGTCATTATGCCCTGCTCAACTTCTTGCTTAAACATCCAACTACCTAACATCACAATGCCAGCACCAGCCACTGCCGCCTGTTTCGCTGCCGCGAAATTGTTGACTACGAGTTGTCCCTGCGGCTCATACAGTGTCGCCACATTACCTTGTTTAAGCCGCCAGTGATGAAACCGCCCCGTGGTTAACGAGCGCACTGGAATACAACGATGTTGAATCAGCTCCTCTGGTGATTGAGGGGTACCGTATCGACTCAAATAGCTTGGAGCAGCATAGATACCAATATTTTGTTTTATCAAAGGACGCGCTATCAAGCGGGAATCTTGGTTAATCGCCGTGCCAATCCCCAAATCAAAACTGTGTTCGACTAAATCAACGTTTCTATCATCAAAGTGTAAGTCACAATTAATCTGCGGATAGCGCTGAATAAACTCCAATATCAACGGAAGAATATGCTCTCGTCCAATAGAACTGGCAGGGAGGTTGACTTTCACTGTACCAGTCACTTTCTCGGAAGTATCGGATATCTGTTCTATCGTGTTTTGAATCGCACTCATCGAAGGCATCAACTCATCAAAAAGTTGCTGTCCTGTCTGCGTCAAGCTCAACGAGTGAGACGAGCGGAAAAATAACTTCACTTGCCACTCATGCTCGAGCTTGGTGACAGCTTTACTTACTGCTGGAGCTGATATGCCGAGTACGCGCGCCGCTTTAGCAAAACTGCCCTGTTTGGCGACTTGTATAAAAATAGGTAACTGGCTAGGAAGCGATTTCATAAACTTTTATTCATCTTAAAAATAACCAATAACAAGCTACAGGTTAACAAAAATATATTCAATACTTAGCCACATAGTAATCACAAGCAGCACGGCATTTATCGCCACTGACGGAGGAAAAAATGATGAACGTACTTGTAGTTTATTGGCATCCAGAACCAAGAAGTTTTAACGGCGCAATGTTTAACAAGGCAATTGAAGTCCTTGAAGCCGAAGGTCATCAAGTAAAAACCTCTAACTTGCATCAAATGAAATTTGATCCGGTATCAGGCAGACACAACTTTACTACCACTAATGATGCTGTCTTTTTCAAACAGCAATTAGAGGAAATGCACGCGACAGAGCACCAAGGTTTTTCACCAGAAATCGAAGCTGAAATCCAAAAACTTGAATGGTGTGACTTAGTCATTTTCCAATTCCCACTTTGGTGGTTCGGTATGCCTGCGATGTTAAAAGGCTGGGTTGATCGCGTGTTCGCTATGGGCAGAACATATGGTGGTGGTCGCTTTTACCAAGATGGTGTTTACCAGGGCAAAAAAGCTATGCTCAGTGTCACTATGGGCGGTCCTGAAGAAGCGTATATCAAAGATGGCTGGAACGGCGATCTCAATGGCATTTTACGCCCTATTCATAGAGGTATTCTTGAGTTCAACGGCTTTTCTGTGCTTGCTCCGCATGCAGTGTTCGGCCCAGCGAGAAAAACTGAACAAGAACGTATTACTGATCTAGAAATCTATGCACAGCGACTAAGAAGTATTTTTTCTGAACCAGCAATTCACATCGGGCAATACTGAGTATTTCAGTTCAAACAGAGGTGCGATATGAACGTTGAATATAACCAATTGGTAGAAACACTAAAAAGTTGGGGCGCAACACAAGTACAAGTTGATGCCATACTGCCGCCCAATCTTGCTGTTGGCGATATGGCAGATCGCGACTCTAAACAACGTCAGAGGTTAATCGAATCAATCGATGAATCTTTAAAGCTATTATTTCCTAATAAGGAACGAAGAAAACACTTTATGTCGCACTCTAGCAACACGGTATTTTTTGCCCAACGTAAACCTCTGGATGTATTGGCTTTAGGCTCGCTTGCAAATCTTGAACAAAGTTACCAAAGCATCCGCAGTATGCTGTGTATCTGAACGATGCATCTAATTTCTGTGCAGGAGTCGGCATTGGAGCGGCTAAAGGACCTCTCTCGCCGCTTAGATGCTCACCCGACTTTCTGCTTGGGAGATTCGCCTGTCCAGCGTTTAAAGGCGCGGCTAAAAGCGCTGGAATCAGAAAACCCCAGCTCATGGGCAATATAAGTGACACTCAGGTTATCTTGATTGAGCATCTTTAAGCTCTGCTCTAGGCGATATTTGTCATACAGACGGCGAAAACTCACCCCTTCTTGCTGTAAACGGCGGTTTAAGGTGCGTGGACTTATGTGTAACTCAGCCGCCACGCTTTCTAAAGAGATAGTGTTAACCTCTTTGTTCTGCAACACATTATTGACCTTATACAAAATACTACTTTGAGCAATATGATCCGTCTGTTGCTCAGCTAGTGCTGTTAAACTCTCATGAAGCACTGGATCAAACCGGCGGTGGGTTTTGTCAGCCAGTTGTTTACTAAACACAAAATAACGCGCCGGATAACCAGTGCGAACTTCGACATTAAATATCTGTTCAAACAGTGGCGTCACATCCATGTCAATGGTGATGCGGTTAATATGAATCGGTAATCGAATATTAGGCGATTTAAGGTAACGGCGGATAAGCTTTAGGATCACGCTCAAATAAAGCCCTAAACTGAGGTGACTGACAAGCGTTATCTCATCCACAAATTCGTGGGTGAGCGTCCAAAATTCCAGTTCTCCATGTTCGGTTTCACGGCATATCAGTTTTAGCAGTGGGTGAATATGAATGGAATAACGACAAAGCTGTTCGCAAAAACTACGCAGTGTCGGTGCAGTCAACATCGCTAGCACGGGCGCACCTAGCTCAATTTCATCAAAGTACTTAGCGGTCAGGCTAAAACACTCGATAAGTTCGGTTCCATGTTGTTGATAAACACTAGCTACTGCCTGTTCCAACTGGTAGGCTGAGACACTATTGGCACTGAGCAATTGCCGATACGTTTCTTCTCCGCCCCAAAATGGCGCAGTCTCACCAAACTTCTCATTTAACGCCGCATCAAATGTACCAAACCAAAATATCGGTAGTTGAGTGCTAAATTCCGTTGCTTCCATTCTACGTAGCCAAAATACTGCAAATTCTGACCATAGTTTACCAAGCAAAATACAAAGCGCACTGCGTTGCTAGCCAAGTTGCAACACAAAACAAGTTTAGAACTTATAATCGAGCCCCACTGAGATGATGTACTATTCAGAACTATAAAAATCGATATTCGAACGCGTAGCTTGCGCGCCAACAAACGAAACCAGTGACCAATCTTGATAACCCCATACATTGGCATACTCATAGGCAAGAAATACCCCATAATCCTTGTCTTGACGAGTTTGAGAGAAAATTGGGTTCTCAGCGTCATAGTCTCGGATAGCAGCACTTGCTGTTAACACAAAGCCATGCTGGTTTATCTTGCGTGCATAGCTTACTTCACCGCCATAACTTACAAACGATAGCGCATCCCCCTCTGAAGCCGAGGCAAAGACATTAAGCGATGGCATTAAAACCGCTTGTTGCGCTGGTAAGAAGTGACGATATGCCGTTTTAAAATAGTAGTATTGTCGCTCACGCTTGAGTAACGCCTGCTGTTGTTCGTTCAGCCCTAAACCTTTGGTGCCTAACATTTCATCCTCAACATCAGATTCACCCACCGCCATATCAAGATCAAAGTTTGAGCCTGCGATGCTGGTTAACTGCAAACGATAGACGTTACCAGTCAGGTCAGTCTTTTGCCGCGCTTGACCGACAGCATAAGGGTCATCCCACACCTCGCCAGAGATTAAAGTGGGCAAACCGCAAAATCAACAATAGTGCCACCAGTCAATTGCTGACGATAGCCCAACTCAAATGCCAATGAACCAGTAACAATATCCTCGCGAGACGTTCCCATAAAGAGCTGTTTATCGAGGGAGTCACCAAACGTGTATTGCAAAGAGCCAAGTAGCCCCGCTGTCAAACTAACTTCATCGCTTCCTTTGCGCCCAAGAGCGTTCTCGCTTTGCCATTTATCCTGTTTCACATTGAGATTACTCGAGTTAGATGTTACACCCGACAACACGGTAATGTTGCCACTTAAGCCCTGCTCTGGCGCTAAAGCCGCATTTGCGGAACAAGTGAACAAAGAGAGTAAAAACAAGTTAAAACATGCTGCTTTCATTAAATAACCTTAAATTCAGGACGTAAAGAAACCACGCTAGCTATCTATCGATACAGCGTTATTTCCATACATTGTTGTTGGTTAATGGAGCGCTCCAAAGACAGACAAAGAGCGCTTTATGCTTAAGACGTTTTAGTTAGAGGTAGATGGGCGCTTTTTTATCTGCCCAAGGTCGAGCTGCCTCTAGTTGGTAGGCTAGTTCAAACAACAATCGATCATTGCCTCGCGCCGCAGAAAAATGGCTGCCTACTGGCATATTATCTTTGCTCCAATATAACGGTACTGACATAGCAGGATTACCTGCCACATTTTCGATTGGCGTGTAAGACATCAACCTATCTGAACGCAACCAAATTTCTTCACCTGAGTGCTGTTTTTGATCAAAATAACTAATATCTTTTGGCACATGATGAGTACATGGTGTCAGCCACACGTCGATGTTTTTGAAAAACTCATGATTGTGCTTAAGCGCAAACTGATGACACTCCTGCTGTGATTGCTGGTACAAGTTTGGATTTTTCTCCACGCGCTGCTGCATAGTGCGCGCAAGATAAGTCACATTGTCGCTAACTAGTTCAGGCATTGATTCTAATGGCTTACCTAAAGCATCAAACTGATTCGCAAATTGCGCCATTTTGTTACCAAACACCCCCATATAACTAGCCATAAACTGCTGGGCATTGGTTACAGGTTGGTCGACCTCAACAACTATGTGTCCCAATTGCTCCAATAGCTCAACCGTCGATTTAATCGCGAGTTGCGTTGGCGCATCTGGTAAGCGTCCATGAATGTCACGTATAGTCACACCTACGCGAATTTGGCGATTTAACGGGCGATGTACCATGCCTAGTGCCGTGCGAGCAAAAGGGGTATCAAAGCCATCTTTGATATGATTTTCCGTCACTGAGAGCGCGAGTGCTGTGTCTCGTACCGTTCGTGACATAAACGATTGGTGGGTAAAATCTTCCATTGTGGAACCATTGGCTAAACCAGTGACAAGCTGTTCACGGCTTGGCTTGTAGCCAAAAATACCTGTTGCCGATGCGGGCATGCGAGATGACCCGCCACCATCCGTCGAGTGAATAATTGGTGTGTAACCCGCAGCCACTGCTGCCGCTCCACCGCCGGTTGAAGAGTGCACGCCTTTGCTGAGATCCCAAGGGTTACGCGTCGCTCCGTAGAGTGGATTTTGTGTGCAGCCCAAGGTCATCATCTCAGGAATGTTGCTCATACCAATAGTGTTTAACCCAGCGTTGTGCGCGGCGCGAATAAACCATGACGTTTCTTCTGGGCGGCGACCTTTGTTAAGCAATGAGCCTAAAGTGCAATCCAAACCTTCAACATCCACACAATCTTTGGCTAGGAAAGGTACGCCTGCAAACGGCGAGTTAGGATTGATTGAATCGGCGCGCTCTAGGGCAAGGTCAAAACACTCCGAAACCACCGCATTAACTTGCTGATTAGTTTGCTTGATTTTATAGATCGCTTCTTGAACCAGCTCTTTTGGCGTGAATTTTTTACTACGCACCAGTTCCGCCATCGCAGTCCCATCTAAAGGTTGTTCTGGCGTTCTAAAATCAATGGGTGCGGCATGAGAACTCGTCGCGCCAACTGGCAAGGATACCGCTGCTGCAGTCGCAGCCCCTGCACCCAACACCTTAAAAAACTCGCGACGTTTTAGATTATTGATTTGCATAAATTTCACCTAGATTAAACAAGCAAGGTTGATGAATTCTCAAACCTTTTCTTCTGTTTGCGATTCGATGGAGATAATTTACGCAATATTGATTAATCAAACTTGGCTAATAACGCCAGCTTATATACCAAATACGCCAAGTGGCGAGTTACGCCTGTGGTATGCACAGCTGCATATTGGCACCCAACCAAGTCAAAAATGCGATTTCGAGTTCATCAACCAATTTATCTTGGCTAATTAGTACGTAATTGTGCCCAGATAGCACGAAGCCAAACGGCGCGACTAAGTTTCCACGTTTAAGATCATCAACAATTAATGGATAAGAGCCTATCGCTATACCCAAGCCATCAACTGCCGCTTGCAAACAAAAATAGAAATGCCCAAAAGTTTGACTTTGGTTACCTTGAAATAAAGACTGACCGCTTATGCGCATCCAATCTCGCCATGCATCCGGTCTAGTTTGACTGTGTAACAACTTAGCTTGCTGTAAACTCCCGTTAACTTGCTGCCAATAGTCAGGAGAGCACACTAATCCCACCCACTCCTCTACCAAAGGGATTTTTACGTAATTCGCATCAAGCTCGAAATCATCACGGCGGATCGCGAGCGATAGCCCAGTTGTCGAGCCTAAGATCACCGGTCCACCGGATGTAGAAAGTCTCACATCAGTCTTGTGCTGTTCATTGAACTCCGTAATTCGAGACATTAACCAGCGCATGGTTAAAGTCGGCTCGCATGACACCTCTAGGTATTGCTGTGTTTTGGTCAGCGTATCAACGCCACGCTCTAATTCCGTAAACGCAGCAGAAGTATAACGCGCTAACGTTTCTCCTTGCTTAGTTAACACAACGTTGCGACCACTCTTAAAAAATAGAGACTGAGAAAGGTATTCCTCTAATGTCTTGATCTGTTTGCTGACCGCGCCATGGGTAAGATTTAGCTTCTCTGCTGCGTCTGTGTAGCTTTCTGAATTGGCTGCAACATGAAATACATAAAACGCCTTCAAATGCCTCATTCGTGAATTTTCCTCACATATTATCGGAAATCGTTTCGATTATTTAAATCCCAACCTCAGATTAGCATACAGCTCATCACACCAATATCAATTACTTGAGGATTTAAAATGGAAGCCATGACTCTTGCCTTATTAGGGCTATTAATCGTTATAAGCCCGGGAGCTGACTTTGTTCTCGTACTAAAAAACAGTTTGAATCAAGGGCGCAAGGCAGGCATCGTGACAGCGCTTGGAATTAGCGCGGCCATTACCGTTCATATCGCTTACAGCGCGCTAGGAATTAGTTACTTAATTTCACAAAACGTATGGCTATTTGAGCTAATTCGCTACTGTGGTTCTGCTTACTTGATTTACCTTGGCGTAAAAGGATTCTTCAATGCAAGTAGCGAAGACGCGGCGCTAAGTGAATTTAATGCTGAGCTAAGCAGCAGACAATATTTTGCTCAAGGGCTGCTTTGCAACCTACTCAACCCTAAAACTATGCTGTTTTTCTTGAGTATTTTTAGCCAAGTATTCGCACTTGATGGTGGTAGCTTAAACAACGCACTCATTTACGGTGCTTATATGATCTTGCTGCACGCGCTATGGTTTTGTTTTGTCGCTACTTTATTTACTTCCGAATTTCTTGGCGCACTACTACAAAAAGCTAAGAAGCGATTAAATCAAGCATGCGGGCTCGGTCTGTTTGCCTTTGGTGTTGTGCTCGCGACTAAACCTTAAGATCTAGCGTTAAAAAGATATAAAACAAAAAAGCCCCGACAACGCGGGGCTTCAATAATGATTCACTCTTAAGTAACTGACTAGCTCTTAAGTTTTTGCCAGTATTTTTGGTAAACCTCGGCAAATGTGCCGATATCATTGGTAAATTCACCATTCGAGATCAAAGCGTCATCAGGGAAGATCAGCGGATCATTTTGCATTTCCACTGGTAGATGTTGTTTTGCCGCTTTGCTTGGCGCTTGATAGCCTAACGTTTTAACGATTTCAGCTTGGTTTTCTGGGCGCAAGATAAAGTTGATGAACTGGTGGGCAAGTTCTTTGTGCGCAGAGCCTTTCGGAATGACGAAGTTGTCCATCCATAAAATCGCCCCCTCTTGTGGGTAGACGAAACCAAGTTCTGGCAGTTCTTCACGCCCTAAATAGGCATTACCATTCCACTGCATACCCGCGGTGACTTCACCAGTCACAAAAGGAACTTGAGGCGCATCTGAGTTATACACCACTACGTTTGGTTTTAGTTCGCGCAAGCGTTGGTACGCCTGTTTGATTTCATTTTCGTTAGTGGAGTTGATGCTGTAGCCCAAAGATTTTAGCGCCATACCAAATACATCACGTACATCATCTAATAGCATCACTTGCTGACGGAACTCGTCGTTCCACAGGTCGCTCCAGCTTTGTACGTCACTTGCTTGGTAGTAATCGCCATTATAGGCAATACCCGTCACACCCCAAACGTATGGGACTGAGTATTGGTTTTTCGGATCAAATGATTGATTGAGTAGACTTGGAGTCACATCTTTAAGGTGAGAAAGCTGAGCTTTATCGATTTCCGCCAACATTCCCTCTCGACCCATCTTTGCGATGATATAAGTTGAGGCAAATGCTACATCGTACCCTTTGCTATCGAGTAGCTTTAACTTGGTGTACATGGCTTCATTGTTTTCGAAAGTCGAGTAGTTAACGGTCACGTCATACTCTTTTTCAAACGCTTTAATTACGTCCACTGGCAGATATTCAGCCCAGTTGTATACGTTCAGCATGCGCTCACCCGCGGTCACACTGAACGCAGAAACACTGCAAGAAGCGATCATTAAACCAGTAATAAACTGTTGCTTTTTCATTTTTATACAAAACTCTATGAAAATAATTTCTTAAAGATGAATTAACTTTATTAACCCACCACTACTAACAAACGAACAATTGCTGTTTTTACAGAACAATCAGTCACTTGCCGCGCATATGGAAACATGAGAAAATATTTTTTTCATCAGTTTTTTACTGGTTTTGTGAACTATTATCCTATTACCCTACGGAATTTATTAAATGTCGGTTCAAAACGAATATATCGATAGCTACTACCAAGCAACGATTAATCCACTGCCCCTGCAACCAGAGTTAACACAAGATATCGATGTTGACGTGTGTATTATTGGCGGCGGTATGACAGGTCTTAACGCTGCGATTGAACTTCGTCAACGTGGCTACACTGTCGCGGTTCTAGAATCAAAGCGCCTTGCATGGGGTGGTTCTGGTCGTAATGGCGGTCAATGTTTGGTGGGTTATTGCCTAGGTCTACGTGAGGTTGATGAAACCTACGGTAACAAATGGGGCAAAGAGCTTTGGGACTTGTCTGTCGAGGCTATCGACATTGCGCGTGATCGCGTAAAAGAGTTCAATATCGACTGTGATTTCCAACAAGGTTATATCGAAGTTGCGCTAACCAAAGCACACGAAAAAGAGCTGAAATCATGGCATGAGCTAAAACAAGGTCACTACAATTACCCAAGCGCGTCATGGTGGGATAAAGAGAAGATCAGCCAAGTTGCCAATACCGAGCGCTACTTGGGCGGCTTACACGATACCAACAGTGCACATATGCACCCTCTAAACTACACGCTAGGCTTGGCGAAAGCGGCAATTGATCTTGGCGCGCAAGTATTCGAGCATACCCCAGCAGTAAAACTGCAAAAAGGTAAGCCACACACGGTAATTACACCGAAAGGTCGTGTTAAATCGAAGTTTATCCTACTTGCTTGTAATGCATACCTTGATGGTTTGAACCGCAAAGCACAAAGTGTCGTGCTACCTGTCGCTTCTTACATTGCCGTGACTGAACAACTTGGCGACCGCCAACCTATCACTAACATGATGGCTATCTCTGACATTAAAAACAGTCTCGACTACATGCGCCCAACGCCTGATGGACGCATCTTGTTTGGTGGCGTTAACCATCCATTTAACCTTGAATATAAAGATTCAATGGAACGCCTACGCCAACGCATGGTGAAAGTGTTCCCACAACTTGATGACGTTAAAATGGAATACCACTGGGGCGGTCTGTTCACCGTAACCCGCGAATACATGCCACAAATTGACCACCTAGGAAACGATATTTACGTCGCGCATGGCTACACTGGTCACGGTGTCGGTCTAACCAATATTGCTGGTAAAGTGGTTGCTGAAGCAATGGCGGGCAATGCAGAGCGCTTTGATGTTTTCTCGAAGATCAAACATAAGTGGATCCCTACCCCGCAAGTGCTGCGCACACCTGCACTGGCACTGGCGATTTGGAAAGCACGCCTTGAAGATGTTTTGGGCGAGCACCTAGATAAGTAATTGCCTGTTTGAAGAGCCTCCAGAAGAGGCTCTTTTTATATCAATAGTCAGTCGCTAGATACGTTTTTCACAGCGCACAAAGATAAAATTAGGCTCGCGAGATAAGCGCCGATAAGTCTCTTCACAAATAAGCTTTGCCTTTTCATCAACCTGCCCTTCACTTAAGCGCGTGACCACTAAACCTGCTTTCGTGACTGCTTCGAAGATTTCAGTTAACGAGCGGCGATAAAATTTAACCGCGACAGGCTCACCAATCGTGTTCCATTCCTCTTCTACCGTTTCACGCGCAAAGTAATTGCCAGAAGTTGAACACTCAAAGTCAGCAAATGGGTGATGGGTGGAGAACACTAAGTAGCCGCCGTTTTTAAGTACACGAAATACATCATTAAAGACAGGCTCAAGATGTTTCACATAATGCAATACCAAAGGACAAATAATCACATCAGCGCTGTCATCTGCCTCATTTGGCAAACCAAGAGCGATATCTTGCGTATACGCTCGCACCTGCTCACCAAAGCTCTGTTTGACTAACTCGACCATTTGCGGAGAGATATCCATACAAGTTAGCGACTTAACTGAACGCTCAAGAAACCAACCCGCATAGATCCCAGACCCACAGCCCATATCAATGACTGCCGCCTCTCGAACATCATCTAGCATTGCCTGTGTGCTTGGTCGCTCCAAACAAGCGTTATAAATATTCTCTTTTACCGCTTCTGCATACTTAACCGCATGCTTTTGATACATATCAGACATAGCCTAGTTCCTGACCCCAAGCTCTTCGCTAAGGCGCTTATTTTCTAAGAGTTTCAATCTCACAACGTTAAGGTTTCATATTACTTCGCTTGTAGAAAAACGAAAATAGCCACCAAGCAACTACTAGCTACAAAGAACATATAACCCTCTCTCATTAGTTCGAACTCTAATTGAAAGTCGATCACTCAAAATCGTCGTCCACATAAAAACATGATGCTGACAAATGCTTCAACCTCACCACTATCTATCGATTAATCAATAACTAACTACTGATCGCATTTCCAGAATTAACTGCTGCTTTCTTGTTAGACTTCAAATCAATAACTTACAACAAAATATTTCATAACCTAAAATCAAAACAATAAAAATCAATAATTTACCACCGACTCTCTATCAAAAAAGCAAAAGTCCAAACACAAGCCCATTTGATTTATGCTCAATATTTAATTAGAGTACGAATGTTTTTCGATAAAAATTAACAACGTTAAAGGACTAACAAATGTCGCCCATTTTAGAAGTACAGGGGCTGTATAAAGTCTTTGGGGAAGACCCCAATCGCGCCTTTTCATTGATCGAGCAAGGATCTGACAAAGATGTAATATTTGAGAAAACAGGGCTCACCGTCGGTGTGCATGATGTTTCCTTAAGTATCAATGAAGGCGAAATTTTCGTTATCATGGGGCTTTCCGGCTCGGGCAAATCGACCCTAGTTCGACTACTTAACCGCCTTATTGAGCCAACCCGTGGTAACGTGCTGTTGCGTGGAAAAGACATCGCGCATATTTCAGAAGATGAACTGAGAGAGGTTCGTCGCAACAACATTTCTATGGTGTTCCAAAACTTCGCGTTAATGCCGCATATGACGGTAATTGAAAACGCCGCTTTTGGTCTCGAACTTGCTGGAGTTTCCACCAGCGAACGCCGCACTGCAGCACTATCTGCTCTTACCCGAGTTGGGCTAGATGCCTACGCAGAATCTTACCCTGACGAACTCTCAGGTGGTATGAAGCAACGCGTGGGCCTAGCACGAGCACTGGCTTGTGACCCCGACATTCTCCTGATGGATGAAGCCTTTTCTGCTTTGGACCCACTAATTCGTACTGAAATGCAAGATGAGCTGATCAGGCTACAAGGCGATGACAAGCGCACCATTGTATTTATTTCCCACGATCTAGATGAAGCTATGCGTATTGGCGATCGTATCGCGATCATGCAAAACGGTGTGGTAGTGCAAGTTGGAACGCCAGATGAGATCCTCAACAAACCAGCCAATGATTACGTCGAAGCGTTCTTCCGTGGCGTTAACGTGGCTAGCGTGCTGACGGCAAAAGATATCGCCCGTAAAAACCCAGCCGCGGTATTTAAAAAATCTGAGCATGATGGTCCAGCTTCTGCGTTACAGCTTCTGATTGATGGCGACCGTGAATATGGCGTCATCGTTGATAAAACCAATAAGTTCTCTGGGCTAGTCTCCGTCGACTCATTACGTGAAGCGCAAAAACAAGAGCGCTGTCTGGTCAGTGCACAAATTGATTCAGCAATTACGCTCGCGCCTAATCAACCAATCAATGAAATTTTGGGTTCCGTCGCCGGTGTTCCATATTCTGTCCCAGTTGTTGATGAACAAGGACAGTACTTTGGTGTGGTTTCAAAATCACGTTTACTACATGCACTGGATAGGGATTAATCATCATGTCAGCACAAGAAACAAACAACGACCCTTGGTCGCAAGCTGCTCCAGCTGAAAGCAATCCTTGGGGCGAAGAAGCCACCGCTGCTGGTGCAGATACTTCAGCCAGTTGGCTTTCAGCAGAAACCGTCGAAAAAGCACCGTTTGATATCATGAATCCGTTTAGTGAAGCGGTGATCCCTTTCGATGTTTGGATTGAAAGTGGCTTAGAGTGGCTGGTTAATCATGGTCGACCATTATTCCAAGCGATTCGTGTACCGATTGACTTCATCTTAAGCTCATTTGAAACTGCCTTGGTTGCAACACCAGCACCATTTATGTTGCTGATTCTATTTTTACTGACGTGGCAGTTTTCGGGTCTCAAACTTGGTCTCACGACGCTGGCGTCTCTGGTTGTCATTGGGCTTATCGGCGCATGGAGTGAGGCAATGACGACCTTGTCATTGGTCATGACATCCGTCTTCTTTTGCTTACTCATCGGCTTACCGTTAGGGATTTGGCTGGCAAGGAACGACACAGCCGCCAAAGTTGTACGCCCTATTCTCGACGCGATGCAAACCACGCCCGCTTTCGTTTATCTGGTACCGATCGTCATGCTGTTTGGTATCGGTAATGTCCCAGGTGTGGTAGTAACCATTATCTTTGCTCTACCACCCGTGGTGCGCTTGACGATCCTTGGTATTCAACAAGTACCCGAAGAGTTGATTGAAGCGGGTCACTCATTTGGTGCCAATAAAAAACAAATGCTGTATCGCATCCAGTTGCCACTCGCCATGCCAACCATTATGGCCGGTGTTAACCAAACGCTTATGCTATCACTATCAATGGTAGTTATCGCTTCAATGATTGCCGTTGGTGGTCTTGGGCAAATGGTATTACGTGGCATCGGTCGATTAGATATGGGTCTTGCTGCGGTTGGTGGTTTGGGGATTGTTATCCTCGCTATCCTACTAGACCGTGTGACTCAAAAGCTTGGCGAAAATGCACAAGATACCAAACTGCGCTGGTATCACTCTGGACCAGCTTCATTCTTGGTTCGACTTAGCGCAAATAAAACCTATGGAAAATCAATCCAGGAGAAAACTGAATGAACAATTCATGGAAGAAAACTCTACTAGTAAGTGCAGTATCAACACTTGCTGTTTCAACTAGCACTTGGGCAGAAAAATTGCCAGGTGAAGGTGTCGTTGTTCAGCCTGTTCAATCAACTGTTGCTGAAGAAACCTTCCAAACTCTTATCGTGAACAAAGCGCTTGAAGCGTTAGGTTACGATGTGAAAGATACCAAAGAAGTTGACTACAACGTTGGCTACACCTCAATTGCTAAAGGTGATGCAACTTTCCTTGCTGTAGGTTGGTTCCCGCTTCACGCCGATAAATACACCATGGCAGGCGGTGATGATAGCTTCTACCGTCAAGGTCAATACATCAGTGGTGCAGCGCAAGGTTACCTAGTCGACAAAAAGACTGCCGACAAATACGGCATCACCAATATCAGCCAACTGTCTGATCCTAAAATCGCTAAGCTATTTGATGCCGATGGCGACGGCAAAGCGGATTTGACTGGTTGTACTCCAGGCTGGGGTTGTGAACTAGTAATTGAAGAGCAACTAACCGCCTACAAACTGCGTGATACCGTGACGCACCAACAAGGTAACTATGCGGCAATTATCGCGGACACCATCTCACGTTACCAAAACGGTGAGCCTATTGTGTACTACACTTGGACACCTTACTGGGTAAGTGGCGTTCTTGTTCCGGGCAAAGATGTCGTTTGGCTAGAAGTGCCATTTTCAGCACTACCGGGCGAGCGTAAAGACGTCGATACTACGCTACCAAATGGTAAAAACTACGGTTTTGAGATGAACTCAATGCGCATCGTAGCGAACAAAAAGTTTGCCGAAGAAAACCCTGCGGCAGCAAAACTATTTGAGATCATCAAGCTGAACATCAACGATGTAAGTGCACAAAACATGATCATGAGCAAAGGTAAAAACTCTGCTGCTGATATTGAAGCGCATGCAAATGGTTGGATCAAAGCCAACCAAGCTAAGTTTGATGCATGGGTAGCTGAAGCAAAGAAAGCGGCTCTTTAATCTAGCGATTGATAGCCTCTGACCCGTCCCGATATGGGTTGACACTTTTTAGTTAAAACGCTCGGTGTACTTCATCGGGCGTTTTGTATTTTAGCGCTGTATGAGGCCTCATCTGATTATAGATTTCTACTGACTCAGCGACCATTTTTCTTGCTTGAGCTACATCTTTAGGCTTTCGCAAGAGATATTCCATTTTCAAAATGCCGTTCACCCTCTCTGCCAACGCATTCTGGTAGCAGTCATAC
>NZ_QLYZ01000028.1 GCF_003350325.1 Vibrio rhodolitus | reverse complement strand
TTGTATCCATCACTCAGACCGAGGTCTTCAATACTGCTCAACAGTTTATCAAGAGCAGTTGAAAAGTGGAGATATAAAGCCATCCATGACCGATGGGTATGACTGCTACCAGAATGCGTTAGCAGAGAGAGTCAATGGGATACTAAAACAAGAGTTCCTACTCAATAGGTGTCAAGACATCAAAGAGCTCAACCAACTAGTAAAAGAGTCTATTAGTATCTATAACAATATGAGGCCACATCTTAGCCTCGGGATGAAAACCCCAAATGAGGTTCATGAAAAAAGCCAGCTGCTAACGCAGTTGGCTTAGCATAAAACTGTCAACGTATTTTAGGACGAGACAACAGCATAAGACTAAGTCTGCACATGCTGGGTCGGGGGCTGGGGTGCCAGTCCAATGGAATGCCAGTCCTCGGAAACCCGAACGTATCGAATTCCTCTTTACCGACCACTATACGAAGTCCTAGACTGGGTGCCCCCGACTAGCCGTCCCTGACAGATCGGTCTTATCTAATAAAACGTTAATTTATTGCCAATTGCTGGGCTGTCTATATACGTTCTTTTTCCCTCTCTTATGGCAAACATCTTTGTTCTTTGCCTTGTAGCTTATTTTTCTGTGCTGATCCCTCTGATAAGGCTTGGTAATAAAACTTTCTTTGCGATTTATTTTGGTTTGTTTTCCTGTTTGAACTTAATTCTATGGTTGTTAGCGTTGTATTTGTCGGGTTAAGTAAATTTTTGTTTTGTTTTTGTTAAATGACTATGTGTGAGTAATTATTCATAGAAAAATGCATGATGGTGATTTTTATCTGGAGTTGCTACGCATTTATCTACGTTTTAACTAAATAATTATGCATTAGCAGGATTATAACTTGCTTAAAATATGAGCAAAGGCAACTTTTTATACTGCTTTTGTTGCATTTGTGTGAAATATTTGCCAGATTGAAAGGCTTGTGAGTGCCAGAACAGCATACTGGTATTTGAATGGATTCAATTTTTCAGACAGGGCAGGGAACTGCCGCAGCAGTAGAGGTCTGGTAATGTCACTTTTAGAAGTTAAAAATCTTCGTATTGAGTATCCCTCACGTCATGGGGTACATGCCGCCGTGAAAGCATTGTCGTTCAATATTGAACGGGGTGAGATCGTGGGCGTGGTTGGTGAGTCAGGAGCCGGCAAATCAACCGTCGGCAATGCTGTCATCGATCTGCTCAGCCCTCCAGGTACGATTGCCGGAGGTGAAGTTTTCCTTGATGGTGAAAAGATCTCCGGTCTGTCACCGCAAAAAATGCGTCAAGTGCGTGGTTCTAAGATTGGGTTTATCTTTCAAGATCCCATGACCTCACTTAATCCGCTATTTACCGTTGAGCAGCAGTTAAAAGAGACCATTCATGCCAATATGAATGTGTCTGATGAAGAAGCGTATCAGCGCGCATTATCTCTCATGCAGCAAGTCGGTATTCCACAACCAGAGAACCGCCTTAAGCAGTATCCTCACCAGTTCTCTGGTGGTATGCGCCAGCGTGTGGTGATTGCGATTGCACTTGCCGGTGAACCCGATCTTATTATTGCTGACGAACCAACCACTGCGCTGGATGTATCAATCCAAGACCAAATCCTTAATCTGATTCGCGAGTTGTGCGTAAAGAACAACGTTGGCTGCATGTTGGTAACACACGATATGGGCGTGGTTTCAAATGTCACTGACCGAGTGGCAGTAATGTATCGTGGCGACTTAGTTGAGTTTGGTCCGACGGCAAAAGTGCTTGGCGATCCGGATCATTCCTATACTCGCAGTCTTATTTCGGCGGTGCCGCGTTCAGACGTCAAATTAAAACGTTTTCCATTGGTTAGTTATATCGAAGAAGCGACAGAGATGGAGCCGCTTGATATTAAGAATCACTGGTTAGGACAGAGTCAGGACCAGCGCGATTACACCGGGGCATTGCTAGAAGTTGAAAACGTAAACTTGCGTTTTGTGACTAAAGATTCGCTATTTGAAAGTCGCCGTGAATATGTCCAAGCGTCAAACAATGTCAGTTTTGAAGTACGTGAAGGCGAGACCTTTGGTCTGGTGGGTGAATCCGGTTCGGGTAAATCGACTATTGCACGTGTGATTGCAGGTTTGTATCAACCTAACGCTGGGCGAGTGACGTTTGAAGGGATTGATTTAACTTCTTTAAAATCCGAAAAAGAGCGTCGCCCAATGCGCCGTCAAATGCAGATGGTGTTTCAAAATCCATATACTTCGATGAATCCACGCATGAAAGTGTTCGATATCATCGCAGAACCGATTCGATTTCATAAGCTTACGCGCGATGAAACACAAACGCGACAGATCGTTAACGATCTTTTGGATCACGTTGGTTTGGGTGTTATGGCGGGAGTTAAATACCCGCACGAGTTCTCTGGCGGTCAGCGCCAACGTATTTCGATAGCGCGTGCTCTAGCAACACGCCCACGTCTTTTGATTTGTGATGAACCGACGTCAGCGTTAGATGTATCGGTGCAAGCACAAATTCTAAATCTCCTCAAAGACCTACAAGATGAGCTCAACCTGACCATGTTGTTTATCAGCCATGACTTGCCTGTGATTCGACAAATGTGCGATCGCGTTGGCGTGATGCAAATGGGAACCCTGTTAGAGGTCGCACCGACCGAGCAGTTATTTACCAACCCACAGCATGAGTACAGCAAGCAATTGATTTCATTAATGCCGGAATTTACTGGCTTACGAGAAGAAGTAAAAACGGCATAAGTCGTGAGTAGCTCTCGTTGAGCTATTTATTAGATGCAAACACAACAGTAAAGGGAATTTATCCCGCATAAGGAGTTATGCAAATGAGCATGAAAACGAAAATTGCATTAGCAGTGGCCGCAGTTGCTGCTGGTGGTATTTATCTTTCAATGCAATCGAAACAAGAGCCAGCCGTCGCTGAGCAAGAGCCTGCGGTTGTTGCGCCAGTTGCCGAAGAAGTTGCGATTAAAGTCGCTTATGACGCGGATCCTGTGTCACTTGACCCGCATGAGCAGCTATCTGGCGGTACGCTGCAACTGTCACACATGGTATTTGACCCACTAGTACGCTTTACCCAAGAGATGAAGTTCGAGCCACGTTTGGCGGAATCTTGGGAGCGTGTTGATAACGAAACCATGCGCTTTAACCTGCGTAAAGGCGTGAAGTTCCACTCGGGCAATGAACTGACAGCGGAAGATGTGGTTTGGACTTTCAACCGTTTGAAGAGCTCTCCAGACTTTAAAGGTATTTTTGGTCCACTAGTGTCACTAACCAAAGTGGATGATTACACGGTAGAAGTTAAGACTGATGGTACCTACCCACTGATTGAAAACGTGGCAACTTACATCTTCCCAATGGACAGTAAGTTTTACACCGGTAAGACCGAAGATGGCAAAGACAAAGCTGAATTGGTTAAACACGGTAACTCATTTGCATCAACCAACGCATCAGGTACTGGACCATTTATCATCACTTCACGTGAGCAAGGCGTTAAGGTGGAATTTGATCGCTTTGATGATTACTGGGATAAAGATGCCGGTAACGTAGATAAGATCACGCTAGTGCCAATCAAAGAAGACGCGACTCGTGTTGCAGCGCTGCTTTCTGGTGATGTGGACATGATTGCTCCAGTTTCTCCGAATGATTACAAGCGAATTAAGAGTGCCGACAGCGTTGATCTGTACACCATGCCTGGCACACGTGTTATCACTTTCCAAATGAACCAAAACAGTAACCCTGCGCTGAAAGATGTGCGTGTACGTCAAGCGATTGTCTACGCGATTAACAACGAAGGTATTGTTAAACAAATCATGAAAGGCGCAGCGACAGCAGCGGCTCAGCAAAGCCCTGTCGGTTATGCCGGTTATAACGAAGCGCTTAAGCCTCGCTTTGATTTAGAAAAAGCGAAGCAGCTAATGAAAGAGGCAGGCTATGAGGATGGCTTCTCGCTTAGCATGATGGCACCAAATAACCGTTATGTGAATGATGACAAGATTGCCCAAAGTGCTGCAGCAATGCTGTCAAAAATTGGCATTAAGGTTGATCTGAAAACCATGCCAAAAGCACAGTACTGGCCTGAGTTTGATAAGTGTGCAGCAGATATGCTGATGATTGGTTGGCACCCAGATACGGAAGATTCAGGTAACTTCACTGAGTTCCTAGCGATGACGCGCAATGCTGAAACGGGCAAAGGTCAGTACAACTGTGGTTACTACTCAAACCCAGAGGTGGACAAGCTAGTTGAAGCGTCGAACACAGAAACGGATCTGGTGAAACGTGGTGAGATGCTAAAACAAGTTGAAGCGACGCTCTATGATGAAGCGGCATTTGTCCCTCTACACTGGCAAGACCCGTCATGGGCGGCGAAGAGCAACGTAGAGATCCAGCCAATCATCAATGGTATGAACTTCCCTTACTTTGGTGACCTAGTAGTTAAGTAACCAGCGTGGATTTGGCTTAAGTGGTGTGGCGTAGTTTGGTTGAGCCAGGCTATGTCATGCTCTTCAGTGCCAGGAGTTCATTTTGGTGTCTTGCTTTCAGTCGGGCTTGGCACCTTTTATAGGCTGACTATCTAATTGCCCTGCAGCGCAGTTAGATTTCTATGGATAGTTAAAGGGGCAAGGAATGTTTTCGTTTCTGGTCAAGCGCCTGTTTCAGGCACTGATAGTGATGTTTGTGATCAGTTTAGTGGCGTTTGCCATTCAAGATAACTTGGGTGATCCGCTACGTGAGCTTGTTGGTCAATCGGTTTCCGAATCCGAACGTCAAGCTTTACGTGATGAGCTCGGCTTGAATGATCCCTTCATTACAAAATACACCCGCTTTGTTGGCAATGCTCTGCAAGGCGATTTAGGCACATCCTATTTCTTCAAACGTCCTGCCGCAGAAGTGATTCTGGATAAGTTAGTACCCACTCTCGAGTTAGTGCTTGGTGCGACGTTAATTATTATTGTTTTTTCTATTCCTTTGGGTGTCTACTCAGCGATTCACCCCAAAAGCGTCTTTACCAAAATCGTGATGGCGATGAGTAGTGTCGGCATATCGATCCCGGTGTTCTTAACCGCGATTATGCTGATGTATGTGTTCTCGATTGAGCTGGGTTGGTTGCCATCTTACGGGCGCGGTGATACCGCCAATGTGCTCGGTTGGGAGTCGGGCTATTTCACTCTAGATGGGCTTTCTCATTTAGTGCTGCCATGTATCTCTCTGGCTTCGATTATGTTGCCACTGTTTATTCGTCTAGTGCGCTCTGAAATGCTTGAAGTGCTGAGCTCGGAATACATTAAATTCGCGAAAGCCAAAGGGCTTAATCTGAAAAAGATTTACTACCAACATGCCTTAAAGAACACCATGCTACCTGTGCTTACGGTGGGCGGCGTTCAAATCGGTACTATGGTGGCTTATACCATTTTAACCGAGACGGTATTCCAATGGCCAGGTATGGGTTTTTTGTTCCTTGAAGCGATCAACCGTGTTGATACACCGCTAATCACCGCTTACGTTATTTTTGTTGGCTTAATCTTTGTTGTGACCAATACGATAGTGGATTTGCTTTACGGCTTAATTAACCCAACAGTCAACTTAACCGGCAAAGGAGCCTAATCATGGAACAGACAGTGGCAGCTCCTTCTCGTTGGGAGCGATTCAAGCAATCGGATTTTCTTTACTATTTCTTACGCGACAAAGTGGCAATGTTCAGCTTTGCCATCTTTATGATGTTTTTGCTGTTGGCGTTAGCGGCACCGATTCTTTCGCCAACCGATCCATACGATCTGAGTTCGATTGATATTATGGACTCCGAGTTACCGCCATCTTGGATGGAAGAGGGCGATGAGCGCTTCTTATTAGGCACGGATGAGCAAGGGCGCGATATTCTTTCTACTATTCTGTATGGCTCTCGTTTATCACTGACTATTGGCTTTTTAGCCGTAGGTTTGCAGTTGATTCTGGGTATCGTGATTGGTTTATCAGCGGGCTATTTTGGCGGGCGCATTGATAGCTTTTTAATGCGTTTTGCGGATGTGCAGTTATCGTTTTCAACCATGATGGTGGCGATTATTGTCTCGGCAATCTTCAAAGCCAGTTTCGGCAGTGAGTTCTACAGCCAATATGCGGTAGTAATGCTGGTGGTGATTATAGGTATTGCGGAGTGGCCGCAATATGCACGTACTATTCGCGCTTCGGTATTGGCAGAGAAAAAGAAAGAGTATGTGGAAGCGGCGCGCGTGATGGGCTTTAAAGCACCGCGAATCATGTTCCGTCATATTCTACCAAACTGTCTCTCGCCTATTTTGGTTATCTCTACCGTGCAAGTGGCAAACGCGATTATGTCTGAGGCGGCACTTTCGTTTTTAGGTTTGGGTCTACCGGTAGACCAACCATCGCTTGGTGCTTTGATTAGTATTGGCTTTAACTACATCTTCTCGGGTGCATGGTGGATTACTGCCTTCCCCGGCATTGTGTTGGTTACGCTCGTTTTGGTGATTAATTTGCTGGGTGACTGGTTAAGGGATGTATTCAACCCGAAACTGTATAAAGGTTAAGCCTAATTTATCGAATACAAGCCGCGTTATAACGCGGCTTTTTCGTCTCTGCAGTTTGGCTGTTTGTTTATGCAATCTTTGTTTTTGCCAAGTTATTTCGTGATTTGCAGGAAATTATTGTTTCATAGGCGGTTTGGCAATGTGTTAGAGCATCTTGAGAAACGCTATCGCAGTTTAGTTAGTGAACGAGGGTCTAAACTAAAACAGAGTTGCTTCATCCTAGTAGCAGAAGTGACTTGGTGAGTTTGGCTTGGTTTATCTTGCGGATGATTTCTTATGCAAGCTTGATGTTCGTGGAGAGAATTTATATGAAGCAACAGCGTAGCAGACGAACGTTGTCTTATGTGTCGGTGACAGCAATCATCGCGTTGTATTTTGCGATGGTACTGAACTTACCTATCTATAAAGAACTGACGGCGATTTTTGACCAGATGGAGCAAGTAAATCTAGGCTTTATTATTTCGATTCCGTTTTTCTTTTTTGCGGCACTAAATTTTATCTTTAACTTATTCAGTTGGCCTTACCTAACCAAACCTTTTTTTATCGTCCTTTTAGTCTGCTCTGCCTTGGTCAGCTACGCCGGATTTAATTACGGTACTATTTTTGATGCCAACATGATCACCAATATCATGCAAACCGATAGCGGCGAAGCGAGCGCTTACTTAAGTGTTTATTCATTGGTCTGGTTTAGCGTGCTCGGGCTCGTACCTGCATGCCTACTCGCCGTCACCTCACTTAAATCGCAATCTTGGTTGAGGTTACTCGCGACAAAGTTAGTTTCGATGTTGGTCTCGCTATTGGTAATTGTGCTGATTGCGGGTCTTTATTATCAAGACTATGCCTCTGTGGGTCGCAACCATAGCTATCTAAAACGCATGATAGTGCCGACTCAATTTGTTGCTGCAACGGCGAAGTACATCAATCAGACCTATTTTTATACGCCTATCCCGTATAAAGAGCTGGGGCTGGATGCAAGACAAAGCGACAAGGCATTAGAGCAAGCGAAGACCAAACCAACACTGTTGGTGCTGGTGGTTGGAGAAACCGCGCGTTCACAAAACTATCAGCTTAACGGCTATCCTAGAGCGACCAATCCTTATACTGAAAAGTTGGGTGTGGTGTCATTTCAAGACGTGCGATCTTGTGGTACTGCAACAGCAGTATCCCTGCCTTGTATGTTTTCCTTACTCACTCACGATAATTACGACCATGATGTCGCGGTGAATCAAGATAACGTGATCGATATTCTTAAACGCGCAGGGATCAGCATGGTGTGGGAAGACGATGATGGCGGGGATAAAACAGTCGCCAGTCATATCGAGAAGCAGATGATGAACCGACAAAATGTTGATGCGAACTGTGATGGCAATACTTGTTATGACATGGTGTTGTTGGATGATTTTGCCCGCAATGTGGACAAGTTATCAGGCAACCGAATGCTGGCTCTACACTTAATTGGCAGCCATGGTCCTACATACTACAAGCGCTATCCCAAAGAGATGGCGTTCTTCCAACCCGATTGCCCGCGTGCAGACATTGAAAACTGTAGTGAAGAGCAGATCATCAATAGTTACGATAATAGTATTCGCTATACCGATTTTGTATTAAGTCGGTTGATTGAACGCTTAGTTAAGCTTGAAGATAAATACAACACCGCGCTTATTTATCTTTCGGATCATGGTGAATCTTTAGGAGAGGATGGACTGTTTCTCCACGGTGCGCCTTATGCAATAGCGCCGAAGTATCAAACTCATGTGCCGCTAATTGTGTGGATGTCACCAGGTTTTCAAGCGACGAAAAACATCGATATAGATTGCTTGCAGCAACAAGCGACACTAAAAGAAACACACTCACACGATAATTTGTTCCATTCATTACTGGGAGCGTTCGATGTGAAGACACAGGTTTACCAACCAAAGTTAGATATATTCTCTCGCTGTAGAGTAAATAATTAGTTATTTAGGTCTGAAATAGTGATCTAAGCCTAAGATTTATACTGAACAATCTCTCTACACTAGAAGCCGCTTTAATAAACGGCTTCATTTTTGCATCCACATTTTCTCAACGCTGTCTTGCTTATCCTATACGACGCAGTGCTAATTGAAACAGCATCTATGGTGGAGGTGTGAATCGTGATAAAAAGAGACGTTTTTTCAGATTGTTGCTCTAGTTTGAGCACGCTTCTTTTGCGTAGTCACCCACACCAAAAACAGAATAACAAAGGTCGAACAACCAATATGGATATCAAATTGTCGCTACTCTCTGCTGCACGAGTCAAGTTACTGACACTGGCTACATTAGGTGGAATAAGCATGATGCAACCAGTGAGCGCGCAAGAGTTTCTTTGTGATGCCACTCAAGCCTCAGCTCAAGAATTACCTTTACTCTCAGCTTCTTGCCCGATTGGTCAAGGCTTGTGGGGTAAACAGCAGCCAAAAGGGGATGAGTCGACTTTTTGGATTCAGTGTGGGGTGTTATCTAAGCCTTTATCGGTCAAAGAAGCCAAGTTAATCTATCCGCATATCTCCACCGATGTTTGGGCAAAAATTGAAGGCAAAAACGCCCGATGTTTGATTGGCCCATATCAGAACTTCTCAGAGGCGAGTAAAGATCTCCTCGCGGTGAAAAAACTTAAACCTTACCAGCAGGCATTTATTCGTGAAGTGGTCAAAGGTGCGCCGCCACAGAGTAAAGTACTGCCACCTCAGCCAAAACCAAAAGCGAACGCTCAACCTTTGCCAGTGAAAACGGCAGCGACTCGCCAGTCAACCACCATCTTGCCACCCGCAAAAGTGACAAAACCTGCCGAGATCAAAGCAGCTCCTGTGGCAGCCAAACCAGTACCTGTCGAGATGGAAATTTCCGTTCGTCGTGAGATCAGAGTCGGCGACTTACATTTTAAAGTGCCTTACCTGCCGTTTAGTGACGACCAATTCTATATGGAATATGACAAGCCATGGAGTCGTGTGGATTTTGCGAAGGCAACTAAAGTTTGCCACGCATTAGATATGGAAGTGCCAAGCCCAGCAGAATGGCAAACCTTACTCGAAGCCGATGTGATGAAGAGCCATCAATGGCCAATGCATCTACCATATTGGGGCTCTGACAATGCGGCTTTGTTTACCAGCGGGAAAGTGACCATCACCTCAGGTAAGTCTCTGCTCAATGTAATGTGTGTGGGGTAAGAGTGGCTTATTGGACTGCCGCTCTATCCCTGCTGTATATAATTGATATCTATATCAATTTATGACTCTGTTCACAAAAGAAAAATAAATCAAGGAAAGCGTTTATTTTTCATTCACTTATGCTCTTTGTTTCTGTTGTAGGGTTTTTCTTACGCGATTAATATCCGTGCCGCACATTTGGTTTTGGAACCGGTGTCACATAAAGATAATAATCAGTGGTTAGAAAACAATGGAAATGAAAACAACAATTTTGGCAACTGCGGTTGCTTTAGCGTTAGTTGGCTGTGGCAACAATAGCAATGATTCAAAAAATAGCGATTTGGCTGAAAAACCTGTTATTGCCATCCCAGAGCAAGGTAAATTTATTGATGCCAAAGTAGAGGGGTTATATTTCGTTAAGGGAGAATTGAGTAACACAGGAAGTTTTACTGATGAAGAAGGTACATTTTCAATTGATCAAGATAATCCCAATGTAACATTTATTCTCGGTAATCAAGCCGGAGGACTAGTGTTGGGGAGTTCTTCAGGTCGTCATGTTGTGACTCCTTATGAAACCGTAGGAACTCATGATAGGGTTGTTAACTTGGCTCGTTTACTGTTGACTATTAACGCCAATACTTCCTTAAGTAACCCCTCTATTATTATTCCAGAAGCGGTTCGTAGCCCAGACTCAGCTATGGTTGCATTATTGTCAAAGATCCAACTCGATGATTTTAATAGCGCTTCTGGTAAAGGTGCTGTTGAGGATTTATTAAAGGCAATTGACAATAGTTGGACGATTGATGACTTAGTGAATGAGGATGAGGCGCTTACTCATTTTGAATCGGAGGGTTCGTTCGGTACTTTAACTAATCGTGGTTCAAATGTGCTACTTACACATTGGTCTAAAGGTTCAAACTGGACTTTTGTTGAGCGATCTTCAAAGCAACGCGTAAGGTATAATGGTACAGATTTTAAATACATCATGCATATGGATCGTACATTAGGTGAAGATCTTTTTACCCAAGTTACTGGTTTGTCGGCAATGTATTTTAAGTCAACGCAAGCTGCATTATTGGAACTAACGGGTTCAAATGATGGTTCTGTGACAGGTAATAAGATGGCAGAGTACCTGAGTTGTCAAGAGTCAGGTGGTGTACCTGATATTGAAAGACAAACTGATGGTACTTCGATAGTAACTTGCGATGGTGAAGATTTTAACCAACCAATTTCTGATTCGTTTACAGATCTTTTGAGCCCAGGTGGTCATTTTGAATATAGCTTTGTGAACCCAGTTTCTACCTTGACGGAAGAAAAGTCCCATCCTTGGAGTGATATGACGGAGTTCGGTGGTGTTTACGAGTGTATGGCTGCATCTTCCTGTTCTGAGCAGGCTATGACGAAATATGAAAAAATTCGTCGAAATGATGCTAATGAGGGGGAGTCTCCTCAAATGCAGAGTGAAATTACATCAGGTTCATACGACCCAATTACAGATGTTTATACTCAAGTACGCCGCAAACATGAGGAGTGGACTGGTTATGTATCTGAATCAATTAATTTTATTTACCCGGTAGAAAGCAAGGGTACTGATCGTTATGTTGATTTTATGGGTACGTGGACGATGACTAAAAAAGATGGGGCTTCGGTAGAAAGTAAAGAGTGGCAGTTTACTGAAACGGGTGTAATTATTGATGCTCTTGAGACATCTTATACAGAGTTTGCACAGATGGATTTTTGGTGGTTTGGTACTAACGAGGCTGGTGACTCTAAAGCGACGCTTGATCAGCTAAACACAACAATTCGATGGGATGACAAAGGAAACATCAAAGTTAATCGCTTTAGCTATATTCCTGCGGGTAAAAACTGGGATAAAGGCGTTTTGACTATCGATACTTTAAACCCTTCCGATGGAAGTAAGATTTCTAGTGTGACTCTTCAAAAGAACATCTAATTTATCACGTGTGGAATCACTAGAGACTCCGAAGCCAGTCGTATACACGACTGGCTTTTTTATTGTCAGATTACTGGGCAATATTGGGTAAGTTCAATTCAACCGTCGTCCACTCGCCATGACCATGATGGTGATCCTGCACATCAATAGACATGGTGCCACCGATTGCACTATCAGTTGGGGTACCAGAAAGGGTAATGGTTGAATGGTCACTCGAGTAAGCTACGTCGATACCTCTTTCCAAGTAGGCATAGGTTAAGCGTGGTCGAGTGCCAAATTTAAGTGTATCACCTTCAGGATCGGTAAATAGATTACCAATGTCTAAGGTCATATTGCTGATCGGAGTGCCTACTTTAAAGCTCCAATTGCTATCGATCTGTGCCTGTAGAGAAGCAGTTAGAGCTGTATTCGCGCTTGGCAGTTGGTTATTGCCTGAGGTTCGTACCTTAGTGGTGAAAATAGCTTGGCTGGCCCCAACTTGTAAGCCATTGGCATCGAGGTCATTAGCTTGTAGTTGGATTCGATAATCACCCGTAAGTAAATTGTTACTATTTGGGGTGATTTCTATTGCGCTAGATACCAGAATGAAGTTCAGTCCTGCGGCAGCAAGTTCTGCACTATTGGTAATGGTCACGGCAATCGCGCCAGCTTGATCGGCATCGCTAAAAAGCTCAACCAAGTGACCATCGACATCTTTGTTTAAGGGAATTGTGGTACCTGAAAAGTTTTCATCAATGATGAGGGCTGCAAGTGTATTGTCGACATCGTTGGCAACGCTTTGGTTGGTCACAAGTCGATGATTGACTTTATTGGACAGGCTATTGTCATTGGCAATCTCGATAGTAGGAATATAGTTTTTGTCCTCAATATCTAAACTATTGTCACTGACAATTTCATCCACTAGTTGCTGCGCTTTAGTAATTACATTGAGGCGATTTTGTGCGTAGTCATCCACACTATTATTGCCTTTGGTTTCAGTGAGGATCTGCGCGAGTTTATGTAGCTCGGCATCTGCCTCATTACCGTCTAAATAATTACTGTAGGGGGAAATGTTTTTGCCAAGTGCATTATTTATATTTTCGATTGCTTGACTCTCAGTGGCACCGGCTGCCATCTCTAACACCACTAGATCAGTTAAAGGCGAGAGGGTATTGGATGAGGCTGGTGTTTTTAGCACAAGCTCATAAGTTATAGGCTGAGCAGGGCGGTCCATATCAATGGTGTAGACATTGCTATATTCAGGGTGATCGTTGGCTAGCTGTTGTTGCACCAGACCATTAGGTGTCAGAGTTTGCACGGCAATCACACCATCAGGGCGACTATCTAATGTTAACTGCCCTGAGCCATTGGTTAAGCCAAGAATGCGTTCACCACTATTCCACTGACTATCATTATTTTGATCAATAAAGACCAGCGCATTACTCAAGTAACCATCGAAAGCCGTTAGAGTCACGCTGTTTGCGCTAGCGTTGTTACTGTCGCTATCACCGCCACATCCAACCAACCCAAGCAGTACTGACGCTGCAAGTAAACTTTGCTTATTCATTGTTAGATTATCCCTTTCAAACCATTCGCTATCTGGCGTAGGGTGACAGTATGTCGAGGTGCTCACGAGCGCTGTAGGGACGTTAGGAAAATAAAAAACCGCAAAATAATTTGCGGTTTTTTTATTGCGATAAATGGAGAAGAGTTAACTAGCTCACCCCTTTGAAGCGTGCAACATCTTCGGTGAGGCTTTGCATTGAACTGGATATGGAGTTGCAAGCTTCGCGACTGTTGGCAAGCAACACTTCTCGTTGCTGTCCTTGTTCAGCAATATTTTCGATATGGCTACTAATGTCGTTGAGGCTATCGCTGCTCGAACGCGTCTCTTGCGCAATTTTGGCATTCATATCAAACAGTTTTACTAACTCGGTCCTTAACTCGGCAAGGGACTCCGACGCTTGGTTTTGCTCTGTTAGGCTGCTTTCGCTGCTTTGGTGAATATACGACATCTGTTCAGTGACATTGGCGGCAGCGGACATCAAGCTGTTGATGATTTCTTGGATCTCGGTGGTGGAGTCATGGGTGCGTTGAGAA
Organism: Vibrio rhodolitus; assembly: GCF_003350325.1. Taxonomy (GTDB): domain Bacteria; phylum Pseudomonadota; class Gammaproteobacteria; order Enterobacterales; family Vibrionaceae; genus Vibrio; species Vibrio rhodolitus. Next base: position 28,282 of record NZ_QLYZ01000028.1, on the reverse strand, counting down.
AGGTTTCGTACTTCATCGGCAACTACCGCAAAACCGCGACCATGCTCACCAGCTCGCGCTGCTTCAATTGCTGCGTTAAGGGCGAGCAAATTGGTTTGCTCTGAAATAGCACTGATCACCTCAAGCACTTTCAAAATACGATCTGTATGGGTATTTAAATCATTCAGATCTTGCTGGCTTTTTTCCATATTGGCTTGTAGAGCTTGAGTACTATTGACGCTGCTGCTCATGATATTTTCTGTCTGTGCGAGAGAGGTTTGCCCATGTTCAGATACGGCTTTGATCTCATCGCAAAAAACGGCGAGTCCGTCTAAGGCAACATTGATTTGGTGCGTGGTGGCAGCGATATTGTCCAATGAGTCCTGTTGCTCTTGCGAAGCGCGATTGACCTGCTCAGAGTTGCTCTTAAGGGTATAGGCAGCTTGCGTCGAACTATCTGTGGTTTGTTTTACCTGTTGCATCGCATCACGCAAGCAATCAAGAAAATGGTTAAATTGTTTTGCTACTTCGCCAATTTCTGCATTGTCATCTACATCCACATGTTTGCCTAAATGAAGCTGAGTTGCGGTGTGCTCAATACCTTCAGTTAGTTGGCGCAGAGGTCTGACTAAAGCATTCACCAGCCAATACATCACCATGATAGCGATAGCGCCAACCACGAGCGCAACCATGAGCGTTTTCCATGCCATGGTTTTGATTGGTGCCATAAGTTCAGAGGTTGGTGTTTCTAAGATCACGAAGCGTTTGATTTCTGGTACCCATTTGGTGGCGATAAACAGCTCAGTGCCATTAATGACGCGCGTGGTGATTTGATAATCTTGTTCTTTGTCGAGCAAACCCGCGAACGCTTGGCTACTTACTTCATCAGTGATAACCGTGCCCGGAGGTTGAACATCGAGGTTACCAAACTCGTCGACTAACATGGCTTTACCACTTTTGCCGATAGACTGAGCTTCGACCAGCTCGACCATATTATTGACGTTTACACCAAGTCCGGCAACGACAAAAGGTTCGGCTACATCACTTTTCAGTTGGCGGCTACGGTAGTTAATAAACATAAACTTATTGCCACTGACTTCATCCAAGTTGAGCTCATAGGTTTGATTGGTGGCGACAAAATCTTGGTAGAAATGACCATTTTGATAGTCTTGCAGCAACATGCGCTCAAACTCCCCACCTGCCTCGACAAAGTATTCTTGCCCATAAGCACTTTCTGCACTCAAGAAGAGAATGTCCGCGTTGGATAAGGTTTTGATGTGGTTAAAGCTATTTTGGATTGGCGTTGCATCTGCGACGAGATAGGGGGAGTTCAACCATTTGGCAACTTCAAGAGATTCGGTTAGTGCTTGCGCGTGGTTTATAGATGGCAGCAGTGAATTGGTAATTTTTGCACCTAAGCTATCTAAGTGCGAAGGGATGGTCTCGCGTAATAAGGTTTGTTTTTGCTGTTTAAAGTCATGACTCGCTAGGTAAAGCGATACACTGGCGATGCTGATTAAAGTCAGCAAAGAGAACGTGACAAAGATCCGGGTTCGAATAGATAGGTGGCTCCAATTGCGCATATAGCTCTCCCAAAAAGTCCATTTCTGCACTTGGTCATAATTTGATTATTTAACTAGATGCACATTAGTTTAGAAATGGAATAGGGTGCTGAATATGACAAGTTGGAAGTTTAAAAGAGATACTTGAGTTGACTCGCATCCCATGGTCGGATAAGTCAGACGGTTTCACAAAGATTGCGTGTGGCTAAGTGTTTGGTTTTATTGTGATAATTATATCTATAGAGAAAGTAAACATTAAAAAAGCCATGCTTTTATAAATAAAAACATGGCTTTATAAGTTATTAACGCATTCTTTTTAATTAACGCATCGTAACGAATTCTTCTGAACCCGTTGGGTGGATAGCGACTACTGAGTCGAAATCTGCTTTGGTTGCGCCCATCTTCATTGCAACGCCAAAGCCTTGGATCATCTCATCCACTGCAAAGCCAATACCGTGCAGACCGACAACTTTTTCATCTTCGCCAGCACACACAAGTTTCATTTTGCATGGTTGACGGTGTTGGGTTACTGCGGTGTACATAGCGGTAAAGCCAGAGGTGTAAACCTTAACGTTCTCTTCGCCGTATTGAGCAATCGCTTCAGGTTCCGTTAGACCAATGGTGCCAATCGGTGGGTGGCTGAATACCACTGTTGGGACTAGCGCGTAGTCCATTTTTGCGTTTGGCTTGTTGTTGAATAGACGCTCAGAAAGCTGACGACCCGCTTTAACTGCAACCGGTGTAAGTTCGATACCGCCTTCCATTATGTCACCAACACAGTAGATGCCAGGTACGTTGGTTGCTTGATACTCATCTACTTTGATGTAGCCACGTTCGTTGATTGCTACACCCGTCGCGCTTAGGTTGATCGCATCGGTTGCAGGGTGACGACCAATTGCCCAAATGAGCTGGTCAACATTTTGGCTCTCACCGTTTTCTAGATGCAGCGTTAGGCTGCCGTCCGCTTCTTTAACCACTTCTTTTGGTACAGAGTGGGTATGCAGCGTTGGACCTTCTGCGTTCATCACTTCTACCAATGTTTCGATGATCATTGGATCAAAACTACGTAGTGGTGATTCTTTACGGCAGAATAGGTGCGTATCAGTGCCAAGTGCACTCAGTACACCCGCAATCTCAACTGCGATGTAACCTGCACCAACCACAGCAACGCGGTTTGGTTGCTTTGCTAGGTCAAAGAAACCGTTTGAATCAATGCCGTATTCCGCGCCTGGGATGTTTGGAATCGTAGGACGACCACCGACTGCGATAAGGATGTGATCAGCCGTGTATAGCTCGCCATCCACTTCGACTGTTTTCTCATCAACAAACTTAGCAAAACCTTTGATAACGTTTACTTTGTTGTTGCCAAGCACACGGTCATAAGATTGGTGGATACGACCAATGTAAGCCTGACGGCTTTCCACCAGTTTGCCCCAGTCGAAGCCTTTTACGTCTACATCAAAACCGTAATCTGGAGCGTATAGGTTCATCGCTTCAGCGATTTGCGCGCCATGCCACATCACTTTCTTTGGTACACAACCTACGTTTACACACGTACCGCCAAGGTCTTTTGCTTCAATCAGAGCTACCTTAGCGCCATACATTGCTGCACGGTTTGCTGATGCGATGCCGCCGCTGCCGCCGCCGATACAGATATAGTCAAAATGAGTCGCCATTACTTTCTCCAAGAGCTTATTAATTTTGTCTGACAACAGTTACATTGGGGTGGTGGGTTATAAACTCAACATCACCATATCAACTGCTATCCATCCTATGTTGCTATCATAAATCGAGTCTAGCAATTTGCTAAATGGGAAAAAGTGATATTGCTTATGACAAATAGCGATGAGAGTCATATAAAGGGGAATAAGCGGATAAAAAAACGCAGCGAAAAGAGTCGCTGCGTTCTAAAGATAATGGGATTATTCCGGCACAATCCAGTCGACTTTCCAGTGACCTGTTGCCGGTGCAATCGCTTCTTGCAGGAATGGCAAGATTTCTTGCATTTGGCTCTCTAGCTTCCAAGGTGGGTTAATTACAATCATGCCCGATGCCGTCATGCCACGCTCATTGGTATCCGGAGATACGCCCAGTTCAATTTGCAGGATCTTGCGAATGCCAAGCCCTTCTAAGCCTTCAATCATATCTTCGATATCACAGCGATTCACCACTGGGTACCAAATTGCGTAAATACCTGTTGCCCAGCGTTTATGACTTTGATAAATCGCTTGAACCACATCGCGATACTCTTTCGCGAGCTCATACGGTGGATCAATCAGCACTAAACCGCGGCGTTCTTGTGGTGGCAAGCTTGCCTTAAGACGCTTAAAGCCATCTTCTTTGTATATGCTGACTTGGCGATCGCGTTCGAACTCTTGTTCAAGTAGTGGGTGATCACTCGGGTGAAGCTCGGTTAACACCATACGGTCTTGTGGGCGGATTTGCGCACGCGCTACACGTGGTGAGCCTGGGTAGTAACGCAGAGTTTCACCGTTATTGAGGGTTTTGATCGACTCAATGTAGCTTTTGATATCTTCAGGGATATTTGGGTTGTCCCAAATACGTGCGATACCTTGTTTGTATTCGCCGGTTTTTTCTGACCATTCGTGGGTTAGGTCATAGCGACCCACACCCGAGTGGGTATCGTGGTAAACAAAAGGCTTATCTTTTTGCTTTAAGGCATCAAGGATAAGGCTTTGCACAATGTGCTTAACAACATCGGCATGGTTGCCAGCGTGAAAACTGTGACGATAACTCAGCAAGGGACACTCTCGAAACGGTCTTTTGACCATGATCTTAGGATTAACAATTGCGCTTAGTATATACCTAACTCAGTGAGAGGGGCAGTATTGGCGAATCGACCTAAGCCGGTTTTTTACTTAGCCAGCGCCTTTATTTCGCAGGGCTTGTGAGCATAATCATCGAGATGACTATTGAAAATCACTTAACTTACCTATATTTAACATAGACGTGATTATTAAATTTCAAACGAACTCGTCAGTTCGCTTTGTGCAAACATAAGGAATGCATTATGTCTAATCCGCTTCTTACCTTTACCGACTTACCGCCTTTCTCTCAGATCAAACCTGAGCATATCAAGCCTGCAGTCGAGCAAGCGATTAGCGATTGCCGTGACAAGATTGAGCAAGTAATGGCAAACGCTAGTGAGCCAACTTGGGAGTCTGTTGTTGCGCCAATTGAAGAGATGGATGATCGCCTAAGCCGCATTTGGTCACCAGTGAGCCATATGAACTCAGTGGTGAACAGCGATGAGTTGCGCGAAGCGTACGAAAGCTGCCTACCAATTCTGTCTGAGTACGGTACTTGGGTTGGTCAGCACAAAGGTTTGTTTGATGCTTACAAAGCGATCAAGAGTAGCGATGCCTTTGCTACATTAAGCCAAGCGCAGCAAAAAACCATTACCGATTCACTGCGTGACTTTGAATTGTCGGGTATTGGTTTACCAGCTGAAGAGCAGCGTCGTTACGGCGAGATCAGCAAACGTATGTCTGAGCTCGGCTCGCAATTCTCTAACAATGTGCTCGATGCAACCATGGGTTGGACTAAGCACATTACAGACGAGAAAGCGTTAGCGGGTATGCCAGAGTCTGCACTCGCTGCAGCGCAAGCCGCCGCGCAAGCGAAAGAGCTTGATGGCTACCTACTGACATTAGATATTCCATCTTATCTGCCCGTGATGACTTACTGTGATAATCAAGCGCTGCGCCAAGAGTTGTACGAAGCGTACGTAACGCGCGCGTCTGATCGTGGTCCAAACGCAGGTAAATGGGACAACAGTGAAATCATCGCCGAGAAGCTGAAACTGCGTCATGAAATTGCACGTATGCTCGGCTTTGGCACTTACAGTGAAAAATCACTGGCAACCAAAATGGCGGAAACGCCAGAGCAGGTACTGGGCTTCCTCAATGACTTAGCCACCAAAGCAAAACCGCAAGGTGAGCGCGAAGTGGAAGAGTTGCGTCAATTTGCTCAAAGTGAATTTGGTGTCTCTGAGCTCAACCTTTGGGATATTGCTTACTACAGCGAAAAACAGAAGCAGCACTTATTCCAAATTTCTGATGAAGAGCTGCGTCCATACTTCCCAGAGCAGAAAGCCGTGAGTGGTCTGTTTGAAGTATTGAACCGCGTCTTCGGTATGACAGTGACCGAGCGTCAAGGGGTTGATACTTGGCATGAGTCAGTGCGTTTCTTCGATATCTTCGATAGTGAGAAGACACTGCGTGGTAGCTTCTATCTTGATTTGTACGCGCGCGAGCACAAACGTGGCGGTGCTTGGATGGATGACTGCCGTGGTCGCCGTATCACACTGGATGGTGAACTACAGACCCCAGTGGCGTACCTAACCTGTAACTTCAATAAACCGGTCGGTGATAAGCCAGCGCTCTTTACTCATGATGAGTTAGTGACGCTATTCCACGAGTTTGGTCATGGTATCCACCATATGCTAACGCAAGTGAATACTGGTGCAGTGTCAGGTATCAATGGCGTACCATGGGATGCGGTAGAGCTACCAAGTCAGTTCCTAGAAAACTGGTGCTGGGAAGAAGAAGCGCTAGCGTTTATCTCTGGTCACTATGAGACCGGTGAGCCACTACCAAAAGAGATGCTCGATAAAATGCTCGCGGCGAAGAACTTCCAATCGGCGATGTTTATTCTGCGTCAGTTAGAGTTTGGCTTGTTTGATTTCACGCTACACACAGAATATGACCCAGAAGTAGGTCCACGCGTGCTAGAAACGTTAGCTGAAGTGAAGTCGAAAGTTGCCGTACTACCAGGTCTAGAGTGGAACCGTTTCTCGCACAGCTTTAGCCATATTTTTGCAGGTGGTTACAGCGCAGGTTACTACAGCTACCTATGGGCAGAAGTGCTTTCTTCAGATGCGTTCTCACGCTTTGAAGAGGAAGGTATCTTTAACAAAGAGACTGGACAAAGCTTCCTCAATAACATCCTAGAGATGGGTGGCAGTGAAGAGCCGATGGAGCTGTTTAAGCGTTTCCGTGGCAGAGAGCCGGAGATTGATGCTTTGTTACGTCATTCAGGTATCCTAGCCTAACCCTGCCTATTTGGCGCTGTAGCGTTGTTGTCCTGCGCTCGCAAACCTCATCACATAGTTTGTCTATGTTCAGAGGCTTTGCTCCTTGGACGCCTAGCTACAACGCCAACTAGTTTGGCTTGGCAATTGGTTTGCCAAGTCAGTGTGAAGCAGTTTCACTTCTAGTCACTGTTCTTAAAAGAATGGTTTTCTATGCTCCTAGACAGTGAAACTTTGCTGCCTAGCAGAAACTCTCAACTGCTGTGAGAATTGCCAGGTTTAGTGAGGCTTTGCTTCTTGGACGCCTAGCTACAACGCCAATTAGTTTGGCTTAGTGTTGAATTAGATTGATTAGAAATATTAAAGCCTTCCGATTGGAAGGCTTTTTTGTATATGGAGGGTAGGGGGTTAGTTTTGCAACTTAGCTTTAAGCAGTTTATCGAGGGATATTGGACCGGGTCCCCAAACGATGACAATTAAGATCATCAAGCCCCACAGCTGGTGGTCATAGAAGCCTTTTTCCCACAGTAATGGGTAAGAGACCACTGCGATAATATTGAAGACAAACAAGATGGCTGCCATTGGGCGAGTGAGTAAGCCGAATGCGAGAAATACGGGCAGGATAAGCTCGGCGGCAGTGCCCATATACGCGGCTAATTCCCAAGGCAACAGTGGCACTTGGTATTCCAACTCAAACAGGTAGAGGGTGCTATCCCATGAGCTGATTTTGATCAGACCGGAATTAAAAAACACCCAAGCGACCCACAAACGGCAAAACAGTAACAGGAGTGGAACGAACACACATTGCAATTTGCCGATCAGATCATCATAGGTCTCAAGCATGGTTTTGGTGGTCATGGTGTTCTCCTTAACTTGGGTTTGATTGTTGGGATAAGGAAAATCCAGCAATCAAATTGAGTTCAATCAGTTGATTGAGGGCGGTGAGATAAACGGGGTCGATTTCTTGTAAGGTGAACCCTTTAGCGATGCTGGTAAGCAGTTGATAGACCTCTTCTTCAACCGCAAGATTCCAGGATTCTCCTGCTTGATTGCAAGCACATACACCTTGTTGTGGACGTTGAATATCCAGCTTGGCAAGCTCATCTGGGTTGTGGAAAATCGCTTGATAGAGAGCAAAAGTGGCATAGGCGCTAGTAAATAACACGACATCTGGATAGAGCTGAAAGCGAATTTGACCATGCTGCTCGACAGGTAATGTGGCAAGTTGGTCGAGAGTGTGGCTGCCGAGCGGTTGGCGCGAAAACCTTTGTTGTGTTAAATCCAATCCCCATTCAAAACGAGCCACGTCTCCGATATAAGGAGCGGCTTGGATCACCGTAGGAAAAGTGTTGAGTGACTGGTCAAAATGTTCGCCATAATGGGTAACGTCGCCACTGGTCAAAGGGTAATTAAGCACATGATGGCGCGCGATTTGCGCGAAGCATTCTTCTCCTAATAGTGCCTTCACCATAGGATACGTTGCCTCCAAAACTTCGCTTAAGCTCATCACGAAGTTATTGCGGTAGATCTGCATGCGCTCGTCTGCACTAAAGTGGTCACTGACAATTTGGCACTCTTCACCTTTCGCTTGGTAGTGTAAGGCGCTAGCAAATTGATGTTGCAGCTCAGCAAGCTTCATAGCGCCTCCTTGAATGACTCTTTTGTCTCACAACCAATTAGGATTTGGCTCGCTTTACGAGCCTCGCCGAGCAATACCTCTGGCGTTGGAATATCTAAATCCCACTCAATGAGTGTGTGTCGTGGACCATTGTGGTGAATCCAATTTTGAAATAGTTGCCAAACCTCATCACTGACAGGGCGGCTGTGGGTATCAATCCAAATCTCGCCTTTCTCTAGTTGTTTAACGGTAAAACCTGCCAAATGAATTTCATCGACCGCATGGCTTGGTATGCCGTTGAGGTAAGTTTCGCAGCTAAAGCCATGATTGAAGGCGGAGACATAAATATTGTTAAAATCGAGCAGCAAGCGGCAATCAGTTCTGCGTTGCACTTCAGCGAGAAACTCCCATTCAGTAATGGTGGAGTGGGTGAATTTTACATAGCTCGATGGGTTCTCTACTAGCAGTGGGCGCTTAAGTGCGTCTTGCACTTCCAGCACATTGCGACAAAACACGCTTAAGGCTTCCTCCGTATAGGGAAGAGGGAGTAGGTCGTTAAAATAGTGCCCGCCATTTTCACTCCAACTTAAATGATCAGAGATTAAGATAGGTTCGATTTCATCGACTAAATGACATAGCTGTTTAATGTGCAGCGGATTCACTCGTTCAACGCTACCAAGTGATAAACCAATACCATGACAGCTGATTTGGTAATTATTGCGGATTTGGCGCAGTTGCTGGCGAGCAATTGAATCTGGCTTAAAATAGTTTTCACTGTGGATCTCGAGCCAAGAGAGTTGCGTAGGCTCAGTCAAAAAATAGTCGATATGTGGTGAGCGTAATCCAACTCCGATTGATGGGTGAAAGTGTGTCGTCGTCACGGTTGATCCCTAGCAAAAATGGCGTGAAAGAGATGACGCGCCGTTGAGCTCAGCGCGTCATACAAGACTTAAGCTGACTCTGTGCTACCGCCAACCAGCTTGTCGCATAGGCCTTTAGGAACTACAACGAATGCATCTTTCTGACCATCTTCTTTAGCGGTACCAGCACATGAACTGGTTTTGGTTGCGCAGTCATTTTTACCGGCTTTAGACACGCCATAGCATTTCTCTTTGTCAGCAGCGACCGCTGGTGCTGCCGTTAGCGTACCCATAGCCAATAGACCTGTGATTGCAGCAGTTACAGCTAGATTAGACTTTTTCATAGTAGATTCCTCAGACTGATTTCCTTGATTAAATTTGGCAGACTGTTCAACAGTTTGCTCACCTAATAGGATAGAAAAGCAGCCAGAAAACTTTCATAAAATTTATTTTTGCCAGAAAAATGATGCAAAATTGTTATCTAATTGTTTGATGGATAAGCAATAAAAAAATGGAAAAAATTTCTCGGTTTTCTGCTCATATCACCTAGCTGTTTAGGTTATAATCAACTTTTATGTATAAATAACCAGTAGCTTAGCCATGATGGATCCCTCTTTACTTCTCGACGGTCTAAACGATAAACAGCGTGAAGCCGTTGCAGCTCCAATTGAAAACCTGCTTGTTCTTGCTGGAGCAGGGAGTGGTAAAACTCGTGTGCTTGTTCACCGAATTGCTTGGCTGATGTCTGTTGAGCAAGCGTCGCCGTTCTCGATTATGTCGGTAACCTTTACCAACAAAGCTGCAGCGGAAATGCGCGGGCGTATCGAAGAGTTGATGATGGGCAGTGCATCGGGCATGTGGAATGGTACTTTCCATGGTATCTGCCATCGTATTCTGCGTGCTCACTATCTAGACGCTAAGCTACCGGAAGATTTCCAAATCATTGATAGCGATGATCAGCAGCGCTTGCTCAAGCGTTTGATCAAAGCGCAAAACTTGGATGAAAAGCAGTGGCCACCTCGCCAAGTTTGCTGGTGGATTAACGGCAAGAAAGATGAAGGTCTGCGTCCGCAGCACATTGATGCTTATCATGATCCTGTGACCAAGACCTATTTGCAGCTTTATAGTGCTTATCAGGAAGCGTGCGATCGTGCTGGCTTAGTCGATTTTGCTGAGATCTTGCTACGAACTCACGAGTTATTACGTGATAAGACGGCAATTCGTGAACACTACCAAGCGCGCTTTAAGCATATTTTGGTCGACGAATTTCAAGATACCAACAATATCCAATACGCTTGGCTACGCATGATGGCAGGTCCAGATACGCGCGTGATGATCGTTGGTGATGATGACCAATCTATCTACGGTTGGCGCGGGGCGAAAATTGAGAATATTGAAAAATTCACCCTTGAGTTTCCAAGTGTAAATACCATTCGTTTGGAGCAAAACTACCGTTCGACCAAAACCATTCTAGAAGCCTCGAACACTCTGATCGCTAACAACACTGAGCGTATGGGTAAAGAGCTATGGACTGACGGCAATGTTGGTGAGCCGATTTCTGTTTATGCCGCTTATAACGAGTTAGATGAAGCGCGCTTTGCAGTTGGTAAGGTAAAAGAGTGGCAAGACAAAGGTGGAGCGCTGAACGATACGGCAATGCTGTACCGTAATAACGCCCAGTCACGTGTGCTGGAAGAAGCCTTGCTGCAAGCGGGTCTACCGTACCGAATTTATGGCGGGATGCGATTCTTCGAACGCCAAGAAATCCGTGACGCATTAGGTTATATGCGCCTGATTAATAACCGTGATAATGATGCGGCGTTTGAGCGTATTGTGAATACACCGACGCGCGGTTTGGGTGATAAAACCTTAGAGACGGTTCGATTTGCTGCGCGTGATCGTGGTTGTACCTTATGGGAAGCCAGTATCGCTCTGATTGATGAGCAAGTTCTGACAGGGCGTGCTGCTGGTGCACTAAGCCGCTTTATTGAGTTGATCAATGCACTGGAAGATGACACTTGTGAAATGCCAATGCATCAACAAACTGACCATGTGATCAAATACTCGGGCTTGTTTGCAATGTATGAACAAGAGAAAGGCGAAAAGTCTAAAGCGCGTATTGAGAACTTGGAAGAATTGGTAACAGCAACGCGCCAGTTCGAAAAACCTGAAGAAGCGGACGAGATGAGTGAACTCACTGCTTTCTTAACTCATGCTGCATTAGAAGCCGGTGAAGGTCAGGCGGATGAGTTTGAAGATGCGGTGCAGCTAATGACGCTACACAGTGCAAAAGGTCTAGAGTTCCCAATGGTGTTTATGGTTGGCGTCGAAGAGGGGATGTTCCCAAGCCAAATGTCAGCAGAAGAGGCAGGTCGTTTGGAAGAGGAGCGCCGTCTTTGCTATGTAGGCATGACTCGTGCGATGGAAAAACTCTACATCACTTACGCTGAGATGCGCCGTTTGTATGGCCAAGATAAGTACCATAAACCGTCACGCTTTATTAAAGAGTTGCCAGAAAGTTGCTTAGATGAAGTGCGTATGAAAGCGCAAGTGAGCCGCCCAACTAGCTCTGGTCGCTTTAGCCAAACTGTGGTGAAAGAGAACTTCAACGAAACAGGTTTTAGCCTAGGCTCTCGCGTGCTACACCCGAAATTTGGTGAAGGTACCATCATTAATTTTGAAGGCAGTGGTCCACAAAGCCGTGTGCAAGTCGCCTTCAATGGTGAAGGCATTAAGTGGTTAGTCACCGCTTATGCTCGATTAGAAAAACTCTAATTAGCAGACATGATTGAATTAAAAAGGCGTGCTTCGGCACGCTTTTTTAGTATTTGGCCTATGGGTGTTCAAAAGCTCAAAAAGCTGTACACCAAGCATTGGGTGTTAATTAACTTATTGTTATTAATTCATTTAGTCTATTCAATCTTAACTGCTCTAATTCGCTTATCTAGAGCTAAAAACTTTTTAGCTGTACAGATTTAGCTGGTCGTATTGAGCAATGGTTTGTGGCAAAAGATGGCTATTCCGAATAGGGAGCTTGAGTAGTGCTCTACTGTAAAATTCGATGTGCTGCCTACTAATTTATTTGTAGGTAATTTTGTCGATTATTCTCGTCTTAGAACGTGACACTTCAAAGTAGAGGGGATTTTAGCAAGGCGATAAATAAGTGAATCCCCTGAGCAAAACCGTACCTACCAATCTATTTGCAGCTGATGCTAGGCGGCAATTGAACGACATCCCTGAGCATAGTTTGCTATGTGATGGGAAGAGCGAAAGCAGCCAACAACGCAGCAGCAAGAAATAGGCAGGTAGAAGAAAAAGAAAAACCCCGAGGGCCAAGGCCCATCGGGGTTATAGTCTTACTCGCAGCAATCCGGCTACTAAAAGTGCTCCATGCATCAAATCCATGATAGTGTGCTGTATTCCTTCAGCATAATCCTTTCGTCGCCGTCCTAGCGGTGTCCTTGACCTTATCCTGGTCTGCTAACAATCCTCGTTAGCTCTCATCACTTGGTCCCTGAGCGGTGTCCATGACATCATCCTGATGTTCAGTCCTTGCCTCGTCCAGAGGTGTCCATTTCCCATCCTTAGTAGCAACCATCCTAGTCACTATTGCGTCCGTTCAATGTCCAATTTGCTTTCCATGCCGACTATTCATCCTGAATAACCGTATCTTCTTCCTGAAGATTACCTAATCCTTGGTAATTTCCTGTTCCGTGTCAGTATCCTTCCGACAGGGTTAATATTACGTCTTTCTCACTTTAGAACAATCTAGCTAAATCGCTTATTTTTCTTAATAACTGTTCAAATATAAATCAATACTAATAATTACAATGACTTAAAAATTGCTCTCTTCTCTTTTCTGCGCAACGATCCGATATATCCGCATCCTTTTGTAAGAGATCTCGCACAAGGATGCGGGCAGATCGATGATCGACTATCCGATTAGCAAGGTGGTGATATCTGCTATAGAGCTAAATAAAATAGTAAAACCAATCACTGAGAACATAATTCCGCACGCAGCATCGATATATTTGGCTGCATTTTGCATTTTCTTTTGCAGTCTAGAGCTGGAAAGTAGCCAAGCAAGAAGAGAAAACCATACCAATGACAATCCCCACAAAATTACTAGTGCGATACCTTTTCCACCCCAAGACATACCAGCAGGCACTAAGCTCGACATTAGGCTGACAAAAAACACTAGCGCTTTAGGATTAAGAATATTGGTGGCAAAACCGCGTGAAAACGCTTGGCGTTTGCTGGCTAACAGGTAATGACCAGATGTCGCGAGATCGTTGGGTTCGCCTTGTGGGGCATTTCGGCTTTGCCATAACCCATATAAAGCGCCAAAGCCTAAGTAAAGTAAGTAACTTCCGCCCAACAATTGCACAATCGCAAACAAGCCAGGATGTTGCTGGACCAGATAACTAACCCCCGTCAGGCTAAAGATGGAATGCAGCAGAATGCCGAACGAGAGGCCAAGTGCGATATACAGACCGGTTTGGCGACCATAGCGAGTGGTGTTTTGTACCACTAAAGCAAAGTCAGGACCGGGACTCATTAAGGCGATCCAGTGAACCGACGCCAAGGTAGCAAGAATAGTAATTTCGTTCATAACAACATTTCTATATCAGCAACGTGCGTTGCTGTTTGATTAAGTAAATAGAGATGGGGTTATTATCGGGCGTTACAGCAAGCAAAGCTTGTAAATTATGATCACTGCTTTTGCGAGATACTACGGAGCGACTTGCTTGGGGGTGACGCCGAAATTAGTTTTAAAAGCTTTCGTAAAGTGGGCGTGGTCGTAGAAACCAACGTGGTGAGCGACCTGAGTGGCGCTTTGACCTTCACGCAGCAATTTCATCGCGTATTCGAGACGCAGGCGAGTTAGCCATGCGTATGGCGTAATCCCCATTTGGGCTTTGAAATGGCGTTGAAACTGAGTTGGGGTCAATTCGCACAGAGTCGCCAGTTGTTCGAGCCTAATTGGTTGGTCGATATGCTGCCAAATAAACTCTTTAAGAATCTCGGTGGATTGTGTACCTAATTTTTGTACTTGCAGAGGCTGACCATAGCCGTAGTGTTTGAACAGCTGTTCAAACCCTTCCAGCGGTAGGCAATCTTTGGCGAGTTGGCTGAGGTTGTCGCTGGCGAGCAACTGATGGAGTTGGTAAAGCTGCTTGAATATCGCCGGATCACTGAGCACGGATTGGCGGAAGGTCACAATCTGTTTGTCCTCTTTATCACTCGCCAGATCTGAGAACCAGTGTGGATCAAGAGAAAAAACTTTGGTGTGGTAGCCACTGTCCAATACCGAATGACCATCATGTAGCTCGTCAGGCTGCATGATCACTACTTGTCCTTGTCCTACGTGATGGGCAGTGCCTTGGTGATGAAACTTCTGTTCGCCTTGCGTTATCAAACCAATATGAAAATCGAGATGATAGTGGCGCTGAAAGCTAAAATGCTGGTAGCGCGCATCAATCAAATTGATCGATTCATTGATGGTATTGCGATAATTGGCGTGTTCCATAATAAAAAAGCTTGGTGAAATTATCACCAAGCTTATCGTTGAAGGTTTGCTTTGTCTTGTAAAAAACGATCAGACGTTAGCGATTATTGACGCTGTTTTGTGCTTGAGCGGCTTTCTTGTTACGGCGGCTATTGCGTAAGCCGTCAAAACTAAACACCACCAAAGCGCCCCAGATAAAGACGAAAGTTAACGCTTTATCCAGTGAGAATGCCTCGCCATATACTGCGACTGCAAGTAGGAACATTAAGCTTGGACCGATGTATTGGAAAAAGCCGAGTGTTGAGAGTTTCAAACGCGTTGCAGCTCCCGTAAAACACAGCAATGGTAAGGTCGTGATGACGCCCGCTGCGATCAGCAGCAGATTGAGGCTCATTGGGTTCTGAGTAAAGTCTGAAGTGGCTGAGTCGGCAATCCACAAGACATAGATCAGCGCAGCAGGTAGCAGTACCAAAGTCTCAATAAATAATCCCGTTTGTGCATTGACGCTCACTTTCTTGCGCAGTAGCCCGTAAAAGCCAAAAGTACAGGCAAGGGCAATCGCAACCAGCGGTACAGAGCCAAAAGCAATCAACTGAATCAATACGCCAGCAGCGGCTAGCGCAACCGCAACCCATTGCAGCTTGCGTAAACGCTCGCCGAGAAATAGCATACCTAACAACACGTTAATCAGTGGGTTGATGTAGTAGCCCAAGCTGGCATCTAGCATATGGTTGGCGTTGACCGCCCAAATGAAAATAAGCCAGTTAACCCCAATGAGAATCGCTGATGTGGTTAAATAAATTAGCTTGCGTTTGTCGCAAAAAATGTCTCGAACCGATCGCCAATGGCGACCAAAATGGAGTAACGCGGCAAGCAAAAAAAACGACCAAATGACACGATGGCTTAGGATTTCTAGCGCTGGAACAGCACCTAAGGCTTTGAAGTATATCGGTGCAATTCCCCACATGGTGTAGGCACTGATAGCCAGTAAAACGCCTTGGCGCGATCGTTGTTGCTCTTCTTCTGTTGTCATACAAAGATCACTGTTTGAATAAGATAGGAACGGATTTGCCAGTATAAGATCCGGTTAAGAATTCTCCTAACATTTGCAGTTTAATTCACCATCATTCCCCACTACAATGTGCCCCCAACCTCATTATGAGAAAACAGAGAGATTCAATGACCTCAACATTGCTTGCCCAATCTGACGAACAGTCGCTTATCACTGCACAAAATGTGCTTGAGCAAGTGTTCGGCTATCAAAAATTTCGCAGTGGGCAAGAGCAGGTGATTGAATCAGCCATTGAAGGGCGTGACAGCTTAGTCATCATGCCGACCGGTGGCGGTAAATCGCTTTGTTATCAAATTCCAGCGTTAGTACGCAGCGGGCTGACTTTAGTTATTTCACCATTGATTTCATTGATGAAAGACCAAGTCGATCAGCTTAAAGCCAATGGTGTTGCGGCGGAGTGTGTCAACTCGACGATGTCGCGAGAAGAGTTGATTTCTGTCTATAACCGCATGCACAGTGGCAATCTCAAGTTGGTGTATGTCTCGCCTGAGCGCGTGTTAATGCGTGATTTTATTGAGCGTTTAGAAAGCTTGCCGCTGAGTATGATCGCTGTCGATGAAGCGCATTGTATTTCTCAATGGGGGCATGATTTCCGACCAGAATATGCCTCACTTGGTCAGCTTAAACAGCATTTTCCTTATGTACCTGTGATGGCATTAACGGCAACGGCTGACGATGCGACGCGCAAAGACATTATGAGCCGTCTGCAATTGAATCAGCCGCACGAATATTTGGGCAGTTTTGACCGCCCGAACATTCGCTATACCTTGCTCGAAAAGCATAAACCCGTCTCGCAGATCATTCGTTACCTCGATACACAAAAAGGCAATTGCGGCATCATTTATTGCGGTAGCCGTAAGAAGGTTGAGATGTTGACGGAGAAACTGTGCAACAACCACATTCGTGCAGCCAGTTACCATGCGGGTATGGACGCCGATGAGCGTGCATACGTGCAAGAAGCGTTTCAGCGCGATGATATTCAGATTGTGGTGGCGACAGTTGCCTTTGGTATGGGGATCAATAAACCCAACGTGCGTTTTGTGGTGCATTTTGATATCCCGCGTAACATTGAATCTTACTACCAAGAGACTGGGCGTGCAGGACGTGATGGTTTACCCGCAGAAGCGATGATGTTGTATGACCCGGCAGATATAGGTTGGCTGCGTCGTATGCTCGACGAAAAAGACGACGGACCACAAAAGCAAGTGGAAGCGCATAAACTCAATGCCATGAGTGCTTTTGCCGAAGCGCAGACTTGTCGTCGTCAGGTGCTATTAAATTATTTTGGCGAATATCGTGATAAGCCGTGTGGTAACTGCGATATTTGTTTAGATCCGCCTAAGCATTTTGATGCAACCCAAGAGGCACAAAAAGCGCTTTCTTGCGTTTACCGCGTTAATCAAAGTTTCGGCATTGGCTACGTGGTTGAAGTGCTGCGAGGCATGCAGAACATTCGTATACGTGAGCATGGGCACGATAAAATCTCCACCTATGGCTTGGGGCGTGATCATAGCCATGACTATTGGGTGAGCATTTTCCGCCAATTGATCCATAAGGGGATGCTGTTTCAAAACATCACGCGTAATTCGACATTGCAACTAACTGAAGAGGCGCGTCCTCTGCTGCGTGGCGAGATGAGTTTAGAGTTAGCCGTGCCAAGATTAGATACGGCAGTTAGAGCCGCGAAATCCGACAAACTGACCAGTAAAAATTACGATAAGAAGCTATTTGCTAAATTGCGTAAGCTGCGTAAGTCGATTGCCGATGAAGATGGCTTACCACCTTACGTGGTATTCAGTGATGCGACTTTGATTGATATGGCGGAAATTTTGCCGACTTCGTACGGTGAAATGTTAGCTGTTAATGGTGTCGGTCAGCGTAAGTTAGAGAAATATGCTGACCCATTCTTAGATCTTATTCAGGAGCATATTACTCACCATGGTTAAGCAAACGGATTTTGGCTTGATGGAGTATCAAGCGGAGCAGGGAAGAATCATCGTGCGTGCGCCAAGCTTTGATTTTGATTCCTTTCCCGCCTTGGGTGAACGCCTGCTGACAACTTTGTCGGCGACCGTTGTTGAGAAACAATGCGATGCAGATATTCACTCTTGGTTGATTGATTTTGAAGGCTGCCAGTTGTTCCTTAAAGCGGAACATTACAGTGAAAGTGTCTGGCTTGAATCGCTAGCGGGAGTATCGAACCAAGAAGAACTTGAGTATTTGGCGGGTTTATTTCGCACTGGATTTGATCTGATCTAATTAAGATTATCTGGGTGATTAAAAACCATCTTGCAGCGCAACTTGGTTAATGTATAATCGCCCGCCTTGCTTATTGACGCCAATTGATGCGCCCTAAGCGGTTTTGTTTAACATTGTTGGTAAGAGTTCACTTGGTTAATTTCACTTGAAAAGACTAAGTTGATTCGATTTGGGTTCCCTCACCCCCAAACCAAACTAAAAAGGTATCGCATGAGTAACTTTACCCCTGCGCAGCAGCGCAACGCCCTTATCTATCTAGTTCTGTTTCACCTGATCATCATTGCATCAAGTAACTACCTAGTTCAGCTTCCGTTTACCATCATGGGTTTCCACACCACATGGGGTGCATTCACTTTCCCATTTATTTTCTTGGCAACTGACCTCACCGTACGTATTTTTGGTGCTCAGTTGGCACGTAAAATCATTTTCTTGGTGATGCTTCCAGCCCTAGCTGTATCGTATGGTTTATCGGTGTTGTTCTTTGAAGGGCAGTTCCAAGGTTTTGCTCACTTAGGTGAATTTAACTTGTTTGTGGCACGTATTGCCGCTGCAAGCTTTATGGCTTATTTACTTGGTCAGATCATGGATGTGCACGTCTTTAACCGCTTGCGTCAAATGAAGCAGTGGTGGGTTGCGCCAACGTGTTCAACCTTGTTTGGTAATGCACTCGACACCATCGCTTTCTTTGCTATCGCTTTCTACCAAAGCCCAGATCCATTTATGGCGGAGCACTGGACAGAAATTGCGTTAGTTGATTACGGTTTTAAATTGGTGATTAGCTTGGGCCTGTTTGTACCTATGTATGGTGTGTTATTGAACTACCTAGTTAAGAAGCTAACCGCCACTAACCCTGATTTTAAAATCGTTGGCGCGAATAACTAAATCAGTTAGCTAATTTGGTGTGAGGATTAAGAAAGCCCGAGTTTTTGACTCGGGCTTTTTGTTTGTTCGAGGTTTATTGGCTGATGATGACTAAAGGCCAGCCGATATCGCTTTGACGGTTGGCTTCAATTTCTAGCTCAGCGGCGGTTAGCGGATTTTGTGCTAACCAAGCGGCAGAGATAGACAGTTTGAGCTTGTCACCTTCAGTTTGCAGTGTAACTTGTGGTTCCAATTCTGGATTGCGGCGGTGGGTAAGCAATACCGCCAAACGCAATAAGCGCAACACTCGTTTGGCGCTGGTACCCGAGATAGCATGTTGCTCGGGTAGGGAGCTTAACTGTTCACGGTAACGACGCGTTAATTCAGCAAGTAAGTGTTTTTGCGCACGGGTATAACCGGGTAAATCCAGATTACGTAGTAAATAGGCGCTGTGCTCACCGCCTTTTTTGAAATCGATGGTTAAACCGATTTCATGCAACTTGGCAGCCGTTTCCAGTAGCACTTTCGCTTGTGATTCAGCTAACCAATCTGCTTGGCATTGTGCGAGTAAACGCGCAGCTAGCGCTGCCACTTGCTCACCATAAAGGGTGTCGATTTGATAACGAGTCTGCACGCTAGTAATGGTGCGAGCGCGAATATCATCTTGCTTTAACTCATCGACCATTTCATACACTAGACCTTCACGCAAAGCGCCGCCGGCTAGTGTCATTGAATCAATTTCGAGTAATTCGAAGATGGCAATTAAGATTGATAGACCGCTTGGGAATACCAAAGCGCGTTCAAGGGTAAGCCCTTCGATCTCAAGCTCTTCTAAATGGTCAGCCAGCATCGCCTGTTTTTGTAGGCGTTTAAGCTTAGCGTGGGTGATCACTTCATCCATGCCTTGTGCCAGCATGATTTCTTGCAGCGCTTGTACTGTGCCAGATGCACCGACACACACATTCCAACCGAGCGTTGTGTATTGCTCAAGGATTGGTTGCAGCGTTTCTTTGGCAGCAGTAATAGCTTGGTTGAAGTTAGAGGCAGTAAGTTGGCGATCTTTAAAGTGGCGCTCTAGCCAAGTAACACAACCCATTTTTAAACTGGTGAGAGCTTTGGCTTCAAATCCTTCACCAATGATCAGTTCCGTACTGGCGCCGCCAATATCAACCACTAAACGGCGACCGCTACCCCCAGAGGTATGTGCAACCCCTTTATAGATAGTTGCCGCTTCTTCTTCGCCACAGATTACCTCAATATCATGACCGAGGATTTGGTTGGCTTTCGTTAAGAAAACATCCACGTTGGTAGCCGTGCGCAACGTTGCTGTGCCGACAATGCGAATGTTTTCTTTCGGGATATCTTGCAGTCGTTCAGCAAATAGACTCAAGCAGTCCCACCCCCTTTGCATGGCTTCTTGGCTCAACGCATTGTTTTCGTTTAACCCAGCAGCAAGGCGCACCTTGCGCTTGATTTTGGCCATGGTTTGAACGCTGCCATCAATGTGACGCACAACGAGCATATGAAAACTGTTCGACCCAAGGTCGATAGCAGCGTAAAGCGGAGAGGGAACAACTTGGCTCATAAACGACTTAAGAATCCTTTTGCTGACGTGGACGAGAGCGATTTGGTTTACGGTTACCAGAACGTGAACCACCGGTATTGGTGCGACGTTGTTGCTGGTTGCGCGTACGCAGACGGATCGGCGCAGGTAAATCCTGAATCAGTGCCGAAGAGTCATAATCTGAAACTGGAATCGCATGTTCAATATATTCTTCGATTGCAGGTAGATTAATCGCGTATTGCTCACACGCAAAGCTAATCGAGTGACCGCTTGCACCTGCACGACCGGTACGACCGATACGGTGTACGTAGTCTTCGCAATCGTCAGGTAAGTCGTAGTTAAATACGTGTGTTACTTGCGGGATGTGCAGACCACGAGCGGCAACGTCGGTTGCAACAAGGAGATCAACTTCGCCACGAGTAAATTGCTCAAGGATGCGCTCACGTTTTTTCTGCGGTACATCACCAGTCAGTAGACCCACGCGGTGTTTGTCTGCCGCAAGGTGACCCCAAATCGATTCACAAACGTGTTTGGTGTTAGCAAAAATGATCGCGCGATCTGGCCATTCTTCTTCGATAAGTGTTTGCAGTAGTGCCATCTTATCTTCGTTAGAAGGGTAGAACAGTTCTTCTTGAATGCGGTGACCTGTTTTTTGTTCAGGTTCAACCACAACCGATTCTGGCTCGTTCATGTGTTCAAATGCTAACTCTTGTACACGGTACGAAAGCGTTGCAGAGAACAGCATGTTCAAACGATCTTTTGGCTCTGGCATACGGCGGAACAAGAAACGAATGTCTTTAATAAAGCCAAGGTCAAACATGCGGTCTGCTTCATCCAGAACCACCGCTTGAATATGGTTAAGGTTAAATACGCGCTGTTTGTGGAAATCGATAATGCGACCAGTAGTACCGATCAGAATATCAACCCCTTGCTCTAGCTTAGACAGTTGCTTCTCATAGCTCTCACCACCGTAGGCAAGCGCAGCTTTAATACCTGTGCTGGCAATTAACGGCTCGGCATCATTAAAGATCTGAATCGCCAATTCACGCGTCGGAGCCATAATAATGGCACGTGGCTGAGTTGGCTTACGACCTTCTAGCTCTGGTGTAGTCAGTAAGTGGTTAAAAGTAGCAGTAAGGAACGCAAGCGTCTTACCAGTACCCGTTTGGGCCTGGCCTGCGATGTCACGGCCGGAGAGCAGGACCGGCAGCGCCTGAGCTTGGATAGGGGTACAAAACTCGAACCCTTTTTGCTCCAAACCCTTTGTAACTTGAGGATGTAACCCCAAATCGGCGAACTTTTGCTCTGTGATGTGCGTCTTCTTCATCGCTATAGAATATCAGCTTAAGCTTGCAATACGAAAGTAAATACATTCCAATAGGGCATCTCAATACTGGTTATCATCCAACCAGTTCCAAAAAACACAGTGGAGTGGAAGATGAGTGATAAAATTTTGCAGCTTACTGATGAAGGTTTTGATAACGATGTAATCAATGCTGCAGGCCCAGTTCTTGTTGATTTTTGGGCAGAGTGGTGTGGTCCTTGTAAGATGATTGCGCCGATTCTGGACGAAATCGCAGAAGAGTACGAAGGCAAACTCACTATCGGAAAATTGAATATCGACCAAAACGCAGGTACTCCACCTAAATTTGGTATTCGTGGTATTCCAACGCTACTTCTTTTCAAAGATGGTAGCGTAGCAGCAACTAAAGTTGGTGCGCTGTCTAAAACTCAATTAAAAGAGTTCTTAGACGCTAACCTATAAGCTCGCTGTAAAAATAAGACCGTACATTTGATCAATGTACGGTTTTGTTTTTGAACGGCAACAAAAGATAGACTAGGCTAGTATTTAGTGCTAATTTATCGCACGTTAATTAAACAGAATTCTCTTCTTGGTCGATCCTGAGACCATATTCCATCTAACTTAAACAACAGATCCTATTTTGACTAAACAAGCATCTACCACAATGAATCTTACAGAACTGAAGAACAGACCTGTTTCTGATCTTGTTAAACTTGGCGAAAGCTTAGGTTTAGAAAACCTGGCACGTCTAAGAAAACAAGACATCATCTTCGCAATCCTGAAAGCTCACGCGAAAAGCGGTGAAGACATTTTTGGTGACGGCGTACTGGAAATTCTTCAAGACGGTTTTGGTTTCCTTCGTAGTGCCGACAGTTCTTACCTAGCTGGTCCTGACGATATTTACGTTTCTCCAAGCCAAATTCGTCGCTTCAACCTACGTACTGGTGACTCTATTGCTGGTAAAATTCGTCCACCAAAAGATGGCGAACGCTACTTTGCTCTATTAAAAGTCAACACCGTAAACGACGACAAGCCAGATAACGCACGTAATAAGATCCTGTTTGAAAACCTAACGCCGCTACATGCAAATGAGCGTATGGTGATGGAACGTGGTAACGGTTCTACCGAAGATATCACGGCTCGTGTTCTAGACCTTGCATCGCCAATTGGTAAAGGTCAGCGTGGTCTGATTGTAGCTCCGCCAAAAGCGGGTAAAACCATGTTGCTACAAAACATCGCGCAAAGTATCGCTTACAACCACCCTGAGTGTGAGTTGATGGTACTTCTAATCGACGAGCGTCCAGAAGAAGTTACTGAGATGCAACGCCTAGTTAAAGGTGAAGTAGTTGCATCGACATTCGATGAGCCAGCTTCTCGTCACGTACAAGTGGCAGAAATGGTTATCGAGAAAGCAAAACGTCTAGTAGAACACAAGAAAGATGTGGTTATCCTACTTGACTCTATTACTCGTCTAGCACGTGCCTACAACACTGTAGTACCTTCATCAGGTAAAGTACTAACCGGTGGTGTGGACGCGAACGCTCTACATCGTCCAAAACGTTTCTTCGGTGCGGCTCGTAACGTAGAAGAAGGCGGTAGCTTAACGATCATCGCAACAGCACTAGTTGATACTGGTTCTAAGATGGATGAAGTAATCTACGAAGAGTTTAAAGGTACAGGTAACATGGAACTGCACCTAAACCGTAAGATTGCTGAAAAACGTGTC
The DNA here is from genome assembly GCF_003350325.1 of Vibrio rhodolitus. Taxonomy (GTDB): domain Bacteria; phylum Pseudomonadota; class Gammaproteobacteria; order Enterobacterales; family Vibrionaceae; genus Vibrio; species Vibrio rhodolitus. The sequence goes on along the minus strand of NZ_QLYZ01000028.1, from coordinate 4,916 downwards.
TTCCCTGCGATTGATTTCAACCGCTCAGGTACGCGTCGTGAAGAGCTACTGACTAAGACTGATGAGCTACAGAAGATGTGGATCCTACGTAAGATTGTTCACCCAATGGGCGAAATCGATGCGATGGAATTCCTAATCGATAAGCTGGCAATGACGAAAACTAACGACGAATTCTTTGATGCAATGCGTCGTCAGTAATTAAATCAATGCGATAACGCCACCGTTTTTAACGGTGGCGTTTTTGTTTGCATTCTCTTTGTTGTCACTGCACAATGAGAGAGAATGTTACAAGGAGGTTAACATGCAACAAGGAATGTTGTCGTCGCTTCTCCTGTCCCTCTTTTTGGCGCTAGGAGTGCCTCAAGCTATGGCGACCCAGATGACCCCAGAGCGGGTTGAGCTGTGGCGTCAAAGCGATCATATGCAGGCAAAGGTTGCCGAATTTCTGCAGTATGTCATGGAAGATGATGTTGATACGCTCAACTTCTCTCTCGAACGACTCGCTTTTCCGCAACAGGAAGTCGCCCGTTATCTTTTGCTACAAAAACTCGAACAGCAAGACGTTATCTTAACGGCGAAGATGGCTATTTTTGTTGAACAGCAAAAAGCCATGATCCCAACTTATCAAATATTAGAACGTGGCGATGGCTATGAATTTACCACGCCAGCGTTTAATTACCCTGCCATTGCCAGTCGCTTACTCAAGCGTTGGCGCCAAGATCAATCAACCTTAGATTTTGTGATGCAAGCAGAGCGACAAGAGCTCGACTTACGCCAATGGTTAATGGCGGGCTCTGACTATCAAACCCAAACGCGAGAACAGTTGTTAATGCGTGAGCTAGATAGCTTGTCGCCCGAAGCACTGAAAGCCTTAACGGCTCAGTTAACTGACAAAGCGGTCGTGGAGTGGTTACCGCCAGCAGAGGTAATGGTGCGCCTTGCTCAAGTCAGTGAAGATCCGGCAGTGTATAAATTGGTGTGGTTAATGAAGGCGAATCATTACAGTGAGAATGAGTTGATACGCCTGGGTAGTGTGGCGGATGAATTCTCTATTGAGCAGATCATGCAAGCTGCCAGCAACCCAAGCTTAGATGAGCTGGCGATTAAGCAGTTAGTCGGGATCAAACCAATGAGCAACGCGGTTGAAGAGTTTTTGATCGCGAGGATGGGCAGTAATGATGATGCGCCTTTTGTTGCGCGCCAACTTGCTGAGCAAGGTTACTCTAGTTGGCTGGCTGAGTTAGCCAGCAGTGATAAACGCGTTAAGAGTCGTCATTTGCTGAGTGTCCTAAGTCAGTAGCACCGATAAAATACCCACAATGAAAAGAGGGATCGTCGATCCCTCTTTTTTGATATACTGCCTGTAGTTTAACCAGTCAGCAGAAGAGCTATGAGTTTTAAGGACTTACGCGATTTTATTCACCTGTTAGAGCAACAAGGCAAATTAAAACGCATTACTCACCCCACCGACCCTCATTATGAAATGACGGAAATCAGCGATCGCACACTACGTGCGGGCGGTCCGGCATTACTGTTCGAAAACCCAATTGGTTACGATTATCCGGTGTTAACCAATCTCTTTGGTACTGCAGAGCGCGTAGCAATGGGAATGGGACGCAGTGAAGTGAAAGAGTTGCGTGAGGTAGGTAAGTTACTGGCTTACTTAAAAGAGCCTGAGCCACCAAAAGGTTTCAAAGACGCACTTGAGAAACTTCCACTGTTTAAGCAAGTTCTGCACATGCCTGCCAAACGTCTGCGCAATGCCCCTTGTCAGGAAATTGTCTGGCAAGGCGACGATGTTGACCTTGATAAAATACCAGTGATGAGCTGTTGGCAAGATGATGTCGCGCCTTTGCTGACTTGGGGCTTAACCGTGACCAAAGGTCCAAATAAAAAGCGCCAAAATTTAGGTATCTATCGTCAACAGAAGCTGGGTAAGAATAAAATCATCATGCGTTGGCTGGCTCACCGAGGTGGGGCGCTCGATTTGCGTGACTGGATGGAGACTAATCCTGGTCAACCATTCCCGGTATCCGTCGCTTTTGGCGCTGATCCAGCAACGATTCTTGGTGCGGTTACGCCAGTACCCGATACTTTGTCGGAATATGCGTTTGCAGGCTTACTGCGCGGCAGTCGTACTGAAGTGGTGAAATCAGTCAGTAACGATCTTGAAGTACCAGCGAGTGCCGAGATTGTACTAGAAGGTTATATCGACCCGAATGAATTTGCCGATGAAGGTCCTTACGGTGACCATACTGGTTACTATAACGAAAAAGAAAAACATCACGTTTTCACTATTACGCATATCACGATGCGTAATAAGCCAATCTACCACAGCACCTATACCGGTCGTCCGCCTGATGAACCGGCAGTATTGGGGGTGGCATTAAACGAAGTGTTTGTGCCGATATTGCAAAAGCAATTCCCAGAGATTGAAGACTTCTACTTGCCGCCAGAAGGCTGCTCTTATCGTATGGCCGTCGTGACAATGAAGAAACAATACCCGGGTCATGCTAAACGCGTGATGATGGGGGTATGGTCTTTCTTACGTCAGTTCATGTACACCAAGTACGTTATTGTGTGTGATGAATCGGTTGATGCGCGAGATTGGCGCGCTGTGACAAAAGCGATGACGGAACATATGGATCCGGTGCGCGATACCTTGATGATCGAGAACACACCAATCGATTCTCTGGACTTCGCTTCACCTGTGGTGGGCTTAGGTTCGAAAATGGGCTTAGATGCCACGATTAAGTGGGAGGCTGAGTTAGCGTTGACACGCAATGAACCGAAAGCGCCACTAACCAATCCAATCGAGAAAATTGCTGAACTGAAACAGACCATTCCACAGCTATTAGATATCTACCTTCCTGAAGGTGCTATCTCTGGGCAGATGGTTCTGCTTTCTATTGATAAGCAAGCGATAGGGCAAGGTCGCCAAGCAATAGAGGCGGTGTGGTCTGGTTTAGAGGACGTTGTCGATCCTAAGTTTGTGATTGTATGCGACGATGACGTCAATATTCGTGACTGGAATGATGTAATCTGGGCAGTAACCACACGCATGGATCCCGCGCGCGATAGTCTTCTATATACTGAGTCAAAATCAGGCGTAAGTCGCATGGCTTGGGATGCGACCAATAAACTGGGCGATGAAAAACTCAGAGAGTGGGGCATTCCGATTAAGAAGGATCCTGAGTTGGTCGCGAAAATAGATGCAATTTGGCATCAATTGGGAATCGAATGACACACAAGGTTACTTTGCTCCCAAGTCAGGTAGAATTTGAAGTCCCACAAGGGCAAACGGTGTTGGAAGCTGCGCTCAACAATAATATTGGCTTTCCACATCGTTGCCAGGTCGGAGCATGTGCGATGTGCATGTGTAAGAAAGTGTCGGGTGAGGTTAGTTATGACCTTGAACCTATGCTTACCGAACAAGAACAACAACAAGGCTGGATATTTCCCTGTCTAGCTCATACAGAAAGTCATTTAGTCCTTACTTTTGAAGAGTAAGTGAGAGGAACCCATGAGTATTCAATGTAAAGTAAAGTCAATTGAGTCGTTAGCAGCTAATACCTACCGTATTTTGCTTCACCCTGAAAACCCAGTGCCATTTAAAGCGGGTCAATACCTGATGGTTGTTATGGGTGAAAAAGATAAGCGTCCATTTTCTATTGCGAGTAGCCCATGTCGCCATGAAGGCGAGCTTGAGCTTCACATTGGTGCGGCAGAACAGAATGCTTACGCACTTGAAGTCGTTGAAGCAATGAAGTCGGCATTGGCGCAGGACTCTTCAATTACTATTGATGCACCTCATGGTGATGCTTGGGTAAGAGAAGAGAGTGATAATCCGCTTTTACTTATTGCTGGTGGTACAGGGTTTAGCTATGTTCGCTCGATTCTCGATCACTGCATTGCACAAAACAAAGTAAATCCGATTTACCTTTATTGGGGTGCTCGCGATATTAGCCAGTTATACGCAAAAGCAGAGTTGAAAGAAATTGCAGCTAAATACAGTAACGTTCACTTTGTACCGGTAGTAGAAGAGGCAGCTGCGGATTGGCAAGGCAAACTTGGCAACGTACTAGAAGCGGTGAACCAAGATTTCCCAACGCTAGAAAACTACGATATTTACATTGCCGGTCGTTTCGAAATGGCTGGAGCAGCGCGCGAACAGTTTACGCAAAATAAACAGGCGAAAAGTGACAGAATGTTCGCTGATGCCTATGCTTTCATATAGTAATAGCAAGCAATCATTGATTTGAAGAGGGCAAAATGCCCTCTTTTTCGTCGTTTTGATGGTAATTTAAACGAACGGTCACTTTTTTCGATTTTTTTGCAAAAAAGGGTTGCCATAAAAATCCAGCTCCCTATAATGCGCATCCACTGACAGGGCAGACGCCACAAGGCTTCAGCGTTAGTCAGAGAGGTGAAAGCTTCTGAGAAAATAAATTGAAAAAAGTGTTTGACTCTTTCAATTATCTCGTTAGAATGCACCTCCGCTTTGAGAGAAAATCTTAAAGCAAGCTCTTTAACAATATAAACCTATCAATCTGTGTGGGCACTCGTTGATGATAATCCAATTAGAAGCTTCGGCTTCAAATTTGATTTCAATGAACTGAGTGACCAATTCGATACTTAGTATCGGCACAGTCAATTCAACATTACTATGTAATGTTCAGTATTCATTGAGTCACCAAAATCTTAAATTGAAGAGTTTGATCATGGCTCAGATTGAACGCTGGCGGCAGGCCTAACACATGCAAGTCGAGCGGCAGCGACAACATTGAACCTTCGGGGGATTTGTTGGGCGGCGAGCGGCGGACGGGTGAGTAATGCCTAGGAAATTGCCCTGATGTGGGGGATAACCATTGGAAACGATGGCTAATACCGCATGATGCCTACGGGCCAAAGAGGGG
>NZ_QLYZ01000027.1 GCF_003350325.1 Vibrio rhodolitus | reverse complement strand
CGTGTTTTCGGAGCCACACTAATACTGTAGAACAACCTTGTATGCCGTACTTCTCTTGAGCCTGTTTATAAGTCAGTTCACCTCTTTCAACTTGGTCAACGACATCCAATTTAAAAGCGAGTGAATAGTCACGTTGGGTTCGTCTAGCTGCTGATTTCATAACACTCTCCAATTTTCTGATTGGGTTGTGTCAACCTTATTTAGGACGGGTCATTGAATTGTGTTAAGGCTCCTCATTGATAGGAGCCTTTTTATTTGCCCTTGAATAGAGATGAGTGCGCGTTCATACTCGCGCTATTAGCCACTTATCTAACGAAAATTGAGTGAAATATGTCGATAGAAATCCAACAAAAACTCGAACACCTGCGTGAAACACTGCATTACCACGCCGTGCGCTATTACGTTGAAGACAGCCCAGAAATCCCAGATGTTGAGTATGATCGCTTGATGCGCGAACTGTTGGCACTAGAAGAGCAACACCCTGATCTAGTGACGATCGACTCACCAAGCCAGCGAGTTGGCGGAAAGCCTCTTGACGGTTTTGCAACCGTGCAGCACGAAATTCCAATGCTTTCACTTGATAACGCGTTTGACGATAGCGAGCTAACCAGTTTTCATAAACGAATGGTTGATCGCTTGCCTGGAGCAAAGTTCGATCTGTTTTGTTGTGAACCAAAACTTGATGGCTTGGCGGTTAGCCTTCTCTACGTTGATGGCGTTTTAGTGCAAGCAGCGACTCGCGGTGATGGTACAACAGGTGAAAACATCACTGAAAACGTACGTACAATCGCGGCAATTCCGTTAAAACTGCGTGGTGAAGGTTGGCCACAGCGTATTGAGGTTCGTGGCGAAGTCTTTATGCCTAAAGCCGGTTTTGACAAACTTAACGAGCTGGCGCTGAAAAAAGGTGAGAAGACGTTTGTTAACCCGCGTAATGCCGCAGCGGGCAGTTTGCGTCAACTCGATTCACGTATTACTGCAACTCGTCCACTCAGTTTTTATGCTTACAGCGTTGGCGTGGTCGAAGGCGCTGAGCTTTCAAATAGTCATTATGAGCGATTCTTACAACTGAAAGGTTGGGGATTGCCTATGTGTCCAGAAACAAAGCGCGTTGGTTCATTGGCAGAGGTGAGAGACTACTACCAAGCTATTTTACAGCGTCGCGATGCGCTCGCTTATGAAATCGATGGTGTGGTGATTAAAGTTGATGATATTGCCCTGCAAGAACGTTTAGGTTTTGTGGCTCGAGCACCGCGTTGGGCGATAGCGTATAAGTTTCCTGCGCAAGAAGAGATCACGGTACTTAACGACGTTGAGTTCCAAGTTGGACGCACTGGAGCGATTACACCTGTTGCCAAGTTGGAACCGATTTTTGTTGGTGGTGTTACGGTAAGCAATGCTACGTTGCACAACGCTGACGAAATTGCCCGACTACAAGTTAAAATTGGCGATAGCGTGATCATCCGCCGCGCAGGCGATGTGATCCCTCAAGTTGTCTCTGTGGTTGCCGACCGTCGCCCGGAAAATGCACGAGATATTATCTTCCCTGATCAGTGTCCAGTTTGTCGTTCAGCTGTCGAAAGAGTTGAAGGTGAAGCAGTTGCGCGTTGTACTGGTGGCTTAGTCTGTCAGGCGCAACGTAAAGAAGCGTTAAAACACTTTGTTTCACGTAAAGCACTTGATGTTGATGGCTTAGGTGAAAAGGTAATTGAGCAGTTGGTTGACCGTGAAATGGTAGAGACTCCAGCTGACTTATTTAAGTTAAGTGCTGGTGTACTGACTGTTTTAGAGCGTATGGGACCGAAGTCGGCACAAAATGTTGTAAATGCACTTGAAGTATCAAAGCAAACCACACTGCCACGCTTTTTATATTCATTGGGTATTCGAGAAGTGGGCGAAGCCACTGCGGCAAACTTAGCGGCGCACTTTAAATCGCTTGAGCTTGTTATGAACGCTACTCACGAGCAGTTAGTTGAGGTTCAGGATATTGGTGGTATTGTTGCGAGTCATATCACGTCATTTTTTGCGCAAGATAAAAACAAACAAGTCATAACTGAGTTGCTCGAGCAAGGTATTAACTGGCCGGTAATTGAAGAGCGAGATGAAAATATCCCTCAGCCTCTAGCGGGTAAAGTTGTGGTTTTGACTGGTTCATTATCACAACTATCACGCTCAGATGCGAAAGCAGCGCTAGAAGCCTTAGGGGCAAAAGTAACCGGAAGTGTTTCTAAAAAAACCGATATTCTTTTTGTGGGTGAAAGCGCAGGGTCAAAATTAGCCAAAGCACAAGAGTTAGGCATTGAAGTTCAGACTGAGCAAGATTTGATTAATTTGATGTAACTGTTCTATTAAAGAAGAGCTTGCGTTGGAGCTAGGTTCTTTGGTTTTAGGTAGGTAAAAAGCTAAAACACTTATCCTTAGGGTAAGTGTTTTTTTTTGAGAAAAATAAACCTTAACTTTCTTATGCAAATTTGGCAGTTTTTGAAAAGTGATGGCGATCTAAATTCACACAGTGATCTAACTAACACTCTATTTTTGCGATGCACTTCAATTATGCGTTCAGGGGTTTTCTTCTATGTAACTGAAATTTAAAGGTTTAACTTTAGTTCCCAAAGTTCAAATTCATTTTGCGATCTAGATCATTAGTTTAGAAAAAGTATGTCTTAGCTCATATTTTTTTATAAAGAAATTAAGTTCTCATTGATGTTTTTTACTGCGAAGTTAGTCTAGTACCCATGGATACACGAGGTGTATGCAGTCACTTTAAAATCGAAAATATCATTGAAGGCTATTGAGATTTTACGAGTAATTTCTTTTCCCTTCGGCGGCCAACTTAAGGGAAGAGGCAATAAAACAGCTATATCCATTTTTAGGAGTTTTTTCCATGGACAAATTTTTCAAACGCACTCTAGTGTGTGCGGCAGTGGCATCTGCAGCGGCAGTTGGTTCAGCAAATGCAGCAGTACAAGTTGTTGGTGATGCAGTTACATTTTACGGCCAAGCGGCTGGTTCTGTAATCTATGACATCAAAGATAACCAAGATAACAGCATGATTGCTGATATTGAGTCTCGTATCGGTTTCCGTGGCGTAGTTGAATTTGAAGATCTAGCACCAAACTTTATTTGGCAGATGGAAGGTGGTAACGCAAACAACGGTACTAACTCTGGTGGCCTTGGTGTTCGTGATACTTACCTAGGTTTTGATTGGGAAGGTTTCGGTAACATCAAGTTTGGTCGTCAACTAGTTGCAGCATACAACCTAGTCGATGCTCACACTAACCCAGGTACTGGCGGCGTGTTTGATTCAGCAACTGATATTGGTGTTGCATATGAAGGTCGTGCTGACCACGTAATTCGCTACGATTCAGCAAACTGGAATGGCTTTACTCTATCCGCAACTCTAAGTGGTACTGCTGAAACGTTTGATGCAAAAACAGTAAGTTTTGCAGGTGCATACCAAAACGACAACATGCTTCTACACGCGGGTTACTATGACCGTGGTGAAACAGAAGAGAAAGATGTATTCATTAATACTACTAAACTTACAACGCTTGAGCTTGACGGCAGTGACTACTGGATTGTTGGTGCATACTTCTTCCTAGGCGATTTCACTGTAAACGCAGCTTACCGTGATGCATCTGTTGATTATGCCGCAGGTGGTAGCAACAGCCAAGAAAGCTACTCTGCAGCTATTCAATACACTATCGATGAAAACTGGTTTGTTAAAGCTGGCTACGCACATCAAGGTGAATCAAGCAAATCTGCAGACTTTAACGGTGTAGATGACTCTGATACTGCAATCACTGCTCGCGTGGCTTACACGCTGCCAAGCGCTATCTTGTACTTCGATGTACGTGATTACGATATGGACGGTGAAGCAACTTCAGGTGATAAAACTCGCCTAATGTTTGGTACTGAATACTACTGGTAATCTATCTGTTGCTAGTTAGTCTAACTGCTTATTTTACGAGCACTCCGCGAGAGTGCTCGTTTTTTTCAGGAGAAAAAAGATGAAGGTAATGAAAACCTTAACAGCTATATGTATTGCAACTGCTTCCTTTGCTCCGCAGGCCGAAGTTGGACTAAGTTTTAATGATAATTTAACCCCACTTGTGGTCGATAACGAAGCTTCCGGACTTTGGGCATTCGCTAAACCAAAATTTAAACTGCCAGATGGGACTAATCAGGTGGTATTTCGTGTATCAAAATTGGTTGATAACAATTTTGGTGAAAAAGAAAAATTTAATTCAGAAGCCTTTGTTGTTACCTTTGATGCTGCAGATGTACAGTTAACATTAGCACCCGATACGCAAATCACTCGTCTTTTGCATGTTGAGCAATTCAATAAAAATCCGAAAATGAAGCTCACGGATGAGAACGGCAATAATATTGATTTTACTATTGAAGAGTTGCCATACATTTTAGGCTTAGGGCGTGACTACGAAAAAGAACTAAGAGAGTACAACGTTGCAAAAGGAATTGTGCCCGCATCTGCGCCTTCAGAAGTTGCTATTCCATCGAATGTACAAGTTGTACAAGTAGGTCAGTTGTCTGGTGGTGATGCTAGCCAAATGGTTTCGTACTGGAGTAAGAAAGCTACGCCACAAGAGCGAGAACAGTTTACTAACTGGGTATTTGAAAATAGACAATCGCAGCAATTATCAGAGCTAGAAGGCTCTAAAGCATTGGAAATGATGAGCTACTGGTATATTGAAGCGACAGCTGTAGAGAGAAAATCTATTCTGGCGTGGTTAGTTTCACAATAAGAATTTTCGAAAAGCCCTTGTCAGTAATTTGACAAGGGCTTTTTCAATTTTTAGTGGGAGATAGTGTCACTAGTAAAAGTACCACCGTTTGAGCGACATACCCCACTTGGGATGTAGTCTTTTGAGCCATCTGGCATTACACAGTTGACCCATTCGCCGCGTGCAGTTTGGTTACTGTTAGAATTGTTTGCTGGTTGTGATGCAAATACAGAAAATGAAACAAGCGCAGTACAAGCTAGAGCAATAATCTTTTTCATAATAAATCCCCTTTGTTTTTGTGAGCTATCTCAAATATCTGAGATAGTTTTAGTATGAAACAAGACTGATAAAGATCAAAAAAAAATGATATTTTTATGTAATAAATAACCTATCTTTATGTTTCTTTAGGAAGTTATTGCGAAAAATTTATTGTTTTTTTGTTTGATGAGATTGTGAACAAAAAAAACGCCTGAAAGCGGTAGTTTTCAGGCGCTTTTTCTACGCTAATGCTTTACTTTTTTTCTTGTATGAATAATACAATACCCTTGATATCAGTGACTTCAACTAACATTCCTGATAATAGGGGGAGTTCAGAATAAGCTGACCAAGTGGTGTCAGCTATTTTTATACGCGATTTACCGGCTGGTAGGTCTTGATCTAGGCGTAACGTGTAACCAATCAATTGCTTATGTTTTTGATTGAGATCGCGCTTAGAATCGCTTTTTTGATCGCTACTTAGCTGTCTTCGCCACCATAACCATGTCGTAGTTAAAGAAAAAACGGCAAAGGAAACCCACTGTAGTTGCCAGCCAATCGGTAGCCAAGTGAGGATTACTCCCACGATTAGAGCCGATATTCCTAGCCATAGTAGGTATCCGGCTGCGCCTAATAGTTCAGCTGCCAGCAGCGCAAGCCCCAAGCCGATCCAATGCCAGTGGTTAATACTATTGAGAAACTCGATCACAATGACCTCGATTGTTTGTCATGCTTAAACATTTCGGCAATACCTGCCACTGAGCCCATTAAGCCAGATGCTTCAAGTGGCAACATAATGATTTTGCCATTTTCGGCTTGCCCTATGGTTTTTAGCGCATCGGTATAGCCTTGTGCAATAAAGTAATTAACGGCTTGCATATCACCTTTTGCTATCGCTTCAGAGACCATTTCGGTAGCGCGAGCTTCAGCTTCTGCTGCGCGTTCACGTGCTTCTGCTTGTAAAATGGCAGCTTGCTTTTCACCTTCTGCTTTGAGGATTTCTGATTGCTTTTGGCCTTCTGCGCGTAAGATCTCAGCTTGGCGAACCCCTTCGGCTTCTAAGATTTCAGCGCGCTTATTACGCTCTGCTTTCATTTGGGCATTCATCGCTGCGGTTAGATCAGAGGGCGGCTGTACATCTTTGATTTCAATACGAGTGACTTTTACTCCCCATGGATTGGTCGCTTCATCGACGATCGCTAATAACTTAACGTTGATCATATCGCGCTGGCTGAGCATTTCATCAAGCTCCATTGAGCCGAGCACGGTGCGGATATTGGTTAAGGTGAGGTTGCGAATAGCATGTTCCAGATCATTTACCTCATATGCAGCTCGCGCAGCATCAATAACCTGCACAAAACAAACCGCATCAATGGTGACATTGGCATTATCGCGAGAGATAACTTCTTGTGCTGGAATATCGAGCACTCGCTCCATCATATTGATCTTATGACCAATTCGGTCGATAAAAGGAATAATGAAGTTAAGTCCTGGTTTAAGAGTATGGGTATAGCGACCAAAACGCTCAACTGTCCAGTGGTTTCCTTGCGGTACCGTTTTGACACCGGCAAAAACAAAAGCGATGGCAGCAATGACGAAAATGGCGGTAGTGATGATTGAATCTATAGGGAGTGAAGTATCAATAGGCATGAAGATCTCCTTTTCAAGTTGTCTTCATTGTTGCCTAAACTTTGTACAAGCTCAAATGGTGTAGTGAGACTTGCTCCGCTAAATGGCAGAGTTAAAGGTCGATTATTTCGACCTTTAACTGCGTATTTTCTTGTTAATAAAGGATTGAGTAAAGTTGACGACGATATTTTGCTGCGACAGTGTTACCTTGTCCAAGCGCGCTTAAGATATCCATAAATGATTTTTTCATATCACCGTCTAAGCAATTGAGGTCTTGGCTAATAAATTGCCACATCAGTGCTAAAGCTTCGTCATCTCGGTTCACTTGGTGGTAGTTCAACGCGAGTTCTTGAGCCAGTTTGGCGTTATTTGGTTCAGAGGCACGTTGCTGTTCCAGCGATTGTATCTCAGGGCTATTTGCTGCTTGATGGTGGATCTCTAGCTTGGCAATTAAGCCTTTGTAGTAATTATCTTGATACTCAAGTGGAATTGCTTGCAGGAGGGCTTCTGCTTGCTCAAAGTTTTGCGCTTCTAAATAGCAGTCAGCCAGTGCTAGCTTAACATCGCCTCGGTTGGCTAGTTCTGCAGAAAGCGCAGTCAATAGAGGCATGGCTTGCGCATGTTGACCGGATGCAACCAACTCGAGTGCTTTACTTAGGTTAATTTCTTCTTGGCTTGGTAGATGTTTTGCTAACATTTGCTCAATCATTTCGATTGGCTGAGGGCCACCTAATCCATCAACTGGCTGACCATTAACAAAAAGAGCAATGGTTGGTAGGGCTTGAACACCAAATTGGGCGGCAATTGACTGCTCTTGCTCACAGTTGAGCAGTGCAAGAGTCATAGCACCGTTGTAGTTTTGCGCCAGCTGTTGAAGCTGCGGAATGATTTCACTGCTCTCTTGGCTGACAGGTGCCCAGAAATGAATCAGCAGCGGTGTTTGTCTTGACGTTTCCAGAACCTGCATAAAGTTCTGCTGGTTTAATTCAGTGATGAACGGTGATTGCATGCGACATATCCTTAGCCAATGTCTTTATCTATTCACTAAGTATGGTCGACAAATGGAAAATTCAAGTTCACAAACAAAAACACCACGTATTAACGTGGTGTTTTCATTGGCAAAAGTGCAAGCGAAGGTGTTTAGAGTACGATAAACAATGTTAGCACGACACTCACACATAGCCAGTTTAACTGGTTCAACGACATGTACGGGTACCGAAAGTGACGCTTGAAAGTCAGCGTGATATTTCTTTACCCTTTCATCTTGCCTATTGATTGTGACGTTAATATTACGCTATGCGGCTTTTAGCAAAATTTTATCTAGCCACGCAGTTGGAAGAATGCGTTTGAGAATGGCAAAGACTTTGGTTGGTTTGGTAATGCGATAGCGTATTTTCGGTTTCTTAGCTTCTAAAGCGTGGAGCACCGGAGCGATGCATGACTCGGCAGGTAACACGAAGGCATTGTTAGAAGATTCTTTCTCTAAGCGGGCAATCTGTTGCTGATACGCGTCTTTGTGTACGCTGGTATCAATCTCTATCCATTGATGGAAAGCTTGTAATGCATTGGCGCGAAAGCGTGTTTCAATCGGACCGGGCTCGATCAAACTGATATGAATATTGCTACCCGTCAGTTCTAGCCTTAGCGTATCAGTCCAACCTTCCAAGGCAAATTTGGAGGCATTATAAGCACCGCGATATTTCATTGCCGCAAAGCCGAGTACTGAGCTGTTTTGTACAATTCGCCCTTCATCTTGTTGGCGCATTAAAGGCAATACTTTACAGACTAGATGATGCCAGCCAAAAAAGTTTGTTTCAAATTGCGCTTTTAGCCCCTCAACGGGAAGATCTTCTAACGCGCCGGGCTGCCCGTAAGCGCCATTATTGAATAGTGCGTAGAGTTTACCATCAGTCAAGGCGATGGTTTTCTCGACCGCGGCATCAATACTTTCTACTGAACTCAGATCAAGCTGAATACTGGTTAGCCCTTCCTGTTGCAGGCGAAGTACATCTTGCTCACTGCGGCATGATGCAATGACATGATAGCCACGCTGATGCAAAGCATGCGCAGTGACATAACCAATACCAGATGAACAACCCGTAATAAGTATGGCTTTGCTCATAAAAATCCTTCTTTTAAATTGGGCTTAATCGCTATTCAAACAGAAGGTTAGAGTAATGGATTATTCGCGGTGTTGTAATAGGTTTTTTAAGGCAGGCTCGAGTCGTGAGTAGCTAAAGCGAAAACCAAGTTCAGTTAACTTCTTGGGTTTGGCTCGAATACTATCGAATAGTAAAACCGAGCTTTCGCCCATCAGAATTTTTATGGTCCATTTAGGGGTAAAGAGGAAGTGAGGTCGTTTTAGCGTGCGCGCCAAAGTGCGGCTAAAGTGGCGATTCATCACAGGGTGCGGCGCACACAGGTTAAAATCTCCATGCGCGTGCTCTGTTTCAAGCAGATAGATAATACCCCGGACCATATCAAGCTTGTGAATCCATGGCATATATTGGTTGCCATGACCTATCGGGCCGCCAACGCCCATTTTGTATGGTAGTAACATCTTCGCCAGCGCTCCGCCATCGCAACCAAGAACAACGCCTGTGCGTAGAATGCAAACGCGAGTTTGTTCAGAACGTGCGCGATTGGCAATTTCTTCCCATTTAGCACAGACATGGTGGGGAAAATTGTTGGTATGAACATGCAAACTTTCATCAAAGGGATGGGCTTGTTGATCGCCGTAGTAGCCAACAGCAGAGCCACTAATAAATACATTTGGTGGTGTAGTGCTAGCGTGAATTAGTTCGACTAACTGTTCGGTAAGTTTCCAGCGACTATCGCATATCTGCTGCTTCTGCTCGGCGCTCCAACGTTTGTCTGCGATTGGTTCACCAGCAAGGTTAATAACAGCATCAAAATCATTGAGATCATGAAAGTCATTAAGATGGGAAATGTAGGTAACGTTGCCAAGATCGGCGTGATTCAGCAGTTGTTTTGCTTTTTCCGGCGAACGAGTCAGCAGCACCACATCGTAAGTAGTCAAATGCTTGATAAGTTCTCGACCGATAAATCCAGTGCCACCTGTTAACAATACTTTCATTTTACTCTCCTTGTATGGAGTAATTATAGCGATAAGCGTCTTAAACGGATCAGTCTATTTCTATCATGATGATATCGTTGTGATTGGCATTACCAGCAAGGAAGCGGTATGCCGTGGTTGCACATCACATAACACACATTTTGTTACACTTTGCTGTTCGGATGCAGCTAGTGTCACATATTAGCAAGCAAGGCTTTGGCAAGATAGCGGTAACTCTAAAGGAATGGAGTGAACAATGTCGAGCGCCGTTTTTGCGTTGCTACAAGCAATGCTCACCAGTCTACGAGACTTATTGCCGATAATTCTCGTCATTGCGTTTTTTCAGCTTGTTGTGCTGCAAGAACCGCTACCTAATTTAATCTCTATTGCTCTAGGTTTGTTCCTAGTCGTTGCCGGGCTGACTTTTTTTATCTTCGGTTTGGAAATGGGGCTATTTCCGATTGGTGAAACCATGGCGCAAGCTTTTGCGCAAAAAGGCAGTCTTTTTTGGTTGCTGATCTTTTCATTTTGTTTGGGGTTTGGCACCACAATAGCGGAACCAGCGCTAACCGCTGTGGCGGCAGAAGCTGCTGAAGTTGCGAGTGAAGGGGGGATGATCACCAACACTGAATCAAGCCGAGATAAATATGCCAGCGGGTTACGTTTTACCGTCGCACTCTCGGTTGGATGTGCAATTGTATTAGGTGTACTGAGGATCCTTAAAGGTTGGTCAATTCAAACTATGATTATCGGTGGCAATGTTGGCGTGGTGGTTCTGACTGGATTTGCTCCCCCAAGTATTATCGGCATTGCTTATGATTCGGGAGGCGTGACGACCTCGACCATCACCGTACCTTTAGTGACCGCACTCGGTGTTGGTCTTGCATCATCGATAAAAGGGCGTAATCCAATGACGGATGGTTTTGGCTTAATAGCCTTTGCCTCTCTTCTGCCTATGATGTTCGTTATGGTTTACGGCATGGTGATGACATGATGTTGAGCGCTTTGTTTACCACTTTGTTAGCG
The DNA here is from genome assembly GCF_003350325.1 of Vibrio rhodolitus. Lineage (GTDB taxonomy): Bacteria > Pseudomonadota > Gammaproteobacteria > Enterobacterales > Vibrionaceae > Vibrio > Vibrio rhodolitus. The sequence goes on along the minus strand of NZ_QLYZ01000027.1, from coordinate 40,640 downwards.
ACTATTGGCGATGTCATCCCTATCGTGACCATCATCTTTGGTTTTCAGTTTGCCGTCCTGAAACGTCCAGTGACTAACCTGCCTAAGGTATTGCTAGGCTTTGTTTATGTCGTGATTGGTCTGACTCTATTTCTATTAGGACTAGAGATGGCGCTTTTTCCTCTTGGTGATGCGATGGCGAAGCAACTCACAGCGCCAGATTTTATCGCACAATTTCGTTTAAGCGATGGCATCGTTTTGGGTTGGCTTGATTACTATTGGGTGTACCTATTTGCTTTTTGTATTGGCTTTAGTACCACCATTGCAGAGCCTTCGCTGATTGCGGTTGCGATTAAAGCCAACCAAGTTTCAGGGGGCAGTATTGGCGTCAATGGATTGCGGATTGCCGTGGCACTTGGTGTTGCATTTGGTATCGCTTTGGGAAGCTATCGTATCGTGGTTGGCGATCCTATTCACTACTACATCATTGCTGGTTACATCATAGTCGTTGTTCAGACCTTTTTTGCTCCCCAGCTTATTATTCCACTGGCTTATGATTCCGGGGGAGTGACGACTTCGACAGTGACAGTGCCGTTGGTTGCTGCGTTAGGCTTGGGACTTGCCTCCACTGTACCGGGAAGAAACCCGATGATTGACGGTTTTGGGTTGATTGCGTTTGCGAGCTTATTTCCCATCATCTCTGTGATGGGGTATGCGCAAATAACGCAATGGCTAAACAAAGAACCACCACATGAGGATGGAAAAAATGCGCTTTAAGTTGTTATTAGCCTTTGTTGAAGATAGTAAAACAGAGCAAGTGCTCGATGCTGCTCGTCAAGCTGGAGCGACGGGTGCAACGGTTATTAATAATGCCAGAGGTGAAGGTTTAAATCAGAAGCGGACGTTCTTTGGCTTAACGCTTGAGGTGCAAAAAGATGTCTTGCTGTTTGTGGTAGAAGAGCACCTTGCGCGGCACATCCTTGAAACAATCAGTGAAGTCGGCGAGTTCGATCAAGAATCAGGGCAAGGTATCGCGATTCAAATTGATATTGAAGATGCGGTGGGCGTTGCGCACCAAGTTGAGAAATTGACTAAGGTCGTTGGGGAGGAGTTATGAGTAAACAATCAATAGTTCGCGTGCGTGATGTGATGGCGGCGACGTACGTTATGATTGATGGTTTAAGTACCGTACAAGAGGCGATTCGAATAGCTCGAGAGCATCAAGTCAAAGCGCTGGTGGTTAACAAGCGCGATGCTGACGATGAGTTTGGTATTGTATTGATGAACGATATTGCCAAGAAAGTGCTGGCGAAAAATCGCTCGCCAGAGCGAACCAACATTTATGAGATCATGACTAAGCCTGCACTGGGAGTTGCGCCTGAACTGCAAGTCAAATACTGCGCACGTTTGTTTGAGCGATTTGGTATAAGTCGAGCACCGGTAATCGAAAGTGGCAAGGTAATTGGCATGGTGAGTTACAACAATATCGTGCTAAATGGCATGGCTCGGGATGACGCAATCGAGTCGTTTGAGTAGAATGACCTCAATAATATTGAGGAGTATTTGTTGTGAAGCTATTTTTTGCCTCTGATCTACATGGTAGCTTGCCGGCGACTGAGCGTGTGATTGAAGAGTTTGAGCGCTCTGGTGTTGAAACCTTAGTGCTGCTTGGCGATGTGCTTAACCACGGACCACGCAACCCGGTGCCTGAGGGGTACAACCCGCCAGCGGTTGCCGAATTACTTAACCAATATGCTGAGCGTATCATTGCGGTGCGCGGCAACTGCGACAGCGAAGTAGATCAAATGTTACTCGCTTTTCCAATGATGAGTGATTACGCTTGGGTAATGCTGCCAAACGGTCAGAGATTGTTTTTGACTCATGGTCATTTGTACAACAGCGAAAAACGTCCGGCGCTTAGAGAGGGCGACGTGATTGTTCACGGTCATACCCATATCCCACTGGCGGAAAGAAATGGCGCTCAGTTTATCTTTAATCCTGGCTCTATCACCTTTCCACGCAATGGTTTTGTCGCAAGCTACGGTTTGTACGCGGACAACATGATCAAAGTGATGAGTTTTGACGGTGCTACATTGCTTGAGAAAGCGATCGCCTAACTCGGTGCGATAATTTATTTGATAAAGGCACGTTAGGTGCCTTTTTAGCGTTTATCTGAATGACCTAAATCGCGCTCTGGATCGATAATATCGCGAACACGCTGTTTTAGCACTTTAGCTTCCGGAAAACCGCCATCGCGTTTGCGTTCCCAAATTAAGTTGCCGTTGCAGTGTATTTCAAATCGCCCTCCGGTATCTGGGTGCAGGGAAACGGTTTCAATTTCCTCACTAAAAGTATGCAGCAGCTCTTGAGTTAACCAACTGGAACGTAGCATCCAATTACATTGGCGACAGTAGTAGATATCAATCATTGCTTTTTGCATTTTTCTCTTCCTTATGCATTTATATCAGTAACTTGAACCCGACCAATAAGGTCAGAATTTCAAAGCACTGTTTAATGATTTTGTTGCTAAACCGCGTTGATAGATAGGCGCCAGCCGCGCCACCTAAAAATGAACCCGCGAGTAAAATCGGCAGCCATGGCCAATAGATAGAGGCGCCGGCGTGAACCACTGCGATGCCACCAATGCCATTCCAAAATAGCCCAACACAAATCATGGTGAGTGCGACCGCTTGTTTATAGCTATAGCCAAACCATCTGACGAGAAAGAGTGTCACCAGTAGCCCAGAGCCTGCGGTGAGTGAGCCATTGATCATGCCAATAAAGATTAAGCCAAGCGAACCCAATGTCCAACCGAGCCAGTGTCGGTTGATAGGCTGTGCCTGTTGCCCAAGTTGTTTTTTGACGTAGGAATAGATGCCAAGCGCTAAGATCATGGCACCCAATAACCTTTCCGCAATAGCCGCTGGAACGTAAAGGATCAGGTTCGCGCCAATTACAACGCCAACTGAGCCAATAAAGGTGACATAAAGCGCCTCTTGCAAGGTAAAGCTTTTCTGTTTGATATGTGTGGCTGCCGCGCCCAGCCCTAAAGCTACACTGGCAACTTTATGGGTGGCTAGTGCGACCGAAAAGGGCAAACCGAAAAATAGCAGTAGAGGAAATTGCAGTAGCCCAGCACCGCCGCCAGACAGAGATGCCAGAGTATTGGCAAATAGGGAGCCAAGCAGTAGCCCCAAAGCGTTTATCCATTCCATGGTTAAACAAGATCCATTAAAAAGGGGAGCGTTGTGCTCCCCATGACGATATTGAAACAACTAGTTAGAGAAAAGTACCGTAGAACCGTGACTTAAGCTAGTCAGAAGCAAGGTTTTTTCATTAACAATGTCAATACGGCGGCTTTGCTGGGCATCCATTTTGAATAGCTGTTTAATCAACTGCAGCTGGGTCTCCGAGAAATCGGCACTGTTTGGCGATGAGACATCTTTAAACTCGGTTGGTGAAATGAGCAGGTAGTTATCGCTGATTTCCCAATGACCACTTTCGGAGATATTAATCACGCTGTCACTTTGTTCACTGTTGGCAAATAAACGCACGGTTGCCACGCGAATGTAGGTTCCATTTGGCAAGTACTTAACGTTTGAGACCACATCCACTTTACGCAGTGGTCCAACCGATTCCTCACGCATGCCTTCCGTGATCACTGTGACCATTTTTGATTGCCACTCTTTGGAGGTAATGGCTTTCTCTACTTGAATGTCGCTACCCCAATACACCCAAGCACTGAAACTTGCTGACAGTGCCAATAGTAGCAAGGCTATTTTTTGATTCATCGTCAGGCTCCTATTGGCAAATGTGGTCAAAGTTGTCTTGGTCGGAGAAAATACGCACTGTAATGTTCTCACCCGAGTGCGTTAATTGGTGGATATAGTTCAGTACCAATTGATTGTTTTGTCCGCCTGTCGCAATCACTTCAACAGGTGATTTATCACCGGTATGACTGTTTTTGTAGCGCGTGACACATTGCTCGATAGCGGGTAACCAATGGGTTAAATCAGGGTGATTTTCTGGAGTTTTCACCAATACACCGGAAAATGCCGCTAGCTGACGAAACTGCGAAGTGGTTGGTTTATTGATCGTTAAGGCAAGTAGAGGCAGTAGAATAGCCATGCCCAAGAAGAGCTTGGTTAGCCATTGCCCTTTAGTGGCTGGACGTGAAGTTTCTGTATCAAGGCTAGGCGTTGATTCAACCTCGACTTCTCTTTCAATCTCTTGTGCAAGGTTGATTTCAGGCTCAACGGCAGTCGGCTCTTCCACGCTTTCAGTTGCTTGAAAAGAAACCAAGTTCTCACCGCTATTTAATGGCGCGGTCCGCTCAACGCTACAGATAAGTTGATAGCCGCGTTTAGGAACCGTCTTAACAAATTCAGGTGATTTTGTTGAGTCGTTGAGTAGCTTACGCAAAGTGGAAATCGCTTGGGTCAAGCTGGAATCGTCGACTTCAAACCCTTGTTCGCGCCAGACAAAGTCATACAACTCATGTCGACTGACAACTTGATTGGGTTTTTCAGACAGGAACAACAAAATACGACTCTCATTGCTGCCGAGTCGAATCACTTCATGGTTGTTGAGAATATCAACCAGAGAGTTGGTGTTGGGATCAAATGTAAATTTATTAGCAAGGTTAAATTTGGTACCTATGTTACTCATGCAATTGGCCTTCGGTTAAATAGGTCTCAGACATCACAGATGCGATGATTTAGGTCGTTTTTGCCATTTTTATAAAATGGCTCGCCTTATTGATTTATTCTGTGGGCAGGATAGACAATCTAAAATCAAAAAAACACTGTTTTTATAATTCTTGACCTTGATTTTACATTTGTCACCCTCATGTTATTTAGCAGTTATTCTACAAGCCGCTTCATTCAATATGAGAACGGTTTGATAAGTATAGATGTTATGGAGTAAACATGAGCGAAACTGCCACTCACAATAAAGAAACTCGCGGCTTTCAGTCCGAAGTCAAACAGCTGCTTCACTTAATGATCCACTCACTGTACTCGAACAAAGAGATTTTCCTACGTGAGCTGATTTCTAATGCTTCGGATGCGTCAGACAAACTGCGTTTCCAAGCTCTTTCAAATCCTGACCTGTACCAAGGTGATGCAGAGTTAGGAGTTAAACTGTCTTTCGACGAAGCGGCAAACACGCTAACTATTTCAGATAACGGCATTGGTATGAGCCGTGAAGATGTGATTGAACATCTGGGTACCATTGCTAAATCTGGCACAGCTGAATTTTTCTCAAAATTATCTGAAGACCAAAGTAAAGACTCTCAACTGATTGGTCAGTTTGGTGTTGGCTTCTACTCAGCATTTATTGTCGCGGACGCAGTTACAGTACGTACACGTGCGGCTGGCTTGAATGCAGATCAAGCGGTGCAATGGCACTCGGCGGGTGAGGGTGAATACACCATCGAAGATATCCGCAAAGAATCACGTGGTACCGATATCGTGCTGCATATGCGCGAAGAAGGTAAAGAGTTCCTCAACGAATGGCGTCTGCGTGATGTGATCAGTAAATACTCTGACCATATTGGAATCCCTGTGTCGATTCAAACCGCTGAGCGTGATGAAGAAGGCAAAGAAACGGGTAACAAGAAGTGGGAGCAAATCAACAAAGCTCAAGCACTTTGGACGCGTAATAAGTCAGACATCAGTGACGAAGAATACCAAGAGTTCTACAAACACGTATCACACGACTTTGCTGATCCACTGGTGTGGAGTCACAACCGAGTTGAAGGTAAGAACGATTACACGAGCTTGCTATACATTCCTGCAAAAGCGCCGTGGGATATGTTCAACCGTGACCATAAATCAGGTCTAAAACTTTACGTGCAGCGCGTATTTATTATGGATGACGCAGAACAGTTTATGCCGTCATACCTGCGCTTTGTACGTGGTTTAATTGACTCAAATGATTTGCCACTCAACGTATCGCGCGAAATTCTACAAGATAATAAAGTGACTCAATCGCTGCGTAATGCTTGCACTAAACGTGTGCTGACAATGCTTGAGCGCATGGCGAAAAATGATGAAGAGAAATACCAATCATTCTGGAAAGAGTTTGGCTTGGTGCTAAAAGAAGGTCCGGCGGAAGACCACGCGAACAAAGAGAAAGTAGCGGGACTACTGCGCTTTGCTTCGACAGAAGTAGACTCTTCAGAGCAGACCATCAGCCTGGCGTCTTACGTTGAACGTATGAAAGAAGGTCAAGATAAGATCTACTACTTGACGGCAGATAGCTACGCGGCAGCGAAAAACAGCCCACACTTGGAGCAGTTCAAAGCAAAAGGCATTGAAGTGGTGCTGATGTTTGATCGCATCGATGAGTGGCTGATGAACTACTTAACCGAGTTTGATGGCAAGCAATTCCAATCGATCACTAAAGCGGGTCTGGATCTAAGCAAGTTTGAAGACGAAGCTGAGAAAGAGAAGCAAAAAGAGACCGAAGAAGAGTTCAAATCTGTGGTTGAGCGCACTAAAGAGTACTTGGGTGACCGAGTGAAAGAGGTGCGCACTACCTTCAAGCTTGCAACCACTCCAGCGGTTGTGGTGACCGATGACTTTGAAATGGGCACTCAAATGGCGAAGCTTTTGGAAGCGGCCGGTCAAGCGGTACCAGAAGTGAAATACATCTTAGAAATTAACCCAGAGCACGAGCTAGTGAAACGTATGGCTGATGAAGCTGACGAAGTGGCATTTGGTCGCTGGGTTGAAGTGCTACTTGGCCAAGCAATGTTAGCTGAGCGCGGTTCACTACAAGATCCATCTCAATTCTTGGGCGCAATTAACACCCTTTTGACTAAGGGCTAATGCGTTAAAATCGGTGAAAAGCTCGCATCATGCGGGCTTTTTATTTGAAAGCTAAATAAAACATCAAGATTTAGCTAATTATGCAATACGTGACTTATGCCGGTTATGCAAATCGCATTCTTTAGTCTTATTTGAGTCGTAGATACGACAATTTATGTTAGAATCTGCAACTTGTTATTGTGAATAGCCAATCTATTTACGATCCCCAAAATCTGATGGTGATATACCGAAACTTACCGTTTGCAATGACATAGTCGTCGGATTGTGAGCTTCGGTATAAATTTCTAATCTTAAAGAGGATAAATCATGCGCATCATTCTTCTAGGTGCTCCAGGTGCAGGTAAAGGCACGCAAGCAAACTTCATCATGGAAAAATACGGTATTCCACAAATCTCTACTGGTGACATGCTACGTGCAGCTATCAAAGCGGGTACAGAACTTGGCAAACAAGCTAAAGCTGTAATCGACGCTGGTCAGCTAGTATCGGATGAAATCATCCTTGGTCTAATCAAAGAGCGTATCGCTCAAGATGACTGTGAGAAAGGTTTCCTACTAGATGGTTTCCCACGCACAATTCCTCAGGCTGATGGTCTAAAAGAGATGGGCGTAAACGTAGACTACGTTATCGAGTTTGATGTAGCGGACAGCGTAATCGTTGAGCGTATGGCTGGTCGTCGTGCTCACCTTCCTTCAGGTCGTACTTACCACGTTGTGTACAACCCACCTAAAGTTGAAGGTAAAGACGACGTAACAGGTGAAGACCTAGTAGTTCGTGATGACGACAAAGAAGAGACAGTACGTGCTCGTCTAGGCGTTTACCATGAGCAAACTGCACCACTTATCTCTTACTACGGTAAAGAAGCAGAAGCAGGCAATACTAAGTACCTTAAATTCGACGGTACTAAGCAAGTTGCTGAAGTAAGTGCAGACATCGAGAAAGCACTAGCTTAATTCTCTCGCTGAGAAAAAATTGCTATAGTAGAAGCGACCTTAGGGTCGCTTTTTCTTTTCTGCTCAAGTAAAAAAGTCATGCCAATACTGAACTAAAATTTTCGGTATTGCGTAAACAACAGCTTGGCCAACTAAATTGATGGGATGCAATGAACAAAAATAAAAAACAAGGCGTATTGCTGGTCAACCTAGGTACACCTGATGAGCCGACTGCTCCAGCAGTTAAGCGCTTTTTAAGCCAATTTCTTCATGACAAACGTGTGGTGGACACAACGCGTTGGCTTTGGTGTCCTGTCTTACATGGCATTATTTTACCTATCCGTGCGCCTAAGGTGGCAAAACTCTATCAATCGGTGTGGATGGATGAGGGTTCGCCATTGATGGTCTATTCACAAAGACAAGCCGCTAAACTTGCCGAGCAACTCGACATTCCAGTGGCACTAGGTATGACTTATGGCAATCCAAGTGTGTTATCTGGGGTAACTCGTCTGGTGGAGCAAGGTGTTGAAGAGGTGATTGTGTTGCCGCTTTATCCACAATATTCAGCCACGACCACCGCCGCAGTGTCAGATGCACTGACGCTAGCTTTTAAGCAAATGGCTGAGATCCCAGCGTATCGCTTTATTCGTGATTACCACGATCACCCTTTGTATATTAAAGCACTAGCAGATAGCGTGCGTCGCTCTTGGCAAGAGAAAGGGCAGTCTGAGTATTTGGTCTGTTCGTATCACGGCATTCCGAAGCGTTATGCTGACAATGGGGATGTTTATCCTCAGCACTGCGAGCAAACCACGAAATTATTACAGCAAGAACTTGGGCTGAGCGACGATCAAATTAGCATGACCTACCAATCGCGTTTTGGTCGAGAAGAGTGGCTACAGCCTTATACCGATAAGACGATTGAAGCGTTGCCGGGTAAAGGCATCAAATCGCTCGACATTATGACACCCGCGTTCGCCGCTGACTGTTTAGAGACGCTAGAAGAGATCTCTGGCGAAGTGCAGGAATTGTTCAAAGAACATGGAGGCGAGAGCTTTAACTTTATTCCATGCTTAAATGAGGACCAGCTCCACATCGAAATGATGGTTGAGTTAGTCAATCAGCATCGCTAGTAAGCGGCAAGATTACAGAGATAAAAAAGCCTCGCAATTGCGAGGCTTGATTTTATTAGCGGTTGCCTTGGTAGTGGCGGTATTCAAATACCTGACCGCGCTCATTGTAGGCGTAGACTGAGTATGAGTCTTTCTCGTTGCCATATTCCATACCTGGTGAGCCCATTGGCATCCCTGGTACTGCAAGACCTTTCGCATTCTTTGGCGGATTGGCTAGGAAGGCTTTGATATCGTCTGCAGGGATATGACCTTCAAATACAAAGCCACCAATTTCTGCGGTGTGGCAAGATGCTAGTTTAAGATCTAAACCTAGCTTCTGTTTTACTGCATTCATATCATCATGCAGCTTCTCTTCTACTGTGAACCCTGCATCTTGCATATGCTTAGTCCACTCAGTACAGCAACCACAGTAAGGGGATTTGTGGTTGATGACATCTGCAGCCCAAGCGCTTGCTGTTGTACCCATCAGTAGAGCAAAAGTAATAGTTTTAAGAGTCATAGATACCTCTAGGAACGATGCGTCGTTTCAAATAATCGTAGTCGGTTTGCATTGCTCACCACAGTAATTGATGAGAGCGCCATTGCTGCTCCCGCCACTACCGGGCTGAGTAAAAAGCCAAATGCTGGATATAAAACACCGGCAGCAATTGGAATGCCTAGAGAATTATAAATAAACGCTCCAAACAAATTCTGTTTCATGTTTTTCACGGTCGCTTTAGACAGCTCGATAGCTTTTACGACCGCCAGTGGTGACGAGTTCAATAGTGTCATTTGCGCACTCTCGATGGCGACGTCACTGCCGCTACCCATCGCGATACCAATATCGGCAAGCGCCAAAGCTGGCGCATCATTTACCCCGTCGCCAATCATGGCGACGGTTAATCCTTGCGCTTTGAGCTTTTGAATATGGTTCGCTTTTTCATCAGGCAGGACCTGAGCGATAACCTGCTCAATACCGAGCTGCGCAGCTATCGCGTCGGCAACAGTTTGGTTATCACCTGTTAACATCACAGGTGTGATGCCCATTGATTTGAGTGCTGAAATTGCGGCGGCGGCATCATATTTAATTGGGTCAGCAATAGCAATCACACCTTGTGCAATGTCACCTTTAGTTACAATAACGGTTGTCCAAGCATTGTTTTGGCATTGTTGCAGCTCTGTAGCAAATGGTTTGAGGTCAATACCAATGCTTTGTGCATACGGTAATGAGATGACAGAAATTTGTTGCCCCTGCCATTCGGCTTGTACGCCGCGACCGCGCATGTTGTCGAAATTATCGACGCTAACTAGCGATGCACCTTGAAGTTTGGCTTGCTCGACAATCGCTTTCGCCAGTGGGTGTTCGGAGTGTTGCTCTAAGCTGGCTGCTAGAGATAATAAGCCGAGTTGATCATCATTAACGGCAAAGACTTGCTCGACACTCGGAGAGCCTTGCGTCAGCGTGCCTGTTTTATCAAACACCACACAATCCAGTTTACTCGCCGATTGCAGCACATCTGCATCTCGGATCAAGATACCCATTTCAGCCGCTTTACCCACCCCAACAGTGACAGAGAGTGGCGTTGCTAAGCCTAAAGCACAAGGACAAGCGATGATGAGTACCGTGGTTGCTACGACCAACATGTAACTTGCTTTTGGATCAGGACCGACGGCATACCAAACTAATGCGGCGACAATCGCAATTGCCACGACGACGGGGACAAAGACCGCTGAAATTTGGTCGGCAAGTTTGGCGATAGCCGGTTTGCTGCTCTGTGCTTGGCGTACCAAACTGATAATGCGCGCCAACATTGTATCGTGCCCGACGCTGGTGGCTTGAATCACTAAGCTGCCGTCTTGGTTAAGCGTGCCGGCAGAGACTTCGCTATCGACTTGCTTATCGACGGGCATTGGCTCACCAGTGAGCATCGACTCATCAATGTACGAGTGCCCGGCGATGACGAGACCATCAACAGGTACTTTTTCACCCGGTTTAATGCGCAAATGCATCCCTTGTTCAATCAGTTCTACCGCAATCTCTTGGTCGCCACTGTCGGTGACTAATGTTGCTGATTTTGGCTGTAGGTCGATCAGCGCTTGTAATGAGCGAGTGGTGTTGGCTTTGGCTTTCGCCTCAATATAGTGACCCAGCGAGATCAAACCGATGATCATGGCGCTGGCTTCAAAATAAACATGACGTGACGCGACAGGGAACCAATTTGGTAGTAGCACGATCAGCATTGAAAACAGCCATGCCGAGCCTGTGCCTAATGCAACGAGCGTGTCCATGGTGGCGCGTCCGTGTTTTAGTGCGAGCCAAGCGTTGGTGAAAAAGCTGCGACCAGCCGTTGCCAGCAGCCATAAGCAAATCACACCAATTACCCCCCAAAGCCATTGATCGCTGCTATTGCGGATCATCATATTACCGCCGAGCACGCCCCATGCCATCAAAGGTCCGCCCACAGCGAGTCCAATCCAGGCGCTGCGTTTGTGGTGAGCTTGAATTTGTTGCTGTTGTTCTAGCTGCTTTTGCTGCTGAGTTTTCGGATCATCAATGATTTGTGCGCTATAGCCAGCTTTCGCCACTGCCTGGAGCAGCGCTTGTGAACTAAGTTCGGCGTCAGTGGTAAACACAATCGCACTTTGCTCGGCAAGGTTGACTTGTGCTTTGCTGACACCGTCAACCGCAAGTAACGTTTTTTCTACCGATGAGACGCAACTGGCACAAGTCATACCGCTGATGAGCAAATTGATGCTGCTAACGGCAGTTGCAGTGGCATCGTTGTCCGCTAAGCTATGATTGTCTTGCGCGATTTCAGGCGTCGCGGATTGTTCAAGTTCACTATCCACGAGCTCAAGTGAGGCTTGATAGCCAACTTCAGCAACCAACTCGATGATGCGCTGATCAGAGAGTAAGGTGTAAAGTGAAAGCTCGGTTTTGCTCACAGATAGATTGCTTATCGCATCGTTGTTGGCAAGGTGGTCGGTGAGTTTCTTGACGCACTTACCACAGTTGAGCCCGCTCAGCGTAAACTGTTTATGTACACCTGCGTGATAACCTAATGATTCTATTTGCTCAGCAATGGCATGAAAGGAAGCGTCTGATTCTAGACGGATTGAAGTCGGCGAAAGATCTAATATCGTCACGTCAAGGTGGTCATTGAGCTGTTTTTCCACTTTGCGTGCACAGCCCATACAGTTTAAACCCTGTAGTGGTATATCGAATGTGTTCATCGCTAATCCTCAATTTTGACTATGATTGAGGATAAACCTTCCCTCAAGGGTAAGGTCAATAGATAAAATTGGGGAATTTAGCTAGCAGACATAAGGTGAAGAGTATCGTGAGCAAAAAACACCGCGATACCCTAGCACGCAGGCGCACTTGCGTATAAAATAACGCCCAATTTTGGCACTGAAATTCTCTAGTGCAGTCATTTAGACAATCAAGGTATTTTACATGACGGTTAAAACTCGTTTTGCACCAAGCCCAACAGGCTACCTTCACGTAGGTGGTGCTCGTACAGCACTATATTCTTGGCTATATGCTAAACACAACAAAGGTGAATTCGTTCTACGTATCGAAGACACGGATCTTGAGCGTAACTCTCAAGAAGCGGTTGATGCGATCATGGAAGGTATGGAATGGCTAGGTCTTGAGTGGAACGAAGGTCCTTACTTCCAAACTCAACGTTTTGACCGTTACAACGAAATGGTTGATGTGCTACTGGCACAAGACAAAGCTTACAAATGTTACGCATCTAAAGAGCTACTAGACGAAGTCCGCGCGGAGCAAGAGGCGAACAAAGAGATGGCGCGTTACGATGCGAACCATCCAAAGATCAAAGCAGCGAACGAAGCGGCAAAAGATGGCGATCCATGCGTTATCCGTTTCCGTAACCCGAAAGAAGGCAGCGTAGTATTTGAAGACCAAATCCGTGGTCGTATCGAAATCAGCAACACGCAAATGGATGATCTTATCATCCGTCGTACTGATGGCGCGCCAACATACAACTTCTGTGTAGTAGTTGATGACTGGGATATGGGTATCACACACGTAATCCGTGGTGAAGACCATATCAACAACACGCCTCGTCAAATCAACATTTACGAAGCGCTAGGAGCACCAGTACCGACATTTGCTCACTGTGCAATGATCCTTGGCGATGACGGTGCAAAACTGTCTAAACGTCACGGCGCGGTATCTGTAATGCAATACCGTGATATGGGTTACCTACCAGAAGCACTAAATAACTACCTAGTGCGTCTAGGTTGGTCTCATGGCGACCAAGAAATCTTCTCTCAAGAAGAGATGATTGAGTTCTTCAGCCTAAATGCAATCTCTAAATCAGCGTCTGCATTTAACACTGATAAGCTACTTTGGTTGAACAACCACTACATCAAGACCTCTGAGCCTGAGTATGTAGCGAAACACCTACAATGGCACCTTGATCAACAAGGCATCAACAAAGACAACGGCCCAGCGATTACTGAAGTGATCAAGCTTGTCGGCGAGCGTTGTAACACGCTAGTAGAGCTTGCTGAGCAAATCCGTTACTTCTACGAAGACTTCTCTGAGTTTGAAGCTGGCGCAGCGAAGAAGCACCTGCGCGGTGTTGCTAAAGAGCCACTAGAAGCGGCACTGGTAAAAGTAGAAGCAATTACTGAATGGACGACTGAAAACCTTCACCAAATGATCGCTGATGTTTGTGCTGATCTAGAAATCGGTATGGGTAAAATCGGTATGCCACTACGTGTAGCAGTGACTGGCGGTGGTCAATCTCCATCAGTTGACGCTGTAATGCAGCTTGTTGGTCAAGAGCGTTGTGTTGCTCGCATCAAGATGGCACTAGAATTTATCGCAGAGCGCGAAGCAAACGCATAACGTCTATTGCTAATTATAGCTACAAAGACCGCAGCCATTGAGCTGCGGTTTTTTTTACGCTGCGTATTTTTGGCGTTTTACCGTTTCTTGTTCTACGTTTATTCGTGTCACACACAAAGCTGATTGCTGTCGAATTATTCAATTTTTTGTTTTAAATCAGTAAGGTAATGTTATTTTGCAGATATGAAACAGATAAAGTATGCAGTTTCATGGATAATAGCACTGTGATCAAGCTAACACTTTTCATCGCGTTTGGGGTGAAGGCTCAATGGCTAAAGTGGTGAACTTTAGCGATGAGATGTGTGGCAAGGTGAGATCAGTATAGGTTTCACAAATTAAAGACAGTGGATAAAGGAATGTAAAATGAAAAAATTAGCAGTGGCAATTTCAGCAACGTTTGCAATGGCGGCAGGCGCGGCAAACGCAGCCCCTTACTTAGGTGCAAAAGCTGGCTACTCTTGGCTCAATGATGAGTGTGTGGCAAGTCAGCCATGTAGTGACGACGATTCGGCATCTGGTGGTATTTTCGGTGGTTACGAGTTTAACGACTTCCTGGCACTAGAAGCTGGTTGGGATTACCTAGGTAAATTTACTGCGGCTGGTTTGAACGATGACAGCGTGGATGCATTTACTCTAGCTCCAAAACTCACATTTGGCTTGACTGATGCAGTAGATGTATACGGTAAGTTTGGTGGTGCCTACGTCAACTACGGTGATAAGAGTGATGAGTCATTCCTTGGCGCGGTAGGTGTTGAATTTGACGTGATTGAAAACGGTAAAGTACGCGTTGAATACCAAGCACTAACAGACATCAATAACGATGTTACTCGTGCGTTTGCTAACACTGCATCAATTGGTTTTGCTTACAGCTTCGGTGGCAACGATGAGGCTCAGCCAGAGCCAGTGGTTGAAGAAGAAGTGATGGTCGAAGAAGTGGTTGAGACCGTTGTGATGACCAAAACATTTGAAGCGACCCTGCTAGATACAGAAACATTTGCGCTTAACAGCACGCAACTTAAACCAGAAAGTGCGGGCAAATTGGATGAGTTAGTGCAACTGCTAAATGATTACCCTCAAGCGCAAGTGACAATTGTTGGCCATACAGATTCATCTGGCGCGGCAGAATACAACCAAATGCTGTCAGAAAAACGCGCTCAAGCAGTCGCTGATGTGCTTGCTGAGCGTGGTATCGATCCAAGCCGCATGACAGTGAGCGGTGAAGGTGAGAGCAACCCTATTGCGAGCAATGACACTCGCGAAGGTCGTGCACAGAACCGTCGCGTAGATATTTCTGTTCCTGAGTTTGAATACACAGTAGAACAGTAATCCGCATCAAGCCTTGGCATCGCCAAGGCTTTTTCCTTTCTTTTCTTCCGTTTTTGCCTTTTGCTTTCACGCGCTATTTGAGCGCGATACTACTTAACCTGCCCATAAACTCGAGTATTTCGAGGTTCTCTTTATTCGCCTCCAACAAGGCTTTTTTCGTTTTGCTATAGGCACCAAGACGCCCATGTTTATTAATGGAACATACCACGCTCTTATAAATGAGTTTGCCATGCTCATCGTAATTACGCCACGCAGCGATGTAACATTCATCTTTGGCTTTGGGATCGTCTTTGGTCGGGCGAGGTTTGTATATGATTTTGGGTTCGAGAGAGTGGGGCAGGCGAGTCATTAGGTAAGGGTCTTTTAGCAAGCGACGCCAAAATTTTCCCCACATCTCGCTACCGAGTTCATTACGCAGCTTGATTGCTTTTTGCAAACCGCGCTTCTCTCCCAGCTTGATAAAACCGACTGAGCGATGCAGAACGGTATCTTCTGGCGTGTGGATATGTATTTTGTAGGCAGTCTTCGCTTTGGAAATAAACCGGTGTCCGGTATTCGTCGTTAAGTTGCTCTTTGGCATAATTTAATTGATATATTTGTTATTTAATTAAAGAGTAAGCAATTGTTACTAACTTTTAAAGTGCGATTACTCAATAAAGATAGTGCAACCAGCGTTTCTTGCCCAAGAATTCGCATCAATCACATTTTGTAAAAATAACAAAAAGCCGCCGAGTGGCGAGTAAACTTTGAGCTTACTCGTGAAAAAACAAGCGCGTTGGCGAAAACCAAGCAACATTAACAATCGTTAATCCCACCACAAGCCCACGTTAATTTAGCCGTTATTAAAATTTCCCCGATGGCACAGGAAACTAACGTTCGATGCCAAATGTATTGGCGTCACAATAATATTGAGGATTAATAGTGAATATACTCGGATATATGCAAAAAATCGGTAAGGCACTTATGGTGCCAATTGCCGTGCTGCCTGCTGGTGGTTTAATGCTTGGGCTTGGTTATGCGCTTGACCCATCAGGGTGGGGAGCGAACAGCTCATTAGCGACCATTTTGGTCGCTGGGGGCGCGGGGATTATGGATAACCAAGCTTGGCTATTTGCGGTGGGTGTTGCTTACGGTTTAGCAAAAGATAATAACGGTGCAGCGGCGCTCTCGGGCTTATTGGGTCTGCTTATTATTGAAACCATTGTCGGCAATGTGGCAAGAGTTTCGCAGATAACGGGAATTCCGGTTGAACAGATGAGCCAAGCGCAAGTGATTGCCTCGGGAGCTGCGGTGAGCGCGTTTACTGGTATTTTAATTGGTATCGTTGCCGCAACGCTTTACAACCGTTTTCATAACATTCAATTGCCAGCGGTACTTGGCTTCTTTGGTGGTCGCAGATTTGTCCCTATTGTCACCTCTTTTGCCGCGATCGCGATTAGCTTAGTGATGGTTTATGTCTGGCCTGTGGTTTACGGCGCACTGGTTAACTTTGGTATTGCCATCTCTGAGCTAGGTGCAACAGGTGCAGGCTTATACGGCTTCTTTAACCGTCTTTTGATCCCAATCGGTCTGCACCATGCACTTAACCAAGTGTTCTTGTTTGATCTAGTGGGTATCAGTGACATCTCTAAGTTCTGGGCTGGGACTGGTGACCTCGGTGTGACCGGTATTTACCAAGGTGGTTTCTTCCCTGTGATGGGCTATGGTCTACCTGCAGCATGTTTGGCGATGTATCACTGCGCTAAGCCTGAAAACAAGAAAAAAGTCGGTGGCATTTTAGGTGCTTCAGCATTTACCGCGATTCTAACCGGGGTAACCGAACCGATTGAATTTGCCTTTATGTTTGTCGCGCCAGCCCTTTATGTGGTTCATGCTCTACTGACGGCTCTATCGCTCTATCTTGCGGCAAGCATGCAGTGGATTGCGGGCTTTACCTTTAGTGGTGGTCTGATTGACTTTGTACTGTCGTTCAACTTGCCGCTCGCCGTGAAGCCGTACATGCTCATCTTGCAAGGTTTGTGTTTCTCTGTGCTTTATTACGCTGTCTTCCGCTTCGCTATCATCAAATTTGATTTGAAAACGCCAGGTCGTGAAAGCGTCAGTGCTGAGCAACGAGCGGATGTCAGTATTGGTGAGAAAGCGGCTCAATATCTTAAAGCCTTGGGTGGACATGAGAATCTAACCAGTATCGATTCGTGCATCACACGTCTACGTTTGTCACTCAAAGATGTCTCTCTGGCTGATGAAACGACGCTAAAGGCACTTGGTGCATTAGGGGTGGTTAAAATTGGCGAAAACAATCTGCAAGTGATTGTTGGCACGGAAGCTGAGATGATCGCCTCACAAATGAAGCAGATCCCAGCCTCACAAGACTTAAGTGCAGTGCCGCTGCCAAGTCATTAATCAACTTTTAGAGTAAAACAAAAGCCGAGTCCATTCATGACTCGGCTTTTGGAACCACATACCTTGTGCCAAATTAAGTTAGCCAAAGCACATTTACCAACGATAGTTAGCAAATCAAAGTGGGTGAAAAAGGTTAGCTAAAGTAGAGGCGCGCTCTTAACCCAGGGGAATTGTCTTTAAGCACTAAGCTTGCTCCATGGCGATGGGCAATGGCGTCAACAAGAGATAACCCAAGTCCATTACCTTGTTCGCTGCGGCTTTTATCGGCGCGAAACATAGGCTGGCAAACGTGACGTTTATCTTCATCCGAGATGCCAATGCCATTATCGGCGATAACCACGCCAAGTTCATCGATCACAATTTCGATCTGACCGTGCTGCGGGGTATATTTCACCGCGTTTTCCAGCAGATTAAACACGGCACGAAACAGCAAAGAGCGATCGCCAGAAATGATACAGGTTTGGTCTTCACGAATTTGCAGTGTTTGCTGTTTTTGTTCGGCAAGAGGACTGACAAACTCTCGTGCATCGTGAGCAATTTTACCCAAGTCAACCAGATGAAAATCGATATTGGTTTGTCCGCTATTTAGCTTGGCGATTTCCAGCATGCTATTGAATAGTGAGAGTAGCAGTTCGAGTTCATCATGGCAGGCAGCGACTTGCTGACTTTGCTGCTCATTAAGCTGTTCTTCGCTGGCTAAAATCTCTTCCAAGCGCAGTTTGAGGCGAGCCATGGGTGTACGCATATCATGCGCTAAACCTGTGGTGAGTGATTTTAGCGTAGACTCATTTTTTGCCATCTGTTCAATCATGTAATTAAGATGAATCGCCAGAATATCGAACTCATCATCTTGACGAGAGACGGGTAATTTCACTTCTCGCTCACCACACAGCACGCGATTCATGGCGCGATTGACCTCTTCGAGTCGGCGAAGGATCAGGACGGTAAAGAAAAATGCCGCGACCAGCAGGGTGGCACTGGGCAAGACTATGCCGGATAACACAATCGGAATCAGTGCTTCTTTGTAAGCGGCAAGCACCTGTTCATCAACGCCAATTTCGAGTTGGTGAGAGTCACTGATGCGTACTTTCGTCGCTTTACTCGGTAGGTAGCGAATTGGATAGTAGCTAATGTGGGGCAGTGGCTCTAGATACTCAATGAGTCGATAACTAAAAGGCGCATTGGTGGCTTGCTTAGTGCGCAACAACTTTTCGACTTCAAGCGGACTTTGCTGCGCAGCGTAGGTAAATTCCTGTATTTCTTCATTCAGTTGGGCGGTTAAGCGCTGTTGATGGAAGTGGTCGGAATCGATGTAGAGCTGGCGGATCATGATGATGTTTATCGCGGTGATCAGTACGCACAATCCAACCAGAGTTTTAAAAATAGACGAGCGGGTAAGTGAGTAATCATCGGCGAAGGACATAACCTGCCCCTCTTACGGTATGCAAAAGCTCATTGCAGCCGGCATCTTCTAATTTACGTCTGAGGTTGGCGACATGAACGTCAATAACATTGGTCTTGGGATCAAAATGGTAGCTCCAAATCGCTTCAAATAATCGCATACGTGAAACCACTTGTTCGGCATGCTCAATAAAATATTGAATCAATTGGAATTCTTTTGGTTGAAGAGCAAGCTCTTGATTATGGCAGAGAACGCGATGGGCACGTAAGTCGAGTTTGAGGCAGTCATAGATAAGGACATTCTCTGCGGTTGCCGTGCGGTGAGTTCGGCGAATAATAATGTCCACTCTCGCCAGTAGCTCGGCTAAGGCAAAAGGCTTGATGAGATAGTCGTCGCTGCCAGCTTGCAAGCCATCGACGCGATCTTCGACACTGTCTAAGGCACTGAGGATCAGTACTGGCGTTTGGGTTTCCGTTGCCTTAATCGCGGAAAGAACTTTCATACCATCGAGGTAAGGGAGCATTCGATCAAGGATCACCAACTGATACTCGCAGCTCAGTGCCATCATCAATCCTTTTTTGCCATCTTCAGCCTGATCAACACTGTAACCATGTTCTTGTAGCCCCTTGGCGACAAAATCACGCGTGGTACAGTCATCTTCAATAACAAGTATTTTCACATCGATTACTCCCTTCGAATGGTTATCTTAACGGCTTGAAAAAAAATATGAATAATGAAGAAGAGGCTCGCGTGACTAATGCGAGCCTCAAGACGGTTTAGGGAAAACCTTAGGTGATCACGATAACAGTTCACTTCTGGGTTGATGTTTTAGCTGTGAGATTACACGGTTAAGGTGACGCTCATTAGCATACTAAAACCAGTTTTAGGCAGGCTTTTGGAAAGATTAAGAATCGTTAACTTTCAGGTTTAGCAAGCGGGAGTAAATTGACGGAGGAAGAAAATTGGCGCTCCCGACAGGATTCGAACCTGTGACCTATCCCTTAGGAGGGGATCGCGCTATCCAGCTGTGCCACGGGAGCAGAGGAGATAGATGATACTCAATTCAATAAGTATCATCTAGTGCATTGATTATTAGCGGATAAGTTTGTGCATCACATCGCCAATCTGAATACTATTCGCAAGTTCAGGCTGGTCGACCGTCAGCTCCGCTTCGCCTTCGTAGACGCGAGAAACAGTAAGCGTAATATCAGTCTCAGTGACTTTATTACGCGGTAGACCGCGCTGGTCGATAAACGATCCGGTATGCCATAGTTGTAGCTTATCGCCTTCTTGCACACCATGCAGGCGACCTAAGTTCATGGTGATCACATCGCCCCATTTCGCAACGATTTCCGGCAAGGTAATTTTGCAAGAAACCTCAGATTCCAAATCGAGCATCACGTTACGGCTGACGCGCAGCATCATCTCGCCATAGGTTGATGCCCAAAAACGCGCGCTGCGGGTATCGACTTGGCTGGTTTTAGGAAATGGCCAACGGGCTACCTCACGGTAGTTGCGGGTGTAAACTTCCGCACCGGTTTTGCCATCGAATACTGTAAGCTCCATGGCAAATTGACGATTGATTATATCGTCTTTGAGTAGGTTTTGCTCAATGGTTGCCGTCAAGTCGGTGATGGTGCCGCCAACAATGTATTGAGCATCGGTGTCTTCAGCGATCATTTTTAGTCGCTCAGGGTAGCGTTTACTGATCTCAAAGTCGGTGGTGCCGACCGAAACAAAGCTGGTCGATTCTTGATCTAGCTGTCGGTTGATGACTTGGGCAAAGTCATCACCTAGGTTGTAGATTTGTCCCATTACCGCTTGCTGTGGTGAGGCGAGGTCAATATTGCCGACCAAAAAGGTCTTTTTGTATTGATCGACGTGGCAACCCGTTGCCGATGGGTAAATATCGATGCGAGCTTTAACAAACATGGTGTTTTTGTACGCTTTCTGCTCTTCTATCAAGATGTAGCGCACTTCATGGTTGGTAAATTGATATTCTTTACGCCCCTGTTCCAGTAATGGGCTTAAATTGGCAATACTGCCTATATCGGCGCCAGAAAAACTCACCGCTTTATAAATTGCGTCTTCTAGCGCGTGGATACGTGCTGCATCTTCAGAGGCGACAATGGTTGCCATCCCTGTAACCTCATACCATGCCGCGTGTGATACCCAAGGGGTCATGCTGAGCAAAATGGTTGAAAAGAGGCTGAAAATCGATTTTTTCATAATGTGTTACCAACTCGGTACAGTTTTTGCTTTGATTATCTTAGCGGATTTTGGCATTGGTTTTCTAAAAGTTTGCACAGTTAGAAAAGCAAAGAGCGTTCCACTTTTGAAAGAGAGATAGAAATGGAATGCAAATGCCTAAATGTATTGGAGATTAGAGAATGAAAAAATGGTTAGCGTTAGTGCCGGCGTTGTTTCTCACTGCCTGTGCCTACTCCCCAATTTATAACGGTAAAGAACCGTATCCGGGTAGCCAATTCCTGTTAATGGATAGCCCGCGTCATACCTTAGACTTTTTTGTTGAAAGTATGACGGAAGATCTAATGGTTTCGAACACCAGTGTGTCTGCACGCACGCCAATTGCGGTTACTTCGTTTGTTGACTTGCAAAATATGGATGCGACCAACTGGCTGGGTAACTCGGTATCAGAAGGCTTTATTCATCAGTTTCAACGTCGTGGATTCAAAGTGGTGGACTATAAGACCACTGGCAGTATCCAAGTGACACAACAAGGTGACTTTGCGTTTAGCCGTGACTGGAAAGACTTGGCAAAAGAGCAAGACATTCAATATGTGCTTACTGGCACAATGCTGCGCCAAGAGGGCGGTGTACTGGTTAATGCTCGTGTGGTTGGCATGCAATCACGTATTGTCGTTGCCTCTGCACAAGGCTTTTTGCCAGCAGATCGCATCGGTCGAGATTTAGATACGCTGAATAGCATTCGCACTCAAGACGGCGTGTTAATTCGCTCTGACCCGACTATTCGTCAACCTTACACCGTTATTTTGCGTCCTTAGGAGTTGAGATGAAAAAGTTATTGTTATTGATCGTCTCTATCGCGATGGTGGGCTGTCAGCCGTTGACGCAAATGCGTCCGGACGATTGGTTAACGGCGGTTGGCTATGCCAGCATCAGCGAACAAAAAGGGCGTGATGCGGAAGAGAAACAGGTCCGTGCTATGCGTGCATCTAAAATCGATGCGTATCGAGAGTTGGCAGAGCAGATCTACGGCATGCGCGTTAGCGGCAGAGCTGACCTTAAAGATCAGCGTCTTGGCACTGAACTGACCACAGGTGCGGTGGACGGCGTGATCCGCGGTGCAGAGGTTGTCAGTAGCTATAAAGTTGGTGATACCTATGTAACAGAGCTGCGTTTGGATATTCAGAAAATGAATAAGCTGCGTGACTATGGTGAAGTACAGCAAGTACCAGAAAAGCGCCAGCAAACTCTATTCTAAAGTGTGACACTCTAATCTCATTAACGAAAAAGCGGCAGTGATTGCCGCTTTTTGTTTATTTAAATTAAGCTTTCAGGTTGGTGCCGAGAGTAGAAACATTGCGCGTATGACCTTTGGCAGTGTAAGTCATGCCCATCTTTCCTTGGCTTTGCTTCATTAAATTATTGAGCTTATTAAAGCTGAGCTGCGCGCGTTGAAGCGCTATACCATTAATGTCGTTTAATTGCTGACATTCAGCAATTAGGGTGCGAATTTGTGCAACCATCTCACTTAACTCAGGATCGGTCTTCAGGCTTTCTACTTCTGGGTGTCGACCAATTCTCTCGTCAGTGGTGTGCAGCTGGGTAACGAGCGTATTTTTTTGCAGCGCGATTGATTCGATATCTTTGGAGATGCGCTGTGCAATAGCAACTTGCTCTTTCTTTAATAACTCAGAAAGATCATTGGCGTTTTTCAGTTGGAACTCAACCAAACCTTTTAAAGCTGCCATTTAACCCTCAACTACAATCCACCAAGTTCTTTTTCGAACTTGATCATGTTGTCGGCGAGTTTCTCAGGATCAACAGTGTAAGAGCCATTAGCAATCGCTTCTTTGATTGCGGCAACTTTCGCTTGGTCAAAGCTTGGCTGGCTGACCATTTGATTGTGCATCGCTCCAACCGCTTTGCCTGCTGAACTTAGTGAGACAGCATCTTGCGGTGTGGATGTCGTTTTTACCGACGCAGTATTAGTTGACGAAGAACTGTCGCCACTTCTTGCCGCGCTTCGGGTCGTCGTCGTGAGAGTCTGACCAGATCGTATATTATCGATACCTGCCATTTAGAAAGCCTTTTTATGAATAGAAAAACCTGTACTGAACATATCGGCAGAGCGGCACAGACCTTTAGCAATATTTCTCAATTGATTTTCTGGCGAAAATCGTTTGCCTCATTTCGCTAGAAAATAACCGTCACTTCGGATATATCGGTTACTTTGCCATCAATTATACGGCTTGATTTACTATTTTTCACTTTTATCTGCTCACCGTGGGATCCATCTGAAAGTGCCACACCTTTGGTGGTGATGGTCATGCCGGATTTGACGGCTTTGATAGTCACGACATCATTACGACAAACAACGCAAATATCTCTTTGCTCAATAATTTCGCCCGCTCTGAGGTTTTTCTTAACTTTTGCACCAATAACAGCATTTATTGTGGAAAATCCTTGCCGCCTTAAGCGTTGCAAGTCTACCATACTGGTGGTGACATCTTGAGCAGTGATGATTTGACCACGATTGAGTGGACCAATGAGCGAGACTTGCGGACCGGTTCGAGTTAATCTTACTGGAAGGTAGAGGCGCCAGTTATCTGGAACACACTCAACCAGTACCGTGATATTGCTGGCAGTCGATTTGGTGGATTTGGATGAAACAGTGAGCTCACTCGGGCAATCTGTGGCAAACACTCGGCTGTCAATATTTGCCGCTTGCGCCTCAAGAGATCCCCCGATGGGTTGTTCGACATTGTCTATTATGTACTGTTCTGCCGCTGCTTGAATGTGCTGAATTTGCTCTGGCGTGGCAGACAACGATGAAAAACTAAAGAATAATAACGAACCGCCGATAAATTTTGATATTTTATCGAGATGTAAATTAAAACGGGTTGTGGAAATTGTAGAAAAGTATGATTTAAAATACATCATGCGGTTTCTCTGGTTTCATGACCTGCGACTAGATTACCACTTTTTTACTTGAAAGTTTGAAATGGAGATGAGCTTATGACGGGTATTCTTGATTCTGTGAATCAGCGTACACAACTCGTCGGTCAAAACCGATTGGAACTATTGACTTTCCGCTTAATGGGACGTCAACGTTATGGTATTAACGTGTTCAAGGTTAAAGAAGTTCTTCAATGCCCTAAGCTTACTTCAATGCCAAACCTTCACCCTCTCGTTAAGGGGGTGGCACACATCCGTGGCCATACTGTTTCGGTTATTGATTTGAGTCTAGCGATTGGCGGAAGACCAACAACAGACGTCGATAAAGCGTTTGTTGTTATTGCTGAATTTAACCGCACTATCCAAGCCTTTTTGGTGACTTCTGTAGAGCGCATTATTAACATGCACTGGGAAGCTATTTTGCCGCCGCCAGAAGGTTCAGGCAAAGCGCATTACCTCACAGCGGTAACCAATATCGACAACGAGCTAGTTGAAATCCTTGATGTTGAGAAAATCCTGGCTGAAATTGCGCCGGTAGATGAAACGATGGATAGCAATATCGGTCAAGAGATTGAACAAGCTCAAACGGATAAGCCAGTAGTGCGTCGAATTCTTATTGCGGATGACTCAACGGTGGCACGTAAGCAAGTTGAGCGCGCGATCACTTCGATTGGTTTTGAAGTGGTGTCAGTTAAAGACGGTAAAGAAGCGTATGAAAAGCTGCTAGAGATGGCGGCGCAAGGTAGCATCTATGAACAAATTTCTTTGGTGATTTCAGACATTGAAATGCCAGAGATGGATGGCTACACCCTGACGGCAGAAATACGTCGCCATGCTGATCTAAAAGATCTGTATGTGATCCTTCACTCATCGTTGAGTGGCGTCTTTAACCAAGCGATGGTTGAGCGGGTTGGTGCAAATGCATTTATCGCCAAGTTCAATCCAGATGAACTTGGTAATGCAGTGAAGACTGCACTAATAAAATAAAAGAGAACTTAATGACAGCGATTACAATAAGCGATCAAGAGTATCGTGATTTTAGCCGTTTTTTAGAATCTCAGTGCGGTATAGTGCTGGGAGATAGTAAGCAGTACTTAGTTAGAAGTCGTTTAAGCCCATTAGTCGTAAAGTTTAAGTTAGCATCTATCTCAGATCTGTTGCGTGATGTGATTTCGGGTCGTAACCGAGAATTGCGCATTGCCGCGGTTGATGCCATGACCACCAACGAAACACTTTGGTTCCGTGATGGTTATCCGTTTACCGTGCTGGCAGATAAAATTTTGCCAGAGTTGGCGGAAAACAAGCGACCAATTAAAATTTGGTCTGCGGCGAGTTCATCTGGTCAAGAGCCGTACTCAATGGCGATGACCATTTTAGAAACTCAGCAGCGCAAGCCTGGTATGTTGCCTAGTGTGTCTATCACAGCAACGGACATCTCGACCAGCATGCTCGATATGTGCCGCGCGGGTGTATACGACAACTTGGCTCTTGGTCGTGGTCTATCGCCAGAACGTCGCCGTGCCTTTTTTGAAGATGCTGGCGATGGTCGCATGAAAATCAAAGATACAGCAAAACGTTTGGTTAACTTCCGTCCGCAAAACCTGATGGACAGCTATGCGTTACTGGGTAAATTTGATGTAATTTTTTGCCGTAACGTACTGATTTATTTCTCACCAGAGATGAAATCAAAAGTACTCAACCAAATGGCGAACAGCTTAAATCCAGGTGGTTACCTACTGTTGGGCGCGTCAGAGTCATTGACGGGTTTAACTGATCGCTTTGAGATGGTTCGTTGTAATCCTGGCATTATCTACAAGCTGAAGTAGCAGCGCTCACCTGCTATTCCACTTTCTAAGCTCGGCATCTGCCGGGCTTTTTTGTTTCTGCTATTTATTCAGCATATACTCAAGAAGACATTCCAAAGTCCAATTCGAGTGGTCAATCTAATCAAAGTTGGCGCACTTATTGCTCACAACAAGCTTGA
This sequence comes from Vibrio rhodolitus, assembly GCF_003350325.1. Classification (GTDB taxonomy): domain Bacteria; phylum Pseudomonadota; class Gammaproteobacteria; order Enterobacterales; family Vibrionaceae; genus Vibrio; species Vibrio rhodolitus. The sequence goes on along the minus strand of NZ_QLYZ01000027.1, from coordinate 14,626 downwards.
TAAGGTGAAATTGTTTTGCTGTCTTTTAAATGTGGTACGCAATTTGCTTTATCTATTGGTAATAACGGTCAGTTCTTTTAGTAGAGGTACACATGGCTATTTCTTTTGACAAGGCTTTAGGCATTCACCAACACACGGTGGGTGTACGTGAGCGCAATGCTGAGGTGATTTCTACCAACATCGCGCAATCAAATACGCCGGGTTATAAAGCAAAAGGCATGGACTTTAAAAAGGCATTGCAAGCGGCAAGTTCGGAGGCAAGTATTGGTCTTAGCCGTACCGATGGTCGGCATATTCCTGCCTCTACTCAGGTGACTGGTGAAGTACTTTATCGTCTTCCCACTCAACCAGACACCGGTGATGGCAATACGGTCGATGTGGATTTAGAGCGTAACTTGTTTATGCAAAATCAAATCAGACACCAAGCATCACTCGACTTCTTAGGAAGTAAATTCAAGAACTTAACCAAAGCACTTAAAGGGGAATAATTAGATGAGCTTATTTAACGTATTCAATGTAACAGGTTCTGCAATGAGCGCTGAATCCGTTCGTCTAAATACAACCTCAAGCAACCTGGCAAACGCAGACAGTATCTCTAGTTCAGCTAAAGATACCTACAAAGCGCGCCATGCGGTGTTTGGTGCTGAGTTAAGTAAGGCAAAGTATGGTCGTGACCACACAGTGCCGGTGAAAGTGTTAGGTATTGTAGAAAGTGATAAACCGCTTAACGCGGAGTACAACCCAGACCATCCTTTGGCAAATAACGAAGGCTACATTTACAAGCCAAACGTTAATGTCATGGAAGAAATGGCTAACATGATTTCTGCTTCTCGCTCATACCAAACCAATGTGCAATTAGCAGATGCCAGTAAACAAATGCTGCTGCGTACGCTGCAGATGGGTCAATAGGGATAGGAGGTAACGTATGGCCGGTATTAATAACGTTGGTCAAAGCGGCTTGTCCTATGTTGACCAGCTTAAAGCCCTTCAAGAGCAAAAAAAGCCTGACGAGACAACAGGTAAACAGGATCTTAAACAAGAAGACTTTTTATCTCTGCTCACCAAGCAACTTGCTCAACAGGACCCTTTTAAGCCGGTTGGCAACGACCAGATGATTGCGCAAATGGCTTCATTTGCCACCGTTGATGGCATTGGCAAGATGAATAATCAGTTCGAAACACTGAACACGTCAATGACTTCAAACCAAGCACTGCAGGCGTCGACTCTGGTGGGACGTGATGTCCTTGTTCCAGGAGCTGCAGGTGTTAAGCAAGACGGCAAAACAATGGCTGCTATGGTTAAGCTGCCACAAAACGTGGACAACGTGTTTGTTCGTGTTGAGAACGAGATGGGGCAACTGGTCCGTACGTTCGAAGTGGGCGCGAAACCTGCCGGTGATAACCGTGTTGTTTGGGACGGAAAAGATGAAAACGGTAATCCATTGCCGGCTGGCAAGTACAAGATGAAAGCATCTGGCTTGCTAGAGGGGGAGAGCAAGGAGTTTGAGGTATCGACATACGCAAACGTAAACAGTGTTCTTCTTGGTAAAGGTGATGGCAACGTACTGCTCAATCTGGCTGGCTTTGAGTCGCCAGTTCGACTTGCTGAAGTACTAGAAGTAGGCAAAGCGTAACAACGCGAGCTAGATAGGAGAATTTGGAATGTCTTATATTGCATTAAGTGGGCTATCAGCCGCTCAGTTAGATCTGAATACAACCAGTAACAACATAGCCAACGCGAACACTTTTGGTTTTAAAGAGTCTCGTGCGGAGTTTGGTGATGTTTACTCAAACTCATTGTTTACCAACGCTAAGACAGCTCCAGGTCAAGGTGTTCAAGCAAACAAGGTAGCGCAACAGTTCCACGAGGGTTCAAGTGTTTACACTAATAACCCGTTGGACTTACGCGTTGCCGGCACAGGCTTTTTTGCGGTAGCTAAAGAGCGTCTTATTCCTCAGCAGAACGAGCTAACTCGTAACGGTGCGTTCCACCTGAACAAAGATAACTATATGGTAACTTCTAACGAAGAATACCTATTGGGTTATCAAGTGAATCAGGAAACGGGTGATGTATTGTCTTATGAGCCAACGCCGATAAACATTCCAGCTGAGTTTGGTAAACCAAAGCAGACAGCCAATATTGAAGTTGGGGTTAACTTACCAGCCAACGGTGATTTGAAAGACCCTGCGCTGTTTGATTATACCGATCCAGAAACATATAACCGTTCAACATCGTCGACCATTTATGACTCAATGGGTCAATCTTACAAGATGACTACGTACTACTTGAAAGATCAGACCCAACCGAATACTTGGCAGACGTACTACACAGTGACAGACAAAGCGGGTGAAAAACCAGTTAACATTACCGGTGGTGATGCAACAACGCCTACTGGTCATATCGGTCACACCATGAGATTTAATAACGATGGTACATTGGCGAGTTTAAACAACGGCAATAACATCGTGACAGATCCGATTGGTACGGGTGCGAACCCGGTAGAAATGAACGGCGCAGATGTTAACCAGACGCTTTCGTTTGGTCTTGATGCTGCTACTCAATTTGCGGCACCTTTCGAGTTAACCAAATTTGACGAAGATGGTGCAACAACAGGCTTCCTAACCAAGATCGATTTCGATGAAACCGGTAGTGTGTTAGGCACTTACTCAAATGGCGAAAACGTAACGCTTGGTCGTGTGGCTTTGGTTCGTGTTGCTAATGAGCAAGGTCTGGACAAAAAAGGTGGCACTCAGTGGGACTCAACACAGTTCTCTGGTGACAAAATCTGGGGTGAGTCGAACAAAGGTTCATTCGGTACCATCAATAACGGTACACTTGAGCAGTCAAACATTGATATGACTCAAGAGCTGGTGGACCTAATTTCAGCTCAACGTAACTTCCAAGCTAACTCTCGTTCGCTTGAAGTTCACAACCAGCTGCAACAGAACATCTTGCAGATCCGCTAATTCTCCTTACGCGGTCTCAGTAATCATCTGAATGGCAACTTGGCGGCAAAGCTAAGTTGCCATGATTGCCATTTTATCGGCACTTTTCTGTTATCACTGTGAAATCTAACAGTGCTCTTCATCTTATCTTTCTGATAAATAATAAAAAATATTATTGGCATAACAATTGCTTTATTTGCTGTGAATAGTGATTTTTGGAGCAAATAATGGATCGTTCTCTGTTTTTAGCCATGAGCGGCGCCAAGCAAAATATGCAGGCATTGCAGCTCAGAGCGAACAACTTAGCAAACGTCGGTACCACGGGTTTCCGTGCTGATTTGGCGCAAGCTCGTTCTATGCAAGCATACGGTGATGGTTTACCTACCCGTGTATTTAGCATGACAGAACGTCCAGGGCACAACTTCCAACAAGGCAGCGTGATCACCACGGGTCGAGACTTGGATGTCACTGTTCAAGGTGATGGTTGGATTTCAGTTATGGATAAAACCGGCAAAGAAGGTTTGACGCGTAACGGCAATCTTCAAATTGATGCTACCGGCCTTTTGGTCAGCGGTAACGGCAACTTGGTGATGGGTGAGGCGGGAACGCCAATCACAGTACCCATTCCAGTCAGCAAGGTTGAGATCGGCAATGATGGGACGATTTCAGTCGTTCCACAAGGTGCACCAGCCGATGCGATGGAAGTTGTTGACCGCATCAAATTGGTTCGTATCGATAACCCATCACTATTCAAAGATGCAAACGGCTTGTTTCGAGCAAAAGATCCTAATACCGCCTATCAAGCTGATGCGGCAGTAAAACTGCTCACAGGCGCAATCGAAGGAAGTAACGTCAACGCTGTCGGTGAAATGACCGCACTGATTGACTTACAACGCCAATTTGAAATGCAAGTCAAAATGATGAGTACAGCGGAAGAGATGGACAAAGCCTCTGAGTCGCTACTTCGTTCGAGCTAATAGATTTTAGGAGAGAGTTATGCATCCAGCACTATGGGTAAGTAAGACTGGCTTAGATGCCCAGCAAACCAATATTTCAACGATTTCAAATAACTTAGCTAACGCATCGACCATAGGTTATAAAAAAAGCCGCGCGGTTTTTGAAGATTTGTTTTACCAGAATATTAACCAAGCGGGTGGTCAGTCATCGCAAAATACTGAGTTGCCGAGTGGTTTAATGCTTGGTGCAGGCTCAAAGGTTGTGGCAACCCAAAAGGTACACACTAACGGTAATGCACAGACAACGACTAACGCGCTCGATATGATGGTTGAAGGCGATGGTTTCTTCCAGATCCTAATGCCTGATGGCAACATCGGTTATAGCCGCAATGGTCAATTTACGGTCAACGACGAAGGCGTGATCGTAACCTCAGGCGCTGGCTATGCGCTTGAACCTGAGATTGCCATCCCAGAAGATGCGGTCGGCATTACCATCGGCACTGATGGTGAAGTGTCAGTACGTTTACGTGGTCAGCAAGATAACCAAGTTGTCGGTCAGATCACGACGGTAGACTTTATCAACCCAGGCGGTCTTGAGCCAATTGGTCAAAACCTTTACTTACCGACAGGTGCCAGTGGTGACCCACAAGAAGGTGTACCGGGTTTAGATGGCTTTGGTCAGATCCGCCAATCGATGTTGGAAACCTCGAACGTTAACGTAACGGAAGAGTTGGTGAATATGATTGAAGCACAGCGCGTTTACGAGATGAACTCAAAAGTGATCTCGGCAGTTGATAAGATGATGAGCTTCGTCAACCAGCAACTTTAATTCATGGAGATCGGTAACATGCAGCGTTTTCTTCCTCTTGCTTTATTGGCGTTGTTATCTGGCTGTTCAATGATGCAGCCACCAGTTGATACGCCAGATGTGGTGCAAGGCACGACCACAGTAGATGCTGTGGAAGGCGACAAGTCAGATGATGATAGCTCAGGGATCATTGATACTCTGCGTGGACGTACCGATCCGGTGGCAGGTGATCCAGCTTGGGCACCAATTCACCCGAAACATCAGCCAGAGCATTACGCGGCAGAAACGGGTTCGCTGTTTAATACCGCAAGCACGACCAGTTTATACGACGATTCGAAGCCGCATGGCATCGGTGACATTATTACTGTAACCCTAGATGAAAGCACTAAAGCGGCAAAAAGCGCAGATGCGGATCTATCGAAAAATAATGCGGCAAGTATGGACCCACTGGAAGTAGGTGGGCAGCAGTTGACCGTGGGTGACTATAACTTCTCCTACAATCTTGCCAATGACAATAAGTTCAGTGGCAGCTCTGCAGCAAACCAAAGCAACAGTTTGTCCGGTTCAATCACAGTAGAAGTGATTGAAGTACTGGCGAATGGCAACTTAGTCATTCGCGGCGAGAAGTGGTTAACCTTAAACACCGGGGATGAATATATTCGCCTCAGTGGTACGATTCGTCCAGAAGACATTACCTACGATAACACCATTGCTTCTACTCGTGTTTCGAATGCTCGCATCCGCTATTCAGGCACGGGTACCCAACAAGATATGCAAGAACCAGGATTCTTGGCACGATTCTTCAATGTATCTCTGTAACAGAATCTAAAGACGATGTTTTGACATCGTCTTACCGTTACACAGGTCGCCCCATGAAAAAAGCTCTACTCCTAGTTACCAGTTTGATGTTGTTTGTCACTTCGGCTCATGCTGCGCGTATCAAAGATGTCGCACAAGTTGCTGGAGTACGTAGCAACCAATTGGTGGGTTATGGTTTGGTTACCGGTTTGCCAGGTACAGGCGAATCGACACCGTTTACCGACCAGAGCTTTAATGCCATGTTGCAAAACTTCGGCATTCAATTGCCACCGGGCACGAAACCTAAAACTAAAAACGTTGCCGCAGTTATTGTCACGGCAGAATTGCCGGCTTTTTCTAAACAAGGGCAAAGCATTGATGTTACGGTTTCATCGATAGGCTCAGCAAAAAGTTTGCGTGGTGGTACTTTGATGCAAACGATGCTCAAAGGTCTCGATGGACAGATCTACGCGGTCGCGCAAGGTAACTTGGTGGTGAGTGGTTTTAGTGCCTCTGGTGCTGACGGCTCGAAGATTGTCGGCAATAACCCGACTGCTGGTATGATCTCCAACGGTGCGATGGTTGAGCGAGAAATCCCTACCCCATTTAGTCGCGGCGACTTTATCACTTTCAACTTACTTGAATCTGATTTTACCACGGCTCAGCGCATGGCGGATGCGGTAAACAATTTCCTTGGTCCACAAATGGCGCAAGCGATCGACGCCACCTCGGTGAAGGTTCGTGCACCGCGTGATACCAGCCAGCGTGTTGCCTTCCTTTCGGCAATTGAAAACCTAGAATTTAATCCAGCCGAAGGTTCGGCAAAAATCATTGTTAACTCACGCACGGGTACTATCGTGGTGGGTAAACATGTGCGCTTGAAACCAGCGGCTGTGACGCATGGTGGCATGACCGTGGCGATCAAAGAAAACCTGAATGTCAGCCAACCAAATCCATTTGGCGGTGGTGATACGGTGGTAGTGCCAGATTCCGATATTGAAGTGACTGAAGAGCAAGGCAAGATGTTCAAGTTTGAGCCGGGGCTAACCTTGGATGATTTGGTTCGAGCGGTCAATGAAGTGGGCGCAGCGCCATCGGATTTAATGGCAATCTTGCAAGCACTGAAACAAGCGGGTGCGATTGAAGGTCAACTGATCATTATCTAAGGAAAGCGCATGATTAATAACGGCAATGACATCGGCTTTATTCACGATATCGCAGGGTTAGACAAGCTTCGTCAACAAGCGGTTAAAGGCGATGAAGCAAGCGAGAAAGAAGCATTAAGCGCAGCTGCGAAGCAGTTCGAAGCGATCTTTACCAACATGTTGTTTAAGTCGATGCGTGATGCCAATGCGACTTTTGAGTCAGGTTTGATGGACAGCCAAAACCAACAGTTTTATCGCCAAATGCTGGATGATCAAATGTCGAGTGAGCTGAGTGCCTCTGGCTCACTTGGTTTAGCGGATATGATTGTTGCTCAGTTAAGTACTGGCTCGATTGAAAACCAAAATGCCAACGCGCACAGTGACAACTTCGAGCAATTGATGGAAAAAGTCGACCGTGCGCGTCACGCCCAAGCAGAGCGTGAATTAAATGGTCAGTTGAATGCTGCACCGGTTCAGCCACAAGTGGCTGATATTTCACCTGCGCAAAGCCAGCCAAATCGTTTTGATACACCAGAATCATTTGTTAGCTCAATGAAGCCATACGCAGAGAAAGCGGCAAGAGCCCTTGGTGTGGATTCGTCACTGTTGTTGGCTCAAGCGGCACTTGAAACCGGGTGGGGGCAAAAGATGGTTGCGAATACCCGAGGTAGTAGCAACAATTTATTCAACATTAAAGCAGATAAGAGTTGGTCTGGTGACAAAGTGGCAACGCAAACCTTGGAATACCACCAAGGTGTGCCAGTACAAGAAAAGGCGGCTTTCCGTGCCTACCAAGATTATGAGCAAAGCTTTAATGATTATGTGCGTTTTCTCAATGAAAATCCGCGTTACACTTTGGCTCTTCGTCATGACGGCAATAACGAGCAATTTATTCGCGGTATCCACCAAGCGGGTTATGCGACTGACCCACAATACGCCGATAAAGTATTGCGAGTGAAGGAAAAAATTGACCAAATGTAAAAAGTCACCTTCGGGTGATTTTTTACATCTAAGAATATAGATTTAAGAACGCTCAGCAGAAGCCTCACTTTGAGAAGTGGCGCGACTTTCAAATTTACGACTTAGTTTTACTATTGGTTAAAGAACCTCCGCTCTTTGCTCTTACCTCTCAGTTCTCAGTTATCAGTTATCAGTTCTTCAATCCAGCTACGCTGGATGCCTTTCTTTCTTGGCACATTAATTGCTTTTAACCTATAAGTTACTCAGCAAATGCTGATTTTATAAGGTTTTCGGGGGCAGTATGGCGTCGGATCTTCTGGGTTTAGGTACACAGAGTGTATTAACCGCTCAGAGACAACTCAACACTACGGGTCATAACATTTCCAATGTAAATACAGAGGGCTACAGCCGCCAATCTGTCATTCAAGGAACCAATGACCCGCGCCAATTCGGTGGACAAACCTATGGTATGGGCGTGCATGTGGACAATGTTCGCCGCTCATGGGATCAGTTTGCCGTTAACGAGTTGAACATTTCGACGACTAACTTTGCCAACCGTCACGATAACGAAGAAGACTTACATATTTTAAGTGGTCTACTGTCGTCAGTCGCTTCGCAAAAAATTCCAGAAAATATGAATGGCTGGTTTGATGCGGTGAAATCGCTGGCTGATAGTCCTAATGATATGGGCTCACGTAAAGTGGTGCTGGAAAAAGCTTGGTTTATCTCCCAGAACCTAAATGATTTGCACGAATCTATTCGTCGTCAGGGTGATGTGGCAAACAAAAAGCTCGAAATGGGCGTTGAGCGCATTAACCAATTGGGTACCGAATTACGCGACATCAACCGTATGATGATGCGCAACCCAGGCCCACATAACGATTTGATGGATACGCACGAAAAACTGGTTGCTGAGCTTTCAGAATACACCAAGGTAACGGTCACTCCGCGTTCAAACCGCGAAGGTTTTAACGTGCATATCGGCAATGGTCACACACTGGTTTCAGGTTCAGAGGCGAGTACTTTGACCTTGATTGATGGTGTACCAGATGCCAAAGAGCGCCGTCTAGCAATGATTGAAGGACAGGGCATCAAAGCGATTACCAGTAATGACATCGACGGAAAAATCGGTGCCATGCTTAATATGCGCGATGAGAAAATTCCCTATCTGATGGATGAACTCGGCAAGATGGCAATTGGCTTTGCAAATGCCGTTAACTATCTGCAAACCCAAGGTCTCGACCTTAAGGGCAATGTCGGTGACAACATGTTTACCGATGTTAACTCAGCTGCTGCGGTAAAATCTCGCGTGGTTGCTGGGTCTAACTCGCAAGCCGATCTTGAAGTTTTCATCGATGATATTAAACCGCTAAAAACCGGTCAATACACATTGCAATACGATGGTAGCGATTACTTTGTGACGAAACCGGGTGGGCAGCGTGAAGCGGCAACCATGGAAAACAATGCCGTGGTGGTCGATGGTCTACGGATTAAGATCAATCAAGATCTTGCCAGCGGTGAGCGGGTCTATATTCGCCCAACTCGACATGGAGCCGGTGAAATTAAGCTAGCTCTTGATGATGCGACAAAAATTGCCGCTCAAAGCTATGAAGCATCGACAACCCTTGCCCAAGGTACGGCAGAGTTCGAAATCAAAACGGCTGGCGCACTTAAAGAGTTTGAAGTGATTGTTTCTCCAGATGGTACGCAGTTCGCGGTGACGGATACTAAAGGTAATGTGCTACTACAGCCACAACCTTATCCGCCAACAGATGAAGTAACGGTGCAAGGAACTAGCTTTACCTTAACCGAAGGGGCTAGACCGGGCGATAAATTTACGGCAAACCTTGTACCGTCAGAAGGCGGCAACGGCAACTTACGTAAGATGCTGTTTTTACAAACGGATAAACACTTAAATAATGGCGAATCGACCGTTATTGATATCTACCATGATTTGAACACCAATATGGGGTTGAAGCTTTCAACCGCATCTAAGCTGACCGATATCTCTCGCGTTGAGAAAGAAGCAGCGCAAGAGCGTGTTGCCACAGTGTCAGGAGTGAACCTTGATGAAGAAGCGGCAAACATGATGAAGTTTCAACAAGCGTACATGGCCTCATCCCGCGTTATGCAAGCGGCAAATGAGACCTTTGATACCATCTTGGCGCTAAGGTAGGGAGAGTTAAATGTTAAATCGAATTTCTAGCTTTCATAACTACCAGTCGGTACAAAATGATTTACGCCGTCAAGAGAACAAGGTGCATCACAACCAAGCGCAATTAGCGTCAGGTAAAAAGCTGATTGAGCCAAGTGATGACCCTTTGGCAACGCACTATATTCAGAACATTAGCCAACAATCTGAACAGCTTAAACAGTATGTGAATTCGATTGTTTTATCGCGTAACCGCCTTGAGCACCATGAGGTGATAGTTTCCAATGCCGAAGCGTATATCGATGAAGGGAAGCGCACGGTGATGGAAATGATTAACGGTTCCCTTTCACCGGAAGACCGTTTGGCGAAACAGCGCGAAATCGAAGAGCTGTTTGATAACCTGCTGACATTGGGCAACACCCAAGATGAGTCTGGTAACTATGTCTTTGCGGGTACGAAGCCGAAAGTACAACCGTTCTTTCGCGATAAAGTCGGCAATGTGACTTATGCAGGCGATGATTATCAACGCAAGATGCGTATTTCGAACGGCTTAGAAATCCCGGTTAATGATCCTGGCAACAAGATGTTTATGGAGATCAGTAATCCGCTTGGTGATTATGATCCGAAATATCAATTGAAAGACGGTTCTGAGCTGCTTTTAGAGCGTGCGATGAATTTGGATTCAACAGATGACGCGACATACAGAGTTACGTTCGTCGACATGCCTGATGGTAAGTATGGCTATCAGCTTGAGAAGAACGGCAGTGTGGTTAAAGCGGATGAGTTTGATCCCAATAAAGGCATCCAGTTCGATGAACTTTCGATTCAAGTGAAAGGGCAAATTACTAAAGGTGACAGCATTGAGCTTGAACCTGGTAAAACCTTTAGCATGTTCGATACCTTTAAGCGTGCACGTGATTTGTCTGAGGGTTCAGTATCCGATGCCTCAAACACCGCAGAGTTACATCAGGTGACGCAAGAGTTTCACGCAGCATTTATCCACTTGAACAAAGCGCGCTCAGATCTTGGTGCTCGTCTAAGTACATTGGATACCCAAGAGCAGCAACATGAAGATTTTCGCCTAACGTTGGCAAAATCGAAAAGTACCTTTGAAGATCTTGATTACGCCTCGGCAGTGATTGAGTTCAACGAGAATACCCGCGCGCTACAGGCTTCTCAGCAAGCTTTTGGCAAGGCGAAAGACTTAACCTTGTTCAATTACATTTAAGCCTTATGAGCTAAGCCATAAGCGCAGTAATGAGCAAAATATGATGTCACTTTGAGCCAAATTTAAGTTGGTGGCAAGCAAGTGGCAATCAGGCGGCAAAATAGCCAGCGCAGTAGAAATAAGCGGCAACAGCAAACAGTATAGATAAAGTTCACTTGCTTAACTTGCTGTAATTTAAAGGAATAAAAAATATTTCCCTATAAATTAAAGTTGGCACGCTAATTGAATTGTTTTCTGCATAGGTTTAAAACAGGTTTTTAAGTTGGGTTTTACCCGCTTAGCAATAGTTTACGGTCAGTACTTCCAAATGAGATTAAGCTGGCCGCTTCGCAAGTAATTGCGAACTCACTAGGAGTGCAAGTTATGACCATTAACGTAAATACTAACGTGTCGGCGATGACCGCTCAACGTTACCTAACCAAGTCGACTGATGAACTGAACACCTCGATGGAACGTCTATCGTCGGGTAAAAAGATCAACAGTGCTAAAGATGATGCTGCTGGTCTACAGATTTCTAACCGTCTAACAGCGCAATCTCGTGGTTTAGATGTAGCGATGCGCAATGCCAACGATGGTATTTCGATTGCACAGACCGCTGAAGGTGCGATGGAAGAGTCGACTAGTATTCTGCAACGTATCCGCGATCTATCACTACAATCTGCCAACGGTACCAACTCTGAATCTGAGCGCGAAGCGATCAATGAGGAAGTTGCGGCTCTGCAAGATGAGCTTAACCGTATTGCTGAGACAACCTCTTTTGGTGGTCGTAAGCTACTAAATGGTCAGTTTGGTGAAGCTTCTTTCCAAATCGGTGCCAGCTCGGGTGAAGCGATGATTATGGGCTTAACCAGTATTCGCGCTGACGACTTCCGCATGGGCGGTAACAGCTTTGTTGGTACCCAAGGTAAAGGTGCGGATTGGGGCGTAGAAGCAGGTAAGTCAGATCTAACGATTAAATTCACCACTCAAGAAGGTGAAGTGGTTGATTTAGCTATCAACGCTAAAGTTGGTGACGATATTGAAGAACTTGCGACTTACCTAAACGGTCAATCACCAAAGATTAAGACATCGGTTGATGAAAACGGTCAATTGCAAGTATTTGTCGCAGAGCGTCACTTACAAGGCAATATGGAATTCGGTGGTAACTTGGCAAGCGAACTAGGCTTGGCAAGTGGTCCTGGCACTCCGACGACTGTACAAAACATTGATGTAACTACCGTTGGTGGCGCACAAAACGCGGTTGGTATTGTGGATGCAGCACTGAAATACGTTGACTCACAGCGCGCTGACCTTGGTGCGAAACAAAACCGTCTAAGTCATAGCATTAATAACTTGGCAAACATCCAAGAAAACGTAGCGGCATCAAATAGCCGTATCCGTGATACAGATTTTGCTAAAGAAACAACGGCGATGACCAAAGCACAAATTCTGCAACAAGCTGGTACTTCTATTCTGGCTCAAGCGAAACAGTTGCCTAACTCTGCAATGACATTATTGCAGTAACAGCAAATTTTCCTACTTACAGTTAGCCCAGACGTGGGGTAGGTAGGAAGTTTGCGGCAAACATAAGTAAATCGAGTGGTGAGGTTCTCTCTCAAACCTGCCTCAACATGAAGTTTGCTTGTGTCATGGAAGCCAAGCTGTGATCATTTCTCTCGATCTCCACATTGGCAACCTCCATAGCCCCGGTTCTCTCAAAGGATGGGGCTTTTCTTTTGTCTAAAATTTGCCTCAGGTGTTGTTGCACACCAAATCCCGCTTTACATTTCAGTAACTTAAAAAACTTTAATTTTTTTTCTAGCCTTTTAGATATCGCTCACCAATTTGCGAATAAATAGCAAAAATCGCCTAATTTTTACCGTTTGCTCTAAAGTTAATCAATTCAACGTCGCTATTAAGGGTACTTTGAGAGAACTTTTGGTTTGCCGAGACGTCGGAAACCGTTCGGAACTTCCGCAGTAACGGAAATCAATAGGAGATACACCATGGCGGTGAATGTAAATACAAACGTGTCAGCAATGACAGCACAACGTTACTTAAATAGTGCAACTGGCGCTCAGCAAACCTCAATGGAGCGTTTGGCTTCAGGTTCTAAGATCAACAGCGCCAAAGATGACGCAGCAGGTCTGCAAATTTCGAACCGTTTAAATGTTCAGAGCCGTGGTCTTGATGTAGCGGTACGCAACGCTAATGATGGTATCTCAATTGCTCAAACTGCTGAAGGCGCAATGAATGAGACCACCAACATTCTACAACGTATGCGTGATCTGTCATTGCAATCAGCTAACGGTTCAAACTCGAAATCTGAGCGAGTAGCGATTCAAGAAGAAGTTACAGCACTTAATGATGAGTTAAACCGAATTGCAGAAACGACCTCTTTTGGTGGCAACAAACTGCTTAATGGCACATTCACGACTAAATCAATGCAAATTGGCGCTGATAACGGTGAAGCGGTGATGCTAACTCTAGAGAATATGCGTAGTGATAACACGCGTATGGGTGGCAACACTTATGTAGCTGGTACGGCGAAAGATCCGGGTTGGGAAGTGAAATCAGACGCAAATGATCTCGCGATTACTGTGACTGATAAGCTGAGCGGTGAAGCGCAAACTATCAATATTACTGCTAAAGCGGGCGATGATATTGAAGAGCTAGCGACTTACATCAATGGTCAAACAGATATGCTTACTGCGTCTGTGAGCGATGATGGCAAGCTGCAAGTCTTCACCGACAACAATACTGTTGAAGGTGCTGCGACTTTCGCTGGCGGTCTAGCGAGTGAACTAAACTTTGGTGAAGCCAAAGCGAAGACAGTTGATACGATTGACGTAACATCAGTAGCGGGTGCTCAAGAGTCTGTTGCTATTGTCGATGCAGCGCTGAAATTTGTTGATAGTCATCGTGCGGAGCTGGGTGCATTCCAAAACCGTTTTGAGCACGCAATTAGCAACCTAGACAACATCAATGAGAATGTGAATGCGTCGAAGAGCCGCATTAAAGATACAGATTTTGCTAAAGAGACAACAGAACTGACCAAGGCGCAGATCTTGAGTCAGGCATCAAGCTCTGTACTTGCTCAGGCAAAACAAGCTCCAAACTCAGCTCTTGGTCTACTAGGCTAAGTTAGTGATAGATTATCAAACCAGCCTGCGGGCTGGTTTTTTTATGCCTCTAGATCGAGCTATAACTAAGCCAAATTGCAGAGAGTTGTATTAGGGATAACAACAGTAGGGAAAGGGCAGAGCAATGATTCAGCGGGTTGCTGGGGGATAAAAACACAAAACCCAGCATTAAGCTGGGTTTGATGTTTATGGTGCGGAAAGAGAGACTTGAACTCTCACACCTTGCGGCGCCAGAACCTAAATCTGGTGCGTCTACCAATTCCGCCATTTCCGCATRTTATGTATTCAYAYCGCTAAYTGGTAAAAGCCATATGAAGTTGTAGTGGCAGGTTACTTAGAACCGAGCCAGGGACAATAGATGAGGCATCAAAAGATGTTATCCACTGAACCTATAAATAATGGCAGGTCTACCTGGATTCGAACCAGGGAATGGCGGCATCAAAAGCCGCTGCCTTACCGCTTGGCGATAGACCTACAGGTGCTCAATAAAGAGGCTTATATTCTTATTTTAG
>NZ_QLYZ01000026.1 GCF_003350325.1 Vibrio rhodolitus | reverse complement strand
GACCCTGCTGACCCTGCTGACCCTGCTGACCCTGCTGAGAATTTTGTTGACTACTGTTTTGATCGGCAGAAGACTGTTGCTGTTGCTGTTGCTGTTGCTGTTGCTGTTGCTGTTGCTGTTGCTGTTGCTGTTGCTGTTGCTGTTGCTGTTGCTGTTGCTGTTCTGCTTGCTCAATTATCGCGAGGTTGCTTCGTGCATCCTCATGCTGAGGGTCTTGTGCCAGCACTTGTTTATACAGTTGTTTAGCTTGTGTATAGTCGCCCAACTGCGCCAATGCATTTGCTCGGTTGTATTGGCTATCGATATCGTTTAGACCCTGCAGTGAATTCGCTGCAGCTTGGAAATCTCCAGCTTTATATTGCGCAACGGCTTGCCAGCGTTTGTCTGAGAAGCGCTCAGCAGCGGATTGATACGCTTGTTGTTGATAGAGCTGATAACCTTGCTGATCGCTGTTAAGGAAAGGGTTGGCAGCCACAGGGTTGGGGAAAAATGTACTACTGATGGTGAGTGTCGCCATCAGTACAACCCCACGGCGAAACAGCAATAATGTTGGCACTAATAGAAGCGCGACCAACCAATAACCGCTGTTGACTCTATCACGAATTTTGTCGCTTTGTTGGTTGCTGCTGGTCGTTGCTACTTGCTCAGTAAAACGCTTAATCGCATCGATATCACTATTATCTGCTTGTATCGGTACAAAAAGTCCATGGCTTGCTAGGGCTAACTGGCTCATCGTGTTAATCGGCGTTTTAGCCACAACTGTTGCACCATTGCTATTTTTCAATAGCTCACCGTCGGGTAGTTGAATCGGGGCGCCTGCTTGTGTGCCAACCGCTAGGATACTCAAGCGCCAGTCGCCGCTGTCTAGTAAGGATTGAATCTCTACACTCTCGGAGGCTTCCGCATCATCACTGATAAGAACAATATCGCCTTGTGCATAGCCAGAACTTTGCATGGTTTGAATGGCAAGTTTAATTGCGGCGATAAGATCAGCACCTTGGTAGGGCATGATATCAGGCGACAAGTTTGGAATGAGGTTGATTAAGGTATGGCTATCTTTGGTTAAAGGGCTTGCTAAATAGGCATCGCCGGCATAAACCACTAAGCCTGTTTGACCTTCAGACCAAAGCTTTAATAAATCCATCGCTTTGTAACGTGCTTGCGTCAGGCGATTTGGTTTGATGTCATTGGCGTACATAGAACGAGACATATCCATCACCAACACTCGCGCACTGGTATTAGTGTAGCTTGGTCTTTCTGCCTGTGAAAAGCTCGGTCCTGCTAGGGCTATGATGGCAAGAGATGCGCCCAAACAAAGACTAAGTGCAATTTGTTTAGTTGTATGGCGACTCACTTGCTGCACCGCTTTACTTAAGTGGGTGGCAATTAAGCTTTTAGAACGGGTACGTTTGCACAACCATAGGGTAATCACTACCAAAGGGACGAGAAGCCATAACCATGTTGGGTAAAGGAAGACAAATTCAGACATGATTTCTTCTCACAATAATCAATACAAATAGTAGCCCTAGTGCGATTGCCAACGGATAGCGGAACCATTCTTGCTGTGGGCGCCATGTCTGGGTAGCTTGATTTATTGGTTCCAATTGGTTGATCGTCTGATAGATATTGGCGAGATCTTGGCTATTGCGCGCACGGAAGTATTGCCCGCCGGTGATTTCAGCGATTTTGCGTAAACTTGTCTCATCCAAATCGCGCGCTGTGTTAACTGTGCGAGAGAAAAAGAACTGCTTCATTTCCATCTCTCCTGCACCGACACCGACCGTATAGATCGTTGCCTTATATTTTTTTGCGATTTCGGCGGCTTCAATCGGGTCGAGTACGCCGGCAGTGTTGCTTCCATCACTGAGTAGCACAATTACGCGTTGCGGAGCCTCACTATCGACAAACGTTTTGGTCGCGAGACCAATCCCTTCACCAATCGCAGTTCGGCTGCCGATAAGGTTGAGAACCACTTGTTGCAGTTGTTGATTCACCGCATTTCTGTCAAACGTAAGTGGTGTTTGCAGATAGGCGTGATCGGCAAAAAAGACCAGACCTAAGCGATCACCGTCTCGCTTGGCAATAAAGTCGTTGAGGACCTGTTTAACCGCACTGAGCCTGTCAATGTAGTCGCCTTGATAAAGCATGTCCTTTTGTTCCATTGAACCTGACAGGTCAACGACCAACATTAAATCACGATGCTCAGCTTGCTGAATTATAGGCTCACCGTACCAAACCGGGCGAGCCGCAGCGGTAACAAGGCAAAGCCAAAGCGCTGACATCAACAGCTTTGGCATTACACTCTGGGTTGCTTTACTGGCGCTACTATCTGGCAGATAAGGCAGGTAGAGAGGGGCGTCAGATTTTGCTGATGGCAGCAGGAAATAGACCGCCAAAGGTAATGGCAGTAGTAAGAAAAGTGGCCACCAAACAAATTCTAGATTTGCCAACTATGCTTTCCTCTTTTTCGGTGGAAGTGCTTGTTCAACCCACTGATAACAATGTTGAACCAGCTCTTCACTGTTTGTTATTGGCTGTTTGCTATACAGCACCGTTTGCCACTGTTCGAAATTGGCCTCGAACAGTGGGTTATCGACTTGAGAGTCTAAAAATGCGTACCACTCTTTGCCCGTCAATTGTGCAATTTGCTCGCGAGGGAAATAGCAAAGTGCCGCTTGGCGCACCAGCTCAAGTGCTGCGGCGGGTTTTTCTTTTTGGATCAACATCAGGGCGGTCTTCTTCGCAGCTAGACGTTTCTTTTTCCATCTAAAGTAAACGGCTATCAGTATCAGTGTCATTGCCCCGGCAGCGAAAGATGCCCACCATCCCCAAGCCAGTGGAAGCCAATCAGGTACAGCAGGTAAAGCCATGTCTTGCAGCGGTAGAAGCGAGTCGTTGTTAGTGCTGGTCATACATTCATCCAGAAATCTGATTCAATAGTGGTTTATCACTATTCAAGGCGCAAAAACTAATCCCTGTTTTATGTGCGAGCGTCTTTAAGCCTTGTTGTTTATTATTAAAAGCCAATTCAATTTGTTGGCGTGCTTTTTTTGATGAGAAATTGAGCCATTGCGTGCGCTTCCCATCAGAAACTTTCTCGTTCCCGCGGTAGTGGGTCGAGCCATATTCAAGCGGATCGGAGATATGGACAAACCGAACGCTATTGTGCTGTCTAAGCTGAGATAATGCTTGAGTGTCTTGCTCGGTTAACCGAACAAAATCGCTTATGAAAACGATCTCTCCCCCTTTAGGGGCGAGGCGACGAAGTGCTTGCAATGCAGGCTGAAAACCATGGGTTGTCTGAGCCCTAGGTTGGCTGAGTAATTTGCTGTGCATTTCGACCAGTGTTTGCAAAATAGTGAGCGGACCACGCTGTCGCCCCATAGGCTTTAATTCAACCAGTTCATCACCGGTATCAATCACGGCACCAACACGATCCTGCTGAGCGACCGTTAACCAAGCAATTAGGCTAGCCATCTGCGCCATAAGCACAGATTTGAGCATTAATTGAGAACCAAACAACATGCTAGGGCTAAGATCGAGATAAAGCACTAACGGCTTTTCTCTTTCCTCACTGAACAACTTGGTGTGCGGCTTACCCGTGCGGGCTGTGACTCGCCAATCTATCGCCCGGATATCATCACCTGCTTGATACTGGCGTGATTCACTAAAGTCCATCCCACGACCTAACTGGCGGCTTTGGTGATGCCCAAGTAATTGCGACCACAAACTACGCGCAGGCGGCAACCATTTAACGCTTTGATTGCGAAAATAGAGCAACTCTTCGAGATTCAAGTCCACACCATTAGAGTGCGGCGAGAAAAGATTCTCCATGACAACCTCTAAGCACTGCCAACGAGTGAAAGTAGCTTATCAATGACTTGGTTAGCAGAAATGCCTTCCGCTTGAGCGTGGTAGCTTAGTAACAAGCGATGACGAAGCACTGGGTAAGCCATCTCTTGAACATCTTCTGGTGACACAAAGTCTCTACCTGCTAGCCAAGCATGGGCTCGTGCACAGCGATCCAATGCAATGGTTGCTCGCGGACTAACGCCCATCTCGACCCAATTGGCGAGCGTTTGGTCATACTGTTCTGGCTGACGTGTTGCCATCACGAGACGAATAATGTATTGCTCGATCGACTCTGCCATATGAATGTTAAGCACTTCTTGGCGTGCTTGGAAAATTTGCTGCTGTGAAAGTTCCGGCGGTGTGGGTGCAGAATCACCACGTGCTTCACCACGATTTAGACGCAGAATTTGTAACTCATATTCAGCGTCAGGATAGTCAACATTGAGGTGAAGTAAAAAGCGATCGAGTTGCGCTTCTGGCAGAGGGTAGGTACCTTCCTGTTCAATTGGGTTTTGTGTCGCCATGACTAAAAACAAATCTGGCAGCGGGTAGGTTTTACGTCCCGCGGTGATTTGTTTTTCTGCCATTGCTTCGAGCATCGCGGCTTGAACTTTTGCCGGAGCACGGTTGATTTCGTCTGCCAAGATCAATGAGTTAAAAATTGGACCAGCTTGGAACTGAAATTCGCCGGTTTCTGGGCGGAAGATATCAGTACCAGTTAAGTCTGCTGGCAGAAGGTCAGGGGTAAACTGAATACGATGAAACTCACCTTCGATACATTCAGCCAGCGATTTCACGGCACGCGTTTTTGCTAAACCAGGAGGTCCTTCGACCAAAATGTGACCATCCGCGAGCAGCGCAACCAATAGTTGTTTGACTAATTCTTGCTGCCCAATCACTTGGCTTTCGAGGTATTGCTGGAGCTGACTAAATGCTGTTGTGGTCATGGCAGAATGTGGTCTCCTAAACGGGTTACGATTTCGACCCTAATCTTACGTCGTCGTCATCGGTAGTTATGGCAAACTTGGCTTACAGTCGAAATATCATAATGATATTTTGTAAAACCTAAATCAAGGTTGATTTGATATCATAATCAGGTAGTTAAGCAACTATAAAAGTGCAAAAACTGATCTGCTTCGCCATAAATTTACGCGATGTTGACTGAAAGAAATTGTATTTGGTTGAAAATGCACCCATCAGTTTGTTTTAAGAACATTTTTATCATTGCTACGGTTTACTCTAGTCCTGAATGAGAAGCAGGGATATAGCTGTGTTTTCATTAATAGATTGCAAAAATGATGTGCCACAACGCATTCCTAGCCACTACGATTTGCACTAAGTAGCGCTAGAATAACAGTGATGAAATGAGTAAACTGGCGCAAGTTGTTATTTATAAGGTAAGTGGAAATCATGAGCGATTTTGAGAAAGAGCTAGAAGAGATGTCTCAGCAAGTAGCAGACGAGCCAGAAGTTGCTTTACCATCAATTGATGAACAAAAAGCGATTGCTGCTGAGTTAAAACGTCTTGAGGAAGCAGGCGAGTTAACGCCAGAAGTTCTTGAAGAGTATTTCGGTAAATTCTACGCGAAAAACGAAACCCCAATCCACTAAACCAGTTGGTTGCATAGTAAGCGCAGTGCTGTCACTGCGCTTTTTTGTATCTGTCAGTAGCCAGAATCATTATTTGACCAAAGACCTTTGTGTATCGGTTGTTTGAAGTTCCTGCATGGCATTATGGACAGAGTTTTCCTTCGTGGGGAATACCGCTGACTAAATAGTCACCTCTCGGATTGTGGTGAATTTTACCATGCCAGACTTCGCCGTTTTTTAGCTCGACTTCAAAGGCAAAGTAGCGACCATCCATATTTAGGGCGAGTATTTGTAAGACTTGTTTGACCGATGAATCTGAATCAATGTTTTGCGTAAAACGATTGAAGGCTTGATGGACATCGGCAGTCAGTTTCGTTGGCTGCCAAGTTGAATATTTTTTATTAGTACTACAGTCGCTTTTCATTACTGTGGCAGTGCTTGCGTCAGTGGTTTCTGCCTCCGATGCAAAACCCAATGTAGACATGGTACACAAGCCAACAGTTAATAAGAATTTGTTCATAATCGCTCCCCTTCGATTGTGTTCAATTCGTATGATTTTTCTTTTAGCGCTTAATTTAGCGTTGTCGCTAATGTGAGAGTTGTCAAAAAATTAGCGGGGAAGTTATAGATAAATGATGCTTGATACGGCAAGAAAAGAGAAGCTCGCTTGGTCTGCGCTGTCCATCAGAAAGTGATCAACGGTTTAAGCCAAGCGAGTGAACGCAGCTCAAACTAAGGGCAAAGTTTGCCTTGCTGAGCAACGCTGTCAATTAGGTAGTCTCCACGGATATTTCGATAAACTTTACCGTGCCAATATTGACCATTTTCAAGCTGCACTTCGATGGCGTAGTTGATGCCGTTGACAACCTGAGTTCGGATCTGAGTTACCGACTCAAGCGGTGAGGCGTTGTTCATTCGATCAAGTAACGTGTTAACAGCTTGCTGCGCATCTGGAGTTAGCTCGGCATCTTGCCAGCCTCCAGCTAGGTTCTCACCGCTTTGACACATGGCAGGAACAGGTTTTTGTGGCTCAGTGTGGTAGCTGCATCCGCTCAACGCGACAAGAGCAAGCGTGCCAATAATCAAGGTACGACTCATACTTTCTCCTTACTTGGTTGACACTTAATGTGTCTTACTATTTTTGTTATCAATGTGATTGCAGTTGCTGCTATTGTCAAAGTTAATTTGGCTCAAAACGTCAAGCTAAGGTAAATTTTGTAATGAGTACGATTGTGCTTATGCGCAAATTACTTCGTACTAAAGGTGTGATTTATAGACGGGATATTTATGAAACGCTTGTGGTTTATATTGTTGGCGTCGCTTACTTTAGTTGGTTGTGGGACTAAGTTGGTCTATGACAATCTAGACTGGTTTGCCAAGCAATACATTGAAGAATTTGTTGACCTTAACCGAACACAGCAGAGCTTGTTAAGCGACTCGATACAAGCAGCAACCCCTTGGCACAAGCAGAGCGAAATACCCCAGTATATAACCCACTTAGACGAGTTGATGAGCATAGAACCGCGAGAGTTCACTCAAGAACAGTTAGTTACCCAGCAGAATAAATTTCGCCAACACTCATTGCGACTTTTTCGCCATTTTACTCCCAGCATTGTCGAGTTTGTCAGTAACATGAGTGATGCTCAGGTAGAGCAGTTGATGAACGAAATACGGGTTCGTCACATCAAGTTCAAAAGAAAATATGCCCAAAAGAGTGAGGCAGAGCTAAGAGAGGTATATCGCCAGCGGCTAGAAGAAGGTTTAAATGAATGGCTTGGGGACTTAACGCCATCCCAACTGCAATCTACCGAGCTGTGGGCTCAACAATGGAAGGTGACGACGCCACTTTGGAGTCAATATCAAACTCAGATTCGAGTTGAATTGACTAAGATGTTTGCCACCCGCGGTGATAAAGGTGCGTTGCAAGATGCACTCGAAGCGTTGGTTTACCAACCCGAACAATTTTATTCCGCAGAGCTTGCCCAGCGAATCGAATTTAATACTGACCTTGCGCAGCGTTACACTCTCGAAATAATCCAGCAAATGACCCCAAAACAGACGCAATTGCTCAGAGAAGAACTGCAAGACTGGCGCGAGATTGCGTTAGAGCTAGCCGAGTAGCTTTGCCTAAAGTTGAATGTTATTAATGACCGTAAGTATTTAGAATGTTGTCATTAACATGGAGGTTTGGATGGATTGGTGGTTATTAGTTACCGCAGGCGTTGTTGGCGGCATTTTAAATAGCGTCGCAGGTGGGGGCAGTTTTATTACGTTTCCGGCGTTAATGTTTGTTGGTGTACCACCAATAGGAGCAAACGCTACCAACACATTCGCCGTTAGTGCGGGCTATGTGAGCGGAGCTTATGGTTTCCGACGCGATATTGCACGCCAACCACAGGTAGTACTGCCAATTGTATTGCTCAGTTTAATTGGAGGTGCTTTGGGTGCGTATTTGCTGATCAATATACCGGAGCAGTTATTCACCCAAGTTATTCCATGGCTATTACTTTTTGCCACAGTGCTATTTGTGGCTGGTGAGCGATTAAGCGAGCGATTGGCAAACTTACAAGGCGCGCAACTACTATTGGCGCTGATGCTGGTTCTAGTTTGCACTTATGGCGGCTTCTTTAATGCCGGTCTTGGTATTATTGTTTTGAGTTATTTGGTTGTAGCTAAATACACAGATATCAATCAAATGAACGGGCTTAAACTGCTGGTATCAAGTTGTGTTTCACTCAGCGCGATCATTATCTTCATTTGGCAAGATGCTATTGCCTGGTTACCCGGAATCGCGGTTCTTGTCGGTAGTGTCATTGGCGGTTATTTGGCTGCGCGAGTCTCGCGCAAGGTCAACCCTCAATACATTCGCCATTTTGTCACCCTATCTAGCGTGTTTATGACGGTCTATTTCTTTATCGACGCCTATCATGTCTAACGGCTAATTATGTTTAATTGACAGGAATAGGTTTTGGTTTGTGCAGAGAGTCGCAGATTAATATCTTGTTATCGTATTTTGTGCTAATTGGGATCTTTGGTCGGTTTTTCGGTTACAAACCTCGCGATAATGTCTTGGCAAACTCGTCACAATATCGAGTTTGCCACTAACCAAACTCATCAAGGTTTTGTTCGTGCTTTTCTCGCAATAGGAGGAGTTATGAATAAAAAGTTAGGTCAGGTGATGACAAGCAGTCGCATGGTCACCTTTATCGCGTTTCTTACCGCCATATTCGCTTGGTTCTTGAGTATGCACGCCTTATTTACTTTTACAGTGCTAGCGCTTATCTGCGCAGCCTACATTTATATTAAAGATAAGGTCGTTGGCTATACTCATGCCCATGCATTAGTTCGAGCGCATACAGGTAAAGTGTCGATTTATATTGATGAATAGTCGTAACAATCAATAGTGATATAAAAGCGCGTCTGCATTGTTGAGTGTATGAGCATCGTGGGAAGTGATTCTCACGGTGCTTTTTTGTGCTTGAGATTAGCTTTCATGTGCTTTCATTGATAAGGGAAACGCGCAGGCTGTGACGAAAAAAGAGCGCCAAATGGCGCTCAAAACTACTAGGGAAAGGGTTTAGAAGAACCCTAATGGGTTCACATCGTAGCTAATTAACAGGTTCTTGGTATTTTGGTAGTGATCGAGCATCATCTTGTGTGTCTCACGTCCAATACCAGATTTCTTGTAACCACCGAAAGCAGCGTGTGCAGGATAGGCATGGTAGCAGTTAATCCAAATTCGACCTGCTTCTATGTTACGTCCCATACGATAAGCAAGGTTTGCGTCACGGGTCCAAACGCCGGCGCCAAGTCCATACTCGGTATCGTTAGCAATCGCGAGCGCCTCTTCTTCGTCTTTAAAGGTGGTGATGGCGATTACCGGACCAAAAATTTCCTCTTGGAAAACGCGCATCTTATTGTGACCTTTCAGTAGCGTTGGCTTGATGTAGTAACCATTTTGCAGATCACCATCTTGCTGAGCGATATCGCCACCAAACAGCACTTGTGCACCTTCTTGACGCCCAATTTCTAGGTAACTCAAGATCTTGTCAAACTGCTCTTGTGAAGCTTGTGCGCCAACTTGGGTATCAGTATCTAGTGGATTGCCTTGTTGAATTGATTGTGCGCGCTCAACCACTTTGGCGACAAACTTGTCATAAACCGACTCATGCACCAGCACACGCGATGGGCAGGTACACACCTCACCTTGGTTAAAGAAAGCCAGTAGCAAGCCCTCTACGCACTTATTAAGGTATGCATCTTCGTGGTCAAAGATATCAGGGAAGTAGATGTTTGGTGATTTACCCCCCAGCTCGACGGTTGAAGGAATGAGGTTGTCAGCGGCGCATTTTAGAATGTGGTTACCCACTTCTGTTGAACCGGTAAAGGCAAGTTTGGCGATGCGGGTGCTGGTTGCTAGCGCTTGACCAGCTTCTGCGCCAAAGCCATTTACCACGTTAACGACACCTGCAGGAATTAAGTCACCGATTTTTTCCATTAGCGTTAAAATTGAGGTTGGCGTTTGCTCTGCTGGCTTTAACACCACACAACAACCAGCAGCGAGCGCAGGTGCGAGCTTCCACGCCGCCATCAGCATAGGGAAGTTCCAAGGGATGATTTGACCAACAACACCAATAGGCTCAGGGAAGTGGTAGCTGGCAGTGTTTTGGTCAAGTTCCGCTGCGCTGCCTTCTTGGGCGCGAATACAACCTGCAAAATAGCGGAAGTGATCAACGACTAATGGTAGATCCGCCGCTAAAGTTTCACGTACTGGTTTGCCGTTTTCCCACGTTTCAGCCACTGCCAACTCTTCAATGTTCTCTTCTATACGATCGGCAATTTTGAGCAAAATGTTAGCGCGCTCTGTAACACTCGTTTTCGCCCAGCTTGATTTAGCCGCATGTGCTGCGTCAAGCGCAAGCTCGATATCTGCAGCACTTGAACGCGCTACTTTACAGAAATTTTCACCATTAACCGGAGAACTGTTGTCAAAATAGTTTCCCGCAACCGGTTTTACCCACTCGCCGCCAATGTAGTTGTCATAGTGTGATTTGAAGTTAACAACTGCGTTTTCCGTACCTGGTTGAGCGTAAATCATGTGACTTCCTTCCTTTGTGATCAGAAATGTGTTGTGAGCACTGCAATCAACAGTGATGTTTGTCGTAGAGGGTTACGCAAGTCACAGACCAACCTAGTGCGATTTGATGTTAAATTTATGTAACACTATGATTGATAATTAATAACATATCAGGTGGCGGAGCTTGTACTCCGATGGTTGTCACTGATTTAGGTGTTCAGTGTTCCAATTTGGAACACTTATGTTGCTCAACTTTGGAACAGTTATGGAATTACAAGCACTTAAAGCACATGATTGGTTGATGTCTTCGTGGAATCGCAGCAGTGCTGCAGGGTTAAATGAGAAGAAAAAACCACACGATACCCAGATCCCACGCTCCTCTCTGCAAGAGAGAAAATTCCAAGCAAAGGCTCTGATCTCGGCAGTGGAATTGTGCGCTTTACCTTTGTTTAACCAAATGATGGCGCGTACCGACAGCCGATTAATTCTCTCAGATGTTGATGGTGTGTTAGTCGGTAGTTGGGGGCAGGAGCGATTTCGCGACAAACTGACTGCTATCGCGTTGAATACAGGTGCTTGTTGGCTAGAACGCCTAAAAGGCACCAATGCGATTGGTACGGCGTTAATTGAGAAAAAGCCTGTTTCGGTGGTGGGTGATCAGCACTTCATTCGTTCCCATCGTTTTATAAGTTGTACTGCGAGCCCAATTTATGGACCGCGAGGCGACATCATAGGTGTGCTGGATGTTACCAGTGAGCAGCAAAAACATGATGAAGCAACAAAGCTGGTGGTCTACAACATGGCACAGCTGGTGGAAAATCACTTATTGAGCCAAGTCCCTAATGCGTCACTGCGCGTCAGTATGGCGATCAAAGAATCAGTGCTGCAATCAAGTTGGGAAGGGGTGTTGGTTGCTGATGGCGATGGTAACATCGTGGCGCATAATCGGGTTGCGACACAACTGCTGGATGTCCAACAACTGCTTGGCAGTAACGTGGATGAACTATTACAGCAAGCTTCACAGCATCAAGCCATCATTACTTATAGTCAGCGACTTGATAGCAAAAAATCACCAAGTGCAGTGAAAAATGCCGCTCACTGTTTACACGCTGGCGATGCGCAAATTGAGAGTGCTTGGCAGCAAGCAACGAAGATCCTTGGCAATGATATTTCGCTGCTGATCAGCGGAGAAACCGGGGCAGGTAAGGGCGAGTTTGTGAAAGCGCTTCATAAATACAGTGATAGAGCAAAGCAACCGCTGGTCAACGTAAACTGCGGGGCGTTACCCAGCAACCTGATTGAATCCGAGTTATTTGGACACGTAGCAGGAGCGTTTACCGGGGCGAGTAGTAAAGGTTATCTTGGTAAGATCCGTCAAGCAGATAAGGGGATTTTGTTCTTGGATGAAATTGGTGAGATGCCGCTTGAAGCGCAGTGCCGTCTGCTTGGTGTATTACAAGACAAAGAAGTCACGCCACTTGGCTCGACTCAGCAACACAAAGTGGATATTCAAGTCATTGCCGCTACCCATCAAAACTTGCTTGATTTAGTTGAGCAAGGCAAGTTTAGGCAAGATCTCTATTATCGTTTAAATGGTCTTGAGATTTCGCTGCCTGCTTTGCGTCAAAGAGAGGATAAACCCGCTTTGATTGAGAGCATTTACCGTAAGTATGCTCAGCCTGAGCAAACTCTGGATGCTAAGTTGCTAGAACTACTTATGAATTACACATGGCCTGGCAATGTTCGCGAGTTGGATAATGTGTTGAAAGTTGCTGCCTTAATAAGCCAAGGCGAGAGGTTTACGCAGTTAGAGCATATTCCATCACATCTACGAAACAGCATGGTAGCGCAACCTGCAATAGGCGACGAATCACAAAGAGGCTTAAAGCAAACGTTAGAGGAGCAGCTACTCGCCACTTATCAAGCGCAGAATCAAAATGTCAGCCGCACTTCTAAGCTGCTCGGTATCAGCCGCAATACGGTTTATCGTAAGTTACGTCAACTAGGCATTATTCAGTAGCTCATGACAGAGCTACTTCGCTTGAATAAATTCGGTCTTAGTAACAGAGCTAAGCACCAACATCACTGAGTCTTGCTCAAATTGTTTAGCATAGATTTGAGCAATTTCCCGCGCTAAAGGAATTTGTGTCTCGGTTAAAAGAATCGTGACGATTTTGGCGTTCTCTTGCTCACCTTGCCAATAACCCATTGAATCAAGAATGTTGAAACCTTGGAATTTAGGCACGATTTGCTGATCGACAAAGTCTTGCCATTGCTGGTTTGTCACGTCACCACCACTTGGAATAGATAAACCAAAGAACAGCTCTGCACGATAGTCAAACTCGCTGGCAAGGAGCGCAGGGCTGAGCAATATAACCAGCAAGAGCACCAATTTGTGACCTAGTTTTTTCATAATCTTCCTTGAGTTAACCCGAAGCAAGCTGGCGAATAGCTCACTCTCAGCTGCTTCGGGGGATAGGTTAGATACCTCTCAAATAACCGCGTTCGCGACCACACTCCATTTCCCATTGGACACCATATTGATCACGCCAATAGAAAAACGACATTGGGAAAGGGGAAAGCACCATTGGAGGGCTCAAACCATCATCATTGTTGCGCCCGTCAGGATAGCGGACGATTTCAACTCCTGGTTGATCTTTTAGGTAGTTAAACGCGACCATAATGTCGCTAACTTCTAAGGCTGCATGGCGAATACCGCCCATATCGTTGGTGTTTTTGATGGTGATCTTTTGTTCACCTTTTGGCGTGTGATAACACATCAACTCGAGATAAAGTCCGGCGGTTGGATGGTGCAGAAAACGGATATCGACATCAACTTTGCCATCTTCAAATCCAGCATCTTTGGCGAAAGAAGCGAGCGTAAGATGAGGGTAATCCATTGGGTTACCTTGAGCATCAAACGCATTCTCAAAGCCGAGCGTACGTTTGTAAAAGGCGGTCGCTTTTTCTACGTCATCGACGATTATATTGAGATGGGATACCGATGTGATGTATTTAGATGGATCATTCGGTGTAGCAATGTTGGTAAGCAGTTGCTTACTAAACTCTTTTTCCACGTCATAGCAGTACAATACGCGATATGGACTTTTACACTCGCTGTTAGCGACTAAATAGGGTTTGAACTGGGTCGCTTTGGCATATTTGCCACTTTGTACATCATCAGCGGCGATGCGAAACTCTACATTTAATTGTTCGAACTTAAATTGGTTAGGATTAACAATAAACCCTGCCGCAAGTGCATCAAAAGGATTGAAGCCTTCGGTGCCAAATTCTGTTTGCCACATATCTAGCCATGGCTGCGTATGCTGAGCGAGATACTGACCAACCCCTGCGTGCTCACCTAGCTCTGCAATATCTTCAGCGGTGAGCCAGACTTTATGCGCAAGTTCAAAAGGTGCGAGTACCACCGGAATGCCGCTCTCTAAAATGATGCGAAATGCATCTGGGTCGAGGTCGAAATTGAGATCATGGAACGGCGTCGCTTGTTTGGGACCTGCGATAAAGCTTTGCTGAGTACTACTTCTACCTGCTACCAGAACAATTTGTTCGATGTTGCTAGCCAGTTCAGGGTAAAGCAAAATCAGTGTCGCAATATTGGTCGCCGGACCAAGCGCTGCGATGGTAAGGGAACGTTGGCGTAACTCCTTGGCTAAGGCGATTGTTGCGTCATTGTCTTGCACATTTTCTATGTCTAAAGGTGTTGCCGCCCCCTTTACGACAGGCAAGCCAATCGGTCCATACTTGTTAGTTAGGATGCGGGCTAAATTGGTCGCGGTATTTACATCGGTATTTCCTGCAACGGCACTGATACCACGAACTTTGATATTGGTGGCGTTAAATAAATGCAGCATGGCGTAGGCGTCATCAACATCACAAGGTGAGCCTGACTCACTTGCTGCGCCAATCGAAATATCAGTATCGACCCAGACTTGTTTTTTCTCTAGTGTGTCTAGAATTGTCTTCGAGACTAGCGCGACAGACGCAGGGTTTTGCCCAGTGATCAATCCTTGTCCCCAGACAGTAAACTGTGCATTCGGTTGCTCGCATTGATAGAGAGCCCCTTGCTCAACAAGTGCATCTTGGATGTGATACGGCAGCGCTTCGATGTATTGGATTGGGGTTAAGGTTTCTTCTTCATCAGAGAAACTAGTCAGTTTTAAGCCTTCTACTAGCGGAGAACCGTCTGGTTTTTTGGCTGATAACAAGCCAGTTGGTCCGTGGCATACTGAACCAATCAGTTTTTCTGCGGCGTAAAACTGACTTACCAAGCGCGCAAGCCCTTTACTTTGTTTGAAATCCCATAGCGTGCCATGACCGCCGCAGAGAAATATAAAGGTAAAGCCCGAGGCATCAAGATCATCGACACAAGGCGTATGGGCAAGTTTTTCTAACGCTTTTTTGTCACTTTTAAATCGGTGTACTTCAGGAGTGGCAAACTCACCATCAATACTTAGCGGATCTGGAAGCGCTTTGCCGCCTTTTATTGAAGCAATGGTGACTTCGTATCCGGCATCGTAAAAATGCCAATAGGGTGTGGCTAGTTCATCGAACCAAAAACCTGTTTTTTTCCCGGTTCCTTCCATTTCTGTGTGACTTGTGACAACTAAAAGCGCACGTTTTACATCTCGGCTATTATTTTTGTCGAGGTTTGACTGCATAAAGTAAACGTCCTGTATCTACTGTTTGAGTTTGATGATGACTTGATTTCGCCCGCTGTTTTTCGCTTCATACAGAGCAAGGTCAACCCGATTTAAAATCGAGTCTTCAGTGTCTCCGATCGCATACTGAGTAACGCCAATACTGGCGGTTACATGGCTTGAGTCGGGCAATTCAATTGAAGTGATCGCCGTGCGTATGCTGTTTGCTCGAGCACAAGCGCCTTCAATATCGGTGGTGCAAAGGACGAGAAACTCCTCTCCGCCCCAGCGACCAGCTAAGTCTTCTTGCTCTATCGCTTTGAGGATCTTTTGGGAAACGTTCACGATAACGCGGTCACCTTTGTTGTGACCATATCTATCATTGATCGATTTAAAGTGGTCTATGTCTAACATCAACAGTGAGAATGACTGGTTCGATTGAATACAATTATTGAGCGTTTGAACCAGCTTCTCTTCAATATAGCCACGGTTATACAAGCCAGAGAGTCGATCTGTGGTGGAAAGCGTATAGAGATCACTGTTAGTCTGTCTTAGCTGGTGGTTAAGTTTGGATAGGCTTTCCGTTCGCTCTTGAACCTTCTCTTCCAAGTTTTTGTTAAGCGCTTGCAAATCGCGATACATTTGCGCATTTTCCAGCGAAATAGCGGCTTGAGAGGCAATGATTTCAAGGGTTTGAATGCGCTCTGGTTGGAATGCATCTGAAACATGCGTATTTTCAAGATACAAGATCCCGGACATTTTTTCTTGGCGAATGATCGGTAGGCACAGTACCGAAATGTTCTTTTTGTCAGAGAGGTAGTTACAACGACTAAATTGCTCGAAGTTATCTGTCGTTGAATAAACAACCGGCTTGCCGATATTGATTACCGCACGAACAATGGCATGCGATAGCGCGGCTGAATCACTAAATTTAACCCGTTGTGGTTCAATGTGGTGTGAGTTCTTTTGGAAATGGTGCGAGACGCAGAATGTCCCATCCTTCTCGAGTAGAAGTATCCCTCGTGTTGCTCCTGCATTTTCCACCGCGAGATTGAGCAGCTCCTCCACCAAACTGTCTAGCTGAATGTGTTGCGATATGGCTTGTGAAGCTTTAACCACAGATGTCATGTCAATGCTGGCTGAAAAACTTTCGGTATTCACTGTCGCGTTAAGAGAGGTATTTAGCTTGTCGCGCTCAAGGCTTGCTTTTGCTTGGCTAAGCTGAGGTAATTGCTTTTCAAGCCAAGTTACTTTGCCAGTTGCGCCCCATTGCTCATAACCTTTAATCGCTCGCTCAAAGTAAATCTTTGCTTGATAGTTTTTGTTTTCGTTGAGCCAAAAATAAGTGCAGAGCTCATCGCTTAAAGCGGCATCCATTAACTGCTGAGACTCTAACGCATACTCGCGGGATCGTTCATAGTGATCAAGAGCTAGCATTGGTTCGCCTTGTAAGCGATAACGCTCGGCTAGCAACAGGTCATATTTATGTTGGTAATTGATTGGGCAAAGCGCTGCCCACTGCGCAAACCTAGCAATTATGTCATCAATCAGTTTGAGCTGATGTTCTTGTTTATCGCCCATTAACTGTTTGCAATTCGCAGTAAGGTGTAAACCTGCA
This sequence comes from Vibrio rhodolitus, assembly GCF_003350325.1. Classification (GTDB taxonomy): domain Bacteria; phylum Pseudomonadota; class Gammaproteobacteria; order Enterobacterales; family Vibrionaceae; genus Vibrio; species Vibrio rhodolitus. The sequence continues at coordinate 87,818 of NZ_QLYZ01000026.1, read as the reverse complement.
TAAAAAAAGCTATCGACCAAAATAATTTGAGCTTGTACTGTGTTTTCAATTACTGGAAGCCATTGCTCGATTAGGTCAACAGGTTGGATATTGCGCGCTAATAGTGTGGCTCGCAACATAGCGTAAATGGTATGACCCAAGAAAAATGGCGAGTCTTGATATTCATCCATTAATGCTTGAGTTGAGAACTGGGCATCATCCAAACTAGCAAAGCTGTCAGTTTTTCCGGTTAAATGACGCCATGGCTGCTCAACAATGATGTTAAGCAATTTAGAAATATCACCCAGATGATTGGTATTGAGGTAATTTTCACTATCCAACATCTGTTTTTCTACTTCTTGTAGCTTGGCTCCAGAGGCAAGCAATAGGTGGGGGAGTTGTAAGAAAACCCAACCCGCATATGGAGAGCCTGATTCTTTGGAAATTTTTGAGGCTTCGTGCCAGTAGTGATAGCTCGAGCTTAATGGCTGCTGCCAATGGTTTATACCAAGAGAATATACGTGATAGGTATAGTTCTTAAATGTAGGGTTTTGATATTTATCTGCCAATCGAATGGCAACAGAGCCAAGTTTGTAGCCGTTAACATAGTCTCCGCTCGAGCAAAGTACAGTAGCGTAGTTAATTAAGCCTACAGAGGCGGCAGGACAACTGCCGTTTTCGATGGAGATGCGAACACTTGTTGCCGCCGCTGCCGCGAGTAGAGGTGCGCGTCCGAGCAAGTAGGCATCACCAAATAACTCAAAGAGCAACTCTTGACCTAGGTGAAGGTCTAGGTCTTCTATCTCACGTTGAGCATAGAGGCTGTGTACATCGTTGTGTTCAAGATAATCGTTTATTCTTGCTTGCTCTTTAGCAAATAACTCAAGTAACGCTTCGTCACTATCGGGTAAGACGATGCCAAGTAGTTCAAGTACTTGCAGAGTTTGTTCGACGGATTCTTGATATCGTCCTTGATGGTGGTAGTGATTTGCTCGAATGCAAGCGAGTCTGATCCTTTGTCGGTCATGTTCGACGTATTCACCCACCTGTCTATAGATTGCCTCGGCTTGCTCAAACTTACCGACTAAATAGCAGGCTTGGGCAAACTCGATCAATACTTCAACACGATAGCGTTGCAATTGGTGCTGAGTGATGTGTCGATTAGCAACATTTAAGCAAGAGTAAGCGATACTGTAGGCTGCGGATTGTTTGGCTTTGACACCTGCTCGTAAGTTCAGTTCAACAAGCGTCACTATTTCTTCGAGATTGGCTTTGCCATCACTTTGATTTAGATGCTCGACACAGTCAAAAAGCAGGGTGTCGCTTTTATTTTTCTCCATCTCAAGCAATAACTGCTGACCGATTTGCCAGTGGTACTGTTTCTGCTCAGCTTCGCAGACAAGATCATAGAGCGCTTGATGAACTCGGTCGTGAGAGAATTTAATCACCACATCAGAATCTTGCTCGAAGGTTGAGTGAAGCTCAAAATCATCATCCAAAGGCTGGATATACCCTTTTGAGACCGCTGGTATTAAAGCTTTCGCCACGTCTACTTTGCATGATTGCGCGAGATAGGAAAGAAGTGACAATCTAAAAGAGTTGCCAATACAAGCAGCGATTTTAAGCAACTCTAGAGTTTTATCAGGGAGTTCATTGAAACTAGATTTGAGCATTTCGACCGAGTTTTCAGCCGCAGGCATCGCGCTAACGGCAGATGCATCCCACTGCCATTGTTTGTGCTCATAGTCGAAAAAAACATGCCCTTGATTGTGGAAAGTAGTGAGCATGGTGCGGTAAATCAAAGGAATACCGTTGGTGCGCGATATCAGTAATTGGTTTAATTTTTCTAGTTCTGCTTGCGGAAGGTCAATCGTCTCCTCCAGCATTGTTAATAGGTCTGTTTCTTCAAGTGGGGACAGGGTTACAGACGATGTGTTGTGGCAAGACTGTCGCAAACTCGGCATAGTTAACTTTAGGGGGTGGTTACGATCGACTTCGTTATCACGATAGGCGCCAATGATTAGCATTTTAGAGTCGCTAATTGAAGGTGCTAATGTTTCGAGTAGCGTTAAGCTTGGCGTATCAATCCATTGCAGATCATCGATAAACAAAACCAGAGGTGTATGCGCATGGCTAAGTGCATAAATAAAGTTGTACAGAGTGGTGCTAAAGCGAGTCGATGCTGCTTCTGATGCGAGCTCATTGACTTCTGGTTGGGGACCAATCAAGGCTTCTAACTCAGGCAAAACATCGATGATCACGCGTCCATTATTACCAATCGCTTCAAGAATCGCGTTTCGCCAGATATCCTTTATTGATTGCTCTTCCGCAATGATTTGCTTAATAAAACTACTCAGAGCTTGCAAGAAAGCTGAATAAGGTTGATGGCGCAGTATTTGATCATATTTACCACTGGCAATATAGCCGTCTCGTTCAATTAAAGGGCGATATAGCTCTTTAATTAGCGAGGTTTTGCCGATCCCCGAGTGCCCGGCAATAAAAACTAGTTGACCATTGTTGTTGCTGGTTTGATTAAATGCTTCAAGTAGCCAGGCTTTCTCTCGTTCACGCCCATATATTTTGTCTGGAATGATAAAGCAGTCGTGCAAGTCGTTTTGAGCTAGCGAGAAGTCACTAATAGATTTGGATTCTTGCAGTTCATGTAAACATCGTCTTAGATCGGCTTCGATACCTTGTGCGCTCTGATAACGGTGATCAGGCGATTTACTCATCAGTTTTAGAATAATTCGCGACAAGGTGTGGGGAAGCTCGGGATTTACAAGGTGCGGAGTTTTGGGCTCTAGCGCTATGTGGCTAAAAATGATTTCGTTTATATCTTGCGTTTCAAATGGTCGTTGTCCACAGACAAGGTGGTACATAACCGCACCAAACGAGTAGAAGTCCGTCCGAAAATCTAACCCTCGATTCATACGACCAGTTTGCTCTGGCGACATATAAGCTCGGCAACCTTCAACGAACTTTGGCTTTATTATATTGCGGGCACGGTTGGGTAGCTCAAGTGCCGAGCAATAATCAATTAACGAAATGCGTTGGGTGATGGGATTGATTAATACGTTAGCTGGTGAGAGGTCACGATGACAAAAATTTTGTTGATGCAATTGACCGAGTAATTTTGCTATCGCGATACCGATATTTAGCGTTTCTGCTACCGAAATCTGATGGCTGGCTTGATACTCAGCTAATGTAATTCCATCTACCCACTCTCTTACCGTACAAGCTGAGTTTTTAAACTCAAAAAAATCTACCGCAACCGGAAAGTCTCTACCTTTGAGTGAAGATAGTACTTGGTATTCCCGTTTAAGCGCTGCGATTTGCCTTGAGGTCGGAAACGGATCGCTTGGCACTTTGAGTGCGACGGTTTTTTTATCTGTGTTTCTCTTTGCTTTGAAAACAGAAGTTTGAGTCCCTTGATTGATAAGTTCTAAACTTGAGAATCCTTCAATAAGCATTAAATTTCTTCCCTGGCCGCCAAAATGTTGCACAAACTAACTATTTGGTTGTTATTGATTTAAGTTCTTTGTGATTAAGGTAAGGGATATTTGATTTATGAGCAATTTTTTACATATTAGTAACTTCTGATTTGCCGACGGGGTAGCAGTTTTAATTATATTGGCTGTTGTTCTGAGTAAATTTCTATCATAGCGAGCAAGATCACCTTCAAAGCACAATTGGTCAGAAGAGCCATTACAAAATCCGACACAATGATGACCTTTATGACAGCACGCGCTGTTGGAACTCATTTGTCAATTTGCAAAGGATTTTGTATTTATGAAGCGTATTCCCGCTTTGGACTCGATCCGAGGTCTATTACTTGTCATTATGACGGTTAATCACTTAATCTGGATAAGTGGTGGTAACTCAGTCATTCAATTATTTAGTTTACAGCCTCTTGGGCAGTTTGGTGCAGCCGAAGGTTTTATACTCGTCTCTGGTTTTTTGGCGGGTGCAATTTATAGCCGACCCAAACTTTCAAATCTCGAAATACGTGAAAAAGCTTGGAGTCGAGTGGCAAGCATTTATCGCTATCACTTGTTATGCCTTGTGATTGTGTTTGCTTGGTTTGCCTACTGTTTGGCTTATCTTCCTGATTTTGCCTCGGTGATCGAACCGAACTTGGGTAGCTTTGCCGAATCGCCTTGGTCTTCGATTCTGTTAAGTGTATTTCTGATCAACAAACCCAGCTATTTAGAAATTCTTCCTCTTTACATCATGTATATGGCGTTACTGCCTTTTGTTATCGCTGCTTATCGACGAGGTTGGGTAGTTTGGGTGTTGCTCGTTAGCGTTTTGATATGGGCGGCTAGTGCTTATGTCTCTGAAGCGATTCTTATAAGTTTGCTACCCGATGTGGCATTACAAACAGGGTATTTTGACCCGTTTGCATGGCAACTGTTATTTGTCGGTGCATCAGCTGTCGGTTTTGCTAGTCATCAACCTGCGTTCAATTGGTATTCTAAACCGGCTACGATTTTGGTTGGGTCTTTGGCACTGCTGATACTGGCGGCGCATCATGGCGCTTTCTTAAGTTTAGGTATTCATCAAGGCGTACTGTATGGATTAGCTGATAAACCCGAATTAGGCTGGTTGCGCTTGCTCAATATAACTTTATGGGCGTATTTAATTGCCGTGGTTATTAAGTTTAGACCGACTTGGTTAGAGGCAAGACCGCTTGCTTATATTGGTCGTCACTCTTTGCAAGTTTTCGCTTGGCATACAGTAATGATCTATTTAATGGCTCCGATGCTTTTTGCGCAGCGATTCAGTAGTCACTATGAGTGGTTAATACTTATCTGTTTAGCCTCAATTTGGATACCTGCTTGGATGCGAGAATCCAAAGCAACTCTCTCACAAATTAAACGTTGGAGCTTGGGTGGCGGTGGAGCTATAGCTGCTGGGCTATTGCTATCTGTGTGGTTTCAAGCAGAGCCCGCGCCAGAGATTGTCGTGAATGAGAAAGGGCTTGCGCCGATCACTGTTAAAGTGGCCAACATTAAAGGCGATGGTCCTGTGATTGTGTTGGTGTATGGTGAAAAGGATAATCTGATGGGTATGCCAAGTATTCACGCACAAGGGTATTCAGTCGCGCAGGTTACAGCCGGGGTGCAGCTAGACAATATTCCGGTTGGCAAATATGCGATTTTTGCTTATCAAGATAATGATGGAAATCAACAGTTAACCATGGGACCGGGTGGGATGCCAAGTGAAGGCTTTGGCTATTCGAACAACCCAGCGTTGCAAGGTGTTCCTAGCATGGATCAAATTAAATTCTCTCATCCAGAGAAAGCACATCAAGTGATTCAATTTTGGAATTTTTGATGTGGTTTGAATGAGTACTCGCTCTCTGCTGCTCTTTATGCGGCAGAGGGTAGTTTATTCCAAGTATGGCGTTACAAGTCGACCGTCCAAACGGATTTTTGTCTAGAAGCAGACCGCTTTTCAACCGGAGTTAGCAGCTCAAATGATATTGAATCCTGGTTGATGGTTAATTGCTTAAACAATTCGGGCGCCGCTCGATATTGATATTTAGAGTATTGGGATAAGCGAATATAAAACCTTTCCAGCTCATTCTCCAGTTGATATACATTGTCACCTTGCCATTGGGTGATGAGGTAGTAACCCTCGATTAGGTACGAAGACTTGCCTATTTCTGAGCTCTCTTGCTGTGAACAGAAATTGCCAATGGTGTAGTGATATTGCTGATCAGTATTTTCAACTGGCATTTGGAAAGCGATATCACAAACGAGTGAGTCGTGGATTTTATCCTTAAGAACACCTATTAACGTAGACAGTCTGCGTGTGCCTGCGCGTTTAGAATGCGGGATCGCGTAGCGGCTTTGCGCAGTATAAGTACCTTTTAGCTCAATAAAATGGTTTTCATCAAATAGCCCCCACATTGGGTCTGCCTCTACCAAGTGGCAAGGTTCAATTTGGCATCGATGGTGCAGTTGACCTGTTGTTTCATCAAAGCGCCAAAAGGCGGGTAATCCGCCGAAATAGCTTTGCTGCTCATCGAAAATTCGCTGATAAAAGTGATGGAAAATAATCGGTATATAGTTTGGGCTTGGCAAAGAGATCTCGGCAAGTTGGCAAGCTGATAGTTGGACTTCAAGCAGCGCGTCTGGGATAGTTTCGTCACTGGTGAATGGGAACGCAATCGACATTGGATAAGTGCTGGTGGCATTTTGGTTGTGCTCACGAAACTCAAACAGTTGTGCTTGTGCATAATTTAATGTTTTGCCGCAAGCTTCGCGCTGTAAACGCTTAAATGCATCAGTGATAGATTGAATGACAACAGAAACGTCGCGTTTACACGTATCAACAGTAAAAACATAACATCCCCAACGACTAGCCTGTTGCTCGGAAACGCGAATTGGTAGTGTCTGACAGTGTTTGAGTTGTGCCAACATTTCTGCATCAAGACGTTCTAAATGCAACCGCTGTGCCCATGTTCCTTGACCTAATAATCGAGATGGTTGAGTGGCGCCAAATTGACGAAAGGCGCGAGCAAATGCTTCTTGTGATTCAAAGCCGAATTCGATAGCGACATCTAAAACGCGTTGTTGCCCTTCTGCCAGACGCAAAGCCGCTAAGCTAAGATTTCTTGCGCGTTGATAATAGGAAATTGAAAAGCCAGTCTCTGCTTTGAATTGATGTTGAATATATGACCGACTGTAACCACATTGCTCTGCGAGGTCATCTAGAGCAACCAGATTGGGTAAGCTATCTTCGATTAAATCAATGATATTTAACGTAAGTGATTGATTCATTGATAGCTTAAGGTGGTGAATACATCTTAAGAATCTATGATTTTACTTTTTGTATGTAAAACAGAGTTGCAGAATTTACCGTTTTTTTGCGACGGGTATGGATAATTGATTAGCGTCGAAAGCCACGTCTATGGTTTACAACAATTTGTAATGTGAATAGGGGAGTGAAATAGAAAAAGCCGATACCTAGGTATCGGCTCTGTTTTTCAATCTAACCGTTAGGAGCTAGAGATGAAAATTTATGATTGAATCAAGGTTGCTGCTTGCTTCATTGCTTCTTTGGTTGAACACTCAATCACTTTAGCGTTAGCGAAGCGGTGTGCATCTTTAACTTGAATATCGTGAGCAAGGATAACTAGTTTAGCGTTTGCTACGTCTAGGTCAGTAATGCGGTTTTGGATGCCGTTTTGACCTTGAGTCTCAACTTTAATCTTGATGCCTGCTGCTGCACCTGCTTTTTCTAGCGCTTTCGCTGCCATGAAAGTGTGTGCTACGCCTGATGGGCAACATGTAACTGCTACTACATCGTACTCGCCTTCGCCTGCTACAGGCGCTGCTGCCGCTGCTTGAACTGGTGCTGCTACCTCAGTTTCTTCTTCAGCTTGCTCTTCTGCTACTGGCTTCCAAAAACCAACGATAAGAGCGGTAGTTAGAGAGCCTAGTGCGATACCGACTACGTACATTGGGATGTTGCTTGAAACAGGTGCCGTGATTAGACCGCCCCATGGTGCGTGCAATAGGATGTCAGTTAGGAAACCGAATACACAACCTACGATACCACCCGCTACGATTGAAGGAAGAACTCGCATTGGGTCGTTTGCTGCGAATGGGATTGCACCTTCAGAGATACCAATTGAACCCATGATTGCTGCTGCTTTACCTGCTTCTTGCTCTTCTTTAGTGAATTTCTTCTTGAATAGGAAAGTCGCTAGAGCCATACCTAGAGGCGGTGTACAGATAGCGATACCAACACCACCCATTAGCCAAGGTTGAGTATCAACTTGAGTTTGAGCGAATAGCGTTGCAACTTTGTTGATTGGACCACCCATGTCGAATGCTGTCATACCACCTAGGATAGTACCTAGAACTACTTTAGATGCGCCAGCCATCGAAGCTAGGAACTCGTTCATAGAAGTCATGAACAGTTTGATTGGCTCACCGATACCCCATAGAACGATACCCGCAGAAACTAGTGTACCGATTAGAGGATAAATGAAGTATGCGCCTAATGCCGTCATGTTTGGTGATAGAGGGATTTTCTTAAGTTGGAAAACCACGCCACCCGCGATGAAACCCGCTACGATACAGCCTAGGAAACCGCCGCCCATATCAGCCATGATGCCTGAAGAGATCATTGCTGGAGCAAGTGCAGGTTTGTCGGCGATTGAGTAACCGATGAAACCACCTAGGATGATTGGGAATAGAACTAGACCTTTAATACCGATGTTAGATATATCTGCTAGTAGACCGTCTGCAGGAACGGCACCTTTACCTGACGCCATTACCGCAAGAGCAAGTAAAACACCACCAGCAACGATAAAAGGTAACATATGAGAGGTACCAAAAAGTAGGTGCCCCTTTAAAGTGCTAAGTGTCTTTTTGAGATCACTATTATTATTGGTAGCTTGAGCTGTTAGGGTACTCATAATTATTCCACCTATGAATTGATTAAAATATTTAGAATTTGTTCTTGGTTTTGTGCATTGTTTATTTCTTCGATAAATTCATCGCTGAATTTTCCGAATAGTTCTTGTAGTACATAAATATGATGATCAGCACCGTTATCTGGTGATGCAATCATAAAAAACACGGTCGGTTTGATGCCATCTTCGTCGCCGTACTCGATACCTTCACGCTTTACACCTACTGCGATAGCAGGCTCGATAACCGCTTTGCTTTTCGCGTGTGGGTAAGCGATGCCTTCAGTTGAAGTAACACTTACCGCTTCACGTGCTTCGATATCAGAAAGAAAAGCTTCTTTGCTATTAATACGGTTGTTTTCAAATAATGCTTGAGCCAACTCTTCAAAGACTTCTTTTTTATTGTTAGCTTGAAGTTGGTGCTTGATTAAATTGACGTTGGTTAGTGTAGTAATCATTTTTTAACTCTGAGTATTCCTGTTCTGAGTTAAAATTAAATCAATTGCTTATTTGGCGAAATAGCAAAAAAAATCCAATCACTATACTTTTGTATCAAGCGAATCTGAGTGTGATAAGGGTCATTATTTTCTGTACGTAGCTAACTCGGATCAAAATAAAGCTACATTCTTGGCTCAATAGAAAGAAGGGCAATCAGAGACGGCTTAGAACCATTAAATGACGAGATAAATCTTGAATAAGAGCTAATGGCTTTCTAAGCGATTTTTGATGTGTTTTTACAATTAAAGTGTTTGTAAGAGCTATAAGAATAACGTGTTTCAGCATGACCCAGCTATTATCCTGCCAAAACAAAAGCCCTGCATTGCAGGGCTTAGTCTATTTATCGAAAGCGAACTTAGACTAACTATAAGCGCGCGCTACGCGACCTTGACACTCTAGGGTGTAGTGCTCGGCGTAAGCAGGAATAAACACAGATTGACCTTTCTCAATCACGCAACGTTGACCATTGCTGTGAGTTAGGGTCATTGTTCCATCTAGAGGTAGAAGGATTTCGGCGCTGTCGATCTCGATTGTACGCGCTGTAGAGCTTGGGATAATCGCGAACTTAAAGTCTTCAACTGGGATAGGGTACTCCAGCACTTCGTCATTTACGTTAGGCTCTAGTAGCAGTGTATCGAAAGGCTTCTCTTTGAAAATTGTACAAGCAACGAGCTCTTCAATGTCCATGTATTTCGGCGTTAGACCAGCACGTAGTACGTTGTCTGAGTTTGCCATGATTTCAAGACCAGTGCCTTTAATGTATGCGTGTGGCGTTTCTGCATCTAGGAACATCGCTTGACCCGGCTCAAGCGTGATGATGTTCAGTGTTAGCGGTACAAACAGACCAATATCACCAGGGTATTGTGTCTCAAGTTCAACAATCAGTGCCATTAATGGGTCTTGAGAGTTGTTGGCATAAGTAAGTAATGCTGCCAGCGCTTTATCTTTCTCTTCACCTTGCAGAGAAAGCAAGCCAGAGAAGAAGTCACTCAGACCTTGCACTGTTTGGTTTGCTACAAGACTTGCAAGCAGAGTAGCGAGCTCTGGAATATCTAAACGAGTGAAGTTCGCAATGATCTCTTCAGTCGCGCGGAAGCCGTTCATCGCTTGGTAAGAGGTCAGGGCGTAAACCAATTCAGGTTTGTGGTTTGGATCTTTGTAATTACGGTTAGCCGCAGAAAGCTCAATACCTTGTTGCTCTTCGCGAGCAAAACCAGCTTCTGCTTGCTGTTTATTTGGGTGCACTTGAATTGAAAGTGCTTTTTCAGCCGCTAGGATCTTAAACAGGTAAGGCAGTTCACCAAAACGCTTAGCAACTTTTTCGCTTAGAAAAGCGTTCATATCACTGCCAATCAGCTCAGAAAGTTTGGTTGTTGTACCTAGGCTTTCAACCATAGAACAGCCGTTAGGGTGCGCGCCCATCCAAACTTCAGCTTGTGGTTCAGCTGATGGGTTTTCAATACCAAACAGTTGGTTTACCGAGGTAGTGCTACCCCATGCGTAGTTTTGGATGACGTTAGTCATCGGGAAGAAAACAGGGTGTAGGTTAGCGTTATTATCAGTACGGAAATCAGACATCATTGTCACCATAAATATGCAAGCTTGAAATGCAACAAGGCCTAAGCAAAATTGCCTAGGCCTAGAGAGTTTATAGCGAGTTATGCAGTAGCTGCAATTTGTTTCGCCTTACGGATTTTCTTAAGTGTTACACAGGTCAGTGCTGTTACTACCGCGCCTGATGCCATACATACTAGAGCAAGGATTGGCAGGTTCATTGCACCTAGAAGAGCAACCACTGGACCACCGTGCGCTACGCTGTTGGTGATGCCAAATGAGAATGCCATTACTGCTGCAACCATTGAACCAAGCACGTTAGCAGGAATTACTGACATTGGGTCTTGCGCCGCAAATGGGATAGCACCTTCTGAGATACCCACTAGACCCATTGCACCTGATGCTTTACCTGCTTCGATTTCAGAAGCTTCGAATAGATCAAGTTTACGACCAAGCACTGTCGCTAGCGCCATACCAAGTGGTGCTACAGGGATAGCACACGCCATTGCGCCCATGAACTGTGTTTGACCACTTGCAATCATACCTACAGAGAATAGGAACGCTACTTTGTTGAATGGACCACCCATGTCAAAACCAGCCATACCACCTAGAACAATACCTAGCAGAACAACGTTACCTGTGCTCATGCTAGTTAGCATTGCGGTTAGACCATCCATCAAGCTTGCGATTGGCGCGCCAATAACAAAGATGAATAGACCAGCGATAAATAGCGAACCTGTAATTGGCGCGATCATGATAGGTACAAGCGGTTGGATGAACTTGTGGTAGTTGATTGAAGTAATGAACTTCACAAAGTAACCAACAAGTAGACCAGCAATGATAGCTCCGATAAAACCAGTACCTGCTTCTGCACCGTAGAATGAACCGTTGTTTGCAATCCAACCACCGATTAGACCAGGTGCTAGAGCAGGGCGGTCAGCGATCGCGTAAGCAATGTAACCCGCTAGAATTGGGATCATCAGCGTAAAGGCAACCACACCTACGTTGAGGATTTGGTTCCACATGCTGCCATCTGGAATTGCCATACCCGCTTCGGTTGGTTTACCACCAATAGCCAATGCAAGTGCGATCAATAGACCACCGGTTACTACGAATGGGATCATGTGTGATACGCCATTCATTAGGTAGCGGTATAGGTCAGAGCGAGTTTGTGACGCTTTCTCTGCGGTTGTCGCTTTGCTTGCTGAAGCCGATGCTTGGTAAGCAGGCGCACTCAGCGCTTGGTTAATCAGACCTTTTGCATCGCGGATTGGCGCTTTAACGTTGGTTTCAACTAAGCGTTTACCAGCAAAGCGCGCCATGTCGACTTGTTTGTCACAAGCCACGATGATTGCGTCTGCACGAGCAATTTCTTCGTCAGTCGGGCTGTTTTTAACGCCGATAGAGCCGTTAGTTTCTACTTTGATTTCGTAACCTAGCTCGGCTGCACCTTTTTCTAGCGCTTCTGCGGCAAGGTAAGTGTGCGCTACACCAGCAGGACAACCGGTTACACCGATAACAAAGCCTTTGCTTACGTCAGTTTGCACAGCCGCTTGTTCTTCAGGCTTTTCAAGTAGTAGTGCAAGTGCTTCTTGATTGTTCTGAGCTGCAAAGAAACGCTCAATGAAACCATCTTCAATCAGTTTTGAAGAGAGTTCAGCAAGCACTTCGATGTGGTGATTATCGCCGCCATCTGGAGAGGCAATCATGAAAAATAGTTTTGATGGCAAGCCGTCTTCTGCACCGTATTCAATACCCGTGCGGCTCACACCAATCACAACCGCTGGCTCAATAACCGCAGCGCTTTTTGCGTGCGGCAATGCAACGCCTTCTTCAAAACCAGTGTTACCCAGTTCTTCACGTGCTTTAATGTCAGCTAGAAATTGTGCTTTGTCTGAAATTCGACCTTGAGCATGTAATACGTCAATCAGCTCTAGGAAAACCTCTTCTTTAGTTGTCGCTTTAAGATCAAGCGAAATCAAATCTTGATTAATAAGTTTTGTGATCATCTCACACCCCTATTTTTTATCGTTATCTATTGAGGCTATTTTGTGAGGTTTTATAAAAGTTAGGTAGTGAAGAAAAAGTGCATTGACTGGATTTTTGTATCACTAAAAACAGAGTGTGAACTAGATCGCTAATCAAACTGTGATCTGGAAATATGTAACTGGTTGAGGCTGGGGGGAAATAAGTAATGTCGATGTTGGTTCAGTAAATTCAAGGTTATGAACTGGGTTGGTGGGTGTTGTGCTGGAAAATAGAGGCTTTTTCTGTAATATTGTAACCACTAACTGGAGTTGTGATTTGACGCTATAGCGATTTTTAAACTTAGGGTTTATACCTAGATTTATAGCACCATAGGTGCATTTTGAGAGTGCCAAGATGATTTTCCATGACCTGATTTCAACCGTTTTAAGTGAACGCGAACCTTTCCATAACATTTGGTTTGCTGGAGATTTTCACACACCGCCAGAGTGCAGTTATCAGGTTAACTTTCCGCGTTTAGAGTTGGTGCTGGATGGTGAATACATCAATGAGATGGAAGATCACGAAAGAAAAGTGCAAAGAATCGTCGCTAAGCCAGGTGATGCAATTTTTATCCCGCCAAACTGTTGGAATAAGCCGAATTGGGATAGCGATTGTTCCGTGCTGAGTATGCTATTTGGTCGCAGGCAGCTGGGTCTGAGCTTTGTCAGTAAACGCAAAGGTGAAGCCGGCTTTTATGATATTCAAAAGCACAGTATTCAAACTCGCTCTGGTTTTGCTATCGACAACATTCTTGAAGCATTGAGTTCTCTTGCGCGAGAAAGCAATAAAAAGCCAATGGATGAGCTGTTGCTGCAAGCATTGCTGCAGTACAGCAAAATCATGCTTGAGCAACCGGTCGAGCAATCACACAATCGTGTGCAAGATCTTTATCAAGGGATCTGCATTTATATCCAAGAGAACTTTCATCGCCAAATTACGCGTGACAGTATCGCTGACCGTTTTAGTATTTCAGCGAACCATTTGTCACGTTTGTTCCGCCAACAAGGACATATGACGTTAGCGGATTACATTACGTGGGTACGGGTCGATCGCGCTAAATTTATGCTTAAGAAATACAATTTCAAACTCAATGAAGTAGCTGTGCGCTGTGGATTTAAAGATGTGAACTACTTTTGTCGTGTATTTAAAAACAAAACCGGGCGTACCCCTTCAGAATACCGTGGCTCGATTTAATCCATGCTCTAAAGTTTCGAGGGTTATGCCACCAATAGCGTCAAGCCAGTAGGCGTGACATGGCGTACATTAGCAGTGCTTGTAAGTCGACACTTGAGCGAGTCAGTAGCAAGCGTTCTGCCATTTGACCGGAAAGCAGATTGCGCGTGAGGTTGGTGGCAGCAACAATTTGCTCACGAGAAGGGGCTTGTGGCATTACCAGAGCAATTGCAATATGTACTTCGCCCATTTGTGATGCCCAATCTATCGCCTGATCATTACTGATGACGGCAATCGAGATTTCGCTGACATTCGCAAACATCACGTGGGGAAGGGCAATACCGGGCGTGACACACGTCGATGAGCGCTCTTCGCGTTTAACAAACGCTAAGATCAGTTCATCAGGGTGTTTCGGATAAATCAACTGCGCTAAACCTTTGAGACACTCGAATTTGGTGAGCTCAGTTTGCGCTTTGGCGTAGTGCCATTTTATCTCACATGGTGGGCTGATTTGCGGTAATCGCTCAGCAAGTTGGCTTGAGAACTGATAGTTAATATGCGCGCCGACCAAGCTAAAGTGTTCGGCGATAATATCTTTTAGTACAAAGCAGGCAAGCTCGGCATCAATACCGATTGCGGTAATTTGGCATAAATCGCCTTGCTGCAAACCGGCACGCAACATCGCAGAAGGCTTACACAGGTCAGCGCAGCGATCTTGAGTGATATTGATGATATGCAGTGACGATTTGAATTTTTTCGCTAAGCGATTGAGTGGCTGCGCGACGTAGGCGCTGCCACTTGGATTATCGACCAGAAAGGTGATTTGATATTCGTTCATTAGGCTAGTTTAGCGGCAATGCACTTGAAAAACCTTGTCGACATTGAGCAGGACTTCCTCAATAGAGATATGTACCTTATTGGTGCCTTCAAAGCGCGCAGCTTGCTCGATATCAATATCAGAGACAATTAATACTTTATCAGCATGGGCGATATCATGGGGGGTGAGTTGGTTTTCAATACCCATCGCACCTTGAGTTTCAACTTTGATTTGAACATTAAATTTTGGTGCTGCTTTCACTAGCGCATCAGCAGCCATATATGTATGTGCAATGCCGGTAGGGCACGCTGTCACCGCTACAATTTTCATGGTAATTCTCGGCTTTTTATTTTTGCAGGATACTAGCACATCAGTAACGGAAAGCATTGATATAAGCTAAGTAAAGGTTAGACCTCTATCACAGTTTAAAAGCTGTGTTACATTACTCCAGTTAATGATTGATTCGTACTATATCGTGTCGCTATCGCTCTGGTTAATCTATCGGTGCGCATGAATGGTTAGGTAAGACAAAATGGATATCACCACGCTATTAGATACAAACACCATTTGCCTCGATCTTCAGGCGCAAACTAAAGAGGAAGTATTGGCTGAGTTGGTCGATATTCTCGATTGCACCGGTAGGCTCTCTGATAAAGACCAATTTTTACGTGATATTTGGAAGCGTGAGCAAATTGGCAATACAGGATTTGAAGATGGCATTGCCATCCCGCATGCCAAAAGTGATGCGGTGCTTAAGCCCGGTGTGGTGATCGGCATCAGTCGAGCTGGGATTGATTACGGCGCAGAAGATGGCGAGCTATCCGATGTGTTCTTTATGTTGGCATCACCTAATGGTGATGATCACCACCATATTGAAGTGCTGGCACAGATTTCATCCAAGTTAATTGAAGATGATTTTGTCGCAAAGTTAAAGGCTGCTGAATCATCGCAGCAAGCGTTAGAGCTGCTCACGGATATTGAAGCGAATCAGTCAGAGAGCAATGATGCGACCTGTTTTGAAACCATTAGTGAGCCGCAAAGTGTTTGGAAGCAACAGTTAGCGCGTGGAAAAGAACACTTGCTGTTTGGTACTTCCCATATGATCCCGTTTATCGTCGCGGGTGGGGTCTTGCTCTCTTTGTCGGTGATGATGTCAGGACACGGCGCATTGCCAGAGCAAGGCATCCTTGCGGATGTGGCGCAGATGGGTATCGCGGGCTTAACCCTGTTTACCGTTGTGCTGGGTGGTTACATTGCTTACTCGATTGCGGATAAGCCGGGTTTAGCGCCGGGCATGATTGGCTCTTGGATAGCAGTGAGTCATTACAATACAGGTTTTTTAGGCGCTATTATTGTCGGTTTTATTGCGGGCTATACCGTTGCTGCGTTAAAGAAAATTCAATTGCCTGACAGCATGGCATCGCTGAGTTCGATTTTCATTTACCCGCTAATCGGCACGTTTGTGACTTGCGGCGCGGTGATGTGGCTTATTGGAGCGCCGATCGCCAGTGCGATGGCATCGCTCAATGATTGGCTCGCTGGGCTAGCCGGTTCAGGCAAGATGCTATTAGGTACAGTGCTTGGCGCGATGACGGCTTTTGATATGGGCGGACCTATCAATAAAGTGGCGACTTTGTTTGCGCAAACCCAAGTCAATACCCAGCCCTGGCTGATGGGCGGTGTGGGTATCGCAATTTGTACCCCGCCATTGGGTATGGCGTTAGCGACAGTATTAGCGCCAAAGAAATTTAAACGTGATGAACGCGAAGCCGGTAAGGCGGCGGGTATCATGGGTATGATTGGCATCAGTGAAGGTGCGATTCCGTTTGCCGCGGCGGACCCAGCTCGAGTTCTGCCAGCGATTGTTGCTGGCGGTATTGTCGGTAACGTGGTCGGCTTTATGTTCCATGTGCTTAACCACGCGCCGTGGGGCGGTTGGATAGTACTGCCAGTGGTTGATGGCAAGCTGGGCTACATTGTTGGTACGTTAGCGGGCGCATTAACGACAGCAACGATAGCGATACTACTAAAGAAAACCGTCGCTGAAGATGAGGAAAGTCTGACAACAAGACAAGCTTACTCATCGGTGGAAGGTGAAGGTGTGGCTGATGTGCTGGCAGTAACATCTTGTCCATCAGGCGTGGCACATACTTTCTTGGCGGCAAAGTCGCTTGAGAAAGCGGCGCATACCATGGGTATTAAGATAAAGGTGGAAACCCAAGGTGCCAACGGTATAAATAACCGCATAACCAGTACCGACATTAGAAATGCGCGTTGCGTGATCTTCGCTCATGATGTGGCAATTAAGGACCCTGAGCGGTTTAGCAATATCAAGATCATCGATGTGTGCACCAAAGATGCAATGATCAACGCAGCAGGATTATTACAATCTACGCGAAGATAGCGTGAACGCTATATTACAGTTCCCCCAAGTATATTTGTCTTTCACCCAGACAATTATGCTCCTGCAAACCAACGTTGTTGGGCTTGAGCCAGTCGGCATTGTCGGCTGGCTTTTTAGCATCTAAATCCCAGTGAAGTAACAAGATAATCTACTCCGCAATCTTGGCTAAGAATGAAAAATAACCAAGCTGAATGCTATTTGTACGAATTGATTCAATACGCGATGAAATGTCATATAGGCTTCAATTAAGTGAAACACAACTGTCATATTCGGATTCTAAAGTGACAACCGTTGAATGAAACACAACGGCAATAAAGCCATTAAAGGAAATTGTGATGAAAAAGACAGTTATCGGTGCAATCGCACTACTAGGTACTCTGACAGTAACTCCAGCTCTAGCGAAAGAAACTATCTCAGCAGTAGGTTCTAGCAGTGTGACTCCGCTGATGGAAGTTTTCTCTGAAACATACATGAAGACAAATCCAAGCGTATTCATTGAAGTCCAAGGACCGGGCTCATCGGCAGGCGTTAAAGCAGCAAAAAATGGTAGTGCAGACTTAGGTATGTCTTCACGTAACCTAAAAGATTCTGAAAAAGAGCCAGCACTGAAAGAACTAACAGTGGCTCTAGACGGTATCGCAGTTGTTGTTAACCCTAAAAACGACCTTCAAGGTCTAACTGCTGAGCAAGTAACAGCAATCTACAAAGGTGAAGTAACAAACTGGAAACAGGTTGGTGGTGCGGATAAGCCTATCGTCGCAATTACTCGTGATACCGCTTCTGGTACGCGCGGTGCATTTGAAGACATCATGAAGCTTAAGAAAAAGATTGGTGATGTAAAAGTATCGGCAATCTCTCAACGCGCTCAAGTAGCAAACGGCAACGGTGCACTTAAGACTATGGTTGCATCTAACCCATACGCAATTGGCTACATCTCACTAGGTACAGTGGATAACTCAGTTAATGCGCTAGCAATCAACGGTACAGAGCCAACAGTAGACAACGTTAAGAACAAATCTTACGAAGTCGCGCGTCCTTTCCTAGTGCTATACAAAGAAGGCAAGCCTTCAGCAGAAGCTCAGAAATTCCTAGATTGGATGGTATCTGACGACGCACAAGCACTAGTAGACCAAAAAGGCTACATCTCAGTTAACTAATCTAGCGATAGATTTGAATTAATAGAATTACCCTTGCTCAGCCCGCATTGGGCTGAGCTCTTTCTTTCACAGCTGGTTGTCTTAATCACGCCAGTCTAGTGAGATTTATTTATGACCATCGCAACAAATAGTGAAAAGCTTATGAACACTGAAGCGACTCAAATTGCTAAGTCGGGTCTACGCGCCAAGAAGCGAGTAGATTGGAAAGAGCGCATTTTCCATGGCTTATTTCTGACCAGTGCTGTTATCGGGATTGTATCTCTATCAGTAATTGCCTATTTCATTGTTAAAGAATCTATCCCTGCATTCCAAGAAGCAGGTGTAACAGGCATCGTATTTGGACAAGACTGGTTACCGCCAGCTTTATACGGTGTTGCGACCATGATTGTCGCCTCTATGGTGTCAACTTTTGGCGCTGTCGTCGTGGGTGTACCAGTGGGTGTACTGACAGCCATCTTTATTGCTGAAATCGCGCCTAAACGCGTTGCAGACATTATTCGCCCGGCAGTTGAGCTGCTTGCGGGTATTCCTTCTGTGGTTTACGGCTTCTTTGGCTTGGTAATCATCGTTCCACTTATCCAAGACATTTTTAATGTACCAGCGGGTAACACCATCTTAGCGGGTATCATCGTGTTGGGTGTGATGATTCTGCCAACAGTTATTACTGTATCAGAAACGTCAATTCGCGCAGTTCCACGTACGTACAAAGAAGGTTCGTTGGCATTAGGCGCATCAAAAATCTACACCATCTTTAAGCTTCTTGTTCCAGCTGCTCGTTCAGGCATTATGACTGGCGTGATCTTGGGTATCGGTCGTGCTTTGGGCGAAACCATGGCAATCATCATGGTAATGGGTAACGCGCCAGCGATGCCACAGGGCATTTTAGACTCAGCACGTACACTAACCGCGAACATTGCGATTGAAATGTCTTACGCAAGTGGCGTACACGCCAATGCACTATACGCAACGGGTGTGGTTCTACTGGTGTTTATCATGGGACTGAACGCCGCGCTACTATACCTAAACCGCCAAAAAGCGAAATAAGACGGGTGATGACGATGGATTTTGCAAAACTTAAACAAGCTCGCCAAGTGAAAGACCAAGTGCTAAATGGTTTTATTTGGGCAGCAGCCGCGTTGACCGTTGGGTTTTTATTCTGGATTATTTGGTACATCCTATCTAACGGTTTACAACATGTTGATTGGAACTTTATTACCGACAACTACACAAGAACAGGGGATGAGCACGGCATCTTCCCAATGATTGTCTCAACTATCTACATGGTATTTGCGTCAATCGCAGTTGCAGCGCCACTGGGCATCATGACTGCAATTTATCTGACTGAGTATGCGAAAGTGGGTAGCCGCCTAGTTAAAGTGATTCGTTTCTGTACTGAATCTCTTGCCGGTATCCCGTCAATCATCTTTGGTCTATTTGGTATGACTTTCTTTGTAGGCATTCTTGGTTTGGGCTTCTCGATTCTATCGGGCGCACTAACACTGAGTATCTTAATCCTACCTGTGATTATTCGTACCACTGAAGAAGCGCTAATGGCAGTACCACAAACGTACCGCGAAGGCTCATATGCCCTAGGCTCTTCAAGAATCTACACCATCTGGCGTCTAATTTTGCCAAGTGCAATGCCAGGTATCTTAACTTCGGTCATTCTGAGTATTGGTCGTGTAATTGGTGAATCTGCGCCTGTGTTCTTAACCGCAGGTATGGTAGCGCGTATTCCAGACTCGCTGCTGGATTCGGGTCGAACCCTGACAGTACACCTTTACAAATTAACTACCGAGCTATTCACCATTGAAGAATGGAACCAAGCGTACGGTACAGCGACAGTGCTGATTGTAGTAGTGCTGGTTATCAACATGGTAACCAAATTGATTGCAAGCCGTTTTAATACTGCTACTTACTAAGCTAAAGCACATTACAGACGAATTTAAGAATTAAGAGATAAACAAAATGAACAAATTTAGTATTGAAAACCTAGATCTATTTTACGGCGAAAACCAAGCGCTTAAGTCAATCAACTTACCAATCCCTGAGCGTCAAGTAACGGCATTGATTGGTCCTTCAGGCTGTGGCAAATCAACACTGCTGCGCTGTTTAAACCGCATGAATGACCTGATTGAAGGCGTAAAAATTACCGGTAAGTTGACCATGGATGATGAAGATATCTATGGCAACATCGATGTCGCTGACCTGCGTATCAAAGTTGGTATGGTTTTCCAAAAGCCAAACCCGTTCCCAATGAGCATCTATGAGAACGTCGCTTACGGTCTGCGTGCTCAAGGTATCAAAGACAAAAAGTACATTGATGAAGTGGTTGAGCGTTCACTACGTGGCGCCGCTCTATGGGATGAAGTAAAAGATCGTCTTAAATCACATGCATTTGGTCTTTCTGGTGGTCAGCAACAGCGTCTATGTATTGCGCGCACAATTGCCATGGAACCTGATGTAATTCTAATGGATGAACCAACGTCAGCTCTAGACCCGATTGCAACACACAAAATCGAAGAGTTGATGGAAGAGCTGAAGAAGAAGTTTACGATTGTTATCGTGACACACTCAATGCAACAAGCACGTCGTATCTCAGATCGCACCGCATTCTTCCTAATGGGTGAACTGGTTGAGCATGATGCAACCGACGTGATCTTCAGCGCTCCACGTGATGACCGCACTCAAGGTTACGTGAATGGTGACTTTGGTTGATAACAATTTACTGGCACTACACTATAACTATAAGCGATGGTAACTTTTGCCCCTCCATGTGAGGGGCTTTTTTGTACCTAAACAGGCTCAAATTAGGTTTGGCGGCTGTGAGTACGGGTGGCAAACTTCATTTGATACATGTTTTTATCAGCAATCTTAATCAGATCGCTGTAGCAGTTAGCTTGATTCGGATAAGTAGCGAGCCCGACACTAGCAGAAAGACCGTAAAACGTTCCCTCAGCAATTTCGATTTCTTGATTAAAACAATCTAAGGCGCAATTAAGCGCGTGTTCCATTTGATTGCTGTCTTGTTGGCGCAGCACAAGGGCAAATTCATCCCCGCCGATCCGGTACGAGGAAAAGTATTGGCTGTTGTTACTGCTCATAAATCTCGCCGCAAGAGTCTGCAAAGCACGATCCCCCGCCTGGTGACCATAACGATCGTTAATTTGTTTAAAACCGTTGAGATCGAGCAAACATAGTGTAAATGGCTGATGCTGCTCAATATGCTGATTTAGGTCTTGCGCCATCGCCAAACGATTTGGAATTTGGGTGAGAGAGTCAGTCATCGCCAACTGTTTATTCGCTTCTGATTCCAAGTGCAAAATGTAACCGACAAGCGCAGCGCAAGAAAACAGCAGCAACATCAGACCTATTTGGGTTTGGTCGAGTAGTTTTACTTGCTCTGTTTGCTCTTGATAGAAAGGATTCTTGATACGAAAGTTATGATTCATGTAACCGAGCAACTCTTTATAAATGGCGTCGAGCTGCTTAGTGAGTTCAACGGCTTGTTGTTCGCTATGCAATGCGAAAACCAGTTCTTCTAATGTGCTATATCGTTCAAAGAGTTGGCTGAAGAAGGGACGTGCGCCTTCAATACTCATAAAACTATCGGCTTCTTTTGCAGTGAGCAAAATATCAAAGCGGCTCCACGTCAATTCGTAAGCGAGTTGAGTTTTTTGGCGTTGTATTTTATTACTGGCAGACAGTGGAGCGAGTACCATCAAAGCGGAAAACTCTTTGGTGAGTTGAAACAAAGACCAAGTAGCTTGGTTCTGCTGCTCAGAAAAAGAGCGTGCAAGTTGGCGAGTTTCAGATAGCACGTAAAAATTGGCTAAAATAAGCACCACCGACAATACAATCAGCAACGCTTTTGCACGAGATAACAAACTGGAAAATGAAGCATTTTTGTTTTTATTAATCATTGTCTTTGTTGTGTAAAATAATCTCATCGATTTGCCATACCATCTGTGAATGGTAGGCGACGTTATCAATTTCTGGGTGTTTGTTTAGATTGAAAATAAGCCAATAAGGTCCTTTGTGCCTTACTTTCATTGGCTCTCCATTCATCTTGACCGCAACAATTGGCGAAAAATTTCGGATATCTTCGACAGTGCTGGTAGCCGCATAGTCGTTAAGCGCAAGGAACGTGACGGCAAACGTGTTGCTGTCGCCGTATCGCTCGATAAGTTTTGTCACTGGTATACCGGAAAACGAGCGCTGATCCGGAAACCAAGGTAAGCGCGTTTCAAAGCTGGTGGTGGGAAATTCCTGCAACAAGCTCGCCATATCGGTATCAACAGTTCGACCGTCAGCAAGATGGATCTTAAGAGGCGAGGCTAAAACCAAAGTGCTAAAACAGCACAACAGCAAGGTAATCAAGTTACGCATATCGATTCCTTGAATGATTTATAAGACTAATGAGTTTGTTGTAAGTATATGTGTATAGTTCCGTAAATAAAATTATTTTTACCTAAGGGTAAATGTATTGTTAATTTACGGTGGTGTTCTCAAGGCCAAAATAACCCCACGATCCCTCATCGGTA
Organism: Vibrio rhodolitus; assembly: GCF_003350325.1. Taxonomy (GTDB): domain Bacteria; phylum Pseudomonadota; class Gammaproteobacteria; order Enterobacterales; family Vibrionaceae; genus Vibrio; species Vibrio rhodolitus. The sequence goes on along the minus strand of NZ_QLYZ01000026.1, from coordinate 65,236 downwards.
TGCTTGCCCAGTTAATTGATTATTAATCATTGTTTCTTTGCCTAAAGCGCTTGCTCTTTAACGGTTGCCCGCTAAGCTAGCTTTTTTACGCCAGAATTGAGGGAAATCTGTGCTGTTAGGTGAGAGTTTACTCTACGTTGTCATGCTATTCAGCGCGGCGTTAGTTTTGGACAAAGTATTAGGGGAACCTCGAGTGTTTCATCCTCTTGTCGGCTTTGGACGATTAGCAAAATACTTAGAAAACGTTTATCGCGAGAAGTGTCGCAGTAGTACTAAAATGAAAGGTTTTTTCACCTGGTGTTGCGCGGTTTTGCCTTTGGTTTTTGGTTATTGGCTCATAAGTATATCCATCTCATTCTCGCCACTAAAATGGGCTGCCGATGTTTTGTTAGTCTATTTATGCCTTGGAGGCAAAAGTCTAGTTCAGCATGCTATGGCAATCTATTATCCTCTTCATCAAGGTGATCTTGCTGGTGCGCGCAATGCGGTGCAGATGATTGTTAGCCGTGATGCCAGTGAAATGGATCAAGAGCAAATATCCATCGCTGCGGTGGAATCGGTGTTGGAAAATGGCAACGATGCGGTGATAGGTGTTTTGTTTTGGACGTTATTATTTGGCGCTCCTGGTGCACTTTTATTTCGCTTAGTAAATACCCTCGATGCGATGTGGGGCTACAAAAATGAAAAATACCTAGAGTTTGGCTTTTTCGCAGCAAAAGCGGATGATCTACTCGGCTATTTGCCTGCCAGAATGACGGCTTTTGGCTATGCGATGCTAGGTAATGCCCATCTTGCTATTCAATGCATCTCTCGCCAAGCCAAGCTTTGCTCAAGTCCAAATGGCGGCGTTGTTATGTGCTCAGGGGCAGGCGCGCTAGAAATTCAATTAGGTGGGCGAGTGTGTTATCACGGTGTCTGGCAGCAAAAGCCGCCTATGGGCGTAGGTTGTTTCGCAACCAGCAAAGATATCGCCAAAGCCTGCTCATTATTAAATAAAACGACGCTGCTTTGGGTGGTTGTGATGTGGTTAGTTATCGTTTGGTTGTTGGTCGGGGTAGGATATTAAAGTGCTTCATCATGGCGGAAAACTGATCCAAGAAGCGCGAAAGCGCAATTCGGATCCTAAAGAGTGGTTAGATTTAAGTACGGGAATAAGCCCGATAAGCTACCCTTCAATCGATATTCCTCAGCAAGCTTGGCATCGTTTGCCTGAAGAGGAAGATGGTTTGGTAGCTGCGGCCCAGCAGTATTATGGCTATCCTGATTTGTTGCCAGTTGCAGGTTCACAAGCTGCGATTATGGCGCTGCCTCGTGTGATTGAGACGCAACTTGGATATAAGGGTTGTGTTTTGCTGCCACAAATAGGTTATCAAGAACATCATGGCGCTTGGCAGCGAGCAGGTTGGCGCATTGAATTTTATCAGCATAAACCACTTAACGCTCAGTTAAGCTGTGCGGATGTCGTGGTGCTGATTAATCCTAACAACCCCACAACGGTGAAACATAGCGGGCAAGCTATCGCGCAATTAGAGTCGCAATTAACTACAAAGCAGATCCTGATCATCGATGAAGCATTTATGGATGGCGACGACGACGCTTCGCGATTAAGGTCAGAGCTAAGATCGAATACGCTTGTCCTTCGCTCGCTAGGAAAATTCTTTGGACTGGCAGGTCTTCGAGTTGGCTTTGTCGCCGCAAATGAAACATGGCGAGCAAAGCTAAATGCAGAATTAGGTCCTTGGACGCTTTCAGGTCCAAGCCGCTATTTGGCAACCCAAGCATTGCTGGATCAACAGTGGCAGCACCAAGTGGCAACCAGACTGACTGAACTCAAGAATGAACAGTTAACGATTTTGATGCAATTGTTCTCGCCCGATTCGGTGCGCAGTGCGAGCTTGTTTATTCGTATTGAACATCCTCAATCAGAGGCTTTGTACCAATATTGCTGTGAACAACTTTTACTAGTGCGTCTTTGCGATGAAAAGGATGCGATTCGTTTGGGGCTGTGTGGCGACAAGCAGTCGCTGATTCAGATGCAACAAGCTCTGCAATATGCCATCGATAAGCTTGAAAAGCACAACTTGAGTGACGCTGTCACGTGTCGTGTTGAGTGATAGTGAGAAATGACGAAATCTATTTGGGTGATGAGACACGGTGAGACGCTGTGGAATCAAGAGCAGCGTTTGCAGGGGCAGCTTGATAGTGCGCTAACCGTCAGCGCAAAACAGCAACTTGCCGCGCTAAAACTGCCCAACGTTACCTCATTGAACATTCTAACCTCTACTTTAGGTCGGGCAGTGCAAAGCGGCAAGCTAATCGCTGACTCTCATCCCAATAGCCAATTGCTGACATCGTCATTGCTTAATGAGCGCCACTTTGGTGTTCTGCAAGGGAAAAAGATCGAATTAGAGCCCACTTGCCCGCAATGGCTGCAATATCATCAACGCTATAGTAAGCCAATGCTGCTTGAGGGAGCTGAGAGCGAATTGCAGTTAGAGCAGCGGCTATACAAGGCACGGCAGTTGATAACCAAGCTGTGCACTGAAGAGCGCGAACTATTGTTAGTCGTGCATGGAGAGTGGTGGCGAGCTTTTGACAATTTACTGCATAGGCGAGAGGTTTGGCGGCAGGGGAATGGCATCATAGCTAATGGCAAGTTAATGCGTATCACTTTGTCATGTCATAATTTTATGATCTATGAGTGAATTTTAAACACTTTTCCTGAATGTGTTTCTAGTTGGTTATATATTTGTTCTTCGACTCGAGAGGGCAAAGATGGATTCACCAACGCTAACGCACAGAAACGCGTTCCACCAACAGATGCTTATCGCCAGTGCGCTGAGCTGGGTGCTCGTGGCGTTAATGCCGGTGATAAATGCTCATGGCGCGAGTGCAGGTGTTTGGAGCCGATTATGTACTATCAATGGTTTCGAATACGTTCAAGTTGAACAAGCCAGCCCCGCAACCCAGCACAGTAAACCCTGTCCCTTTGCTTATTTTGCCGCTCTACCTGAATTTAATACTGCTCCCACACTTTACTTCAAACGAAGCAACATTGCGGGTGATACTGAATATGCTTTTTTGGCTCTAAGCACTCGGTTTGAACCTGCAATTCCTCGTGCGCCGCCAAGCTTTTCCACAGCGCATCAAATTATGTTGATTTAGATTGCTATAACTTGTTGTTTGAAAAATAAAAACACTGCTATATTGACGAAGTTGTTTATTGCTCAAGGAATGAGTGAAATGTCAAAGTATGCCGTGCTTTCCGATATACACAGCAATGTGTATGCGCTCAATGCTGTTGTAAACCACGCCAAGTCTCTGGGTGTTGAGCGGTTTATTAATTTAGGCGATATCTTATACGGTCCTATTGCGCCTCGTGCTACCTATGACTACCTCCAATCCCTCGATGCCATAACCATTTGTGGCAACCAAGACCGACAAATTTTTCAAGCATCTGGCGATGAGATAAGCGCCAACCCAACCATGCAATTTATCTTGCAAGATCTCGGCGAAGAGCCGTTGAGTTGGATGCAGAGCCTGCCATTTGACACACATATTTCCGCTGATATCTATGCTTGTCATGGCACGCCAAGCAATGATTTGATTTATCTTTTAGAGAATACCGAGCAAGGTTTTCCCAAAATGCGCAGTGATAGCGAAATCATTGAGCTGCTTGCTGGTAAGGATGCACCAGTTATTCTGTGCGGGCATACTCATATACCTCGTTGTGTTGAGTTATCAAACGGTCAATTGGTGGTGAATCCTGGAAGTGTAGGTATGCCAGCTTATACGGATGATGAGCCTCATCTTCATTCGATGGAAAACTATAGTAACAAGGCAAGTTATGCCGTTTTAAACCAGTCAGAGCAAGGCGACTGGAATGTCTCTTTTCATAAAGTTTCTTACCCGGTTGAGCAGGCAGTTGAACAAGCTCGTTTAAGAGAGCGGTTGGATTGGGTCCATTTTCTTACCACTGGACGTGGTCAAGAGTTGTAATGTGTCGTGTAGAAGGTGTTGTTATGAATCAAAACAGTTTAGTTGTTGCACTTGCTCAGATCCCCGTTATTGATGGTGATACTGAAGCTAACTTTCGTCAACATGTTAAAGCGGCTAAAACCGCAGCCGAACAAGGTGCGGATCTTATTTTATTCCCTGAGCTTTCTTTGACGGGGTATGTACTGCCAATGGCGGCAGAATTATGTTTTGATTCAAAACATAGTATTTTACGTGACCTTTCAGAACTAGCGGTGACTCAGCAAATCACAATTGTTGCGGGTTGTTTTTTAAAACAAGCGAAGAAGAAACCATCAATTAGTGCTGTGATATGTAAACCGACAGGAGAGTTGGATTACTATGCTAAGCAATATCTGCATAGCGGCGAAAATGAGTATTGCTCTGAAGGCCAGCATAATTACACCATACGATTAAAAGGTTACAAACTAGCGCTAGCAATTTGTGCGGATTTTACTCAGCCGATTCATAGCAGTGAAGCTGCTGAAGATGAAGCGGATGTTTATTTGGTTAGTGCACTATTGTCGCCAAACGGCTACGAGGCAGACGCAGAACTACTGGCGAGAATCGGTAAGCAACATCGTTTTCCTGTGTTACTTGCGAACCATATCAGTGAAACTGGTGGTTGGCAAACAGCAGGCAATAACGCAGTATGGAGTGGCAAAGGTAATCTTCGTTTTGCTACCGAAACCACCGACCCTGTATTGGGAATGGTTGAAATTACGGGCAACCGAATTAGTGGTCAGTTATACCCATTAGAGAACTAAAAATGAAAACAATCGGATTAATTGGCGGCATGAGCTGGGAGTCAACAGCGAGTTATTACAAAGCGCTAAACCAAGGTGTTAAAGCTCAGCTTGGTGGGCTACACTCGGCAAAAATCTGTTTATACAGTGTTGATTTTCACGAAATTGAACAATTGCAGCATCAAGGAAAATGGTCAGAAACAGCGGAGATCTTGACCAACGCCGCATGTTCAGTCGAGGCTGGTGGGGCTGATTTTATCTTAATTTGCACCAACACGATGCACAAAGTGGTGCCAGATATTGAAGCGCACATCTCGACGCCTATTTTGCATATCGCTGACGCGACGGCTCAAAGACTCGTGGCTGATGGTGTTAAAAAAGTAGGCTTATTGGGCACGCGTTTTACTATGGAACAAGATTTCTACAAGCAGCGATTGGTTGATCTGTTTGCTGTAGATGTCATTGTGCCAAATGAAGCGCAGCGCACGATAGTGCACGATGTGATTTATCAAGAGCTGTGCAAAGGTGAAATCAAGCAAGCTTCTCGCGAGCAATATTTGCAAATCATTGATGACCTTGTTGCACAAGGTGCTGAAGCTGTGATTTTGGGCTGTACGGAAATTGCTTTATTGGTTGAACCTCAGCACACCGATGTTAAGTTATACGACACCACTCAAATCCATGCAGAAGCTGCCGTGGAGTATGCTCTCGCGCAGTAAGGTTAATCTCAATTCTCAGTAAGGGAAGGGAGGCGCAATGCTTCCCTTATTACTAGACCTCTCACAATAAGTAACAAAAAGGAGTTTGTTATCTATAAGTCAGCGGTATGGATGTTAGGCGCTCTAACATCTTTTTGTTTTATGGCAATCGGCGCCAAAGAGTTAAGTGGCGAGTTAAATACCTTTCAGGTGCTGTTTGTTCGTAGTGCTATCAGCCTGTCTATTATCATTGCTGTGATTGTTGCAACTGGCAAACAACAGCTGTTTCGAACTAAGCGATTGGGTTGGCATGGCTTAAGAAATTTAAGCCACCTTGCTGGTCAATACGGTTGGTTTATTGCTATAGGTTTGCTGCCTCTCGCTGAAGTGTTTGCTCTCGAGTTTACCGTCCCATTTTGGACCGCTTTACTCGCTTTTCTTTTCCTTAAAGAATCACTAACGTTTAAAAAAGTTTGTGCAATCGTACTGGGTTTTATCGGTGTGCTTTTGATAGTGCAGCCGGGTTTTAAGCAGGTCGACATCGGCGTGGTGATCATTTTGCTTGCGGCAATCTGTTACAGCTTTGCCTATATCAGTACGCGCACGCTTGCCGCCACCGATGCGCCGCTTACTATCCTGTTTTATATGTGCATTATTCAGTTTCCCATCACCATGGCGTTTGCATTACCAAACTGGCAAACGCCAGTTGGAATCCATTGGCTTTGGCTTACCGTGATTGGCGTCACCGCATTGAGTGCCCATTTCTGTTTATCGAATGCGATGAAATACGCTGACGCTGCAGTTGTAGTGACGATGGACTTTTTGCGCTTACCTGCGATTGCTGTGATAGGGGCGCTATTTTATGCCGAACAAGTCGATGTGACTCTACTTGTCGGCGCAATGTTGATGCTCAGTGGCAACGTGATTAACCTCTCCCAGCCCAAGGCAAAACAGCAGCCACTCAAGAGTGAGTAGCGCTAGCTATTAAGCTTCTTACCTAAATGATGGACGGCAAAATCAATAAATGCTCGCAAACGTGCGGGCATATATTGGGTTTGAGGATATTGCATCGCAATGGCGCCGTGATAGTTACTCTTGATGGTCCAAGCGTTGAGCACTTCAATGACACTGCCATCTTGCAGGGCATCGGCAATAACGAAATCGTGGAAAATACCGATACCTAAACCATTTTTTACTCCGGTCAGGCGCATTTGCGAATGGTTAACCGCGTATCGCCCCGTCACCGCAACTGAGTGGTATTCATCATCTTTAAAGAAATCCCACACATTATCGCGCTCTCTTTCTGCCAAATAGAGGCATTGATGTTCGACTAACTCGGTAGGGTGAGAGGGCATGCCGTGCTTTGCGATGTATTCAGGACTGGCGCACAAACGAAGATGGGTTTGTCCAATTTCTTTAAGCACCAGATTTTCGTCGGGTTTGTCGGTTAACTTAAAAGCAATATCAATTCGATCGCGCAATAGATCCATTTCACCATCGGCAACGCGCAGTTTAAGCTCAGTTTCTGGGTATTGTTCAAGAAATGGCAATACAAGCGGCTGCAGAACTGAGTTAAGAAACGCCTCTGGCGCCGCCACAGTAATCGCACCGCTAACTTCAGTATGATCACTACTTGATAGCTCAATCGCTTGTTGCGCAGCATTAACCATCAACAATGCTTGGTCATATACCTTTTGCCCAGCAGGCGTGATCACCAATTTACGGGTAGTGCGCTCAAATAGCTTTATTGACAGCGCTTTTTCCAAGCGGGTGATTAATTTGCTTAGCGCCGAGGGCGTAACATCAAGCTGTTTCGCAGCAGCGGTAAAACTGCCTTGATTAACGATCAGGATAAAGGTGGCAAGGTCAGGAAGTAGAGCGATGAGGCGGCTGTTGATCATAATCTGTCACATGTTGATATATATGAAAATAAAGAATTTTTGCGATTTAGCTCGCGGTTTCAAAGCCACTGGCACGCTAATGTTGCTACAACGAAAACCGACGAGGAGACCAAGATGCCTTACGCTGATGCCGTGCTCGACCTATGGTCGACACTCGAAAATATCATGCTAATTACCTCAGCCGTGTTCATTCTCGCTGCTGTGCAACTGACGATGAACGGCTCTAAGTAAAACTGATTTGTGCCTGTGATTCAATAATGTTTTTCCACCTAGTGGGATAATTCTAATTCCTAACCTAGATTACACTTTATGGAAACGGCTGTTGAAGTGCTAAGCCCTTTAATAGCCTAATGCCATCGCAGATGAAGTTGTTCATTTTGTGATGTGCGTGATTAAAACTATAAAGATAGGAAGGAATTGAACATGTCCTCTGCATTTTACCAACAGATCCAACAGCAACTTGAAGAAGTAAAGGCTGAAGGCCTTTACAAGTCTGAGCGTGTTATTACCTCTCAGCAACAAGCCCAAGTACAAATTTCAACGGGTCAAGAAGTCCTAAACTTCTGTGCTAACAACTACCTTGGTCTTGCTAATCACCCAGCTCTAATCGAAGCGGGTAAAGCGGGTATGGATCAACACGGTTTTGGTATGGCTTCAGTTCGCTTTATCTGTGGTACGCAAGATATCCATAAGCAGCTCGAGCAAAAACTGTCTCAATTCCTAGGTAAAGAAGACACCATTCTTTACACTTCTTGCTTTGATGCCAACACAGGTCTATTTGAGACCATTCTTGGCGCTGAAGACGCAATCATCTCTGATGCACTAAACCACGCTTCAATCATTGACGGTGTTCGTCTATGTAAAGCGATGCGTTACCGCTACGCGAACAACAACATGCAAGAGCTGGAAGAGCAGCTTATTGCGGCGAAAGAAGCGGGTGCACGTAACACCCTAATCGTAACTGACGGTGTGTTCTCAATGGATGGCGTGGTAGCAAACCTGCCAGCAATTTGTGACCTAGCGGATAAATACGGCGCGCTAGTGATGGTTGATGACTCGCACGCAGTGGGCTTTATGGGCAAAAATGGCGCAGGTACGCATGAGTACCATGATGTGATTGACCGTATCGACATCATCACGGGTACGCTAGGTAAAGCAATGGGCGGCGCGTCAGGCGGCTACACTTCTGGTAAGAAAGAAGTGATTGATTGGCTACGTCAGCGTTCTCGTCCATACCTATTCTCAAACTCTGTCGCTCCAGCAATTGTTAACGCGTCTCTACGCGTGCTTGATTTGCTGCAAGAGAGTGGCGATCTACGTGACCATCTGTGGGAAAACGCAGCGCACTTCCGTGCACGTATGACTGAAGCAGGCTTCACACTAGCGGGTGCTGATCACGCAATCATTCCGATCATGCTTGGCGATGCGAAAGTTGCCGCTGAGTTTGCAGAGCGCTGTCTAGCGAAAGATATCTACGTAGTGGGCTTCTCATTCCCAGTTGTACCGAAAGGTCAGGCACGAATCCGTACACAAATGTCTGCTGCACATTCACGTGAGCAACTTGATCGCGCTATCGATGCCTTTATCGAAGTTGGTCGCAACATGGGCATTATTCAGTAATTTCTCAATTGCCGCTTTAGAGCGAACCAAAAACACTATCTCTACTCAGCGGGTATGCCATTGAGTAGAGATACAAATCGCCTAAGCAAAAAATACACTATTTTTATAGATAAGATTTCATTGTTCTGAACGTTTCAGAGCAAATTTCGGTGTGTAGTATGAAAATCAAAGCATTATCAAAATTAAAGCCTGAAGAAGGCATTTGGATGACCGAAGTGGACAAGCCTGAGCTTGGACACAACGATCTACTGATCAAGATTAAGAAGACCGCTATTTGTGGTACTGACGTTCATATCTACAACTGGGATGAATGGTCACAAAAAACCATTCCAGTACCTATGGTTGTTGGTCACGAGTACGTGGGTGAAGTCGTCGCGATTGGTCAAGAAGTGCGTGGCTTCAATATCGGCGATCGTGTGTCTGGTGAAGGTCACATCACGTGTGGTTACTGCCGTAACTGTCGCGCTGGTCGCACCCACCTATGCCGTAACACCATTGGTGTGGGTGTAAACCGCACTGGTTGTTTCTCAGAGTACCTAGTGATCCCAGCATTTAACGCATTTAAGATCCCTGATGGCATCTCTGACGATCTAGCATCAATCTTTGACCCATTTGGTAACGCAGTACACACAGCTCTGTCGTTTGACTTAGTCGGTGAAGATGTATTGATCACTGGCGCGGGTCCAATCGGCATTATGGCTGCAGCAGTGGCAAAACACGTTGGTGCTCGTCATGTTGTGATTACGGATGTGAATGAATACCGCCTAGACCTTGCTCGTCAAATGGGCGTGACTCGTGCTGTGAACGTGGCAGAAGAGTCACTAGAAGACGTAATGGCTGATCTTGGCATGTTAGAGGGCTTCGATGTGGGTCTAGAAATGTCAGGCAACCCTTCAGCGTTTAACTCAATGCTAAAAACCATGAACCACGGTGGTCGAGTTGCACTACTAGGTATTCCACCATCAGACATGGGTATCGACTGGAACCAAGTTATTTTTAAAGGCTTGGTGATCAAAGGTATCTACGGTCGTGAAATGTTCGAGACATGGTACAAAATGGCATCATTGATCCAATCTGGCCTAGATTTGACGCCAATCATTACTCACCAATTCAAAGTGGATGACTTCCAAAAAGGCTTCGACATCATGCGTAGCGGGCAGTCTGGCAAAGTTATTCTCGACTGGGAATAACCAAAAGCAGGCTAAATCGGCAGCCGTTCTATTTACTTGAATACGGGTTATTCGAGCATATAAATGGTAAACATAACCCCATTTAGCCTAGTGAATGGTCCCAATTTGGTCCCAAAATCAGAGGGAAAAATCGCCTTATTTTCTTTGGGACCATTTTGCTTCTAAGTATCTGATATAAAACAAAAACGCCGCAGAAAGTCTCTGTGGCGTTTTAATGTGCAAGCCCATTATCGGAAAAATCAATCATCAAGACTCAACCTATGGGCTTCTATCAGTGCTTTCCATGCACGTTCAGACTCGGTTTTATTCGCCTCTTTTAGCCACTTGCCGTATATTTTGGCAATCATTGTGATATCAGCATGTCCCATTTTTTCGGCTAAATAGCTAACATTTACATTTGCATGCGTGATTAACCAGCTCGCATAGGTGTGTCTGAGTTGATACGGGTTTCGATAGTTGACTCCGGCTATACGACACATTGATTTCCAGATTCGACCAATGGCTCTATGACCATAGTAATCATAATCACTTCCTTTTTGCGCTCTTACCGCTTTTGGATTAAACACAAAGCGCAATGATTCCTGATATAACGTTAAGTCTGGTGCCTCAACATCGTATTCTTTTGCTGGAAAATTTTCGGTTAAGGTCAAAAGCTGTTGGGCCTTCAACGCTTCGATAGCTGGTGGAAATAGGTCTACCAATCTTTCTTCATTAGTCTTTGTTGATTTTAGTCCTCGGTCTGTATAGGCAGAACGACGTATGCAAATAGTTCTGTTAGCTAAATCAACATCTTCCCATGCGAGCGCAATCAATTCTCCAATACGAAGCCCAGTGTACGCAGCCACGGTAACCAAGTTTGAGTGTTGAAGTATATGGCAGTGTGAATAGCCACCAAATCAGTAGACACTCTTTAATTCGATTTCATATTGCTTTTCATACTCTACTGGCGACAACTGATTATTGGAACCATGTCGGCGTTTAATGTTGTAGAACATCTCAATATATTCGAAGATGTCCATACGAGCTTCCTCTCTCGTGGTRTAGATCTTCCGCTTAATTCTTTCTCTTTTGAGTAACTGGAAAAAACTCTCGGCAACCGCATTGTCRTGACAGTTACCACGGCGACTCATACTTGATTCAAGACCATGCTGTTTCAAAAACCTGTCCCAGTCGTAGCTGGTGTACTGGCTTCCTTGATCTGAGTGAACGAGCACTTTTTCTATTGGTGAACGACGCCAAATAGCCATCAGCAAAGCATCAAGGGCAAGCTCTTTGGTTATTCTACTTTTCATTGACCAACCAATTACCCGCCGAGAGAACAGGTCTACAACTACCGCTAGATACAGCCAGCCTTCGTGCGTTTTGATATATGTAATATCAGTTACCCACGATTGATTGGGCGCATGCGGGTTGAACTCTCGGGCGAGCTTGTTGGAAACAATGATGTTTTCGACACCACCTTTAGGGCGGGGCTTTCGATAACCGTATACACAGCCTGACTCCAGCCAAAATTGCTTTATCAGTCCGAGAAGATATTTTCGCCGCTTTTCTTGTCTACTATCTGGATTTTTTAGCCAAGAATGATAACCACTTGGGTGAATTCCAAAGACCTTACACATACGTCGAACAGACCAGATTGTCTGATTCGCTTTAATAAAGGCATACCTCAGTCGGACTGGCTTGCGAAGTACACCGCGGCTTTTTTTAGTATGTCTCGCTCTTCTGTTACTCGCTGTAATTCCTTTTTAAGTCGACGAATTTCAGCACTTTCATCAGATTGAGCTTCTGGCTTGCGAAGTACACCGCGGCTTTTTTTAGTATGTCTCGCTCTTCTGTTACTCGCTGTAATTCCTTTTTAAGTCGACGAATTTCAGCACTTTCATCAGATTGAGCTTGGTATTGTGAGGAGTTGGGACCGTAGCGTTTAACCCACGCATACAAACTATGGCTCGTTGTTCCTAGTCGCGCTGCAACATCAGCCACGCTACGACCTTTTTCAGTCACTTGTTTGACAGCTTCAATTTTAAATTCTTCTGGATATCTCTTACTGCTCATAAGCACCTCTCTATTAGTTATTTTGTCTAACTAAAAGGTGTCTATCAAGTCGGTGGCTATTCATAGTTTAAGCGTGAAAGTGGTGGGCTAATAGGATAGAAAGGGGCAAATGTTAGTTATTTCCATGTGAGGTATAAGCGAACCTTCGAATTTATATCAATCGGCGGTGATAACTAGACCATAAATTAAATAAGGAGTATTGATAAACTGAAATGATTTATGAACATGCAAAAATGTTAAAGTAAAGGTAACAAAATGAAAAGGACGCAATAAATATAGCTGCAATTCTTGCAATTTCAGTTAATAAGATATAATTCGCAGGGTAAGAAGAATTATATGCAGGCTTTTAAGAGGGCTGCAGAAGCATCAAGGGTGATTGATTGGTTCTTTCTGCTTGTCTGGCTACACCAGTAACGTCTGTCGAATCAACAGGTTTCCGTGAAGTAATAAAGATGCGAGTTGGTGATATCATTTAAAAATGAATGGTCAACTGAAGTTGATATAGCTCTTGGAATACGATAAGTTGCATAAAAGAAACTTCCTTTCAGTTGCAGCAATATCGTTTCTCGTCCGTAGTTCAAGCTGAATTAGGCAGTAGCAGTCTATATCAAATAGACACTCTAATAGTTGTATGCTCATTTATCATAGGTAAAAAGTTTTCAGGACTATAAAAGAATGATGTCACCATTGAAGATAGCAGTAATAGTGGCCACGAAAAATCGTTGTGAGTTGTTAATTAGTAGAACACTGAAGGCACTTCAAAGTCAAACTCGGAAGCCCTGTTACCTGATTATTTGTGACGACTCAGATCATGAATATCGCAATAAAAATAGAGAGGCGATTAGTCAATTCAACTCACTAGATTGTAAGATCCTCTACTTGGAAAATCATAGAACATTGGGAGCAAGCGGAGCTTGGAATTCGGCAGTCAATGCTTTATTAACTGAAGAAAGTAACCCCTCCGAAGTGGCGCTTGCTTTCCTTGATGATGACGATACGTGGTCTCCTGAATATCTGGAATGCTGTTCGAATGCAATGGAAACACAGTGCCTGGATATGGTCGCATGTGGTATCAATCGAATCGAAGGCAAGTCGACAGATTCTATTCAAAATCCTGCACCAGAAAAGCTAAGTAGATCTGCTTTTCTGGTAGGTAATCCAGGCATACAGGGCTCAAACCTATTTCTCCGCCTGAATACCTTTTTAGAAGCTGGAGGTTTTGATGAATCTCTGAACAGTTCTACAGATCGGGACTTATGTATTCGTTTAGCGGACATGAATACAATTCGATATCAAGCCATTCCGATGTATTTGGTCAATCATTATGCCGAGTCAGACCGGGTGAGGTTAAGTACACCCGGGACCGGTCCCAAGTCTTCAGGGCTAACTGCATTCTGGCGGAAGTACCATTCGCGTATGTTTGCTGAACAAAGAAGAGCCTTTACTCAACGAGCATTTGACCTTTTTAACTGGGAGTCCTCTAGTGCTGATGGCAGTGATCTTTTAGCAGAGACAAGTAATAAAGCACTTGTTTTGGTGTTTAGAAATGGGATTAACTCAGAGCAGCTAGAGATACTGGAGTTGTTTTTTAAGCACTTCCTGAATCTCGACTTGGTAGGGCTGGATGTTGTATTTCTATCCAAAGCAGAAGATCTAGCACAGCACCACATTTCCACTACTTTGCGTGAGCTGGGAATAGGTTGCTTTCCTGTTGAATCTGCAGAGCTACTGCGGATATATAGCAATCGCATTTCTGAACTGAGGCCGGGTAGTAAAGCGTGGGAACTTGGAACTCTTTTAGAATCGGATCTCAGGCTTTTTAACAGCTCTGAAGATTATTTGATGGAGAGTGGTGCGCTTGATTTATCTGATCATGCGGAACCCGAACATTTGGCAACTAACGGTATAAATCAGCATATACACGAGCTTAGGATTACTTCTGCTGAGCATCGAGTTGCCCAACACTTTAAGCCCAAATCATTGAGAAGATTAGGCTATGGCTCAGAAGCTATTGTATTCACCGATGGGCTGACTGTTTTTAAATGTATCGATTACTGGAAAACGCGAACACCAAAAGCTCAGTTTGAGTTTCTTTGTAATAGCGGTCCTACATGGAAAAATACCTCAGGGCTATATCCTCTTCTCTCTGTCGTCAGAGATGGCTCCTGGGTTCTCATTACTTACCCTTATGAAATCAGCAAGCCCTACAATGGTGGGGCTGAAGAGTTACTTATTCAGCTAATCAACGGTTGTACTCAAGCCGGAATTGTTTGCAATAACATACACCCAAAGAATCTGATTCAAACGGATAAAGAGGTAAAGCTCATTGACTATGGTTCGGATATCCGCCCATGGACTGAGCTGGGTTTTGAACATATGGCAAGGCGTACTTATCTTACTTGTTGGTGCGCAGATAGACCTGATTTGAATGCTTTGATGCGGCAATCATTAACTGATGAACGTATACCTGAACTGGATGGTTATCCAGCGTTTCGAGCAAAACTAGACTACCCCGTTCATACCCAAGTGCGTTGTGAATCAGCATTGCTTTCTGCTCCTAAAGCAGAGCCTTTCGAGCTCGCCATTGGCGTGATCACTGCCAATCCTTTAATGTTACTACCATTAATCAGCAGCCTTCGAGTGTTGATAGGCCACACTAGCATTCGATCTCTTTCTATCTCTGTGCTGTGTAATGGATGTGATGAGCATGAGCTTCAACAACTGTTTGATTCTACAAGTTGGCAGATTCCCAGACTCAACCTCATTTCAGAGAAGCGGCAAAGCCACGATGTATGCAATGGTCATTTTGGAGAAGAAATTAAATTCAGACCAGTTGGACAGGTCGGCATAGCCCTAGCCCGAACAATGCTGCAGCGCTATTTAGGCGAAGAGCTTGAGCAATCTCCTGGAGCAATTGGCTGGATTCTCGATGATGACATGCGTCTCGATCATCGTGCTTATGATTATATCGGTTGGCTTCCTCATTTTCGTAAACAAGGTGTGGATGTGCTTCTCGGGACCTATGAGGGCTCTTCACCTAATCCTCCTTTGAATGGGCTACGTGTCCAGCTAATGGATCTAGCACACAATCTAGAGTGGTTGGCTAAATTGCCGGATGAGTCAATTTTGCCTGATCGCTCAGCAGAGAATGCTCTATTGCGAGCAAATTTTCCTGATTATTACTATGACCTTTCTCGCAGGCATACCGCACACTTGGAATCCCCTATTTGGTTAGAACCGAGTTATGAATATGAGACCGTCAGAGAAGCTCGTGCCCGGCTTATTGCTGGCGCGGAAGGAGTTTTAAACGGTACTCCTATAACACGCTCAATAATAGCTACAGAATGCCGTGACCCATTGAAAGAGGCGAAATACTCAGTGAATCGTGGTGGCTGTACCTTTATCTTGAACCACAAGGCAGTACAGCATACACCGAATTTGATACTTACCATGCATGGCAAAGAAGCCCGGCGCTCTGACATGATCTGGGCCATTGTCAATCGCTACTATCGAGGCATGACAATCAAAGCGGTCTCTTTTCCCATCAAGCATGTCGGTCGCATCTCTGACAAACCATCGGTTAATGCTGAAAAGGTTCAAAGTGAAATAGTTGGCTCTGCACTTTATGCGGGGCTAACAAATTTCTTACAGGCAAACCCTGAGCATCAATTGAGCTTTCGCCCAGAAGAGGTCCAAATCATTCACGAAATGACGATTGAGCAAATGGTGGACCGAATGAACGCATTAAAGCAAAGCTTCTATCGAATTAAGGGATTGGTAAAGACCTTAAAATTTTCATCATCAGGAAAAGAACTATTGCCACTTACTAGCTGCCTTGAAGAAGAGTTTTCTCTTGTTACTTACAGCAAAATTAGCCGCGCGGTTAGGGAAATTGGCAAAAATGATATATCACATTTTCTCAGCCAACTAGTTCAAGCCACTGACGCTTATCGCAATGCACTGGTCACTAATTATGGTTCCTCTGCGGGGCTTGAGTCTAAAAGAGAAAATGATGGATTATTGGAGACTACTAGTGAAACTACAGATTGACAACTGGTGTACATTGCCTACCGCGATGGGCGAATTTCGAATGTATGATACTACCGATGACAATATTAGTGTGATCTGCATGGGGGATATTAAATCTCAAGGTGAGCTCCCACTTCTGAGGATTCACTCATCCTGTCGATCCTCTGAAGTATTTGGGGCATTAGACTGCGATTGTGCAGACCAACTAAGGGAGACCATGAAGAATCTAGCCATTGAAGGCCGAGGGGTAATTATTTATCAACAGCAAGAAGGTCGTGGGCAAGGCCTGTCTTTAAAGATAACAGCTGTTCGGTCAATGGAGTGTGATAATTTAGATACAGCTCAGGCTTTTGAAAAAATGGGGCTTGAACAAGATGTTCGCACTTATGCGGAGGCGGTCGATTTTTTAAAGCAACTCAATATCTCAGCAGTGCGTCTAGTTTCAAATAACCCACGAAAACATCAGTATCTGAACGATCATGGTATTCAAACCCAAATGGTTAATACCAACCCAAATGTTCGCCCTGAAAACAAAGAGTATTTATTTACTAAGAATGAAAAGCTAGGTCATAGACTGCCGTTAGAAGCTACTGACTATGTATCTGAACCCGTATATTTTTATCATTCTGATCAGCCGTGGGGAGAGTTATCAAACTTTTCACGACATTCGGTGTTCATTGATGGGGTGATTTGGCCAACAACAGAGCATTACTATCAAGCTCAGAAGTTTACACATGAAGCTCATCGAGAGTATATTCGATGCGCTTCAACACCTATGCTGGCAAAGTCACAAGCCTATGAATTAGTAGATCAGTTTGGCACAAATGATTGGGTGACTATTCGAGAAGACATCATGCGAAAAGCCCTACGAGCGAAGTTTACTCAGCACCCGGATCTTGCAATCAAACTGTTAAGTTCTGGGAATCGAAATCTAGTGGAGCGAACAACAAACGATAAATATTGGGGAGATCCGGGGGATGGCTCTGGCCAGAACAGACTCGGTATACTACTCATGGAGGTTCGAGCAGGACTTACCTCACAAGCAAGTTTGGCATCTGAGCAGGTGGAGTATTGTTAAATGTGTGGCTTGGTACTGCTGGTTGGTGAAAAAAGCCATGAGCTGATATCTGAGTGTACAGAGAAGCTCCGGCACAGGGGGCCTGACAGCATGAGCATCTCTATAGGTAACGGTGCTTCTGTAGGCTTTCAAAGACTTTCGATTAATGGTGATGCAGAGCAAGGGCATCAACCTTTTGAAGAGCAAGGATGGTCTGCTGTCGTAAATGGTGAGGTCTATAACTATCGAGACTTAATTGTGCGGCATCAATTACCAGAGTCAGATTGTGACACTTCTGTCATGTTACCTCTATTTCTAATGATGAAAGAGGATATCATAGATGAGCTAGATGGATTCTATGCTGCAGTTCTATTGAACCCTGAAAGAACGGAAGCATTTTGCTTGCGTGACTTTATGGGCAAAAAGCCACTTTTTGTGGGTTCACTCAAAGGCACTGTTTTTATTACGAGTGAGCTCAAAGCTTTACCAGAAGCAGATTGGTTTAAAGCTTTGCCAAAAGGTGTATCTAAGGTGAATTTGAGCTCTGGTAAGTTTGAGCTTTTAAAAGAACATCAACAAGAAACGACCGACAGCCTCTTAAATGAAGCTCTGATAGAGAGTGTTCGAAAGAGATTACCAAGTGACGATCAACCCGTGGGTGTTTTTCTTAGCGGGGGGCTTGATAGTTCAATCATAGCCAGCATTACATCTCGATTTAGAGCGGATGCTCATTACTTCATTCTAGGTAATATAGATAGCTTAGACTCAGCTGCAGCTAAGACAGTGGTGGAATATTTATGTCTTAAAAACGTCTCTTATGTTTCGCTACCGCATGAAGATGAAATACCTGAATTAGTTTCCGAAACTGTTCATGTAACAGAGAGTTATAACCCATCGGTGATCAGCAATGGCCTCTCAACATTTCTTTTGGCAAGAGCGGCTAAAAAAGCAGGTATTAAAGTGGTTTTAACAGGGGAAGGAGCTGATGAACTATTCGGTGGCTATCATCAATTCTCGGAAAAAGATCCCTGGCAGGAAACAAGAAACCAGCTAATAAACGATATGCAATTTACCGAATTGAGGCGACTCGACCTCTCCTGTATGGCAAACTCTATTGAACCTAGGTGTCCTTTCCTTGACCGAATGGTTAGAGCATTTAGTAACCAGCTAGGTTATGGTCAGCTTTATAATGCGAGCGGCAACAAGGTAGTTTTGAGGCAAAGCTTTTTGGGCTACCTTCCTGATGAAATCCTCAAGCGCCCAAAAACTTCCTGTGATGTGGGAAGCGGGGTTCGAGGTATGGTGGTCCGCTATCTCAGGCAAAACGGTCGTTCAGAGCGTGAAGAGTTACTGAAGATATGGAGAACACACTTCAATTTTGAGTTGAGGGACAACTATTTTCACTCGTATCCAGTCTTTGATATTGCTATTGATGTTCGAGGAGAATCTCACAGGTGATTCCTCATATTGAACAGTTAATCCTTGAGCACTTCAGGAATATTCCTTTTCATAACTTGAATCTGTTAATGGGCAGGCTGGGAGAAAACACGATTCCAGGAGGAACCTGTTCGGATAAAACACTAGCATTTCTTTCTGATGTGCGTGATCGTGGCGCAAATGCTTATTTACACACTGCATATATTGGAGGAAAAGAGATTCATCGATTGGTCAGAGTTAATGTTGATGGTCGCAGCTTTTATGCAGATATTGGTAATGGTTGGCCAGCACTGAGGTTATTGCCTGCAGATGAGGCCGTCTCCTTTGAATGCTTCGGTATGAAGTATCGTACGGAGGTAAATAATGAATGGTTGGTTGTATTCCATGAAAAGCAAGGAAGAGAAAGCCTTCAGATGGAAATAAATACTACTCCTCGCTCGGAAAGAGAGATTTTTGATCAGATTAACTCTCGTTACACTTCTGGTATCCAGTATCCATTCTCCAATAGCCTACGTTTCTCTCTCGTTGTTGGAGAATCATTTTTGTTTCTACGGGGAAATCGGCTAGAAAAGTACTCGAAAACTGGATTCACAGTCAAAGAGTTGGATGAGCAGGATATTCCCAAAGCAATTCAGCAAGAGTTTGGTTTTGATGTGACTTCTTATTTTCCGTTTAACAACTAACTCTTGAAATCTATATAAATGTAGTAGGGAGATCGACGATCTGAAGACTGATCACTGACTATTTCGTCATTTGATGCGTGTTCAGCTTTCAAATGTTACCCATACATTTTTATCAATAAGAGCGAATTTTCACAACCATCTGACTTATTTATGTCCATTTTCGAGTTGGAGAGGTCTACACCTCTTATAAGGAAGCTTTTGATTGTGAGGTTTGGCTTCGTAGCTTGATCTTTGTTCGTGCAGTATACTAACGTATCGGGAAGTTTGTTTTGACTTTCTAGTTCTCAAACTTGGGATCAATACGTTCCATAAGCGTCCCATAGACTGTAGTTTTTCTCTAAATGCATAATAATTCGTGGTTTTCTCATGGTTCGCCAGACATGTTCGAAACTTGGTACAAGATGGCAAGCCTTATCCAATCGGGTCTAGATTTGACGCCAATCATAACTCACCAATTCAAGGTAGATGATTTCCAGCAAGGCTTCGACATTATGCGCTCAGGCATGTCAGGCAAAGTTATTCTCGATTGGGAATAATAAAGTTCGAACGTAGAGAGTAGTCGGTAACACTTGTTATAAAAAATGCCCCAATTAATATTGGGGCATTTTCATATGTAAAATATAAAGAGTGTTATAAAACATATTTAAGTTACTTAGCTTATTTGTGATTTCTAGCCAAAATATTGTAGATATATTCTGTTTTGGTTATTTGACGGATGGATGAATTGCCGTATGTATTCATATGGTTTTTCGATAAATAATTAATATGGATGTAATAAAGTTAAGTTCACTTTATTGTAAATCATTCTCATATAAACCTTAATGTTTATATTGGTTCACTTTCTTTGTTAGTAATCACAGACAGATAAACAGGATAACGTTTAGATTAATGTCATAACGTTGCCGTTGAGGTTTATCGTATGAGTGCATTGACTAAGATTGAAAGAAGAAAGTTCATCCTTGATGAGCTCAAAGATAAAGGTCGAGTTACTATTGATAGCCTTGCTAAGCAACTAGACTGTACCTCAAAAACTATTCGTCTTGATCTCAAAGAACTAGAACGTTCAGACATGATTACGCGCTTTCATGGTGGCGCGAAATCAAACGCTGATATTGGTTCTGCGATAGTGAATGTCATCACTTCTGATTTGTTCAATAAAGTGGTTCATTTCGAGCAAAAACGAACAGGCAAGCTGTTTGTCTTTGGCAGCTTTAATGTCGATATTACGTCATATATTCCTCATTTTCCTGAGCCCGGTGAAACCGTAAGAGCGAATCAGGTAACAAGAACTTCAGGAGGTAAAGGCACTAACCAAGCAGTTGTGGCAAATAAGAATGATGTTCACGTTACATTATTAGTTAAGGTCGGAAATGATCATTTAAATAGCTACGCAAAAACAACTCTAAAGAATATGAACTTCGATAGGTTGTTTATTTTAGAGAGTGGTGATTATTCTACGGGGTTAGCACAGATTCAGGTTAGAGAAAGTGATGGTAAGCATAATATTTCAGTTTATCTCGGCGCGAACGAGCAAATAAATGAAAGAGAGCTTTATGAGTGTTGTGAACTGATAAATAACCATGATTTACTTTTAGTTCAACTTGAAAATAACCAGGGTGCAACTGAGGGCGTACTTAGAAATGCGCATCAAAAAGCGATTCCAACCATATTGAACGCGTCACCATTTCGACCATATGCAATGCAGTTATTAAAGTATGTGGATACTTTAATCGCAGATGAGCGTGAAATACTTCAAATTGCCAATTTAGATAGTCAACCAAACGCGTCAATTACTGATGCAATTAAGGCGATTAGCGCGTCAGGTGTTAAGCAAATTATTGTTATCGGTTCTGATAAGAGTTTTTGGCTATATAGCGAAGAACAGGTCGAAGTGATTGAGAACCAAGGAATGATCTGTATGGATGAGACAATGATTAATGACTCTTTTGTCGGATGTTTCGCTGCCAAATTGGTTCAAGGGAAAGGTTTTTACCAGTCTGCGCATGAGGCGTCGAAATACATTAAAACGACATTCGCAGAAAAGAAAATTTCTTGTTTAGCCTAGCTAGGCTATCGGTTTTAAAAGTTGGTCTAACAGTGAGAGCAATTATGGATGTACAAAATCACAAACATAAAGTTGTTGTTGTCGGCAGTGTCAATGTCGATCACGTTATGAAAGTTGATCGCTTCCCGCATCCAGGGGAAACAGTTTCCAGCCAGTTTTATCAATGTGTGCTCGGAGGAAAAGGGGCAAATCAGGCTTTTGCTGCTGGCAACATTACCTCGCAATCCATGTTTATCGCTTGTGTGGGTGGTGATACTCACGGTGAAGATTTGGTTGAGAAAATCCATGCTTTGGGCTGCACCACGCAAGGTATCACCACGATTAAACATCTCAATACTGGTGTGGCGCTGATTAATGTCGAAACAAGCGGTGAAAACAGCATCACTATTTCAGCTCAAGCGAACGCCTTACTCGATCCGCAGGTCATCATGGGCTTTAGCCAAGCTATCGCAGAAAGCGACTATGTGCTTTTACAACTTGAAACGCCAATAGATGGTATCGAAGCCGCTATCAATATTGCCAAAGAGAATAACACCAAAGTGGTGCTTAATCCCGCGCCTGCGCAAAAGCTTCCCCTCGGTCTTTTAAACCAAGTCGATTTGATTACGCCAAATGAAACGGAAGTAGAAATTTTAACAGGTATTAAGGTCAGCGATGAAAAGAGCCTGATTGAGGCGAGCGACCACTTCCACCAATTGGGCATTGAGCAAGTGATTATCACACTTGGTTCGCAAGGGGTTTGGTATAGCACCAAAGGTAAAGCTCAGCGATACCAAAGCTATCAAGTGGAGGTAAAAGATACCACGGCGGCGGGAGATACATTCAATGGTGTGCTGGTTGGCTATCTAGCCATCGGCTACGACATAGAAGCAGCGATAGCTCTAGCTCAGTGCGCTGCAGCAATTTGTGTAACAAAAGATGGTGCTTATAGTTCAATCCCAAGTAGGCACGACATAGAAGCTTTCCATAAGGACAGACATCTTTCTGAGGTCGCAATGCGTTAACTACAAAAAGGACATAGTCATGATTAAGATGCTTAAAGAACAATTAAACACATCGGCTTTGGTGTTGATTCCCATTGCTGTTGGTATCAACCTTGTTGGTAACTTTGCCGCAAGTACGCTTAAGTTGCCGGTTTTCCTTGATTTAATCGGCACCACGATTGCGGGAGTTTTAGGTGGCTGGTTGGTCGCTGTTGCGGTTGCGATTTTTTCTGCGGTATTCCAAGGAATGTTTGTTAACCCAATCTATTTTCCTTTTATGGTCGTCGGCATTGTTAATGCGCTTATCATCGGTTTTTGCGCCAAAAAAGGCTGGTTTGATGATATTCCGCATTCATTTATACCTTGGGCGTTGTTGGTTATTGCCTCCACTATTACCGCTTCATTTGTTTCAATCATTGTCTTTGGCGGGATCACTGGAGCGACGGGAGCATCGGTACTGACCGCAACATTTATGGCCGCGACAGATAGCATTATTAAATCTGTTCTTTCCTCAACACTCATTATCGAATCGATAGACAAATTAATCGCAGTGTTAGTTGCTGTAGTGGTGATTAAGAAACTACCAAACAGCCTACGAAACTTGAACACTCGTGTCGTTGATGATTTCTAAATTTGGGGTTAACTATGAGCACATCATCTTTAAGTTATCAAAATAGTAGTGGGCTGCTTAATCATCTAAACCCGATCACAAAGCTCTATTTTATGATTTGGTTTGTGATGCTAAGTCTACTCACTAGTGTGCCGCTGTTTATTGCAGCGCTGTTTGTCTTACTTGCTTGCGTTGTCGCCATATCCAGTTGTGCAATGAAAGTAACCAAGCTTTCAGTCAGCATTCTGACACCTATTTTTCTGTTTTTGAGTGTGGTGCACGGCTTGGTTAATCCAGCTAACTCAGAAGTGCTATTTTCATTTACTGTTTTCGGCTACGTTATGGACGTTGGTCGAGAAGGTATTGTCATTACCTTAAATCTTGTCAGTAAGCTGGCTCTCATTCTGCCGATCGTGTTTGTATTTGTATTCACGACTAAACAAGAAGAACTGATGCCTAACCTGATCCATAAAGGCGTTCCGCCGACCGTGAGCTATCTGTTTTTGGCATCGATTAACGTGATTCCTCAGATCAAGCAAAAAATGGAAGTGATTCGTCTTGCTCAAGAAACGCGAGGCATCAAAATGGATGGCTCCTTCCTGACTCGAGTGAAAGCATTTATCCCGATACTAATGCCAGTGATCCTTTCATCGCTGTCGGATATTCACTCACGAAGCATCACCTTAGAAATTCGTTCTTTTGGTGTATCAAGAAAAACTACCAGCTTGTATGACTTAGAAGAGTCCAAAGTTGATAAGCTGATTCAACGTCTTCTAACCGTGTCGTTTTTGCTGTTCATCTGCGTAAAAGTTGCTGCGAATTTAGGGGGGTAATATGCAAGATCTGTTAACCGTTAAAAATCTTTGTATCAGGCATTACAAACGCAATGGTCATGTCGATGCCCTTAAAGATGTGAGCTTCTCTGTTAAACCCGGTGAATTTGTTAGTTTATGCGGGGTGAATGGCAGTGGCAAAACTTCGCTAATGATGGCACTTAATGGACTGATCCCTCATTTCACTAATTCAAAAATGAAAGGTGAGATCATCATCGATGGTTGGAATACTCAGGAGAAAAGCGTTAGCCAGTTATCGACCAAAATTGGTTTTGTTTTTGATAACCCGTTTAACCAAATCTCATACACCACGGAAACCGTTCGACATGAGATTGCGTTTGGCTTGTGCAATCAAAATATCCCAGTAAGAGAAATCGAAGAGCGGATTGATGAAATTGCCGACTTAATTGGCATTCACCACTTAATGAGTAAGTCGCCATTAGAGTTGTCTGGAGGTCAGTTACAGCGTGTCGCAATTGCATCAACTTTGGTACTGAAGCCAAAACTGCTGATGCTGGATGATTGCACATCTCAGCTTGACCCTGCTGGTGCAATTAAGATTTTTGAAATTGTTGAAAAGATAAAAAGCACTGGGATGACGATCATCTCTGTGGATCACAACATGGAAAGGGTGTGCAGTTTTTCCGACCGCATTCTGGTGCTGGAAGATGGCAAACAGATTGACTTTGGCTCGCCAGCAGAGGTAATGGCAAATCAGTCAATCTATCAACACAAAATACAAAAGCACGACTCACTCGCGATGTCGGAGTTGCTTGTTCGCCATCATCAGTTGCCGCAAACACAAATAACGCTGACCGAATTGCTGGCTAATTTGGAGAAAGAAAATGCATGTTGTAGTTAAAGATGTCTCATTTTCCTACGTAGAAGGTATCAAGGTATTAAAAGGTATCAACGTCGATATAGATAACCAGTCGGTAGCGATCATTGGGCAAAATGGAGCAGGGAAAACAACCTTTATTAAGCTGCTTAATAATATGCTGCCTTTAAGCAGTGGTGAGATTCTGATTGATGGGGTGTCGGTATCGAGTAAGCCGTTAAACCAATGGTCACAATCGATAGGCTTCGTTTTCCAAAACCCGAAAGACCAACTTTTTAACGAAACGGTATTTAAAGAAATTGAGTTTGGCTTATTGCATCAAGTTCGCGATGCAAAACAGCGAGAAGAGAAAGTTAAACAAATTGCAGCTAAAGTGGGCATCGAACATTTGTTAGAAGAGCACCCGCTAGAAATACCGTTTAGCCAACAAAAGCTAGTAACACTTGGCACCGCTTTGGTTAACGATCCGCAACTCGTTCTATTAGATGAACCGACTGCGAACCAAGACTGGCTCGAAGTTGAGCACTTTATGAAGGTTATAAATAGTCTTCAACAACAAGGTATTCAATTCATTACCATCAGCCATGATATGAATTTTGTCACCAATACATTTAATCGCATTTTGATCTTTGGACAAGGGCAGTTGTTATCGGATACGGCAAACTTTGCCGCGTTTGATGATCAAGCTGTGCTGGCTCAAAGTCATATTGTTGCCCCGCCAGTGGTGCAAGTTGCTAAGCAGATGAAAATGAAAGGGACACCACTTAACCTCAACGAATTTGAACGAGAACTTTTAGCGGAGCTTTAGGCATATGAAAAAACTGATTATCGATTGTGACCCTGGCCATGATGATGCAATAGCGCTTATGCTTGCGATTGGAAATCGAGATAAGTTCGATATTCAATGCATTTCAACCGTTGGTGGTAATCAAGTCCTGGAAAAAACAACCCATAATACGCTAAGGCTGTTGGAGTTAATGGACAGTAATATCCCGGTTGTGGCAGGTCGAGATAAGCCTTTGGTGAGAGCGTTAGAGATCGCCGATTCTGTTCATGGTGATAGTGGTATTGATGGACCAGAGCTGCCAGTTACGCAAAAGCGAGCATTGGATGAGAATTTTATCGATACCTATGTTCGTTTACTCGATGCACTTGAGCCAGATGAAAAGATGACGTTTGTCGTGACGGGTCCACAGACCAATATGGCGCTATTCCTACTCGCAAAACCTGAATATAAACACAAAATCGAGCAGATTGTATTTATGGGCGGCGCGTGTTTTGGCGGTAACTGGAGTCCAAAGTCGGAGTTCAATATTTATGTTGACCCTGAAGCTGCCCAAGTTGTGTCGGCATCGGGAGTGCCTATCGTGATGTGTGGGCTTGATGTCACGCATCAGGCGACAATCAATCAAGAGGAGATTGAATACTTTAGGCATTCAGGTAGCCAATGTGGCTTGGTTATCGCTGAGATGCTTGATTTCTTCTCTGAGACTTCAACGCCTGAGTTTAGACGTGAGCAAGAAGGGAAAAAGATCCGCCTTCATGATGTCACCGCAATAGCCTACTTGTTAAGCCCGGAGATTTTTGAAACGCGCGAACTGTACTATGAAGTGGATTTATCTGAATCAAGAATAATGAGAGGAGCCACTGTTGTTGACTATGGTCATGTGCTTGGCAAAGCAGCTAATGGTTGTATTTGTTTTGATATTGATAGAGAAAAGTTTATCCAACTGATAAAAGACGCCGTGTCACGTCTTCCATAGTTAGGCGAATTGGTTAAAAGAATCAGCCCTGTCATGTTGTTAACGACAGGGCTTTTTTGTCTGTGGCACAAAGTAATTTGCAGCCGTTAGCCTTCGTATCGGCTATTCTGGATAGGTCAAAGTATCGAAGGTGCTCTTAAACATACTCATCGATATGGTGCATTTTGCGCACGACATTTTCGCCTTGAAAGGTTTTAACCACGACGCCGTCTTGATTACGAATTTGAATTTGGTTGTGTTGATTAAGCGACGCACTTAAGTGATCGCCTTGGTTTTGCAAGCTTTGGTCAATAAACTTGGTTGCCGCTTTTAAGTTGTGCTGAATGTGCGGTTGGTAGATGGCATTTTCGATTCTCATCACGTCACCATAGTAATGTTTGTCTAACCTCACTGCTCAACATATCACCAGTTTCTATTGCCGTCTATGCTCATTAGAGAAATGCGATTTAGTGGTTTGTATTGATAGCCTTACAAAAAAAAGACCCCGCGAGGAGCGGGGAAGAAGGTTGTTGTATTTTGTATGTAGCCAAGTTGACGTGTTAGAACGTAAGGAGTTATCAATTAACTTATTTAAAGGTAGAAATGAAGTTTGATTTTTACCAACTCAAGTATGCATTTAGTTGCTCTTGCTGTGCTGAATGTGATCTTAATTCAAGAAATCCCTCAAATGCCGCTCAATATCAAAACGTTTGCGTGATTAAAAAGTAATCGCTTGAACGTTTGCGTAAAAATATGTGATGAATGTATCAATTCTATCGCTATACTTGCCGCCCGGTTATGGGCAAAAACCCTACCAATACAAGCCGTCACATGGACGAGTGAATGACCCCAAGGACAGGACCAGCTGTTAATTCAATGCTTGTAAAGGTGATCTTAAGTGAATGTGATTTTTGGTTTAATCGGTATCCTAGTCCTAGTTGGATGTGCTGTACTGTTGTCAGAGAGTCGTAAGGCGATCAATTGGAAAACAGTATCGCGAGCGATGCTATTACAGGTTGGTTTCGCCGCCTTAGTTCTCTATTTCCCGTGGGGGCAAGTTGCGTTATCCAGTCTAAGTGGTGGTGTAGCAAGTCTTCTCTCTTTTGCCGATGAAGGCATCAAATTTCTTTTTGGCGATCTTGCTAATACCGGCTTTATCTTCGCTGTCCGCGTCCTTCCTATTATTATCTTCTTTAGTGCGGTTATCTCAGCGCTATATTACTTAGGCATCATGCAACGCGTTATCGAGTTTATCGGTGGCGGTATTCAAAAGTTCTTGGGTACCAGTAAAGCTGAATCTCTGGTTGCTACAGGTAATATTTTCCTTTCTCAAGGTGAATCACCACTTCTTGTTCGTCCTTTCCTTTCACGTATGACTCGCTCTGAACTGTTTGCTGTAATGGCTGGTGGTATGGCATCGGTTGCGGGTAGTGTGCTTGGTGGTTATGCTGGTCTTGGTGTTGACCTTAAATACCTTATCGCGGCAAGCTTTATGGCGGCACCGGGCAGCTTGATGATGGCCAAGATCATCGTTCCTGAACGTGACACGCCAGTGGACCAATCAGACATCGAGATGGATAAAGCGCAAGACTCGAACGTTATCGATGCACTAGCAAGTGGTGCGATGAATGGTATGAAAGTCGCGGTGGCTGTGGGTACCATGCTAATCGCATTCGTATCTGTTATTGCGATGGTAAACACTGGGCTAGAAAACCTAGGTGAACTTGTTGGTTTCACGGGTGTGACGCTACAAGGTGTGTTCGGCTACTTGTTTGCGCCACTGGCATGGGTTATCGGTGTGCCATCAAATGAAGTGCTAATGGCTGGCTCTTACATTGGTCAGAAAGTGGTGATGAATGAGTTCGTAGCATTTATCGACTTTGTTGAGCACAAGCAATTGTTGTCTGAGCACTCGCAAGTGATCATCACTTTTGCTCTGTGTGGTTTTGCGAACATCGGTTCAATCGCGATCCAGCTTGGTTCGATTGGAGTGATTGCGCCTGAGCGTCGTTCTGAAGTTGCGAACCTAGGTCTGAAAGCGGTTGCCGCTGGTACGTTGGCAAACTTAATGAGTGCTTGCCTAGCAGGTATCTTTGTCCTGCTTTAATCAAAAGACTAAATTCTTTTAAGCGCCATCGTCATGGCGCTTTTTTTTGTCCTTAATTTGGCTATAGCGGGGAAATGGGTGTTTATATCAATGCATTTTGTCATTTTAACCATATGATTGACGGAAAATGGTCATGGTTTTTGCCTGACTGGAGTCCTGTAATCTGTTTGGCTGCTGAACAGTCTAATTATCAAGAGATGTATTTATGGATAATTTGGTCGCACGTTTCTTGCGTTATGTGACGTTTGATACGCAATCTAACCCAACTCAATCTGTTTGCCCAAGTAGTGAAGGGCAGCGTGTCTTTGCTCGTCAACTGCATGATGAACTCA
This sequence comes from Vibrio rhodolitus, assembly GCF_003350325.1. Classification (GTDB taxonomy): domain Bacteria; phylum Pseudomonadota; class Gammaproteobacteria; order Enterobacterales; family Vibrionaceae; genus Vibrio; species Vibrio rhodolitus. The sequence continues at coordinate 36,296 of NZ_QLYZ01000026.1, read as the reverse complement.
TCAACCTCGGCTTAAGTGATGTTTCACTCGATGAAAATGGCTACCTTATGGCGAGGTTGCCAAGTAATGTTGACTACCCAGTGCCTGCGATTGGGTTTATTGCGCATATGGATACAGCGCCAGATGCTTCAGGTGCTAATGTAAAACCGCAGCTTGTTGAAAACTACCAAGGTGGCGATATAGCATTGGGAGTAGGCGAAGAGGTTCTGTCTCCAGTTCAATACCCTGATCTTCATCAGTTACACGGTCATACCTTGATCACCACAGATGGTACTACACTGCTTGGTGCTGATAATAAAGCGGGCATCGCGGAGATCATCACTGCCGTAGCAACCTTAATTGAAAACCCAACGATTCCACATGGCGATATTTGTATTGGTTTTACCCCGGATGAAGAGATCGGGCGTGGTGCCAACTTGTTTGATGTTGAGAAGTTTGGTGCAAAGTGGGCTTACACTATCGATGGTGGTCCAGTTGGTGAGTTGGAGTTTGAAAACTTCAATGCAGCTAGTGCAGATGTGATCTGTTATGGCACAAATGTTCATCCGGGCACAGCCAAAGACAAAATGGTTAACTCAATGAATATTGCGGCACGTTTTCAAATGATGATGCCAGCTGATGAAACGCCAGAGTGCACGGAAGGCTATCAAGGCTTCTACCACTTGAAGTCGGCTGAGATGTCGGTTGCACGCAGTGAACTTGGTTACATCATCCGCGACTTTGAACGTGAGGGTTTAGAGCAGCGTAAAGCCTTTATGCAGAGCATTGCTGACTCGCTTAACGCAGAGTTAAAGCGCGGCAAAGTTGAGCTCAAACTGGCAGATAACTACTTTAATATGAAGGAAATGGTTGAGCCTCACCCGCATGTTATCGAACTGGCAAAACAGGCGATGATAGAGTGTGATGTCGAGCCTTTAATCAAGCCTATTCGCGGTGGTACAGATGGCGCGCGTTTATCCTTTATGGGGCTGCCTTGTCCAAATATCTTCACTGGCGGTTACAACTTCCACGGCATCCACGAGTTTATTAGTGTCGAAGGAATGCTGCAGGCTGTGAAGGTTATTGTGAAGTTGTCAGAAAAAACAGCATTAGAATACCGCTAAGTGCCACAATGCTCTAATCTTGAGGTAAGTGCCTAAAATATTGGAGTTTCTAATGCGAATCTTATTACTAATAGGTTCACATCTTGTCGTCGCTTTTATGGGCTTTGCGCTAGGTATCTACACATTGCCCATCCTGACACAACCGGCGTCCCCCGCACTTGAAGAAATTCAGGGCATCTCACAGCATGCCCTGTTTAATGCAGAGTTTCAGCGCGAACGAATCGACAGCGACTTTCTTCACTGGGGCGAAGGCTCGGTCTCAATTAGCGATACCCAAATTGTTTTTATGGGCGAGTTAGCGCCTGGGCCTGACTACAAGCTCTACTTATCACCGGTGTTTATTGAAACCGAAACCGCATTTGCTCAGTACAAGGATACGATGATCCAAATTGGTGATGTCAAAACTTTTGACCGATTTAGTTTAAATTTACCAGCTGGGGTGAATGTTTCTGAGTACAACACAGTGATAGTATGGTGTGAGAGTTTTGGAGAGTTTATAACTTCCGCTCGCTATAACTAAAACTATATCAAGGCATGAATGACTCAATGCCAAGTACAAACATTGCTTACAGGAGTTACACGTGGAGAAAGTACAAGTTGTAATCGATTTTCTTCTCACGCACAAAATAGTCTTTTCTGTTTTAATTATTACATTCATTTCGATGATCCGCCGTTTGGCTCTGTCCAAAATCCGTGGTGACGTGGCCTTTGTTTCTGAAGATCAACGCAAATGGATGTCGCGAACCAAAAATGGTTCGTTTACCACTATTGTCCTATTGTTGTTTATTCTATGGCAGTCGGAGATCAACGAGTTTGCTCTGTCGTTAACGGCTATTGCAGTTGCTGTCGTAGTGGCGAGCAAAGAAATCATCTTGTGTTTTACTGGCTCGATTCAAAGGGCGAGCTCGCGCTCTTTTCGTATCGGTGACTGGATTGAAGTCGGTAAGCTTTGTGGTGAGGTGATTGAGCACAATATGATGGCGACGGTGATTCAAGAAATCGACCTCTATCATGGGCAATATCACTTCACAGGTAAAACTGCGACCTTACCAAACAGTATGTTTTTTACCTATCCGGTAAAAAATCTCAATTTCATGAAGCGCTTTGTTTATCACGATTTCTCTATCGTGGTACGTGACTTCGTCAATCTCTATCCAATGCTACCACTACTTACAACCAAGATAGAGGAGCATTGCCAAGATTTTAGCGAAGTAGCTCGTCGCTATAACTCAATAATTGAACGTCACGCTGGTGTGGATTTGCCGGGTTCAGAACCTCATATCCATATCAATAGCACCTCGACTGGCGAGCAAAATATTCACGTCATGATTTTCTGTCCAACGGATCAAGCCAATCATATTGAGCAGCTTATTCGCCAAGATTTTATGGTGATGTATGAAGAGCGATTCCCTGTTAAAAATGAGCAATAAATCAACAGTTTGATGTTGGATTTGCTTATTAACCCTGCAAGTTAAAAGGTTAATCTTTACCATAAAAAATCCCAATGGAAGTTTGCTTTCATTGGGAGTAACGTGCGCCTGCTTGCTTATATATCACTCTATGTGCCTATAAGTTAAGTTGCTCAGAAATGAGTTGTCAGTTTGGCGCTGTTGATAGACCAACCACCTCAATATTGAGGTACACCACAAGGAATGAATGGGGGCGGCGTTTCTATTTGCAAGGCTTGCATAAACGCAAATAATGAGAAAAAGCCCAACATGAAATTAAAATCGCTTTACCAATTTATCGCGAGTACATCTGAGAACAGTTACGTTAACGGCTTATGTAATGTGTTTTTGATGCTTCTACCAATCAGTTTATTGTCTGCATTTTGTATGCTGTTGGGCAATAGCTTTACGCTGATCGGCATGACGGAGCTTGCAGATAAAGTTCTCTTCACAAGTACTCTAATTTGGAAGCTATTTCGAATCTTACTGGTTGTGTATTACTCGCAGTTTTTGGCGACGCTACATAAAACCTCGCGCACCAATGTGATTACACCTTCATTGTTGATCTATGTAATTTTAGGTCACGAGTGGGGGATGTTACATCCGGGCACTATGATCCCAACTAACTACCCACTTGCGATTTTTATCCCTTTATTGGTTAGTAAAACCACCCAAATTTTAGAGCGCAAGAAACTGTTTATGGAAAGTGAACTACCTAATGTAGTTGACCAAACCATTAACTTAGTTGGGGCATGTATCTTTATGGTCGTGCTGTATGCTGGAGCGGGATACTTGTTCAAGGGCTGGATTCAGTCATTCAGCGAAGTTGTACGCTTAATTCCAAGCTTGGATGAGTATTCGCTTGGCGATGCATTGCTTTATGAGCTTATTCGCAATCTGTTTTGGGCTATCGGGGTTAATGGTCACATTATCCTGGCGCCAATTAAGAGTGAAGTGTACGAGTTCTCTGTGCAAAGTTTCGAACTGCATTCGACCTTTGGGAATCCGTTACCGATCCTAACCAGTAACTTTTATGATATTTATGCTGGAATGGGAGGCTCGGGTAATACGTTAAGCCTTGTGCTGTGTATGCTGCTTTTTACCAAAAACAAGGGCTACCGAACACTCGCTGTTGCGACACTGGTGTTAAGTATCTTCAATATTAATGAACCGATTTTGTTTGGTTTGCCGATTATTTTTAATCCAGTATTGGTCATCCCTTTCTTGTTGACACCATTAGCGGGTTTGTCGATTGGTTATCTCGCAACTGCGCTTGGTTGGGTTGACCCTGTTTCGACTTTCGTTAGTTGGATGACTCCTGCTTTTATAAGCGGCTATCTGGCGACGGGTAACGACATTGCAGCACCAATTTTGCAGTTGGTTATCGTACTGGTTGGTATGGCGATCTATTTGCCATTTTTCAAACAGATGGACAAAGTGGCGGGCAGTAACGCGGTGTTTACCAAGGGACTATCCGACAACTTCTTTAACTATCGTGATCTTGGCAATAGCCGTTCTGTGATGGGCGTATTACCGCAAATGAGCGCCAATTTATCAGCTCAGCGTGAGATTAGCCAATTGCAAAAGACCGGTGATTTCGTACTTTTCTATCAACCTCAGTATGATATGAATAAAGAGTGCGTGAACTCGCTTGAAGTGTTGATTCGCCACAAAGGTTACGACGGGAAAATCACCCCACCATGGTTTTTAGGTAGCTTTGCTAAGCTTGGTTTGACTTCAGAACTCGACCTATGGGTGGTTAAGCAAGCTTTAGAAGAGGTTAGCCCACTGGCGACAAACCCGAACTTCAAAGTGTCGATTAATATTTCGCCGGATACTTTCTTAGTCGAGAACTTTGCTACCATAGTATCGGGTTTAATAGCGAAAAGTAGTTTGTCTTTCAATCAAGTTGAGTTTGAAATCACTGAGGATCTCCTGATCCAAGATGAGAAGAAAACTTGGTCTGTGCTGCAAGAGTTACGTCAAAAAGGCATCCGTATTGCGTTAGATGACTTTGGTGCAGGCTATTCTTCTATTGGTTACTTAAGCCGATATGAGTTTGATAAAGTAAAAATTGACCGCTCTTTAGTGCTCAATTTGAATCAGAAAAACGGTCGTGAAATGTTTAGCTTAACGAGCCAATTGGTGCGCACAACGGGCGCTGAGATTGTGGTAGAAGGGGTTGAACAGCAAGAAGAAATTGATTTCATGCGCGAGCAGAACATCGATTTGATCCAAGGTTTTTACTTCTTCAAACCAATGCCGTTTAGCGACATCGTCGATAAAGACTTATTTTGTAAGTGATGAAATATGAAAAGAGGGCAGTTGCCCTCTTTTTTGTATCTATTTTCCCTTAGCTATTATTGCGCCTTAGCAAAGGCAGGGTAACGCTGCTTGAGTCTAAGTGCGACGTTAACTAGCGCAATCAAAACCGGCACCTCAATAAGTGGACCAATCACGCCCGCAAATGCTTGGTCAGAGTTAAGCCCAAATACCGCGATAGATACAGCAATCGCTAACTCAAAATTATTGCCTGTTGCGGTGAAAGCGATGGACGCATTTTTGTCGTATTCAATACCCATACGTTTGCCAACGTAGAAACTGACAAAGAACATCACCACAAAGTAGATAGTCAGCGGAATTGCCACTCGTACCACGTCCATTGGTAGTTCGAGGATCATCTCACCTTTTAGACTAAACATCAGCACGATAGTCGCTAGTAGCGCAATCAAAGTAATTGGCGAGATAGCAGGGATAAAGCGCTCGTTGTACCATGCTTCACCTTTCATTTTCACCAATAGTTTACGGCTCATAAAACCAGCAAAGAAAGGAATGCCTAGGTAGATTAATACGCTTTCGGCAATATCAATCATAGAGATATCAACCGCAAACCCTTGGAAGCCAAATAGAGGTGGCAGGACAGTGATAAACAACCATGCCATAAAGCTGTAAGTAACTATTTGGAATGCGCTGTTAATCGCCACCAGTGCAGCTCCATACTCTTTGTTGCCGCCGCCGATATCATTCCACACTAGCACCATCGCAATACAGCGAGCTAAGCCAATTAGGATAATCCCGACCATATATCCAGGATGATCACCAAGAAAAGTGATTGCGAGGATGAACATTAGAATCGGTCCGACTATCCAGTTCATAAACAGCGATAGCTTGATCGCTTGTTTATCTTTTTTCACTTTGCCTAGTAGGCTGTAGTCAACTTTGGCAAGTGGTGGATACATCATCAGAATTAGACCGATGGCTAACGGGATGTTGGTTGAACCAACAGACATCGACTCATTCCAAAGTGCGATGTCTGGAAAAAGCGCACCCAATCCGACGCCAATCGCCATTGCTAGGAAAATCCACAATGTTAAGTAGCGATCAAGAAATCCCATTTTAGGTTTCGCTATTTGTTGTGTTGTCGCATTCATAAGTTTCTCTTCGTTAATCGTCGAACAACGATGTTTATGGAAAAATTTTTTGGAGTGAGTTAGGGCTTTTCCCTAACTCTAGGTCGTTATTGAGTGATTTGCTCAAATAACTCTATAAATTGTTTAGTTGCTCTTGGCGCAACGCGATAACAAATCTTTGGTGGGTTAGGCTCTGCGATGATCAATCCAGCTGTTTTTAGAATGCGTAAATGTTCTGAAACGGTTGATTGCGCTAATCCTAACTGAGAAACAAGATCACTGTTTAAGCAGCCGCCGATAGATTCGAGCACCAACAGAGTTTTTAAGATACGTACTCGAGCAGGATGCGCCAACGCTTTAGCTTGTGCAGCAAACTGCTGTTCTAACTCTAGTTGCTCAGGAGAGGCTTCTAGTACCGATGAATCGCTTGAATTACAGTTGTTCATACATCAAAGAATAGTTAATCGTCGAATGGCGATATGTTAGTTCTAGATTGGTTGAGAATCAAGATCAATTTAGTGTTCGGATAGTAGATGCATAAACGTTCCTTGATATGCTCTATTGGCAAAGGCGTGTAGGTTTGTGACTAAGAGAACTGTATTGATGTTGTATGTAACCCATATGTTCCAAAAATGTGAAATACATAGCTCGCTTATTTCTTTTTCATCGCTTTGGATATGTTACATTTGTCACGAAGAGTTGAAATGTGACTCGTTGATAATCTATTAATCTAACTTGAAGGGATGCAAGATGGATGAATTTGAGCTTGATGGCACGTCAACTCTACGGGTCAAAGTGCTCAAAGGCATGAGTATCGGTATTGGTTCGTTGGCGCTACTATTGTCCATTGGTAATGTCACCATTGGACAAAGCTACATGCTTGCCTTTAGTGAGTTGCTTTATGCTCTCTATTCTTGGTATCTGTACAAGCAGATTAAAAACAAGACGCTTAAGCCTTGGCATAAATACATTATTAGCGCATTTATTACCGCAATCATTGTTTATGGCACCTCTATAGAACACGCAAAGTGGGGCATTTTTGTCTGGACATATGTTCTGCCAATCATCTACTACTTGTTGCTGGGCAAGAAAGTCGGTTTAATTGCCACCATTGCGCTGTTTATCACCCAAAGTTCGATTCTATTTATTATCCTCGACCCTGAAAATCGTTACTATCCGGTCGGGATAATGATCAACTTTACGTTTAGCTACTTGAGTGTTGCGGCGATTTCCCATGTCTACGAGGCGAACCGTTTTAGCACTGAACAAAAGCTCAAGTCATTAGCAACCATCGATACTTTGACTCAAGTAAATAATCGCTTGGCGTTAAGGCACCGTTTTCAAGAGCTGAAAAAATCACAAAGCCCTTTTTATGTCATGATCTTAGATATTGACCACTTTAAAAGGATTAATGATGAGTTTGGCCATGATGCCGGTGATGTTGTTCTTACTTCTGTGGCGAAAAAGATTGCTGAGTTAGCTGGCAATGCAAATGTTTACCGACAGGGCGGCGAGGAGTTCTGTGTGATACTGGAGCAGGCTGATCGCAAATATGTCATGTCAGTTGCTGAGAAAATCAGGCAATCAGTGAGCCATAGCTCAGTGCCGTTTGAAGAGCATGATATCGATATTACTGTAAGTATCGGTATCTCCGACACAGTGAAACAAAATTGCTTGGTTGAAGCGAATCGAAGGGCGGATGCCAATTTATACAGAGCGAAAAATAGCGGCCGAAACGCGATTGTTGCCTGTGGCTAATATACCCTATTGGGTAAGCTCATTCGGCGTGCTCAAAACGGTTGTGGTGAACAAAGTGGTCAATTTGCTTAGGCACGAACGAATTGTAAATCAAACTGGTGTGGGTACTTGGGCTTAGAATATGATCGGTCATACCTTCAATTTTTGTCTCCTCGACGGTAACAGTGCCGTCAGAGAGAATTGAGTTATCCATCATCAGTAGCGCTCGCGCCCCCACTGGTAATGTTCCAGCAATGCAGCCCAAGTATTGCGGGTATTGCCATTGATCTTCATGCAGGTTTAAACCATGTAGAGGCGAATTGCCTAACATGGCGCCAATCCCTAGTTGCTGCATGCGTTCAACGATAGAAGCCCCTCTAATTGGGCTTCCAATCGCGATAACATGACTGACGGTACCTTTGCTTGGCTTTCTTGCTTCGAGGTAAGCTTTGATGATCAATCCCCCTAAGCTATGTCCGACCAGCACATTTGGCTCAGTTGTGCTTAACGCATCATCGATCTTTTGGAAAACTTTCGTCTTATCAATCGCAACCGTGTTGTAAGTTAAGGTTTGTGTTGAATAGCCATATTTACGCAGTTTATGACTCAATGGCTGCATCGCTAAGCCATGCATATATAAACCATGCAAAATAATGATTTTCATCGATACCTCAATAGCTTCAGTATGTTACGACAATAAAACTATCATGACAGAGAAAGCTAAAGCAACTATTGAGCTAGGTTAGTAATTGCACCAAAAACGAAAGAATTGATGCTGATGTTCGCGGGGAACGAAAGTTAGAGTACAATCGCAGTCTTGTCGGACGTAATGAACATCAGCATCAAATTTGATGCGGTACTAAGTGAGGGGAGAGGTTTAGCACCGCAGGAAGGCAATGGTTTATTTCATTAACACATCATTGAACTGAAAACCGTAAATTAAGATAAGACCAATAATGCCCGTCATCACTAGGTAGTAGAATGTAGGGATCACGGTTTTTCTCAGCGTTGCGCCTTCACGACCAAGCAAGCCAACTGTCGCCGAAGCTGCGACCACATTGTGAATCGCAATCATATTACCAGCGGCTGCGCCAACAGCTTGCAGTGCCACGACGACGACACTAGAGATAGTGAGCGTTTGTGCGACTTCAAATTGGAACTGGCTAAACATCATATTAGATACGGTGTTAGAGCCGGCAATAAACGCGCCTAATGCACCAACCGTTGCACTTAATGCTGGGAAAGCCGTGCCAACAATACCTGCAGCAAAGTTTGCTGTGGTCACTGGCATACTGGCGAGATCCGCACCGTTAACGCCGGAATTGATGAAGATACGTACCATAGGAATAGTGAACAGCAGTACGAAACCTGCACCAATTAAAGTTTTACTCGATTCCGTAAATGCCGCACTCAGTGGTTTTAAGCTTTTCGCTTGCATTAATACCGCGACTAGAGCAACGAATACTAGAATACCGCCAGGTAGGTAAAGTGGCTGAATAGCAGTGCTGATGCCAGTTTCACCCAGGATATTAGCAAAGGAAATGCTGACACTGGTTAACAGAGATTTAAAATCAGCACTTACACGACTGGCAACCAATACCACCGCTAATAGTACGTAAGGAGCCCAAGCCATCACCAAGCTCATTGGTTTGTTGGTATTATCTTTTAAATCGATTTTCAGAGAGCCTAGCCATTCTGCTGGCCATTTATCTTCAGATTCGAAGTCCCACTTTGTCTTTGGTACCAAAAAGCCTTTTTTCGCTGCTGAAACGACGATCGCAAGACCGAATAAGCCGCCAATCAGTGAAGGGAACTCTGCACCCAAGAAAACACCAGTTAGTGCGTAAGGTACGGTGAACGCCACACCTGCGAATAGAGCGAACGGTAAAATATCTAAACCTTCACGCCAACTTTTGTTTTTGCCAAAAAAGCGCGTTAGCATCATTGCCATTAGTACCGGAATCAGTGTACCGACGATGGCATGAATGATCGCCACACTCGAGGTGATTTGTTGAAGGTAAACACTCCAGCTAGAGCCATTTTCTACCAATACGCTACCAATGCCATGCGTATCTAAGCCCTTATTTACTCCAACGATAATTGGTGTACCTACTGCGCCAAATGACACTGGCGTTGACTGGATCATCATTCCCATGAGTACTGCCGCTAGGGCAGGGAAGCCAATCGCCACTAACAGTGGTGCGGCAATCGCAGCCGGGGTACCAAAGCCTGAAGCGCCTTCAATAAATGAGCCAAAACACCAAGCAATAATAATCGCTTGTACACGACGATCTTCAGAGATGTCAGTAAAGCCATTGCGTATTGTGGTGATCGCACCAGTGTGTTTGAGAGTGTTAAGTAAGAAGATAGCGCCAAACACAATCCAAAGTACGGAAACTGTGATGCCAAGACCTTGGAAGATAGAGGCGAACACGCGTGTTGGTGACATATCCCAAAACACGAGTGCAATTATCACAGTAAGTGCAAATGCGATAGGCATCGCACGTTTAGCGGGCCAGTTTAGACCAACCAATAGAATCGCAGCCACCACAATAGGTGAGAATGCGACTAAGGCAAGTAGGGTTTCATTCATAGGGGAGTTCCTTTCTCGGGCAATACAATCAAATGCTGACGAATGGTTTTGTAGTTGTTTATTGTAATTTTGGTGTTAATTGGATGTGAATCTTACGCTTTATTTTTTGTTAATATAGGGAGATAATGAAAATTATTAGTTCCAAAAATGGTGTAATTGATGCGCGCGGATGACCTGATCCTATTTTCTCAAGTATTCGAATTGGGAAGTTTTAGTAAAGCTGCTGAGCAAAATAATCTTACAAATTCAGTAGTTAGCAAAAGAATTGCTCGTTTAGAAGAACAAGCAGGGGTTCAACTGCTATACCGAACGACGCGAAAGCTGACCTTGACCGAGGCGGGTCGTGCTTTGTTACAAGGTGCTAAAAATGTGAAGCAAGCCACGCAAGAGGCAGCAGACTCGGTATCGGGATTTGGCGAGAAAGTAACCGGACACATCAAAATGTCGGTGCCAACTATTTCAGGTGATTTACTTTTGGCTGATGCAGTGTCCGAATTTTGTAACCTGCATCCAGGTTTGACCGTAGATATGTCGCTTGATAACCGTTTTGTCGATCTGGTTGATGGTGGGTATGACCTTGTGATCCGCACCGGCTATTTGGAAGACTCGAGTTTGATTGCCCGTCATATGCTCGATTCTCAATGGGTAGTTTGCGCCTCGCCGGCTTATATCAGCCAATTTGGTCGACCTGCGAAGCCAAATGATTTGTTAAACCATAATTGTCTGCAATATGCCTATCAAACGACTGGCGCGAGCGAGTGGGAATTTAAAGCTGCCAAGCGCAACAATATCATTCGCGTTTCAGGTAACTTCTCTACCGATAATGCCACCGCGCTGCGCAAAGCGGCAATGGGAGGGCATGGTATTGCTTATGTTCCACGCTGTTTGGTTTATCACGATCTCAATAACGGCGAGCTTATTGATTTATTCCCTGAGCAAGTGGGCAAGCGGCTAGGCATTTATGCTGTGTATCCGTTTACTCGCCAACCTCCTAAAAAGGTCAAAATGCTAATCGAGCACATTAAAAACCGTTATCTAGAAATTGCTCACTACTTTTAGTGACGTCGTAACGAAACGGCTCTAGTTGAGTACCTGAACTCGAGTTGACAAGTTTTGCGCAAGTTTTAAGTTATCAAAGTAGTGCTGCGCTTTTTGCAATAGCTCATATTCAAACATCCAGTTTGCACTGCGCTGCGAAGAGCAAAAAGCGCCAATATGCTGCAGTAAATCATCGCTTGCTTTGGTAACTAAATTGTTGGTAGTACGAATGAGATCATTATTTTCTAAAGAGAGAAACTGCAGCAGTGCGTATGCTTGATTAAGACAATCAAATGCAGCTTGATATTGACCCATTCGATTAAGGATTTGTGATTGCGAAACCGCAGCATCTCGATAGCCAGTAATTAAGCAGACGAACTGGCATGGCTTAGTCTTGGTGGTTTCCACTGCGCTTTGAATATGAGTGGGCATATGATGCAGCACTTGGTCATATAGATACTGTGCTTCTGGCCAATGCCCTTGCTCTAACAATTGCTCCGCTTTTAAATAGTGGTTCCAACACTGGTTTAGATCCATGATGATTCACTCCTCAATACGCCACGAGTTACGACGCTAATCTTCAATGATAGATATTTAAATGCAAACGAATATCAATTGCAAATAAATATCATTAGCTCTATTGTTGGTGAATAATTGAGCTGTTGAACTCGATTACAGCCTAAGTCACTAAAATGTAAATGAAATTAAACTAGACTGTTGAATATGAAGGCTCTGTGATAAGGAAATAGAGATGGCGATAGAAAAGCTATTAGCGAGTCAACTGTACCACGCAACGGAGTTAGAACAGCTCCCGAGCAAATCGACCAAAGATTTGCCACCAATTGATGAGATAGTCGGTCAAGAACGGGCACAGAAAGCCGTTGAATTCGCGATGTCAATTAAAGAGAAAGGCTACAACATTTACGCTATCGGGCAAAATGGGCTTGGTAAGCGAACCATGATTTTACGTTATCTGAACCGCCACAAAAGCGATACCTCAGAGTTATACGATTGGTGTTATGTTTCTGATTTTTCGAATAATCGTACGCCAAAGGTGCTTAAGCTACCTTGTGGTGTTGGCAAAACGTTCAAGCATGACATTGAAAAAATGATTGCCAAGCTGGTCGTCGCGATGCCACTGGCGTTTGACAACGAGCTCTATATAACACGTGCTGAAAAGTTAAAAGCTCAGTTAGCGCAAAAGCAAGCGGTCGAGCTTGAATCGATCAGTAAAGAGGCGAAAGAGAAGAACATTAGCCTCACGGTGACGACGCAAGGTGATTATCAGTTTGTCGCGATGGACGGTGAAGAGCTGCACACCGAGGAAAGCTTTGACCAACTGTCTGAAAAAGAGCAAGAACAATTTAGTGACTCTATCGATGATCTAGAAGTCAAACTGCGCAACATGGTTAGAGAGCTAACGGAATGGGAAGAAACGTTTAGTGAAAAAATCAAGAAGCTCAATGATGACGTCACACTTGATGTTATTGCGCATTTTATCAAACAGCTAAAAGCGGATTACTCGCAATACCCTGAGATTAAAACCTATCTCTCTGAGTTGAAAAAGGACATAGTTGAAAACGCCGATATTTTCTTAGAGCAGGGCAATGAGCAGGCGGAGATTGCCGCAGCATCGCTCGATAAAAAGCTACCACGTCGCTACAAAGTCAACATTCTCGTCAATCGTAAAGCGTGTGAGTTTCCGGTGATTGTCGAAGAAAATCCAAATTACCACAGCCTGTTTGGTTACATTGAAACCGCGACTTACAAAGGTACGGTATTTACTGATTTCTCGCTCATTCGTGCTGGCAGTTTACACAAAGCTAATGGCGGTGTGCTTTTGATGGATGCCCAGAAAGTGCTGGAGCAACCTTATGTGTGGGATGGTCTAAAACGAGCGTTACGCTCGCGCCAACTGAGCTTTACCTCATTGGAAAAAGAGCTGACGTTGACCGGTGCCGTTTCGCTTGATCCCGAACCAATTCCTCTGGACGTTAAGATCATACTATTTGGCGACTACCGAACTTATCAATTGTTGCAACATTACGATCCAGAATTTAGTGAGCTTTTCCGCGTGACAGCAGATTTTGAAGATGAGATGAAGCGAACCTCAGATTCAGAGATGCATTATGCGCGTTTTATCTCTAGTGTCGTGCATGATAACAATATGCTGCACTGCGATCGCAAAGCCATTGCGCGCATTATTGAGCACAGCTCAAGGCTGGCTGGCGACCAAAATAAGCTGTCGCTTCACTCAGCCAACATTGCCAATTTGCTGCGCGAGTCTAACTACGTTGCTAAGCAAGCTAATGCGAATATGATTCGCTCTAGCCACGTTGAAGAGGCATTATCGAATCAGGAGCTGCGCGTTAGCCGCCTCAAAGATGCGGTGATGGAAGGCTTTATTAATGGCACAACATTGATCCATACCGAAGGCACGGCAGTGGGGCAGGTGAATGCGCTATCAGTATTAAGTACGAGTGAGTATATGTTTGGTGCGCCAAACCGAATTACCGCGACAACTTGTTACGGTGATGGCGATGTGATTGATATTGAACGCAGTGTAGATTTAGGCGGTAGTATTCACTCCAAAGGCGTCATGATCTTAACTGCTTACTTATCTTCTGTCTTTGGCAAAACCGCTAAAGTGCCGTTAACCACTACCATAACCTTTGAGCAATCTTATGGTGGTGTCGATGGTGATAGTGCCAGTATGGCTGAGTTCTGTGCTGTGGTTTCGGCGTTTTCCAAACAACCAAACCGACAAGATATTGCGATAACTGGTTCGATGAACCAGTTTGGTGAGTCTCAGCCGATCGGCGGGGTTAACGAGAAAATAGAAGGCTTCTTTGATGTTTGTGGCATCAAGGGGCGCGCTAATCAACAAGGGGTGATCATTCCTCGTTCAAATATGCACAACCTAATGCTTCGCCCTGATGTGGTAAAAGCGGTTGAACGCGGAGAGTTTAACATTTGGGCAATTGACCATGTGACTGAAGCGATTGAAATATTTACCGGTAAGCCAGCCGGTACGCCAAGTGATGAGGGCAGCTATCCAATTGATACGATTTACGGTATTGCCCAAGCTAAACTCAACGCATTACGTAAATAGATAGATAAGTAAGGCTCTGAAATTTCAGAGCCTTTTTCTTTTGTGCTCGGGTTAACTTTGGTGAGTGATCAGCTCGTTGCCACTCGCTTGATTATTGCTAAATGCTTGTACATTACTCAGTGTGGTATGAGCGATGTTTGATAGGGCTTCGTTAGTTAAGAACGCCTGGTGACCCGTAAACAGTACATTGTGGCAAGCAGAGAGTCGGCGGAAAACATCATCAACAATGATGTCATTCGATTTGTCTTGGAAAAATAGTTCTTTTTCATTGTCATAAACATCCAATCCCAACGAGCCAATTCTGCCTCTTTTGAGTGCTTCGATTGCTGCCGCAGAATCAAGCAATTCGCCTCGGCTGGTATTGACGATCATCACGCCATCTTTCATTTGGTCAAACGCTTGTTGGTTGAGCAGATGATGGTTTTCTGGTGTCATCGGACAATGGAGCGTGATGATATCGCTGGATTTAAGTAAGGTTTCTTTGTCGCAGTAAGTGACCCCGAGCTCAACTGCAAGAGGATTCTCGTAAGGGTCAACGCATAAGATTTTCATGCCCAAGCCCTTAAGAATTCGCATCGTTGCTAAGCCTATTTTACCGCTGCCAAATACGCCGACCGTTTTACCGTGAAAATTAAAGCCAACTAATCCTTCTAGTGAGAAATTGGCATCGCGCGTTCTTTGGTAAGCTTTGTGAAAGCGACGATTGAGACACATCATCATGCCAACCGTGTGTTCTGCTACCGCTTCAGGGGAGTAGGCTGGCACGCGAACCACTTGCAAATCTAGGCGCTCGGCAGCGTCGAGATCGACTCGGTCAAACCCCGCGCAGCGCATTGCGATGAGTTTGATACCATGGCGCGCTAATTCTTCAAGTACGGGGGCGGAAAGATCATCGTTCACAAACGCACATACTACGCTACAACCTTGCGCCATGCGCGCGGTCTTAGTGGTCAGTCTAAAGTCGTGATAATGGATTTTGAAGCCAAACGTCTGATTGACCTCTGTGAATGATTTTTCATCGTAAGATTTACTACTAAACAAGGCGATATTTATCATAGATACCTCTCCTTCACAGGGCTCTCTAGAAAGGAATCTCAGCAAGGATATTCCGAAACAAGAGTCGAACCTATCTTTTCAATGTTAAGTCATGAGCAATAAAGTTCGTTACGTTAGAAAATAAGTCTTCGTACTAACTTTGAATAAATTAGCATCATTAATAGCGCTGTTTGCTAGCGAAATAAACCATGAATTTAGTGTAGGTTTAGGTTGAATCTCCAGAATTGAGCAGATGCAATAGTTGGATACTTGGCAAAAATTGGGTTTTCGATGCGATCGCCGCTATGGTAGCATCTCTGCCTAAATCTATAAGTAGCAAGACAAACGATGCGACACCTACAAACTACAATTCATCCTGAGATTGACCATCTAGACGATAAAACCGTGTTTCAACGCAAAGCCGCGCGCGCGATTGTTGTCGATGGTGAAGATATTTTGCTGTTATACACCGAGCGCTATCACGACTACACCATTCCTGGTGGTGGTTTAGACGAAGATGAAGATGTGATTGCAGGTTTGGTGCGTGAACTACAAGAAGAGACGGGCGCACAGAACATCCACAACATTAAGCCGTTTGGTATCTATGAAGAGTTTCGTCCTTGGTACAAAGACGATGCGGATGTGATGCACATGACCTCATACTGCTACACGTGCAAAATTGACCGCGAACTTGGTGAAACCGCTTACGAAGATTATGAAATTAAAAATGGCATGAAACCGGTCTGGTTAAACATTCATGAAGCGATTGCTCATAATGAGAAAACCATAGCGGAAAGCCCAAAGAAAGGCATGAGCATTGAGCGCGAAACATTCTTGCTACAGTTAGTGGCGAAAGAAATGCTGTAACGCCGGAATTGGTGAGCTTAATGACAAGTAAACCCGCATTCAGCGGGTTTATTTTTAGCGATGAAAAGTACCAATGTTTGGGCAGACAACATGAACAAGGCAAATGAAAAATAACAAATTCTCTTGGTTTGGCTTATGCTCGAATTGAAAATTCGGTATATACTTGGACAAGTGACTGAATAATAAAATTATTAAAACAAACAGAATGCTAAGGGAGTAGCCATGGGGAAGTTTCAACGCTTAGTGATAGGCAGCGTGCTCACGCTTGTTAGTTCAACCGCGATGTCGGCGGTAATAGAAAGTACTTCTTTAGTTGGCTTCGGTAGTGCCAAATATCCAGACAATTTTATCCACTTCGATTACGTCAATCCTGACGCCCCTAAATTCGGCAAAATCACCTATGGCGTGGTCGGTACTTACGACAATTTCAACCGTTTTGCCTCCCGCGGTGTTGCTGCGCGTGGTGCTGGGGAGCTTTACGATACTTTAATGTTTAGCCCAAGCGATGAGATTGATGCTTTCTATCCTTTGATCGCACAGAAAGTTCGCTACTCAGACGATTTCAGTTGGATGGAAATCGAGATCAACCCAAACGCACGCTTTCATGATGGCAAGCCAATTACCGCGCATGATGTCGCGTTTAGCTTCGATAAGTTTATGACCGAGGGTGTACCTCAATATCGAGTTTACTACGAAGACATCAAGTCAGTAACCGCTAAAAACGATTTGTTGGTGCGTATCGAGATGGCAAAGCCAAATCGTGAGAAGCTGTTCAGCTTTGCCCAATCGACCCGAGTATTGCCGAAACACTTTTGGCAAGATAAGAACTTTTCTGAACCACTCTCTGAACCTCCTGTCGGTAGCTCAGCTTATAAAGTTAGCGAGTATAAAGTCGGACAAAGTGTGACTTACACTTTGGTAAAAGATTACTGGGCAAAAGATCTGCCAGTAAATGTGGGTCGCTATAACTTTGAGCAAACCCAGTACGACTATTACCGTGATGACACCGTCATGCTTGAGGCGTTTAAGGCAGGTGAGTTTGATTTCCGTTTAGAAACGTCGGCAAAGTTCTGGGCTAATTCTTACACCGGGCAAAACTTTGATAAAGGCTTTATCGTCAAGCAAGAGATCCCGCATCAAAAGCCTGAATCCACTCAAGCATTTGTTTTTAACACTCAACGCGAGTTCTTTAAAGACCCGAAAGTGCGTGAAGCGATTAACTACGCCATGGACTTTGAATGGATGAATGCCAACATGTTCTATGGTCAGTATTCACGTACACGCAGTTTTTTCCAAAACACTGACTACGAAGCCAGTGGGTTGCCGTCTGAGGAAGAAGTTGCCATTCTGACGCCATTCAAGCAACAAGTGCCTGAGCGCGTATTTACCCAAGAATATCAACCTTCAGTGACGGATGGTTCAGGAAGAATCCGCACACAAATGCGTGCAGCATTTAAACTGCTGAAAGAAGCAGGTTGGGAGCTACGCAATAAAGTGATGACCAATGTTGAAACCGGTCAGCCTTTGGCATTTGAGTTTTTGGTTTACAGTCCGACGACAGAGCGCATCGCGATACCTTTGCAAAAGAACCTTAAACGCATGGGTATCGATATGAAGATCCGTACCGTCGATACCACCCAGTATATTAAGCGTTTACGTGATCGCGACTTTGATATGTTGTCGTCACCTTATTCAGCTAATCCATACCCGAGTCCAAACCTAATGATCATTTGGAACTCCAACTATATGGACTCCACTTACAATACGGCAGGTGTCAACGATCCAGTGGTGGATGCGCTTACAGAAGAAATTGTTAAGAACCAGCAGCACCCAGATAAGCTACTGCCACTTGGTCGCGCGCTTGACCGTGTTTTGCAATGGAACTTCTATATTATTCCGCAGTGGCACATCAGCACGTACCGAGTTGCGATGTGGGATAAGTTTGAGCGTCCAGAGGTAATGCCTAAATACGATTTGGGCATTGATACTTGGTGGATCTCGCAGGATAAAACAGAGCTTTTACCAGAAAAACGCCGTTAAAGAGGGATAAATGGCTGCCTATATATTTCGACGCTTGTTGTTGGTGATCCCTACGCTGTGGGCGATCATCACCATCAACTTCTTTATTATCCAAATCGCGCCGGGTGGACCGGTGGAGCAGGCGATCGCACAGATTGAAGGTCAATCTTCAGGCATTATGGAGCGTTTTGCTGGTGGCGGCACAGAAGTTGAGCTTGATATCTCTAATGAAGCAACGGCGACGGGCTATAAGGGCTCTCGTGGGCTCGACCCTGAGGTCGTCGAAGAGATCAAAAAGCAATTCGGTTTTGATAAGCCGCTGCATGAGCGCTACTTCGATATGCTGAAAAACTACGCCACCTTTAATTTTGGTGAAAGCTTATTTAAAGGCGGCAACGTGATTGATTTGATAGTAGAGCGCCTGCCTGTCTCTATTTCGCTGGGGCTGTGGAGTACCTTAATCATCTATCTGATTTCGATACCGCTTGGGATCATGAAGGCGATTCACCACGGTTCGCGCTTTGATATTTGGTCAAGTGCGTTGGTGATTGTTGGCTATGCCATCCCCGGTTTCTTATTCGCGATTATTCTAATCATCCTGTTCGCCAGCGGTAATTACTTCAGTTGGTTCCCGCTGCGCGGTCTAGTGTCGAGCAACTTTGATCAATTAACGTGGTATCAGCAGATCATTGATTACTTTTGGCACTTAGCACTGCCAATTTTAGCCATGGTGATTGGTGGGTTCGCTACGCTAAGTATGTTGACCAAAAACTCTTTCCTCGATGAAATCAACAAACAGTATGTGGTGACGGCGCGTGCCAAAGGCTTAGATGAACGCAGCATTTTGTATCGCCACGTTTTTCGTAACGCCATGCTTATCATCATCGCTGGTTTTCCTAGTGCCTTTATCAGTATTTTCTTTACCGGTTCAATGCTAATTGAGGTGATGTTCTCACTAGAAGGGATTGGTTTACTTGGGTTTGAGTCGACCATCCAACGTGATTACCCAGTGGTGTTTAGCTCTTTGTATATTATGACGTTGCTGGGGCTTATCCTCAGTATTATTTCTGATTTGACCTATACCTGGGTTGATCCTCGCATTGATTTTGAGGCGCGTTAATGACGAAAAAGACTAAGATGCGCAATCCTCTTAACGAAGCGCGCTGGAATAGATTTAAAGCCAACAAACGAGGTTTAATCTCGATGTGGGTGTTTGGTATTTTGTTTTTTTTAAGCCTCTTTGCCGAGTTTATTGCCAATGATAAACCGCTGTTAGTTCACTACGATCAGCAATGGTATATGCCGATCTTCAATCAATATGCGGAAACCGAATTTGGTGGTGAATTTGAAAGCGAAGCGGATTATACCGACCCATATGTGATTGAATTAATTGAAGAGAGCGGCAGTATTGTCTGGCCGCTAATTCGTTTTAGTTATGACACCATCAACTATAATGTCGTGGCAGCGGTTCCCTCTGCGCCAGACAGTGTGAACTGGCTTGGCACTGACGACAAAGGGCGCGATGTTCTGGCTCGCATTATTTATGGCTTTCGTATCTCGGTCATTTTTGGCTTTGTTCTAACCATCATTTCCAGCATTATTGGCGTCGCCGTCGGTGCGACCCAAGGTTACTACGGTGGTTGGCTTGATCTGTTTGGTCAGCGATTTATTGAAGTATGGTCTGGTATGCCGACATTATTCCTATTGATCATCCTATCCAGTTTCGTTGAGCCGAATTTTTGGTGGTTGCTCGGCATTATGGTGCTGTTTAGTTGGATGAGCTTAGTTGGCATTGTACGCGCCGAATTTTTACGCTGCCGTAATTTTGATTATGTGCGCGCCGCTCAAGCCATGGGCGTTAACGATAGCCGCATCATGCTGCGTCATATGTTACCCAATGCGATGGTGGCTTCATTAACCATGATGCCGTTTATTCTTTCTGGTTCGGTGACAACCCTAACATCGTTAGATTTCCTCGGTTTTGGCTTACCAGCAGGCTCGCCATCACTTGGTGAGTTATTGGCACAAGGTAAGGCAAACCTGCAAGCACCATGGCTTGGTATTTCAGCATTTGTGGTGCTGTCACTGATGCTGACCTTGTTGGTCTTTATCGGTGAAGCCGTGCGTGATGCGTTTGACCCACACCAACAAGGTAGATAATCATGAGTGAGAAAATATTATCGATTGATTCGCTATCGGTGGGTTTCGGTAGAGCGAATAAAGTTGAGCAAGTGACGTTTGATGTCTCGCTTGATATTAAACGCGGTGAAACCCTAGCTTTGGTTGGTGAGAGTGGTTCGGGTAAGTCGGTTACCGCGAACTCAATTCTTAAGTTGTTACCTAAAGGTTCATCTCATTATTTGAATGGTAAAATCCAATTCGACGGCATTGATATGTTGGCGTGCAGTGAGCGCCAATTGCGCGGCATCCGTGGTGCACGTATCGGGATGATTTTCCAAGAGCCAATGGTGTCGCTCAATCCTCTGCATAAAGTGGGCAAACAGTTGGTCGAGATTGTTGGTATTCACCGCGGTATTCGTCAAGGAAAAGCGGAGAAACTGGCGATTGAGTGGTTAGGTAAAGTGGGACTCCGCCAACCAGAAGCCAAGATTAATGCTTACCCCCATGAACTCTCGGGCGGCGAAAGGCAACGCGTAATGATCGCCATGGCACTTATCAATGAGCCAGAGCTATTGATTGCCGATGAGCCAACTACAGCACTTGATGTATCAGTGCAAGCGCAGATCCTTGATTTACTGAAATCGTTGCAGCAAGAGCTGGGTATGGCGATGTTGTTTATCACTCATGATCTTAGTATTGTTCGCCGCATTGCCGACCGCGTTGCAGTTATGCGCAATGGACAATTGCTTGAGGTAGGCGATTGCCAACAGGTTTTCAATCAGCCAAGTCACCCCTATACCAAACAGCTAATTGATTCTGATCCCAAAGGTTTGCCAGTTGAAGTTTCGTCAATTGCGCCAGCTTTGCTCAGCGTAGAACAGCTCCGAGTATGGTTTCCCATCACTGGTGGTTTGTTTAAACGCGTGGTTTCTCATGTTAAGGCGGTCACCAATATGGGATTTGAGCTTAAACGAGGTCACTCGATAGGGTTGGTTGGCGAGAGTGGATCCGGTAAATCGACCACAGGTATGGCGATTTTACGCTTGGTGGGCTCAGACGGCTCGATCAGCTATCAAGGTCAAGAGTTACAAGGTCTTGATCGCAAAGCAATGCTGCCGTATCGCAGTAAAATGCAGGTAGTGTTTCAAGACCCATTTTCAGCACTCAATCCGCGCATGTCGGTGGCTCAGGTTATTGGAGAGGGCTTATACGTTCACACTGAAATGAGTGAGCAGGAAATTGATGCTGCGATTGTTAAAGCGATGCTCGAAGTGGACTTAGATCCAGAGACACGTTTCCGTTACCCGAATGAGTTTTCCGGTGGTCAGCGTCAGCGTATTGCAATTGCACGTGCGCTGGTGCTTAAACCTGAGTTTATATTGTTAGATGAACCGACTTCGTCACTTGATCGCACGGTCCAAGCGCAGATCTTAGAGCTTCTAAAATCGTTACAAGTCAAACATGGTTTAACTTATCTGTTTATTAGCCATGATCTGCATGTCGTGAAATCCCTTTGCCACTACACCATAGTGATGCGAAACGGTGAGATTGTGGAGCAAGGCGAAACCCAATCGCTCTTCTCACAGCCTAAACAGAGCTATACGCAAGAGCTGGTATCTTTGTCTTAGGCTAGATATCGGTTGTAAAGCTCGCACTGGCAATAGTTAGCGGCTTATTGAACCAATAACCTTGTAAGTAGTTGACGCCAATTTCAGTGAACTGTCGCTGCATATTGGCGTTCTCAATTCCCTCAATCACCACGTCTACCTGTTTGGTTTGGCATAGGTTGGTGATAAAGCGCAGATACTCCATGGTCGCTGGGTTCTCTAGTGCGCGCCAAGCCATCGCTTTATCGACTTTAATCTGTTTTAACGGTAAATCAAAAAAGCTGTTTAATGAGCTATAACCTGAGCCGAAATCATCAAGCGACAAGCGGAATCCGAACTTGTTTAAGCGGTGTAGTTGCGACACGGCACTTTTATTGCCATCTAAGATAACCGTCTCAGTCAGTTCTAAAACAATTTGCTCTGGCGCAATTCGGTACTCTTGAGCGAGTTGTTTAGCTTTTTCTGGAAATTGACTATTAAGCAACTGCAAGACTGAGACATTAATATTGACGCGAATCGAGCATGCGTGTTGCTCTTGATAGCGTTTAATAAATTGGCACGCTTGGCTAAAAACAAAGTAACCTAAATCGACAATTAACCCTTTTTTCTCGGCAACCGAGATAAACTCATCGGGGAATATTTCTCCAAGTTCTGCATCTTTCCAGCGTACCAAAGCCTCAAAGCTGGCGATTTTATTTAGCTTGGCATCGATAATTGGCTGGAAGCGAACTTTGAGCGTTTCATTTTTTATCGCCTGAGCCAACTCACGTTCGATGTAGAAATAGCGATCAACGTTTTGCTGCGTTCTCTCATGGTAAATAGCGAGGTGATTTTGATGTTTTTCTCGGGCAAACTGACAAGTACGGGAAGCAATTTTCATGATTTCTTCGCTGCTTAGCGCACAACTAAAGTTTGGGTAAATCCCAACGCTAATATCATTGCCCCAAAGAGAGCCATTGGCTTCGATAGACTCTTGGTAAGTATCTAAAATACGTTGTCCAAGTTGTTCAATCTCACTGACTGGATAATGCCCTTTTACCAAAATAGCGAAATCATCACTGCGGACACGGTAAATATCAACAAATTCGTCAGGCAAGCTGCTGAGAGAAGAGAGCAGGTGTGCCATCAAATCACGAAGCGTCTGTGGTCCGTATACCGAGAGATAAGCGCGAACATCTTCGAGATGGATATAAATTAAAGAGTGTTCAAATTGATTGCTGATACATAACGCATCTAAATCAGCAGCTAACTTATGCGCATTTGCAAGACCAGAAGCATTGTCCCGAAATGCAGCTTGGTGAACATAGGTTTCCATCAGCTTCGCGTCGGACACATCGCGATGGCAACCAATTAAGAAACGCTCACCGTTGACTGTTTTGGTAACGCCCGTGCCTTCAATCCAAATATATTGCCCATCTTTGTTACGCACGCGAAATTCAGAGGTTACTCTTTGTGCGTCGGTCATCATGTGATCAACGATTTTTTCTTGCAGTTGAACACGGTCGAATGGGTGGATTTTCGATAGCCATTGCTCAATATCGATATGACCGGTTTGCAGACCAAACTGGCGATAGAAAGAAGGATTATAGAAGAAAATCTGATCTTGGCTATTCATGTAAAACAGACCATCGTTAAGTACATCAAAAATATACTTGAAGTGGTCGTTCATGATTGAATCAAGTTGTTTACCCGACAGCGGAGAACCGGCATCAATCCGACGTGCGGCATTTGAGGCAATATCTTGAGTTAAACCGCGTTCCGTGCCTTGGTGTGGATAAAGTGTACTAATTTTTTCTGTCATTTTTTGAAAAACCTAATCCACACTCACACGTCTCTTAGTTTGAGGTGAGCGGTGATTTACTACTATTCCTTTAGGGTAAGGTTTTTACATGAATATTATATTAAGTGCTATATCAAAAACGAACAATGAGATACTTATTAAGCAAATTCTGTTTAAGTGCGTTATATATAACCGACTTCGAGCTTATAGCCCCAAATTGCTCATGGTGATTAGTAATTAAAGGTTGAGTGAACGATGATAAAAAGGCAGACTCAGCGTTTTCCTTAAGAGATTAGATGATGTCAGACTACAACCAGCATGAAGAGTGGGAAGAGCAGGGCGAAGAGATTGAGATTGAAGCAATTGGTATTGATGTCTCTTCTCAGCCGATAGAACTGTATAAAGTATTTAAAATTGCCAACTTAGTTGGTGGTGGTGGCGAAGCCAAACATCTAATTTCTGAAGGTTATGTTGCGGTAAACGGTGAACTAGAAACGCGTAAACGTCGCAAAATGTACGACGGTGACTTCTTCGAGTTTAACCAAGAATACTACGTCGTAGTTTGCGATGCGCCAGTCACTGAGCCAGAAATCGAAGAAGAAAAACCTGAGCCGAAAGCCGCTAAGCAGGCAAAGCAGAAGCCAGCTGAGAAAAAGAGCAAGTCAGCGAAAACAGCGAACAAGCAACCAAAGCCAGCAAAATCGAACAAAGCAGGCAAAAGCGGAAAATCAGCGAAAGCACCAGCAGACAACAAGCCAAAGAAAAAGAACGAAAACGGTCGCGGTAGCATAGATTTCTTCTAATTCGGCGTCAGTCAATTCAAGTATTCAGAGAGGCACCAGCATATGGTGCCTTTTTTTGTCTAGCATCGTTTTCGCCCTTATAGGGACAGGCACGATTACAGTAGTGAATCAGTTCGTTTGAGCGCCATCACGAGCCTCCTCGCGATTCCGTGAGGTTACGCTTGGCGCAAGTGTTCCCGCATCCGGAAACATTAGCGCTCCCGTATCCCGAAGCAACGCGTTCCAAATTCCCGCATCCCGATCAGCAACTCAGCAATCTGGGACACTTTTTCCACTTAAAAATTGGTGATACTAGCGCCATCTCTATTATTGGAATTTATTGCTAGTGAATCGACCTATTAATCTTCGTACCGTCGTACGGATCAGCCCTGTAAAAGTTGCTATCACGTGGCTTATGGTACTGGCTGAAAATCTATTAATGATTTTATTGCCGTTGTTTATTGGCTTTGCCATTGATGGTGTGCTGAGTAACAACCTACAACCGTTATTTGTTTTTGCTCTGATTATGTTTGCGCTAGTGGTCATTGCGGTAGTACGCCGCTTTTATGATACGCGTGTTTATGGTGGTATCAGAGTCAGGCTTGCCAAACGAGTAGAGCGAAACTTGCGTGGCGCTTCTGTCTCGGTTAAAGATGCGCGCTTAACTATGTCACGTGAGCTGGTGGATTTTCTCGAAGATGATCTACCTAACTTATTTACTTCGATAATCCAATTGGTTGCTGCGGTGGTCATTCTTGCGACGTTTCATATCAAACTAGCGTTGTGTGTACTGAGTGCTGGCTTAGTGATGTTGTTAGTCTATTTTGGCTTTCACCGAGTGTTTGCCCAGCTTAACGGCAAACTAAATGACCAGTTGGAGTTGCAAGTTCATGTGCTTAGTGGGCAACCATTTCCCGCTATTGCCCTACATTTCGAGCGCCTCAAGCGTTGTGAAATCAAATTGTCTGACACTGAAGCTTTAGTTTATGGTCTGATCTTTCTGATCTTATTTGCTGCCATTCTAACCAATTTATGGATGGTCGGAAGTTTAATTGACCCAACGGTTGGACAAGTCTTCTCAATCGTCACTTATTCCCTTGAGTTCGTTGAATCGGCAGTGATGCTACCGCTGACTCTGCAGACATTGGCTAGGTTGACCGAAATTAGCCAGAGGCTTAACCGACAAGACGTTCAAATGGACATCAAGGAGAGTGTGCATGAAGCTTAAAAAGGTGATGGCGACTCTGGCTGGGGTGGGTGCGATTATCACTGCTTTAGTGTTGATTGATATTTTAGAACCTCAACCCGTGAAGGTTACCCCAAAGCGCCATGCCAAACCGCCAGTTACGGTGCTAGAGGTTACCCCTTCCACACATACAACGGAACTCATCTTGCTAGCGACCACGTCGGTGTACTGGTCGATGCAATTAAAGGCGCCAAGCAGTGCGCGACTAGACTGGTTAAATCTGAAGATAGAACCAGGTGCATTGGTTAAAAAAGGAACTCGACTTGCCAAGTTAGATACCAGCGAACTGGAGTTCAATCTTGCTCAGGCAAATAGCAGCGTAAAGCAAGCCGAACTGAATTTACAACATACATTACATGAACAAACGGTTGCCTTGAAGATGCTTTCACCCGATAAAAGCTCGGCTTTCGCGCGTCGCGAGCCTCAGGTATTGGCGGCAAAAGCAGCATTAAAGCAAGCGGAACATGCTTACACCAGCGCAGCGACAATATTGGCACAAGCCAGCATCACAGTGCCATTTGATGCCGTGATCATCCGACGTCATATAAGCCCTGGGGAGTGGTTAGAGGAAGGGCAGGTGCTCTATGAGCTAGCAGCAAGCGATTCACTTGATGTAAGTCTGCCAGTCTCTGAGATGCATTGGCAGCAAGTGCATGCAGCCTTACGACAAGATTCAATTCTTGTTGA
This sequence comes from Vibrio rhodolitus, assembly GCF_003350325.1. Classification (GTDB taxonomy): domain Bacteria; phylum Pseudomonadota; class Gammaproteobacteria; order Enterobacterales; family Vibrionaceae; genus Vibrio; species Vibrio rhodolitus. The sequence continues at coordinate 9,711 of NZ_QLYZ01000026.1, read as the reverse complement.
AAATCGCGAGGGTAACCAATGGAAAGCGCAGGTACGTTATGTCGCCCCCCAAGCTGATGTAAACACTCGTCAAAAGGAGGTGGTTTTTTCGGTAAGTCACCCTTATCAGGGAGCAACGCGTTTACTGCCAAACCAGCAGGTTAAAGTAACCATTTCTCTCGGAGAGCAAGATAATATTGCCGTTTTGCCTGTGAGCTCAATTACTCGAGACGGTGAAGTTTGGACTTTAGACAAGCAAAACCGTTTGCAAAAAGAGTCGGTTGAGAAAATTGCGCACAAAGGCAGTAAGGCGTATGTACGATTTGTGCAAAACAGCGACAGAACGCGTCAGGTCGTGCTCTATCCGCTGATTTCTATGTTGCCTGGCAAAGAAGTCATGCCTACAGCAGAAAAGACGTTGATTGCTCAAAAGGATAGCCGTCTATGAGCTGGTTAACAAAGTGGTTTATCGACAATCCTGTAGGCGCCAATCTATTAATGCTCGCCATTATTGCTAGTGGCGTAATGGCATATGGTCAATTACGTGTCGAATCCTTTCCTCAAATAGCGCCGTCTTCGGTCGAGATCAGTGTCGCTTATCCTGGGGGTACTGCTATTCAGATTGATCAAAGCATTACCCAGCGGATTGAAGAATCAATTAGTGGTATTTTCGGTATCAAACAAGTTACAAGCCAATCCAGTGCGGGGATGGCTAAGGTAATTGTGAGAAAAAATAGCAGTGCTGACCTTGATAAGTTGCTCGACGATGTCCGCAATCGAGTCAATGCTATCAATAGTTTTCCTGTTCAAGCGGAAAAGCCTCAGGTGAAGAGAAATGAGTTTACTAACCTTGCCGCTTTTGTGATTGTCTCAAGCACGCGTAGTGATGATGAATTACAGCCGATTGCTAGGCAGGTTGAGACAGCGTTGCGCAGTAATCCGACTATCTCAAATGTGAGCAACTGGGGGAGTCGTCAGCCTCAACTTCTTATTGAACCAGATCCGGATGAACTAAAGAAGTTAAACCTAAGCCTTGAAGAGCTAGCGCACATTATCGAGAGGATGTCACTGGAGTCACGTAGCGGTGAGTTACTGAGTGATCACGAGCGCATAGCGATTCGAGGCGATGGGTATGCGAATGATATACAGAAACTGAGGAGCCTATCGATCGTCTCCAAGCCTTCAGGTACAGTTTACTTGGGCGATATTGCAAGGTTAAGTCGGGATTATGAACGCAGTGGTTCGATAGTTCGCAATAACGGGGTGAGTGCAATTGCATTATTGGTAAGCACGAGCCAAACCGACAATCTACTCAAGGTTAGTGATGCAATTGAAAAAACACTAGAAGAGTTACGACATACTTTACCGTCAAATATAGAGTTGACCATCATGGCAGATATGGCGCCTTATATTGAGGAGCAGCTATTTCGTTTAGGCGATAACGCGTGGCAAGGGTTTGTTATTGTTGCGCTGTTGTTGGGTTTGTTTTTGGAAATCAGATTGGCTTTTTGGGTATCAGTCGGAATACCTGTGGCGCTTGCTGGTACGTTGGCGGCAATGCAGCTAACCAACTACAGCATCAACGATATTACGCTATTTGGCTTTATTCTCGTGCTGGGCATTTTGGTCGATGATGCAGTGGTAGTCGGTGAAGCGATTTACGAGCAACGTACTAAGCATGAGGATGGCAACAAAGCGGCTTGGTATGGTGTGCATTCTGTCTCTGTCGCCACTATTTTTGGTGTGCTAACGACGATTGCAGCCTTTTCTCCGATGTTATGGATTGATAATGATTTTGCAAAGCTACTCGCGGGTTTTTCTGCCGTGGTTATTTTTGCCCTCGCTTTTTCTCTCATCGAGAGCAAATTTATTTTACCCGCTCATTTGGCAACATTACCAAGCCTCATGCAGACCAAAAATACGCCTTTACGCAGTAACCCTATAAAAACAAAATTTGCTCGCTTGCAATCATGGGCGCAAGGAAGTCTGCAGTGGTTCAACTCTCGCATTTATCAACCGACGTTGGAAAAAGCGTTGGACTACAAACTGGCATCGTTATTGGGGTTTATAGCGATATTTGTCCTTGCGTATGGGATGTGGGCAACCGGTACGATTCGTAGTGCAATTTTTCCTGATATCCCTGGTCGTTATATTAGCGCCAAAGTCGACTTAGAGGATGGCGCGCCTTTACCGCTGCAAAGTAAAGCTCTAATACAACTAGAGCATGCGATGGCTAAAGTCGAAGACAAACTGATGCAAGACTACCCCTTGAGCCATTCGCCAGTGGTTAACCTGCTAGCATGGTCTGATGGATACGGCTCAATAGAGGTCACTGCTGAGTTGACGAGTGAAGCGCTTAGCACCTTACCAAACAATTTGCTTACCGGAAGTTGGCGTGAAGAAACTGGTGAAATTGAAGGTGCGTATTCAGTGCAGTATAGCGCAGCAGAAGCTCCGGCGGGAGAGACGTTTATTTCTATTTCTGCGATGGAGCGCGAGCTGGCTAAACAGGTGAGTGCAAAACTGGCCGATAAGTTACGCACTTTGACCGGGGTTTCAGATGTTTACGACGATGGTAAAAGTGGACAGCCACAAATTCGACTAGTATTGAACGAATATGGAAGAGGATTAGGGCTTACTCAAGATACGCTAGCACGGTTTGCTGGAGAGGCGTTAGGCGAGCGTGAAGTTTATCGCTTGCTTGAGCGAGGGCAAGAAATAAATGTATTACTGCGTTACCCTGATTCACAGCGAATCAGTGTCGCCCAACTAAAGCAAGCGATGATTCTTCTGCCTCAAGGTGGCAGTGTATTGTTAGGTGACATTGCTCAACTGCTTTATGAGCAGGAGGCTCAAACGGTTTATCGGCGCGATCGCGATCAAGTCGTGAATCTATATTGGAAACAGGCACGAGATATTCAGTCACCTGAGCAAACTATGCGGCAACTTGAAGCGCATATTGAAACGCTACAGGCTGAGTTTCCGCACGTAAAAATCAAAGCGGGTGGGGAGCTAGAGGAAATAAACGAAGTATCGTCAGGGTTCTCATCTGCGATGATCTTAACTCTATTACTTATATATATTTTATTAGCGGTGCCACTAAAATCCTATTGGCAACCATTTATCATCATGGCAGTGATTCCTTTTGGCTTTGCTGGCGCGATATTTGGGCATTATGTTATGGATATGCCAATTAGTCTGCTTTCAATGTTCGGCATGATGGCAATGACAGGGATAGTTATTAATGATTCATTGGTGCTTATCACGCGTTTCAATTCGGAGTATCGCAGTGGTGTTCCGCTAAAGCCTGCGTTAATCACGGCAGCAACAGGGCGTTTTCGTGCAATCTTTCTCACCACTATTACGACTGTATGCGGCTTGCTTCCATTACTCAGTGAAACCGCAGAGCAGGCTCAATACCTTAAACCCGCGGTGGTTTCTTTAGTGTTTGGTGAGCTATTTGCCACTATCGTCACTTTACTGTTAATCCCAATACTTTTGAGCGTCACCAGTCAAAGCGTCGTAAAACCGGCTGAAGGTAAAGATGTTATGGATGGGATATGACGAACACCTTATTGAATTTACAAGCATAAATGGTAATAGTGGTGTTATTAAGTCGTTGAGAGTTGCTCGTATGCCTGAAGCTAAAAATAGCGTATTTAATTTAGTTCCTGAATTGGCGCTAATTGACCAGTTGCCGCCGAATTTACAAAAAAGGTTTAAGCAGGCGTTAAATACGATGCACACAGAGCTGGTCGAGCAAAGTACGTGGCAGCAAGTGGCAGAGCAGAGTTCAATCTCGCGCTACCACTTTCATCGCCAGTTTAGTGAGCTATTTAATGAAACGCCCGGTCAATACCTGAGTCGTGTTCGTCTACAAATCGCGCTGAATCTGCTTCTAAATGATGCGCCTTGGAGTGTAATGGAGATTGCGCATTATTGTGGGTTTTCATCCTCGCAGGCATTGGGCAAAGCGCTAAAACGCGAATTGGGTGTGACAGCTAAGCAAGTACGCAAAATGGGCTATGAATCAACGCCCAATGAAACGGCTGCGCTTATTGCCAAGGTTGCTCATCCCGGGCGAGCAGATACATTGGAAGCAGAGCTAGCTCAGTCGATGCCCGTCGAGTTGAACTCTTACCCGCTGAGAGGTGTAAAGAAGCTAATGGTCGATGATCCTGATTGGGATGCCGTGATTGAAATTTATGGTAATAAGACTAAGCGTTTTCTTAGCGCCACGCCATTAGCGCAACTTGATAAGCGTTGGCAGCAAATCGAGACAGTAATAGGCAGTTGGCAGATAGATAGCTCACTCTATGATTTTACTATTCCCGCCGGTCGATACCTATGTGCTGAGGTATATCTTAATTCTGATGCTGCATACATTGCTGCAATTGAAGCGTTGTTCTTAGCTGCCGAAAAACAGCAGCTAACAGTCGATAATGATGGGTTTCTCATCGAATTAATGCGCGATTTTGAAATGGAGCCCAATGGTGGTTTGACCATGTCGATTCAACTTCCTGTGACTGATTCACATGGAAACCTAAAGTAAGCCTCGCAAATATAACAACCCAAAGTGTAACGTATTGATTAATTTAGGGGCGCGCGCGAAGATTTATCCAACTCAAGTTGGGTCGTAGTTTTCATAATTTATAATTGTTTCCGATGGGTATATTTTTGTACAGAGTAGGTAGTATGAGTCTTGAACTGAGTTATAACTGAATATTGCTGCTTCTCAGTAAGGTGAAACCATTTCATTCGTAACAGCGAAAGAGGAATTATGAGCAAAATCTATTTTATCTGTGGCTTTATTGGCTCGGGGAAAACGACCTACTCGAAAGCACTGGCTGAGAAACACGGTGCGTTTCGTTTTTCAATTGACGAGTGGATGATCCCATTATTCGGCGAGCATATGGAACGTGATGTATTCGAAAGCCGTTTAGCGACACTGCAAGATTTGTTTAAAGAATCTGCATTGCAACTGTTATCGCTTGGGGTGCCGGTTATTTTTGACTTTGGTTTCTGGCGTAAGGCAGACCGTGATGCCGTTACTGCTTGGGCGTCACAAATGGGTATCGATAGCGAAGTGCATTCTCTAGATGTTTCATTTAATACCTGTAAGCAAAGAGCATTTATTCGCAATGCAGATCGAAATGGCAAATCATATGAAATGACCCCTGAAATGTTAGAGCTATTTTGGTCGTGGTTTGAAATGCCTGACTCGAGTGAAAAGGTTGTTTTGATACAGTAGTAAATGCATGCCGCATTCTTGTATCTGTTAGCTTGCTCTTTAGCGCAGGCGTTTCCGCGTCTCGAATTCATCTTTTCTTTTCTCGACGCCCTGTACTACGGGGCGTTCTAAACTCTCAAAACTTACATATGTTGTATGTCCCGCTTAAAACCTTGGCGCTTTTTTCTACTTGGTGTAAGCGGTCCAATTACTCTTTGCCTTGCCAAAGAGTAATCAGAAAGGCGTTTGATTTGCTGTTGTTGTCCGGACGGTTTTAGGTGTTCCCGACACCGAAAACCTAAAAAATCGTCCTGATTTTTTCCTAGGGAGTCGGTTCGTTCTAGTTGAAGCGCTGTTTTGGATTTCGTAATTTGTTTCGTTGCTTACCATCGCGAGCGTCCTCGCGATTCCGTAAGTTTACGCTTTAGCGCAGGCATTTCCGCAACTCGATTCCATCTTCTCGTCTCTCGAAGCTCATGCTGAAAGCAAGAGCGCTCCATACAATCCCTTTAACACCTCTCAATCTTTGTTTACGAATGTAAAAAACGTAAATTCAAGATGACTTCAAACTGAATCTAAATGATAATGCATTGCATTAGTAATTATGGAGTTGGGTATGAAAGCGTCAGTTTTAGCCTTATTGACAGGCTTAGTCGCATTTTCTGCAAATGCAGAGATGGTTGAAATCACACACCAAAAGGGTACGACAAAAGTTGAAACGAATCCTGAACGTGTCGTTGTAATCGGTGTAGGTGCACTAGATGCAGCGGTAACATTAGGTGTTGAACCTGTTGCGATTTCAACAGTTAGTATGTTCCCTGACTACCTAGCGCAATACCGTGATTACAAGTTTATTTCAGCAGGTAGCCTGTCTGAGCCAAACTTCGAAACTATTTTTATGCAAAAGCCGGATCTGATCATTGTCGGTTCGCGCGGTGCAAAACAGTTTGATGAGTTATCAAAAATTGCACCAACTATCGTTTTTGCCGCTGATGCTAAAGAGGGTTACTGGAAGAGCACTCAACAGCAATGGCGTAATCTAGGTCAAGTTTTTGAAAAGCAAGAACTTGTAGAGCAGAAGATTGCTCAACTAGACAAAGAATTTAAAGCAATCAGCGATTACAACCAAGCCAATAATGTGGATGCTCTAACGGTTATGAGCTCTGGTGGTAATATTACCGCGTTTGGTGCGGACTCGCGTTTCTCAGCAATTTACCAAGATTTTGGTTTTAAACAAACCGCGCAAAACGTTAAAGCGAAAACTCACGGTGATTTAGTATCTTACGAGTTTATCCGTGAAACTAACCCTTCAACGCTACTGATTGTTGATAAAGATCAGTTGACCAACAAGGGTAATAGTACCGTTAAACGCGATTTTGAAAATGATCTAGTTAAAGCGACTAATGCTTACCAAAATAAGCAAATGGCTTACTTAGATATTAGTGCATGGTACTTGGCTATCTCGGGCATCCAAGCGACCGAGCAAATGATCAGCGATGTTAAATCATCGATGGCACAATAAAATTAAAAGTTAGATTTTTTGCCCAAGCAACAAAGGTTGTTTGGGCTTTTTGACGTTAGAGGCATGTTTTGAAGAAGTTACTTCCAATACTGATTTTGCTCAGTATCGGTTCGCTATTTGTTGGTGTGAGCGATTTAAGTCCTACGGCACTGCTCGCGGGGGATGCCAACAGTTGGCATTTAATGTTTACCAGCCGTATTCCTCGTCTTGTTGCGGTTATTCTTGCCGGTGCAGGCTTGAGTATTGCCGGCCTTATCATGCAGCAAATCAGCCAAAACCGTTTCGCAGCGCCTTCGACGTCAGGTACCATCGAGTGTGCCATGCTGGGCTATATTTTGAGCTTGGTGCTGTTTGGTTCTCAGCAAATCTGGCTAATCTTTTTAATTTCTATTCTTGGTACTTTGCTGTTTGTTCAGTTTATCAATCGTATTCAATTTAAAAACGCTATTTTTGTCCCACTGATCGGTATTGTTTTTGGTAACGTGGTTGACTCACTGGCAACATTTATTGCTTATAAATACGATGCGCTACAGAACCTGTCGGGTTGGACGGTCGCGAATTTTGCCAACCTGCTGCAAGGTGATTATGAGCTACTTTATATTGCAATTCCGATTGCGATTTTCAGTTATCTATATGCCACGCGTATCTCGGCAGTGGGCTTAGGTAAGGACTTTGCGACTAACTTAGGTTTGAACTACCAACAAGTGATTGTCATTGGCGTTATGCTGGTGTCGATCATGGCAGCGAGTGTGGTGATGATCGTTGGTCAATTACCGTTTCTTGGTCTTATCGTGCCAAACCTAGTGAGCAAGTTCTATGGTGATAACTTACGTCGCAATATTCCATTAACCGCCGTGCTTGGTGCGTTAATAGTGCTCTGCTGTGACTTAGCGGGACGCTTGATTATTTTCCCTTATGAGATCCCAATTTCGATGATCATCAGTATTTTAGGCGGCAGTGTGTTCGTGTTCTTTATTCTGCGAGGTCAAAAACATGCAGGATAGAACCAAACTGCTGATCCTCGGCGTGATCGCCGTAGTATTCGCTGCGTTGTTTATTGGTCTTGGTCTTAATGCCGACAACTACCAATACTTTTTATCACGTCGCGTGCCTAAGGTATTGGCGATGATTTTAGCTGGTATCGCGATTGGTCAATCTGCGCTGGCATTTCAAACCATCACAAACAACCGCATCCTGACACCAAGTATCATGGGCTTTGATGCGCTCTATATGTTCACTCAAGTGCTGGTGGTCGCGTTATTCGGTGGCTTTAGCAGTTATGTGATGAATGACTATTTGAACTTCTCGCTGTCAGTCACTGTGATGCTTGGCTTCTCAATGTTGCTGTTTACGTTTTACTTTAAGAGCAGTAAACCGAACCTAATGGTATTGCTATTATTGGGCGTGATCTTGGGGCAGTTGTTTGGCAGCGTATCATCATTTTTGACCATGCTGATGGATCCAAATGACTTTGCCGCTTTGCAAGAGAGTATGTTTGCTAGTTTCAACAACATTAAAGTGGAACTGGTTTATTTGTGCACGCCTCTGCTAATCATCATTATTGCATTGTTGTACCGCTTAAATCGCGTACTGGATGTGTTTTGGCTCGACAAAGATAACGCGACCAGCTTAGGTATTGACGTAAAGCGAGTCACCATGCAGGTGTTAGTGCTCTCTGCCTGTTTGATTGCAATTTCAACCGCGTTGATTGGTCCAATTATGTTCTTCGGTCTGTTGGTGACTAACCTAGCGCGCGAAATGCTGCGTAGCTATCAACACCGAGTGTTACTGCTAGGCGTCTCATTACTCTCTGTAGCATCGCTCTTAGCAGGGCAGTGGATTGTTGAGAATCTGTTTGGCTTCTCTACCACATTAAGCGTTGTGATTAACTTTATCGGCGGCATCTACTTCTTATCTATGCTGCTAAGAAACAAAATCGTTTAGGATCAATATGATTAAGCTAGAAAAACTGACCAAACTTTTCGGTCAAAACGCAGTAGTGAAACAAGCTAGTGCAGAATTTGAGAAAGGCAAAGTTACGTCGATCATTGGTCCTAACGGCGCAGGCAAAAGTACATTGCTTTCCATGGCAAGTCGCTTAGTTAGCAAAGATGAAGGTCAGGTCTTTATCGACTGCAAAGAGATTGCTGAGTGGGACACCAAGGAGCTCGCGAAGCGCCTTGCTGTGCTGCGTCAAGCCAACTCAATTACGATGCGCTTTACCGTGCGTGAAATGATCGCTTTTGGTCGTTTCCCATATAGCCAAGGTAAGCTAACTTCAGAAGACCAAACTATTATTAATCAAGCGATTGAGTACTTGGATTTGGTCGCTATCCAGCATAAGTATCTGGATGAATTGAGTGGTGGTCAGCGCCAACTCGCGTTTATTGCTATGGTAATCGCGCAAGACACAGACTACGTGTTTTTAGATGAACCACTTAACAACCTTGATATTAAGCACTCACTGCAGATCATGCGTAATGTGGGGCGATTAGCTCGTGAAATGAACAAAGCGGTGGTGGTGGTAATCCACGACATCAACTTTGCGGCATGTTACTCAGATAAGATTATCGCGCTTAAGAAAGGGCAGGTAGTTGCTCAGGGTGATGTCGAAGCCGTTATCCAAGCAGATGTGCTTGAGAGCATCTACGAAACGCCATTTAACATCATTGAGATGGATGGCAAACGTATGTGTACTTACTACTAGTCTAGTGCGATTTCCTTGCATAAAAAGCCTTTCCAATGGAAAGGCTTTTTCTACGATAGATGACCCGTCCTAAATAAGGTTGACACAACCCAATCAGAAAATTGGAGAGTGTTATGAAATCAGCAGCTAGACGAACCCAACGTGACTATTCACTCGCTTTTAAATTGGATGTCGTTGACCAAGTTGAAAGAGGTGAACTGACTTATAAACAGGCTCAAGAGAAGTACGGCATACAAGGTTGTTCTACAGTATTAGTGTGGCTCCGAAAACACG
>NZ_QLYZ01000025.1 GCF_003350325.1 Vibrio rhodolitus | reverse complement strand
GATTCCATGCCGAACTCAGAAGTGAAACGAATTAGCGCCGATGGTAGTGTGGGGCTTCCCCATGTGAGAGTAGGACATCGCCAGGCTTTATATTATGGACACTTGCTTGATAGCGAGTAAGCCACTGCGGAGTGGTAGTTCAGTTGGTTAGAATACCGGCCTGTCACGCCGGGGGTCGCGGGTTCGAGTCCCGTCCACTCCGCCACTTATTGAGAAGCCCTGCTAGAAATAGCAGGGCTTTTTCACATTCTGCGAAAGTGAAATTGGAACGCTCGATATCAAGATATCGTGCTTCGGGAACACGCCGTATCAGCGATACGTCGTTTCGAGAAGCGAGATGTGAGAACGTTCGGCTAGCGCCTCACTTATAGATGCGGGAATCGGGAACGTTCTACTCTCTAACCATCCAATGATTCAGCGAATATATATCGACTCTCAATTCTATAATCTTTTGTTCTAGGTCTTCCTCGCATCCGTAGCAAAGCGTTCCTTGTTCCATAGTGAAACGTCCCATCTCTACACCTTCTGCTTTACATAGTCTCTGATATAGGGCACAACCTCTGCTTCAAACCATGGATTCTTTTTAAGCCATAAAGTATTGCGTGGTGATGGGTGAGGTAGCGGTAGGTATTTTGGAGCCCAACGGCGCCATTTCTGTACCGTTTCAGTCAGTGTTTTTGGCTTATCGTCAAGATAGTAGTTTTGTGCATATTGACCGATCAGCAGCGTCATTTCGACATTCGAAAGCTTTGCGAGTACAGCTTGATGCCATTGTGGTGCACACTCTTTTCTTGGCGGTAAATCGCCACTGCTTCCTCTGCCTGGGTAGCATAATCCCATCGGCATAATGGCGACTTTTCTTGGATCGTAGAACGTCCCTTTATCTAGAGCTAACCATGTTCTTAATCGATCACCGCTGGGGTCATTCCAAGGAATTGAGCTTTGATGTACTCGCAGTCCAGGCGCTTGTCCGATGATTAGCAGGCGCGCGTCTTGATGAGCTTGGATGACAGGGTTAGCTCCTAACGGTAAGTTTGCTTCGCAGAGGCGACATTGCCTAATTTCGTTTAATAGGGGCTCTAACATTAATAGCCTTTACTAAAATCAATCGTGTTATGAAGAGTGTAGCCTTGCTCCCAATCGAGATAGTAGTCGGCGAAGATCTTCACCACTTGTTCTGGGAAGCTAACTGCTGCGATATGGGGAGTCACAGTAATATTAGGGTGTGACCAGTAAGGATGATAATGGGCAAGCGGCTCTTGCTCAAACACATCAAGGAAAGCATGGGCGATTTTATTTTGATCCAAGCTTTCTAGTAACGCTGCTTGATTGATACTAGTGCCACGCCCGACGTTAAAAAATAGAATGCTACGAGCAAGAGCGAAACTTTGCTTATTGAAAATTCCGCGAGTGTCTGGCGTTTCGGGTAGCGTACTGACGACAATATTGGCGCTAGCAATCGCGTTAGAGAGTTCATCGATATGGTAGATGTCATCAAACGGTGAGTCTGGTTTGGGGATCCCACGTGTATTCACGCCGATAACCTTGAGACCAAAAGCCTTGGCTGTTGTCGCTAGGTGGCTACCTATCTCTCCTGTTCCGACAATGACCATAGTTTGACTATCAAGGCAGGTATAAGGAATGGGGTGCCAATCTTTATTCGCTTGCTGTTCTCGGTATTCAAGGAAGTGGCGATAATGAGCAATGGTATAACCTAACACATACTCAGCAATTTGCTGACCGAAAATCCCTTTCACATTTGTCAGCAGATAGTCTTGGCGTAGGCTATCTTTTACCAGAGCATCGACACCAGCATAGACAGACTGTACCCATTCAAGGCTTGTGAACTCATCTAAACATTCGGCGAGCAATGGCGGAGCAGCGAGTAGGATCTGGGCATCTTGCTTGTCTTGTGTGATCTCTAAATTAGGTAGATTGTAAGATTCGACCAACTGGCGATAGTGATCGTTTTGCTCGGTTAAAATATAGAGTTTTTTCGAGAAAATGTTCATAGGCTTTGCTTTTTTCCCTGCTGGTTATCAAGTAAACTGCCGCTGTATTTTTCTGCAACCAATTGAGCCATTATGCTAAGAAACCCACTTCAGCTTCGTCTAGAGAAGTTAGAACCATGGAAACAGATAACCTTCATGGCTTGTCTGTGTGAGCGTATGTATCCAAACTACGCAATGTTTTGTGAAAACACTCAGTTTGCTTCTGCTCGCACTTATCGTGACATCCTGGATAGTATCTGGGAACAACTAACGGTGAAAACTGCGAAGGTTAACTTCGAGCGTCAGCTAGAGAAGTTGGAAGAGCTTATTCCAAGTTCAGAAGATTTCGACTTTTACGGCGTTTACCCAGCAATCGATGCGTGTGTGGCTCTATCGACAATGCTTCATGGTCTTTTGGATCGTGATGATCTTTTTGAAAGCATGCAGAAGGTTAGCCAGCAATCTGTGCTTACGGTCGCGCAATTAGAAGAGGCGCAGACTGGTATTGAGATCACCGATGAAAACCAAAAGGACAACGAAGCGGTTTGTGCTGAATGGGATGTGCAGTGGGCAATCTTCCGTCCGCTGAAAGATGCTGAAGAGCGTGATATTGAATTGATTAAAGATCTGCGCGCTGAGCTAAAAGATGAAGGCGTCAGCAATATTGGTATCGGTCTTTAATTTTTAATTGGTACTAAAAAGGGAGCTTGCGCTCCCTTTGTCTATTTCAGTATTTACTTATCTTTGTCGTTCGATTCAGACTCTTCTTTTTCATCGTCTTCATCATCGTCGCGGCTTTCAATCACGCCGTGCTGCTTTTTCCACTTTTCCCAACGCTCAAAAGCCAGCTCTTGCATGTCAGTGGCGTTATCTGCTTCGTCAACAATCTCTTCACCAACTAAATGCTCAAAGATATCTTCTAGCGTTAGCAGGCCTTGAACTGTGCCATATTCATCTACCACTAACGCAAGCTGAAGGCGTTTAGACAGCATTTGGTCAAATGCCTTAGGCAATGGCATGTTATTTAGCAGAACGTGCACAGGGCGCATTACAGAGCCTAGCTGTTTATCACCACTGCCTGATTGCTTAAGTTTGAATAGCTCTAGGCGGTGAACAAAACCAACGATATTGTCATTCGTTTGACTGTATACCAGTGGACGAGAGAATGGCGTATCACGATGCTCGGTTAAGAACTCTTTGATCGTCATCTCGGCATCAACACGGAATACCACTGGGCGAGGCGTCATTACTTGGGTTACTGGTACATCTTGAATACCCAGTAGGTTGCTTAGGATCTTAGATTCACCTTCGGCGAACTCGCCGCTCTCTTTGGCAAGAATAGCCATCGCTGATAGTTCATCACGCATTTTTGGTGCTTCATGACCACGAGCTAGACGCTTAGTGATCTGTTCTGAGAACCAAACAAATGGAGTCAGTAACCATACCATCCAACGTAGTGTGGTTGCAGCAAACGGCGCGAGTTGACGCCAGTATGTCGCGCCAATGGTTTTCGGTACGATTTCAGATAGCACAAGAATCGCTAGCGTTAGTACACCAGAGAACACGCCGAGCCATTCACTGCCGAACACAACGGCAGCTTGCGCACCGGCGGTTGCTGCACCGATGGTGTGCGCAATGGTGTTAAGCGTCAAGATAGACGCCAGTGGACGGTCAATATCCTGTTTTAGAGCAGTCAGTCTGTCTGCTGCAGGGTGTCCCTGTTGGCGCATTTGAGCAATAAAGCTCGGAGTAATACTTAGTAAGACCGCTTCGAGAACTGAACAGATAAAAGATACGCCAATCGCGACAGTGACGTATATAGTTAGCAGCAACATATTGTTCCTATAAAAGTTATTACCACGACCTAATTTTGCTGCGAATTGCTATCACTGTTCTCAATGGAAGCACGTTCGATATACCTGGGCATTATTGGTGTGTGTATTTTGTCATCGCTCAAGCCCCGTAATATCAGGCTTCACATGACTTGAGCGGTTTATAAATAAGGTTAAATTGGTTGAAAAACAAGTATTGATTATGACTCAACCAGTAACAATTTGTGAGTTAATACTCATATTATGGTTAAAAGTCACGCATTAAAGCCAAAGAATGCCTACAAACCTTTGCCAGATGGGGCATTTATGTTTTAGAGTGAGTTGAATTCGATAACATATGAGAAGGGAAACCTAATGAACAAGACCCAATTAATCGACTTTATCGCTGAGAAAGCAGACCTATCAAAAGCACAAGCTAAAGCTGCTCTTGAAGCAACTCTTGAAGGCGTATCTGGCGCACTTAAAGAGGGTGACCAAGTTCAACTAATTGGTTTTGGTACATTCAAAGTAAACCACCGCGCAGCACGTACTGGTCGTAACCCTAAGACTGGTGCTGAGATTCAAATCGCAGCTGCAAATGTTCCTGCTTTCGTTGCTGGTAAAGCACTTAAAGACGCAGTGAAATAATTTAATTAACGCCAAGGTCATCTGACCTTGGCGTTTGCAAGACCTTATATGAAAAAACACCTCCTTCCTTCACTAATCATCTCTTTTCTTTTCGGCTGTTCAGCTGATATTACTAACTCGACCATTGATGCGACGCTAAACCATTCTGGCGGTCAAAGCATGGGTGATGCCACCAGTCTGTATTGGTTTACCGATAGGCTCGCGATTCCATTAAGTGCTGCTGATTACGTGGTTGCAGGTGACTATGGTTGGTACCAAAGTAATTATCGCTGGGAAGAGGGCAGTGTTAGAGAGCTGATTCGTGAAGGTGAACAACTCAAAGGTAGTCAAGGCTTAGTGCCTTATACGATTCACGTGCGCTTTAACCAACAGGGTGAAGCGGTTTATCAGATGTATCGTCTCGATGGTAAAGTTTTACCCTTGAAAAATGACATGCTTGAGCAGTTGCAAGGTGAAGCGGTCAATGTCGCGGAGAAAACCAAGCAGCAAGAGAAAGAGGGCATGGAGCTTATCCAAGGCTATTGGGATGGACGTGAGTTTGAAACATGTTCTGGCGCTGAATACCACAAGCTCGAGTTTAACCAAAGCTTACCAAGCTTTGTGGTTGATCGCTTAGCGGGTATCGATAGCTTTGTGGCGTTTGTCGGCCGTGCTGACGGAGACAGCTTAGTGATTGAAGACCTGCTAATGCTGTCTGACGATAGCCAATCTTGTATTGCAAGACCTCAGCTACTGGAAAATTAAACTACCCACTGAATTTAGATAAAAAAAGGCGCTCAATGAGCGCCTTTTCTGTTTAGCTTGTCTGATTATGCGTTATTTTCGCGCTCAATCGCTCTATAACCGATATCATTTCGGTAGAACATACCTTTCCAGCTAATTTGTTTAGCAAGCTCGTAGGCGCGTTCCTGCGCTTCAGAAACCGTATTGCCCAACGCTGTCGCGCATAATACACGACCGCCATTAGTCACGATATCACCGGCCTTATTGTCGGTGCCTGCGTGGAAGACTTTCTCGCCCTCAGTTTCAACTTGCGGCAGACCGGAAATAACATCACCTTTGTCGTAAGCGGCAGGGTAGCCGCCAGCTGCAAGTACGATACCAATCGAAGCACGTGGATCCCACTTCGATTCAACTTGGTCGAGTCTCTTGTTTAGCGCAGCAAGACACAGCTCAACCATATCTGATTGCATACGCATCATGATTGGTTGAGTCTCTGGGTCACCAAAGCGGCAGTTGTACTCAATTACTTTTGGAGTGCCAGCTTTATCGATCATTAGTCCTGCATATAGGAAACCGGTGTATGGGTTGCCCTCGGCTGCCATGCCGCGAACCGTAGGGTAAATCACTTCTTCCATAATGCGGTTGTGGATTTCAGTGGTGACTACAGGAGCTGGTGAGTACGCGCCCATCCCCCCTGTATTTGGTCCGGTGTCTTTATCGCCAACACGTTTGTGATCTTGGCTGGTTGCCATTGGTAGTACGTTCTCACCGTCTACCATGACGATAAAGCTCGCCTCTTCACCATCAAGGAACTCTTCGATCACCACGCGGCTACCGGCATCGCCAAATGCATTACCAGCTAGCATATCTTGAATCGCATCTTCTGCTTCTTGCAGCGTCATTGCCACAATCACGCCTTTACCTGCCGCGAGACCATCTGCTTTCACCACAATAGGTGCACCTTGTTCACGAACGTAAGCCAGTGCTGGCTCGATTTCAGTGAAGTTCGCATAAGCGGCAGTAGGGATTTGGTGGCGAGCTAAGAAATCTTTGGTGAAGGCTTTCGAACCTTCCAGTTGCGCAGCGCCTTGAGTTGGACCAAAGATCGCAAGACCTTCTGCTTGGAACGCATCAACCACACCAATCACTAATGGCGCTTCAGGGCCAACGATGGTTAGCTCAATTGAATTTTCTTTGGCGAAATTCACTAAGGTATCAATGTCTTCTACACCGATGTTGACGTTTTCAAGCTTAGGCTCAAGAGCGGTGCCTGCGTTACCTGGGGCAATAAAGATTGTTTCTACGTTAGGGTTTTGTGCGACTTTCCAACCCAGTGCATGTTCACGACCGCCGGCACCAATAATCAATACATTCATGTTTTAAAATCCTTATAGCTGCTTCAGAGCCTTTATTGCTGTGTCAAACATGCTCACTTATGGTCATAAGCTCCGCGTGTTTTCCTTGAACTAAAGTCACTGACTTGCTCTACGTATTTCAAATATCGGAATATTTAAAAAACAAAATTATAAGTCTTGCTCAAAGTAATTGGTGATGTGGCTAGGCAGCAATTGAGCCCATCCCCGGGAGCATGGTCCGCTATGTGACCGGGGTGGGCGAAAGCAGTTAACAACGCCACATCACCAATTACGCAGAGGAAATTAGTGGCGGAAGTGACGCATTCCGGTAAAGATCATCGCCATACCATGTTCATCGGCTGCTGCGATAACTTCGTCATCGCGCATTGAACCACCAGGTTGAATCACACACTTAATGCCTGCTTCTGCTGCTGCATCAATGCCATCACGGAATGGGAAGAAAGCATCTGACGCCATCACGCTACCAGCAACCTCTAGACCTTCATCTGCAGCTTTAATGCCGGCAATTTTCGCTGAGTAGACGCGGCTCATTTGACCAGCACCAACACCAATGGTCATATCGCCTTTCGCGTAAACAATCGCGTTCGATTTGACATATTTCGCTACTTTCCAGCAGAACAGAGCGTCTTTTAGTTCTTCTTCCGTTGGCTGACGTTTTGATACAACTTTTAGGTCGCCCAAGCTAACCATGCCTTGATCACGGTCTTGAACTAGCAAGCCGCCATTAACGCGTTTCACGTCAAAGCCAGTGGTTTGCGTTGACCATTCCCCACATTCTAGTAGGCGAACATTCTTTTTCGCTGCCACGACTTCAACTGCTTCAGCTGACACAGACGGCGCAATGATTACCTCAACAAACTGACGCTCAACGATAGCTGAAGCGGTTGCTGCATCCAGCTCTTGGTTAAATGCGATGATGCCACCAAACGCAGACGTTGGGTCTGTTTGGTAAGCGCGGTTGTAGGCTTCCAAGATGTCTTTGCCTAGTGCCACGCCACAAGGGTTAGCATGCTTGACGATCACACATGCTGGCTCACTGAACTCTTTCACACACTCAAGTGCGGCATCAGTATCAGCGATGTTGTTGTAAGAAAGCGCTTTACCTTGGATTTGGCGAGCTGTCGCAACTGAGGCTTCTTGCGGATGCTCTTCAACATAGAAAGCTGCATCTTGGTGACTGTTCTCACCGTAACGCATATCTTGCTTCTTGATGAATTGCTGGTTGAAGGTGCGAGGGAATTTGCTCTCTTGGTCGCCTTCCTTGTTCTCACCGTAAGAGGGAACCATAGTACCGAAGTAGTTGGCAATCATGCCGTCATACGCTGCAGTGTGCTCAAAAGCGGCAATCGCAAGGTCGAAACGCGTTTCTAGCGTCAATGACGTTTGGTTGGCATCCATTTCCGCGATAACGCGGTTGTAGTCTTTGGCGTTAACTACAATCGTGACATCTTTATGGTTTTTAGCGGCTGAGCGAACCATAGTTGGACCACCGATATCGATGTTTTCGACCGCATCAGCAAGCGTACAGCCTTCTTTAGCTACTGTTTCTGCAAATGGGTATAGGTTGACGACCACCATATCAATTGGATTAATGCCGTGCTTTTCCATGATGTTGTCATCTTGACCGCGACGACCGAGAACGCCACCGTGAACTTTTGGATGCAGGGTCTTAACGCGACCGTCCATCATTTCTGGGAAACCAGTGTAATCAGATACTTCTGTTACTGAGATACCTTTATCAGCCAGTAGGCGAGCAGTACCACCAGTCGATAGAATATCGACACCACGCTCCGCTAGAGCTT
Source organism: Vibrio rhodolitus (assembly GCF_003350325.1). Taxonomy (GTDB): domain Bacteria; phylum Pseudomonadota; class Gammaproteobacteria; order Enterobacterales; family Vibrionaceae; genus Vibrio; species Vibrio rhodolitus. Next base: position 46,325 of record NZ_QLYZ01000025.1, on the reverse strand, counting down.
GAGCAAACTCAACAATACCTGTTTTGTCTGATACGCTGATAAGCGCGCGGCGAATAGGACGAGCGTTATTCATGCTTCCATTTTCCTCAAATTCACGAATTAAAAGATGCTTGCCAAAAATGAACTTGTTTCTAACCTTGGCTAGAATATTGGCCAGTTTTGGTAAAGACCTTTTGCCATTTCCAAGAGCATTTGCGATGCTCTGAATTTGATGGCGCACATTCTAACTAATTTATTACAAAAAAGCTCGCGCAATCGTTTGGCATCGCAAAAATAATTGTAATTTCCGTCATGTTTAGCTTGATAAGTAACGAAACGGTTAATAGGAAAAGTTATGTTCCAAATCGGAGAATTGGCAAAACGCTGTGGTGTTACCGCTGATACGCTGAGGTTTTATGAAAAAAACGCCCTGATTAAACCTGCAAGCCGCAGCGAGTCAGGGTACCGCTTGTATAGTGAAGAGAACCAAAAGCAAGTCGCGTTTATTCTCAAAGCCAAAGATTTGGGGCTTAGCCTTGAGGAGATCAAAGAACTGCTTGAGATTAAGCTCGAGGCGACTGAACATAGCTGTGCTGAGGTAAAAGCCATCACGACGGCAAAACTGCAAGTGATTGATGAGAAGATTGAAGAATTGACCCGCATTCGCAGCGCACTAAAAAAGATCAACGATGCCTGTTGTGGTGATGTAGACGATAACGCCAGTCATTGCTCAATCTTAGGAGCACTGGCGAGTGAGGAAGAAGCAGAGAGCTGTTGTCATCACCATAAGTGAGCCGCGCGCTGCTGGTGGCTAGCAGGCGCGGAGAATTTGCGACTTTGCAGCAGAGTGTATCTTGAGATCCGGTAGATTATCGTGATAAATCGTTACCTGATCGCGCCCGGTACGCTTTGAGTAGTACATCGCTTTGTCGGCGTTGATCAGTAGTCTTTTCATTGAATCAACGTTTTGATTGCACTCCGCGATGCCGATGCTCACGGTCGGGAAAATGTCATTATTTTCGACGTTGCAAGCAGATGTGCTGAGTGAATGACGAACCCTCTCGGCAATATCAAAAGCTTGAATCGCGTTAGTATGTCTAAGCAATATACCAAACTCTTCACCGCCCAAACGACCAATATGATCCGTAGCGCGGATCTGCGTTTGGCACACCTGAGCGACGTGTTTAATCACTTCATCACCAGATAAGTGTCCGACCATATCATTAATTTCTTTAAAGTGGTCGATGTCGATCATCAAGCACACCAAGGGCTGATCTTTTTCTTTTTGCGCGAGAAAGGCTTGTTCAAGCTCAAGCAAAAATGCTCGGCGGTTGAGGATATTGGTGAGTTCATCCGTCTCTGAGAGTTTTTTCAGCTTGCTTTCTAATAGATGAGTTTGAGTAACGTTACGCACCGACCACATAACTTGATGTGAACCGGTTTGTGCTGGCGAGACATAATTAATGATCGCTTCAAACCAACTCTCTTCAGGCAGAGCGGAATCTTGTAACTCTTCGATAGAGAGTAATAAATGATCGTGCAGCTTAAGGTTGTATTTCACCACGAGAGTCTGTTTTGACTCGATGACTTGATCGATATATTGCTTCAGCTCGGCAGCTTTGTCATTGGAGAGCACTTGGTCTAGGTGCAAGCCTATATAACTCTTGGCATCAAAATCCTTCGAGTTGTATTGACCGCCGTAGCTATCAACATATCTACCAGCTTCATCTAAGATAAAGACGTGATCAGGCAAGGAATTAAGAATGAAATCTAACCATTCCTCTCGACGATTTAACATGCATTGCCTTAGCTGGTGAATATTGGAATAAGCATTTTAGCGTATTGTATTCATAAAACAATTTACTTTGGTTGCATATTAAGTGTTTGTTTTTATAGCAGTGTGTACAAATTGCGCAAAAAGGAATAAGCAAGCAGCTGCCGCTACTTGCTTAGCTATTGGTTAAGTGGGTGGCTTAAGCGAGTTCCATTACAATGCGACCGGTAATTTCACCTTTTTCCATATCGGCAAAGATGTCATTAATGTCTTCTAGTTGCTTAACTTGAGTGATCGCTTTGACTTTACCTTCTGCGGCAAACTGTAAGCACTCTTGTAGATCTTTACGTGTGCCGACAATGGAACCAATGACTTTGACGCCATTTAGTACCGTATCGAAGATAGGGATTGGCATTTCTTCAGGTGGCAATCCCACAAGAACACACGCGCCACCACGGCGAATCGACGCGTAAGCTTCTTTAAATGCAGGCTGAGAAACGGCAGTACAGACAACGCCGTGCACACCACCGTTGGTGATTTCGCGAATGCGCTCTGATGGGCTTTCTTGCATAAAGTCGATGGTATGCTGCGCGCCAAGCTCTTTAGCAAGGGCGAGCTTCTCCTCGCCAGTATCAACAGCAATAACATTCATCCCCATCGCAACGGCATATTGAATCGCTAGGTGCCCAAGACCACCGGCACCAATCGCTGCCACCCATTGTCCCGGTTTTACCCCCGTCACTTTGAGCGCTTTGTAGGTTGTGACGCCGGCGCAAAATAGCGGCGCGGCATCGACATAACTTAAGCCATCAGGGATCTTAACGACGTACTCGCCGTTGGCAAGACAGAACTCCGCGTAACCACCGTCAACCGAATAACCCGCGTTATGTTGATCGTGACACAGGGTTTCTTGACCGTCTAGGCAGTAGTCACAGTGACCACATGCACTGTATAACCATGGAACGCCGACTCGGTCACCGACTTTAAGGTGGCTTATTTCACTGCCCACTTCAACAATTTCACCCACGCCTTCGTGCCCAGGCACGAGTGGCATTTTGGGTTTGACCGGCCAATCACCATGACAGGCGTGCAAGTCGGTATGGCAAACACCACAAGCATGAACTTTGACTAATACATCACGTGGTTTCACGTTAGGTAGTGGGATATCTTTAATGACCAGTGGACCTTTGAATTCACTGACTACTGCTGCTTTCATCATTGTTATTCTCCGTTTGTTTTAATTAACCGACAATCCATTATCGAGATTGCTCGAGTTGACAAACCTTTGTGCGATACATTCAAACTGAACGCTTAATGAGAATTATTCAATGCAGGGTATGGATTAGGTTTTGCGATCGAGTACTCAATCACGCAACAGGGCGAAAAGACTGCACAAATTTAAGGGATTTACGTGCTAGAAGTGATGCATGCCCATTGAGGGAAATATCAATGTTGAAGAGATAAAAAAAGGTCATGTTATTGCTAACATGACCTCTTAATTAATGATGAACCAAAAAAGATTAGTTCATGCCGTATTTTTTCAGTTTCTTACGAAGAGTACCGCGGTTGATGCCCATCATAGTTGCTGCGCGAGTTTGGTTACCGCGAGTGTACTGCATGATGGTGTCTAGTAGTGGCTGTTCAACTTCAGCTAGAACTAATTCGTATAGTTCTGTAACTTCTTGACCGTTTAATTGAGCAAGATAGTTTTTAAGAGACGCTTTAACAGAATCACGTAGTGGCTTTTGCGTGATTTGATCTTGTGAAGTTACTGTAGTTACTGTTAATGCTTCTGAAGTTAGATTTTGTTCGAACATATTCGGTCTAGCTCTTCTCGTAATTATGGTGCAACGTTATCAAAATAACCCTCTAACGCTTCAAGTTGCTCTGCAGCAATCTCAATCGCGTTGAAGGTACGGCGAAACTCGTTAGCTTGCTCATGCTCTTTTAGGTACCAACCCACATGCTTACGGGCAATGCGAGGGCCTAAGAACTCTCCATAAAATTCATGCAGAGCATTCACATGACCAAGCATAATGCCTTTCACTTCCTCGTGAGGAAGCTGTGGCATTACGGTGCCGTTTTCCAAATAGTGCTGGATTTCCTGGAAAATCCACGGACGACCCTGGGCAGGGCGTCCAATCATCAGAGCGTCTGCACCGGTATAATCCAGTACAAATTTCGCCTTCTCAGGGCTATCGATATCACCGTTAGCGATAACCGGGATAGAGATGGCTTGTTTTACCGCCTTGATGCTGTCGTATTCGGCCTCACCCTTGTACATACACGCCTTAGTACGCCCGTGCAGGGCTAAAGCTTGTATGCCGCAGTCTTCGGCTAATTTAGCGATTTGGACGCAGTTTTTATTGTCTGTGTCCCAGCCAGTACGGGTTTTCAATGTCACAGGGACATCGACCGCGTTAACTACTGTTTTCAAGATATCTTCAATGATATCTGGATACTTAAGTAACGCAGAGCCGGCTAGCTTCTTATTCACTTTTTTAGCTGGGCAGCCCATATTGATGTCGATGATTTGCGCACCGTTTTCAACACTAAACTGAGCTGCTTCAGCCATAAGCTGGGGATCAGCGCCGGCGATCTGTACCGAGCGGATGCCCGATTCGCCTGCGTGTACCATGCGTTGTTTTGATTTCGCAGTCTTCCAAAGTTTCGGGTTCGACGACATCATTTCACTGACGGCCATACCCGCGCCATAACGGAGACACAACTCTCGAAACGGTCTATCCGTAACGCCCGCCATTGGAGCAACGATTAGTTTGTTCTTAAGTTGATAATTACCTATTTTCAAAACGTCTTCACAGTTCTGTACCAGCAAGGGCGCGCATTTTACGCATTTTTTCACTGCGTGAAAAGACTAATATTTGAGCATTTACAAATTGTTTTGTTAATTTGTATAAAATTCAGTCTATTAAGCGTAAAAACCTTGTCTAGCCTTGCTTGCGGCCAGAGATGCGACACCACTCACTTTGCTCTTTAATCGGATCAATGTGAAGCTCGTCACGGTAATGGTCGGCAACATCTTCAGCTTGCGTGTCTAGTACGCCAGACATCGCAAGTAGACCATTTGGCTTAACAAGGCTCTTAATGATAGGAGAAAGTTCTCGTAGAGGACCGGCTAGAATGTTTGCTACCACGACGTCTGCAATCAAACCTTCAGGCTGATCTTGAGGTAGGAATACTTCTAGCTGCTCAGCCACGCCATTACGCTCGGCGTTGTCTTTCGAAGCAAGAAGTGCTTGAGGATCAATGTCGATCCCGATAACTTTTTCTGCGCCCAGTTTGATCGCCGCGATCGCTAGGATGCCAGAGCCACAACCGAAGTCGATAACCGTTTTGCCTTGGAGATCCAGACTTTCTAGCCACTCAAGGCATAGTGCAGTTGTTGGGTGCGTACCCGTACCGAAAGCTAGACCAGGATCCAGCATAACATTGACGGCATCAGGCTCTGGGATTTCACGCCAGCTAGGACAAATCCATAGGCGCTCACCAAATTTCATTGGGTGGAAGTTATCCATCCATTCGCGTTCCCAATCTTTATCTTCAAGCTGCTCAACTTTATGAGCAAAATCTTCTGCCAGCATGTTGCTTGCTTTGATTTGGTTTAACACCAATTGAGTGTCGGCTTCAGCGTCATACAGCGCCAGAATGTCAGTATCACCCCATAAGCGAGTCTCGCCTGGTAGAGGTTCAAATACTGGTGTGTCTTGCGCATCTAAAAAGGTTACCGATAGCGCGCCAGTCTCTTCCATTAGCATATCACCGATCATTTCGGCGTTTTGGTTGGTCGCATTGAGTTTGATTTGAATCCAAGGCATGAGTATGTGCTCTTAACGTGGTTGAATCAGAATATTGGCGCAGAGTTTAGCAGCCAGAAGCAAAAATGCCCACGTAATGTGGGCATTTAACTCGATTAAGCGAGGCAATTATTGCAGACCAAGCTTCTTCTCTAGGTAGTGGATGTTTGCACCACCGTGTTGGAAGTTCTCGTCGTTCATAATCGACATTTGTAGTGGCACGTTAGTTTTGATGCCTTCTACAATCATCTCGCCTAGCGCATTTTTCATGCGTGCGATAGCTACGTCGCGGTTCTCACCGTAAGTGATTAGCTTACCGATCATTGAATCGTAGTGCGGTGGCACTGTGTAGCCAGAGTAGATATGCGATTCCCAACGTACGCCCATACCGCCAGGAGCATGGAAGCGTTCGATCTTACCTGGAGAAGGTAGGAAACGCTCTGGATCTTCAGCGTTGATACGACACTCAATCGCATGGCCACGGATCTTAATGTCATCTTGAGTAAACGACAGAGGTTGACCTGCTGCAACACGTAGCTGCTCTTTGATGAGGTCAACGCCAGTAACCATTTCTGTTACTGGGTGCTCTACTTGAATACGGGTGTTCATTTCGATGAAGTAGAACTCGCCGTTTTCATATAGGAACTCAAAAGTACCTGCGCCGCGGTAGCCGATTTCAATACAAGCACGTGTACAACGTTCACCGATGTACTTACGCATCTCTTCCGTGATGCCTGGTGCAGGCGCTTCTTCAACCACTTTTTGGTGACGACGCTGCATAGAACAGTCACGCTCACCTAGGTGGATAGCACCGCCTTGACCGTCAGCAATCACTTGAACTTCAACGTGACGCGGGTTCTCTAGGAATTTCTCCATGTAAACCATGTCGTTGTTGAAGGCTGCTTTTGCTTCTGCGCGCGTCATTGCGATAGCTTGAGTTAGCTCAGCTTCGCTACGTACAACACGCATACCACGACCGCCGCCGCCGCCAGACGCTTTGATGATTACTGGGTAACCAATGCGTTTTGCGTGGGCTTTGTTCTTCACTTCATCGTTGTCTAGTGGACCGTCAGAACCTGGAACACATGGAACGCCTGCTTTTTTCATGGCGTTGATAGCTGAAACCTTGTCACCCATCATGCGGATGGTATCCGCTTTTGGACCAACAAAGATAAAGCCACTGCGTTCAACTTGCTCAGCAAAGTCTGCGTTTTCAGACAGGAAGCCGTAACCTGGGTGAATCGCCACTGCGCCAGTCACTTCAGCTGCTGAAATGATGCGTGGAATATTTAGGTAGCTATCAATACCGCGTGCAGGACCGATACAGATTGATTCATCTGCTAGCAATACGTGCTTAAGGTCGCGGTCAGCCGTAGAGTGTACCGCTACGGTTTTGATGCCTAGCTCTTTACATGCGCGAAGGATACGAAGTGCAATTTCACCTCGGTTCGCGATGACTAATTTATCTAGCATAGCTTCAGCCTCGATTATTCGATTACTACTAGCGGCTGGTCGAATTCTACTGGTTGACCATCTTCTACTAGGATTGCAGTTACCACACCAGACTTATCTGCTTCGATTTGGTTCATCATCTTCATTGCTTCAACGATACATAGCGTGTCGCCAGCTTTAACTGTTTGACCAACTTCTACGAATGATTTCGCGTCTGGACTTGGTGAACGGTAGAAAGTACCAACCATTGGAGAAAGCACTTGGTGACCCGCTGGCATTGCCGCTGCAGCTGGTGCTTCTGCTGCAACTGGTGCTGCCGCTGGCGCTGCTACTGGAGCAGGTGCTGCTGCGTATTGAATTGGAGCCGCTTGTACTGGTGCTGCCACGCCGTGACGACTGATGCGTACTGACTCTTCACCTTCAGAAATCTCAAGCTCAGCAATGCCAGACTCTTCTACTAATTCAATCAGCTTCTTAATTTTACGGATATCCATGTTTGCTTTCTCTTTTATCTTGTGAGTAAGACAACCCTTAAGGTTGCAGAGTGTTAGGTTACTTCGCCTGCAGGTGTTTGATTGCTGCCGACAATGCAAATTCGTAGCCTTGTGCACCTAAACCACAAATCACCCCTTGCGCTTTATCTGACAAGTAAGAATGGTGACGGAATGGCTCTCGGGCGTGCACATTGGACAAATGTACTTCAATAAATGGAATTGCCACGCCAAGTAGGGCATCTCGCAGCGCAACGCTGGTGTGAGTAAACGCCGCTGGATTTATAATGATAAAATCCACTTGGTTGTACGCAGCATGAATCGTTTCAATAAGTTCATATTCACGGTTCGATTGAAGATGCTCAAATTCGATTCCCGCCTCTGTAGCTTGTTGCGCTAGAGTTGCGACGATTTGGTCAAGGGTTTGTGACCCATAATGTGCAGGTTCGCGAAGCCCTAATAAATTAAGGTTCGGACCGTTCAGAAGTAGAATTCGTGATTTTGCTGACATTATGTGGCTATCTTCCTTTATCGTGAGTGAAACGAGTCGGTTTCCTAATATACGATAAATCAACGCGATTTTTCAGTGCAAATCGAGCGATTTTTAAAAAATCGTCCACGATTATAGCTAATTCAGCGCAATTAGCAGCAATTTACTGGTCTAATCACCTATATTTGCCTTTGTTTTCTGTAACCGAGATAACAGAAACACTGTTTGTCACAGTAGGATTGACGGGAAATAATCCGATCTAGACACAAAAAAAGCCGCCACGATGTGACGGCTTAGTGATAGTGAGAGCGTGATTAAGCTAATTCAGCTTTCTCTGCGATGAGTTTGTCGACTACGCTTGGATCTGCCAGTGTTGACGTGTCACCAAGGTTGCTGGTGTCACCGGTGGCGATCTTACGTAGGATACGACGCATGATCTTACCTGAACGCGTTTTCGGTAGTGAATCTGTCCAGTGCAGTACATCTGGTGTGGCGATTGGACCAATCTCTTTACGTACCCAGTTTTTCACTTCTTTGTGTAGCTCAGCTGATGGGAACTCACCATCGTTAAGCGTCACGTAGGCATAGATAGCTTGACCTTTGATGTCATGCGGAATACCCACAATCGCCGCTTCAGCAATCTTATCGTGAGCCACTAGTGCTGACTCAATTTCTGCTGTGCCCATGCGGTGACCAGAAACGTTCAGGACGTCATCAACACGACCTGTGATCCAGTAGTAACCATCTTCATCACGACGAGCACCATCACTAGTGAAGTACATGCCTTTGAAGGTTGAGAAGTACGTTTGTTCAAAGCGCTCATGGTCACCGTAAACGGTACGCATCTGACCTGGCCATGAGTCGAGGATAACAAGGTTACCTTCAGCCGCGGTTTCTTCGATGATGTTACCCATGTTATCAACCAGCGCAGGTTGTACGCCGAAGAATGGACGAGTTGCCGAACCTGGTTTCAAATCTGTTGCGCCTGGTAATGGTGCAATCAAAATGCCGCCAGTTTCTGTTTGCCACCAAGTATCAACGATTGGTGATTTTTCATTACCGATGGTTTTGTAGTACCACTCCCACGCTTCTGGGTTGATTGGCTCACCTACCGAGCCCATCACTCGTAGGCTAGAGCGTGATGTGCCTTCAACTGCCTCATTACCTTTCGCCATTAGCGCGCGGATAGCGGTTGGTGCAGTGTAAAGAATATTGACTTGATGTTTATCGACTACTTCACTCATGCGCGCCGTGCTTGGGTAGTTTGGCACGCCTTCAAATAGAATCGTCTTGGCACCGTTAGCTAGCGGTCCGTAAATAAGGTAAGTATGACCGGTGATCCAACCCACATCCGCCGTACACCAGAATGTCTCGCCTTCTTGGTAGTCAAATACGTATTTAAACGTCATCGTGGCATAAACTAAATAGCCACCTGTAGTGTGCAGTACGCCTTTTGGTTTACCCGTTGAACCTGAGGTATACAGGATAAACAGCGGATCTTCTGCTTTCATCTCTTCTGGTGGGCATACTTCTGAAACGTTAGCGGTTGCTTCATGCCACCAAACATCACGGTGCTCATGCCAATCAACATCACCACCGGTGCGCTTTAATACCATCACTTTTTTGATGGTCGTTACTTCAGGGTTAGTCAGCGCTTCGTCGACGTTCTTTTTCAGCGGAACGGCACGGCCACCACGCACACCTTCGTCAGCGGTGATCACGATTTTTGCGTCTGAGTCGATGATACGACCAGAAAGTGCTTCTGGAGAGAAACCACCAAATACCACGGTATGCACCGCGCCAATGCGAGTACAAGCCAGCATTGCGATAGCCGCTTCAGGTACCATTGGCATGTACAGACACACCACATCGCCTTTATGCACGCCTTGCTCTTTTAGCGCGTTAGAGAACTTACATACTTCTTTGTGCAGCTCGTTAAAAGTCAGTGTTTTATCATCGGCAGGATCGTCGCCTTCCCAGATGATCGCAACTTCATCGCCGCGCTCAGCCAAGTGGCGATCAATACAGTTAGCAGAAACGTTCAGTGTGCCGTCTTCAAACCAGCGAATGTCTACGTGACCTGTGTCAAATGAGGTGCTTTTTACTTTGGTGAAAGGCTTGATCCAGTCAACGACTTTACCATGCTCACTCCAGAACCCTTCTGGATCAGAAACTGACTGCTGATACATGGCAAGGTAAGTGTCATTATCCGCGTGCGTTGTAGCTTTGATATTCTCTTTTACCGGATAAACGTGGGCTTCACTCATTGCTCTCTCTCCTTGTGAATTGAGCGATTCTGTAGACAAAAAATAAGAAATGGCATCTACAGTCACATCTTTGTTTTCAAGCTCTAAGCTCATAAGCCTGAACCTAGCAATGCTATAACTGTCAGCCAGCGCCGCTATTTTCTCAATTAGACTTTAGGATGAATGGGGGATGAGTCGAGTTAAAACGGCTGGCTATCCCCCGCGCTGAAATCAACGGCGTACCTTAACGTTGGTATGGAATGGAGAGACTTGGCAGATCGCCTTTGGTCAGCCTAACAAAGACAAGCGCGGCAGAAATTGCGTCTTGCAGTGCATCGTGTTTATCCTGCATCGGTAAGTCTAAATGCTTGCAGATGGCGTCTAAACTTAAGTCGAAGTAGGCGTTGGGCAGGTGCTGCTCTAATTTGTCATGATAGATCTGGCTCACTTCAATCAGTGGGTTGGGCAGTGGAAAGCCAAGCTGTTTTTTGCAAGCCAGATCGAGGATCTTCTTATCATAGCGAATGTGATAGCCCACCAAAGGGCGGTTACCGATAAAGTGCAGTAGCTTGAGTAGCGCCTGTTTTTCATCGATGCCGTCTTCGAGATCTTTGTGGCGGATCTTATGTATTTTTACCGAGCCTGAGTCGAGAGATTGCGGCGCGCGTAAGCGGACCTCAAAGGGCTGGCTGGTGATAATGCGGTTATCAATGATTTTAGTTGCCGCAATGGTGACTAGCTCAGCTCGATTGGGATCTAAGCTGGTGGTTTCACAGTCGAGTGAGACGTACTCGCCTTGAGTTAACGAACCAAAATAGTGTTGGAACGGTGAGCCTTTGAGTTTGTAGTGCCAATAGCGTCGTTGTAACCAATTCATACCCGCTCTCCACTAATCTCTTATCTGATAATGATAGCCAAGGAATTGCTTAAATTTTTTCACCACATGCAGGCTGTGGCGCAATAAGTCACGCTCACTTCGGTCGAGTTGCTTAAGATCAATCCGGTTGTGATTGTGTTGATTGCTAAGCTGCTGAGCAAGGCGCAATTTAAAGAACAGCTTAAGCGCCTCATTGAGGTTATCTGCGGTTTCTGGCTCGAGGATCTTTTTGCGGCGTAGGGTCTCAATCCGTTCAAAGGTGTTTTTCTCTATCACGCCGTATTCAAGCGCGAGTGTGCGAATACCATGCACGATGGGGAAGATGCCCCCGCTTTTTAGATCCAGTCCTTGTTTGTCGTTTTTGACGTTACCAAACAGTGTTAGTGGTAGGGAGAATTGCAATGCTGGTCGCGAGAAGTCTTGCAGCGTCAACATGTTGTTGAACATGATTTTTTGTAAGTGATCACTAACCGGTTGCAGCAGATCTTCATTACCGGCTACCGCATGTGCATCCGCCATAATTGCCAGCTTCATTACTTGCTCGGCATTAGTGGCTTTTGACCATTGTTTTAAGGTCAGTTTCCACTCGCTTTGTGATTTAACCCATTCGGGGTTATTGACCATGACATTGCCCGGGCAAAGAGGGTAGCCGAGTTGCTGCAAGGTGTGAGTCAGTTCGTTCATCACCTTGGCACATTGTTCCCAATGTAAGCCATCTTTAATGATCAGTGCATTGTCTTGATCGGTCTTGAGGATTTGCTCCCCGCGACCTTCTGAGCCAAGTACGATTAAGCAGCAATGATCGTGTAGAGCGGGTGGCACCACTAATTCAAACGCTTTCTCGATGATTTGCTCATTGACCGCGGAGATAAGCTCCATAATAAAGCGAGTGCGAATGCCATTGCTGAGCAAGCTGTCGACCAACTGACGTTGTTTATTGGAAGCGATTGCTAACTCTTCAACGCAAGTCGCACGGGCAATACTTAAGGTTAATACATGTGAATGGGTGGAGAAGGCGCTGAGGATCTGCGTCATATCCAACATGCCCACAGGTTGGTTGCCATCACAAACCATAAGTCGCTTCATTCGGTTGCGCGTCATGGCTATCATGGCATTAAACAGGAAGTCACCTTCATCGACATGCATGACGGGAAACGTTGCGACTTGACCAACTGGCGTATCGAGCGGCAGCCTATCGAGCATCACCGCATGCAGCATATTGGTGCGGGTGATAATGCCGTAGGGCAATTGACTGGGGTTTTGTTGTAAGCGAGGATCATCGTCAGCAAGTTCAATCAATGCCGAGTCGACCGCATTGCTCTTGAGAAACAGAGTGACTTCATCAAGCGGCTGATCATGCGCAAGAATACGCGGTGGATGGTAGATATCACTATCGACCTTGTTCAAAATAAATTCGGCGAGATTCTGCTGTTGTTGCGCCGCTTCAACCAGCGCTTGGCGTTTGGCAAGGTTATTGTCGAAGTAGGCCGCAAATTGCCCATTTTGCTCATATAAATCGAGAAATACTTCTTTGGGCAATAGATAGGAAAGCGTATCTTCAAGCGCGATATAATTGTGGCGTGTTTCACCTTCAAATAACGAACGCACATCAAACAAATCATCATTGGCATAATGGGCAAAAATTTCTTTACCATCAGTCGATTGTTCTTCGACCACCCCTTTGATCAAAATGTGTAAGTGTTTGCTTGCTGCGCCGCTGCGTAAAATCGTATCTCGACCACGGAAGTAAGCCACATCTAGTGAAGCTCGCAGTGTTTGTTGTTGAGCTTCATCCAAGCGGTCGAATGGAGGAGATTGCATGTTAAATTTGTCTGGCATGATGCACCTTAGAATCTCGGCTTCTACCTCCTAAGTGTGACAAATTTACTTGGCTGCGCTAGACGACTTTGGTCGAAGCAAGTCGTGTTAGACAAAGAGGAAAGAGCAACAAATTGAATGTTCCCTTTTTCTCTGTCGGCGCTCAGTAGATAATACCGCCAGCTGATACATATTTTAGAGGTTGTCATGTTTACCCCTTCGCCTTATGGCTGGATTTCTCAATACCTGATTGGTTTCTTTTTTGCTTATGGCGTCTATTTGCCATTTTGGGCGCTGTGGTTTGAAGAGCAAGGCGTCTCGCCTTCTGATATTGGTATTTTATTGGGATTGGGTTTTGCCACCCGCTGTGTGGCGAACTTAGTGCTGACTCCGCGTATTCATAAGGTGGAACACCTTATGCCTGCGCTGAGAATGATCACCTTCGCCGGGCTTATATTTGTTGGTTTCCACTTTTTTACTGGCGGTAGCTTCTGGTTAATGGCGGCAGCAACGATTTTATTCAACCTGTGTCTTGGACCGCTGATCCCAATCTCTGATGCGATGGCGAACTACTATGGTCGACTCAAGATGTTGGATTATGGTCGTACTCGTTTGTGGGGCTCGGTGGCATTTATCGCTGGTTCAACGGTGGTTGGCTATTTGGTCTCGCTGTATGGCTCTGACATGATCCTCTTCACCGCGCTGTTTGGTATGTTTATCGCCTTATTGTTTTCGATGCGCGCCATCAATCCGATGCCGGTGACGGACTCTGAGCAGCAGATGGTGCGACCTAAGTTAAGTGAACTATTACGTGAAAGCAGTGTGATTCGCTTCCTAACTTTGGTGGCTCTGATCCAAGGTAGCCATGCCGCTTACTACAGTTTTAGCTCCATCTACTGGAAAGAGGCGGGTTACTCAGAAGCTGTGATCGGTTATTTGTGGAGCCTTGGGGTGGTCGCGGAAGTGTTGGTGTTTGCCCTGAGTAAGCGACTGTTTGTTGGTTGGAGTTTACGTGCGCTGTTTGTGGTTGCCTCGGTTGGCGTCATGGTGCGTTGGGGTATCACCGCGTCTACCACGGCACTGCTGGCACTGGTGGTGATCCAACTTTTACACGGCGTGACCTTTGCGGTGGCGCACATTGCCGCGATTCAATACATTCAAGCCTCTGATCAAAATCGTATGGTGGCTTTGCAGGCGCTGTACAACGCGATTCCATTAGGAGCGTTTATTGCACTGATGACAGCACTAAGTGGCTGGGGCTATGAGAATTGGGGCGCTAATGTGTTTTGGGCGATGGCGGCGATGGGCGCTCTGGCATTGTTCATTCACGCCGAGCCAAAAGCACGACGTGGAAAAGATGGGGCAGATAAAGCTGAGCTTGAAGCACAGAATTAACCTCATCTGATTGATATTTATACACTCTGTTAGTTTAATAGCGCTATCTAACAGAGTGTATTTAAAGGATATCGCATGCAAGGATGGCTCGTGATTCCCGTATCGTTGTTATATCTAGGACTGTTATTTTGGATTGCATGGTACGGAGACAAACAGCGCGGTTGGCTCGCCAAATGGCGACCGTGGATTTACAGCTTATCCATCGCGGTTTACTGTACCTCTTGGACATTCTACGGCACGGTCGGGCAAGCCAGCAGTAACCCTTGGTCGTTTCTACCTATCTATATCGCCCCAATTATCGTCTTCACCTTAGGGTGGCGCATTCTCGCCAGACTGATCATTGTCGCTAAGCGCGAACACATCACATCTATTGCCGACTTTATTGCTGCCCGTTAGGCAAATCACAAGGACTCGCGGTGGTGATCACCTTGATCGCGGTGGTGGGTATTTTGCCTTATATTGCGCTGCAGTTGCGTGGCATCACCATGGGATTAGAGGTTGTCGCACCAAGTTTAAAAGCCGAAGGCATGCTATTTGGCGTGGATGCTTCTTGGTTTGTAGTGCTCGCCTTAGCGGTCTTTACCATGCTGTTTGGTACGCGCCACATCGATAACACCGAACACCACCGTGGCATGATGATGGCGATTGCGTTTGAATCGATGGTCAAGTTGATTGCCTTTATGGTGGTGGGCTGCTTTATTCTCTTTCTTGCTCTTAATCGCGCCGATATCGTCTTAATGGATCTCGCGGTGCAAACCTATCAGGCGCCCAACTGGCCGACGCTTATCATTCATACTGTGCTGACCATGATGGCGATTCTTTGTTTGCCGCGCCAATTCCATACCATGGTGGTGGAGAACGAGCGACCACAAGATCTGCATACCGCCCGCTGGCTTTTTCCGTTATATCTTGTGCTTATGGGTATTTTCGTTTTGCCGATCGCGTGGGTTGGGCAAGCGCTGCTTTCTGGGGTGAGCGCCGATACCTATGTAATTAGTTTGCCAATGTCGGTGGGCGCAACGGATATGGCGCTCCTCGCGTTCCTTGGTGGCACTTCGGCTGCCAGTGGGATGGTAATTGTTTCAACCATCGCGCTCGCCATCATGGTTTCCAATGATCTTGTGATGCCTTTATTGCTAAGAAGAATGCGTCTTAGCAGCCGCGGGCATCGCCAGTTCTCGGGGCTTTTATTGGTGATTCGTCGCGCGTTAATCTTATTGCTGCTACTTGGGGCTTGGGGGTTTTATCAAGTGCTGGGCAACATTCAATCTTTGTCAGCGATAGGATTTCTCTCTTTTGCCGCGATCAGCCAATTTGCCCCAGCGCTGATTGGCGGTATGTATTGGCGCCAAGGCAACCGCAAAGGGGTGTATGTTGGTTTGCTGTTTGGTTTTACCCTCTGGCTGATCACCTTGATGAATGCCACTGGCTTACTTGCTGGCGATAGCCACAATAACGTCTTGTTGTGGTTGATTGAGCCGCCATTAGTGTTACGCGAAGTGGGGTTGCAGGCTTCAGATTGGGGAATCGTGCTGAGCTTAAGCGTGAATACTCTCTGCTATGTGCTGATCTCTTTGGTCACGCGCGCCAGTTTAAGTGAACGCCTACAATCAGCATCGTTTATCGGTACCCCTCTGCCTGAAAGTGAGAACATGAGTCTCTATCAAAGCCGAGTCACGGTGGCAGAATTGGAGATGTTAGCCTCGCGATTTGTTGGGCGTCATCGGGTGCGCAGCGCCTTTAAGCAATATTGGGGACAGCAAAGACAAACCTTGATGCCGACCCAGCAAGCTCCGGCAAGTTTGATTCGTCACACTGAGCGGGTTTTGGCTGGCGTCTTTGGCGCTTCCTCAGCTAAGTTAGTACTGACTTCGGCGCTACAAGGTCGCAATATGCAGCTCGAAGAAGTGGCGACCATTGTTGATGAAGCCTCTGAGCTGTATGACTTTAGCCGTGGTTTATTGCAAGGGGCGATTGAACATATCGGACAAGGCATTGCCGTGGTCGATAAACAGTTGCGGCTGGTGGCGTGGAACCAGCGTTATCTTGAGTTGTTTGAATTCCCTCCTGGGTTAATCCAAGTGGGTCGTCCGATCGCGGATGTGATTCGTCACAATGCCGAGCAAGGTTTGTGTGGCTTGGGCGACCCTGAAGATCATGTGCGCCGGCGAATTTACCATTTAGAACAAGGCACGCGGCATACTTCTTCTCGTGTTCGTCCTGATGGGCGTGTGATTGAGGTGCAGGGAAACCCGATGCCAGGTGGCGGCTTTGTGATGAGTTTTACCGATATCACTGTCTTTCGTGATGCCGAGCAAGCGCTCAAAGATGCCAATGAAACACTGGAAGAGCGCGTGCAAGTGCGTACCCAAGAATTGGAGCGGTTAAATAAACAATTGGTCACTGCCACGCAGCGTTCTGAGCATGAATCGCGCTCTAAATCGCGTTTTCTGGCGGCGGTGAGTCATGACTTAATGCAGCCGCTCAATGCTGCGCGTTTATTTGCCTCCTCTTTGTCTGAAGTGGCGAAAGAGAGCGAAACCAAGCAACTGGCGAATCATATTGAAAGTGCGCTGGGCGCGGCGGAAGACTTGATTGGCGATCTGCTGGATATCTCGCGTTTAGAGTCAGGCAAGTTGGATGTTAATGTGCATGGATTTGCGATTAGCGGTGTATTGACCAATCTTAATGCCGAATTTAGTGCGTTAGCCAAGCAGCAAGGTATTGAGTTTAGTATGGTGCCGAGTAAGCAGCTGGTCGAGTCAGATCCCAAATTGCTGCGCCGGGTAGTGCAAAACTTTTTGACCAATGCCTTTCGCTATAGCCCGCGTGGCAAAGTTGTACTCGGCGTACGCCGCTGTGGTGAGGATGTTCGCATTGAAGTGTGGGACAACGGTGAGGGGATTAGTGAAGATAAACAGCAAGAGATTTTTGAAGAGTTTAATCGCGGCAACCAGGTGCGCTCAGACCAAGGCTTAGGGCTTGGGCTGGCGATTTCCAAAGGGATTGCCAGCGTACTTGGGCATCAGATTTCGATGCGTTCTTGGCCAGGTAGTGGCAGCGTATTTTCTATTCGTTTGAAGCGAGCCAGTCAGGCTGCGCCACAAGCTATGGTTTCCCCTGTGCAGGCAGTCTCGGACTTAAGTCATATCAAGGTGCTGTGTGTGGATAATGAGCCGGATATCTTAATTGGTATGGAGCAACTATTGGCGCGTTGGGGCTGTGATGTGCGCTGTGCAGTCGACATTGTTGAGAGCATGCGAGCCATTGATGATGATTGGCTTCCCGATGTGATTCTGTCTGACTACCGGCTTGATAATGGGCGTACAGGTCTAGAGATCTTGCAGCAATGCCGCTTGCGCCTTGGCGACAGTTTTATTGGTGTGATTATCAGTGCTGATCGCACGCCAGATATGTTGGCAGGGATAGAGTCGAACAGTTTTAGCTTTATTCCTAAGCCAGTTAAACCGCTCAAACTCAGGGCGATACTCAATCGTATCGCCTAGTCTAAAAGGTTGTTTTACTCACTCAGCAGCGTTTCGTATTTTACAAACGCTGTTTGAGTGTCGCCGTAGTACAGCACACCATCTGCTTGCGCCGCAACACGCAACCAGCTTTCTTCTGAAGCCGGTGCTGGTAGCTTAATCAACCAGTTCTTACCATCGTCACTACTAGATTGCATATCGATAGGTTTGGCTTGTTGCTCAGCATCGTCAACCAGAGAGAGCTTAATGCCTTCTAGCGGGAATGCAGAAGTCAGTGAAAGTTCTAGCCCTTCGGCAGTCAGTTTCTCCGAGCGAAACTTGATCTTGAACTCGCCATTTTCCATATCACAGATGCCACTGGTATAACGGCAGTTTGACTTACTCAGTAGCTTGTAACTCTGTCCTTCTTTTGCCGCATGAGGTTTTTCACTGAGTGCTAAATCGGTACCGAAATAAGCGATGATAGAGAGAATCGGTGCGACCAACAGGGCAATGATAATGTGTTTATTTTTAAACATAGGGCTTCCTTGCTACTACGACGGGATAAACATTTATACCCAATAACTCATCAAGTTATCGCGTTAAGTTATTGGGTATAGATGTTTATTTAAACAGACTGTCAGGAATAAAAAAGCCCCCGAAGGGGCTTTTGTGCTTTACGTTAGATTTTAGTGGTCGACTGCGTCGCCAGCACCAGCTGGTACACGTACGTGTTCTACCAAATCTTTCACTTCTTGTGGTGTTTCCGCGGTTACTTTCGATACTGCGAATGCCACGATGAAGTTGAATAGCGCACCAATTGCACCGAATGCATTTGGCTCAATACCGAAGAACCAGTTGCTGCCCCAGCTTTCTAGGTAAGTCCAATCGGCAACAAATAGGATGCCTTTGTGTTGGAATACGTAGAATAGCGTCACACTGATACCAGCGATCATACCGGCAATCGCGCCTTCTTTGTTGATGCTCTTGCTAAAGATACCCATCATCAGTGCCGGGAAGATAGACGAGCCCGCAAGACCGAATGCTAGTGCTACCGTACCGGCGGCAAAGCCTGGTGGATTAAGACCTAAATAGCCTGCCACCGCAATTGCCACCGCCATCGATATCCGGCTAGCAAGTAGCTCTTTCTTCTCAGAAATATTCGGGTTGATAACGCCTTTGATTAAGTCGTGGGATATCGCCGAGGAGATAGCCAACAATAGACCTGCTGCGGTTGATAGTGCTGCTGCCAGACCACCCGCTGCGACAAGTGCGATTACCCAGTTAGGCAGTTTCGCAATCTCAGGGTTAGCCAGTACCATGATGTCACGGTCAACTTTCAACTCGTTGGTCGCTGGGTTTGAGGTGTACTCAATCAGACCATCGTTGTTTTTGTCATCAAAGCCTAGTAGACCGGTTTTCTCCCAGTTCTTGAACCAGTCAGGACGCTCATCATAAGCAAGGTGCTGACCAGGAGCCGGGTTCACAGTATCCATTAGGTTTAGACGCGCCATCGCTGATACTGCAGGAGCAGTTGTGTATAGAATCGCGATGAACAGTAGCGCGTAACCTGCTGACGTTCGTGCATCACGTACTTTAGGTACAGTGAAGAAACGGATGATTACGTGCGGTAGACCTGCAGTACCAATCATTAGTGACATGGTGTAGACGAACATGTTGAGTGTGTCGCCACGAACTTGAGTGGTGTATTCACTAAAGCCAAGCTCTGTTACCACCTGATCGAGCCGGTCGAGTAGATAGACATCGGTACCAGAGATGGTACTCCCAAGACCGATTTGTGGTAGAGGGTGACCAGTTAGCTGCAGAGAGATAAAGATTGCAGGGATAGTGTAAGCAAGAATGAGTACGCAATATTGAGCAATCTGCGTGTACGTAATACCTTTCATGCCGCCCATTACGGCGTACATAAATACGATACACATACCGATCAGTAGACCTGTTGAGTAATCAACTTCTAGGAAACGACCAAATGCCACACCCACACCTTTCATCTGACCGATAACGTAAGTTACCGAAGCGATGATAAGACACACAACCGCTACAATACGTGCTGTGTTTGAGTAGAAGCGTTCGCCTACGAATTCAGGCACGGTAAACTTACCAAACTTACGTAGGTAAGGTGCCAGTAGTAGAGCAAGTAGTACGTAACCACCAGTCCAACCCATTAGGAATACGGAACCACCGTAACCCATAAAGGCAATTAGACCCGCCATTGAGATGAACGATGCTGCTGACATCCAGTCAGCGGCTGTCGCCATGCCGTTTGCAATTGGGTTTACACCGCCGCCAGCAACGTAGAATTCTTTCGTTGAGCCAGCACGTGCCCAGATTGCAATACCTATGTAGAGGATAAATGTCGCCCCTACAACCAGGTAAGTGATAGTTTTCAAATCCATCTGAGCTACTCCTTACTCATCTACATTAAATTCGCGGTCGATCTGACGCATCTTCCACGCATAGTAGAAAATGATCCCTAGGAAGGTATAGATGGAGCCTTGTTGAGCAAACCAGAAGCCAAGTTTGTAGCCACCAATCTGGAATTGGTTAAGCACATCAACAAATAAGATGCCACAGCCAAAAGATACGAAGAACCAAACAACCATCAAACCGATCATCAGTCTTACGTTCTTTTCCCAATAGGCTTTGGCTCGTTCCTGACTTTCAAACGCCATTGCCGTCTCCTTACGCATGTTTGTTGTTAAGAATTTGTTTCACGATTTACAATAGCAGCGTCGTAACAAGATCTCTTTTCAACTTTAGTCGGCAATGATTTTTAATTATTTACTTATTAATCAGTCATATAAATAAATGTAATGGATTTTATGAATGTTAATTTTGTGTTAACTAAGCCAAAGGTCTAATGCTGTAGCACGCGTAATAGTAGATCGATCACACAAAATAGAAGTCGCGAATACCCATTAAGAGGTTATTGAGTGCAACTGCCGCCAAGATCAGCCCCATCACACGGCTAATGATCGCAGCTCCTACGTTGCCGATCAGCTTGTGGATATGGCTAGCCATTAACAAAAACAACAGCGTCACAATCAATACTGCGAGCATCACACCAGCGGTGATCGCTTGGTCGATGAATGAATAGCGATGGTTATCGGTTAGCATCACAATTGCCATCATGGCACCCGGTGAGGCAATAGAAGGCATGGCGAGCGGGTAAACCGCCAAATCGGCGAGTTCTGAGTGGCTCAGCTCTTGGGTTAATTTCTGTTCTTGCTCTGGCTTGCTTTCACCAAAGATCATGGTGAGTGCAAACAGGAGTAGCACTAGTCCGCCAGCAGCTTGAAAAGCAGGTAATGGGATTTGCATCGCTTCGAGCAGCAACTGACCGGCAATTAAGAAAAACAGCAATAACCCAGTGGCAATAGCAACGGCTTTGAGTGCCACGAGACGGCGCTGCTTAACTGATAGATGCTGGGTTTGTGATAAGTAGACAGGTACGGTTCCGACCGGATCGATGACCGCCCACAAGACGACGAATTGAGTAAGCACAATACTAAGCAAAGTGATCTCCCAGAGTTAGTTAGATGAGTGAGAAAACCATAACGCAGGACTCAGTACTGCCAGCGCGGTCTGAACGACAGCGGGGCATTAGCCATAGCGAGTCGACTTATCTCAAGGAATTAACAGAGGGATGGGCGCGTATCGCGCCAACAGACTAAGTGTAGCAAAAGGGCGGGGCGAGAAAGTTAGCGCTAAGTGAAATCAACCTTCAGATTCAAGTTGCTGTAATAAGATCACCGCTTGAGTACGGTTTTTAACCCCGAGTTTGCGGAAAATCGCCGTCATGTGCGCTTTGATGGTCGCTTCAGATACGTTGAGCTCGTAGGCGATCTGTTTGTTGAGCAAGCCATCGGACAACATGCCCAGTACTTTGTATTGCTGTGGAGTTAAGGTCGCAATCTTTTCCGCGAGATCGGTACAAGCGGCATTGTTGGTAATGGATCCTTCAGGGAAGAAAGGTTCGCCATTGAGGACCTGATTGAGTGCACTGATAAGCTCACGCATATCACTTGATTTAGGAATAAAGCCAAACGCGCCATGGCTTTTCACTTGTGTCACAACCGATGGCTCTTCGCTGGCAGAAACCACGACAATCGGCAAATCTGGGTATTCGGCACGCATTTGAATAAGACCTGACATGCCATTGGCTCCGGGCATTTTTAGGTCGAGTAGTAACAGATCGGGATCCGACTCCTTGGCTAATAATGCCAACAACGCTTCTAAAGAATCAGCTTCAAGCAAGTTTGCTCCACTGATCGCCATATGAATCGCCTGAAATAGCGCGTTTCGAAATAGCGGATGGTCGTCAGCAATAATAATCGTGTAAGTCGAGTCCATGACGTTAATCACTTATTGTTATTAAGTTAATAGAATTATTATGTCGTTTGACGTTTTGAACAATCTTTGTACGCTAAAAGTCTGAACTAAATCGACTTTTGTCTTAGAAATAAAAACGCCTCAGTTAATCTGAGGCGTTTAAGTTAACCAAGATCTCGCTTATAGCTGGTGGCTATTAAGGTGATCAATAAAGCTTGGCGCATCCATAAAGCCAGTAATACGCGCATTGACGACATGTTTGCCACTGGCGTCCCAAAACTCAATAGTTGGTAGCCCGAGCACATTAAGACGTTGCAGTAACTCGATGTCTTGTAGCTGATTTTTCGTTACGTCAGCTTGCAACAAAACGAAATCTTGCAGCTTGGCTTCGACGTTCGGCGTATGGAAGGTGTACTTCTCAAACTCTTTACAGGCGACACACCAATCGGCGTAGTAGTCGAGCATCACGGGCTTACCCGCTTGTTTGGCGGCACTCAACTGCTGTTCAAGCTCGGCGACGGTCGTGACTTTGATAAATTCGATACTGGTTTGATGCTCTTGTGCTGGTGGATTTATCCAGGTGCTATAGAGCGGTTGCACCGAGGTGACTAAGCCCAGCACGGCGATAATACCGACCATGCTCTGTTTCCAGCCACCAAAGGTGAGGCTGTTTTTAACATGATAGAGCCAACCAAACGCGACGATGCCAAGTGCCGACCAAAGCGTGATTGCCCACGCTTCAGGCAAGATGCGTTCAAGTAAGAAAATCGGCGCAGCAAGCAGCACAAAGCCAAACAGGATTTTCACCCTATCCATCCAACCGCCAGCTTTTGGCAGCAGCTTGTTGCCAAACACTGCCGCGAGCATCAGCGGGATCCCCATGCCTAATGCCAGTGCATACAGAGCCACCGCGCCAGTCAGCAGATCGCCACTTTGCGCCACATAAAGCAGTGCGCCAGACAGCGGGGCAGTGGTACATGGTGAGCAGACCAAGCCTGAAATTGCCCCCATGGCAAACACGCCAGCATTGCTGCCACCTTGCTGTTTATTACTTAAACCACTTAGCCAGGTTTGCACACTGGCAGGCAGTTGTAGGGTATAAACGCCAAACATAGAAAGCGCTAGCGCGACAAACATAACGCTCAAACCGATCAGCACGTATGGATGCTGCATCGCGGCTTGAAACTGCATGCCCGCCGAGGCAACAACCAAGCCGAGCAAGGTGTATGTTAATGCCATGCCTTGCACATAGATAAACGACAGGCTTAACGCGCGGCGATGGCTTAGCTTGCCACTACCCAACACAATACTGGTAAGAATTGGGTACATAGGTAACACGCAAGGCGTAAATGCCAGACCCACACCAAGGGCTAAAAATAGCAGTGGTGTCCACCAATTATCGGCTAGTTTCCCCGCCAGTGAGCTTTCTTGTGATTGAGGTGCGCTTGATTGAGTTTGCGTTGCCGTTTGGGCGGCAGGCTCTGCATTGACTGTGTTATTAACGGCTTCGCTGGTGCTGGTAGCAAAGGGCTCGACATCAATCACACGTGTCTCAGGTGGGTAGCAAAAGCCAGCTTTAGCACACCCTTGATATTGGACGATCAAACGTGCGCCAGTTTGATATTGTTCAAGCGGTACTTCAACAAACAGCGGCTCGGTATAGATGTGCACATCACCAAAAAACTCATCGTGGTATGGCTCACCATTGCGCATGGTGAGATCACCGAGCGAGACATTTTCTGCGCTGACCGAAATACGTTCTTGGTAAAGGTAATAGTCTTGTTTTACCTGCCAGTCGAGGAAGACACGATTACCTTGTTGAAAATGGTTGAACGGGAATGCTTCATCAACCGGCACAAAGCGGTTGTTGTCAGTGGCAAAGCTTGGCGTGGCGGCATTGTTGCCAAACAGCGCCATTGCTGGGGTTGCCAAAAAACTCAGGCATAAAAATAACAGGGAAAAAACTGAGCGCATAGAGACATCACTTTATTTAACTTGCGGGTATTTTACGTACAGGCTGACTTTTTATCCAATCTAACCTTCGCAGACTGTATAGGACAGGGAAAAGCACTAAATAGTTTCAACCAAGGTGGTTTTTATTAATGGTAGAGGAAGCGGCAAAGCTGGTATAAAAAAGGCGCCGCAGCGCCTTAAAAGATGTTGTGTTCGATGTCTTTTTTGGAGTGACTAAATCACCATGCCACCAAAGATAAAGCCGAGTGTGACTGCTGAAGTAATGGTTACCACACCAGGAATAAAGAATGGGTGGTTAAATACATACTTACCGATACGAGTTGAGCCAGTATCATCCATTTCAACTGCCGCCAACAGGGTTGGGTAGGTTGGCAACACAAATAGCGCACTCACCGCGGCAAAAGAGGCGACCGCAGTTAATGGGGCAACGCCAATCGCAAGTGCAGCTGGCATTAGCGCTACCGTAGTCGCGCCTTGTGAGTAAAGTAGCATCGAGGCAAAAAATAGCACCAGCGCCAGCATCCAAGGGTAGTCTGCCAGTAGTTCACCGGCGATCTCTTTGATGCCATCGACGTGTGCGTTAACAAATGTCGCCCCCAGCCAAGCCACACCGAGCACACACACACAGGCAGTCATGCCTGAGCGGAAAGTACTGGCAGATGGGATTTGGTTAGCATCAATTTTGGTGATCATGACAATCACCGCAGCAGCAGCAAGCATCACCGTCATGATCGCTTCATTGCGACCCAATGCGGGATTTTCAATGAGTCCGATGGAATCAGAAATCAGTGCTGCGTAGCCGACAACCAAGGCAATTGCAGCCAGGAACACATAGGTTGCCTTTTTGGCACTTGGTAGAATCTCTCGCTGTTCTTCGCTTGCCAGTTTTATTAGACCTTGCTCTAGACGCTCTTGGTAGATAGGGTCATCTTTAAGCTCGCTGCCCATAAAGTTTGCTACAAATGCGCCAATCATGCAGGCAATAAAAGTGGTTGGAATGCACACCGCAAGCAGTGTGAGGTAGTCGACACCCACAGGGGCGAGCATGGCAGCAAAGGCAACCACGGCTGCTGAAATTGGTGAGGCTGTAATGGCAATTTGTGAAGCGATCACTGCGATAGACAGCGGACGAGATGGTCGCACGCCTTGACCCTTCGCCACTTCTGCAATCACTGGTAGGGTTGAAAATGCAGTGTGTCCTGTGCCTGCCATTAAAGTCATCACAAAGGTCACAATCGGTGCGTAGAAGGTGATGCGTTTAGGATTTTTACGCAGAAAGTTTTCTGCCACTTGTACCAACCACTCTAAGCCGCCTGCCACTTGCATAGCAGCAATGGCGGTAATCACCGACATAATGATTAAGATAACATCGACTGGAATGTAAGCTTGGCTGGTGGGTACACCCAAGCCTAAAGACAGTGCAATAACCCCAGCACCGCCCGCAAAACCAATGCCAATACCGCCAATTCTCGCCCCTATAAAGATAAAGAGCAGAACGACGAACAGTTCGACCGCTACCATAAATGACCCCCGTCTGTTTTAGTTTGCCCATGATTGGCGTTGCTAAAAAAAGCGTATTAGCAAAACGCGCCATTTACCATGAACTGAAATTTTCGCCAAATTGCGGCGTTAAAAAAGGGTCCGCTTGGGACCCTTGTGGTATTTGTTATTCGTAACGTTTGGCTTTATACGTTGGATGCATGAAGTTTTCAACGCAAAGGATCTCGTCAAGCTCTTCTGCAGTCAATAATCCACGATCTAGCACTACTTCACGCACGCTCTTACCGGTTTCTGCACAAATTTTGCCCACGATGTCGCCTTCATGGTGACCAATGTATGGGTTTAGGTAAGTGACGATACCGATTGAGTTGTACACGTAGTTCTCACAGATTTCTTTGTTTACTGTGATGCCGTCAATACACTTATCACGTAGGTTCACACACGCATTGTGTAGTAGAGAGATTGACTCAAACATGCTTTGCGCGATGACTGGTTCCATTACGTTTAACTGTAGTTGACCACCTTCTGCTGCGAAAGAGATGGTGTTGTCGTTACCTAGTACTTTAAAACATACTTGGTTAACCACTTCAGGAATTACTGGGTTTACTTTAGCTGGCATGATAGATGAACCTGCTTGTAGTTCAGGAAGGTTCAGCTCATTAAGACCAGCGCGTGGACCAGAAGAAAGTAGACGCAAGTCGTTACAGATCTTAGATAGCTTAACCGCTAGGCGTTTTAGTGCGCCGTGCGTCATTACGTAAGCACCACAGTCTGAGGTCGCTTCAATCAAGTCTTCTGCTGGCACAACTTCAAGACCAGTAACTTCGCCAAGGTGCTTAACCGCAAGACCTTGGTAACCTGCAGGTGCGTTTAGACCAGTACCGATAGCTGTTGCGCCTAGGTTGATCTCAAGTAGCAGTTTAGATGTGTAATCAAGCGCACGAATTTCTTCGTTTAGTGTAACAGCCCATGCGTGGAACTCTTGACCAACCGTCATTGGTACCGCGTCTTGCAACTGAGTACGACCCATTTTCAATACGCCTTTGAACTCTTGTGCTTTCAGCTCAAATGCCCCTTTTAGGTACTCAATCGCATCCATCAGTTTATGTACGCTGTTGTAAACCGCGATACGGAAACCTGTTGGGTAAGCACAGTTGGTTGATTGGCTCTTGTTAACGTGATCGTTCGGGTTGATAAACTGGTATTGACCTTTTTCTTTGCCCATTAGCTCAAGCGCAACGTTAGCAATCACTTCGTTGGTGTTCATGTTCACCGATGTGCCTGCGCCGCCTTGGAATACGTCTGACGGGAATTGGTCCATGCACTTGCCTGTTTCCAAGATCAAATCACATGCTTGAAGAATGTAGTCAGCAACATCTTTTGGAATTGCGCCAAGCTCTTTGTTAGCGAGAGCAGCGGCTTTCTTCGTCATTACCATACCGCGCACAAATTCAGGCACATCAGAGATGGTAACGTTAGAGATATTGAAGTTTTCGATCGCGCGTAGGGTGTGAATACCGTAGTAAGCATCGGCAGGAACGTGGCGTTCGCCGAGTAGATCTTCTTCGATACGAGTGGCTGAGTTAGCTGCAGTCGCTTCTGTTAGGGTAGCCATAGGTGGATCCTTTAAGAATTATTATCAAATTAAGCTGAATGTCATGCCAATTCTGAAATTAAGAATCCATTCGCCAGAAAGCTTGGCTGAAAATCCGTCCTGACTTTATGTGCCACATGATACTGGACCTAGTTCATAAAAATAGTAACTGGATCACTATTTACACCAAAGCAATGAAAAATATTTCATCAATTTGATGCACTTCATTTAACCATGCCGAAGTTGTTACGCAGAGTGATGATCAATAGAGACGAGATTGTTAATGCCATGGGCAATCACGCAATTTCGCCCCGATTTTTTCGCCCGATATAAGCAGTTGTCCGCCAATTCATAACAACTTTGCCAATTGGCACCAATGGGTGCGATACCGACACTGATCGTGATGGGGTATTCAGACCAACGCGCCACCTCTTGGCTGACGCGGCGCATCAGTAACAAGGCTTTTTTAGTGTCGACATGTTGGATGATCATCGCAAATTCGTCGCCACCAATCCGACCGATGGCATCGCTGTCACGCATCACTTGGCGCAAGGTATGGCTGACATGCAAGATGGCTTGATCGCCAAAAGCATGACCACGAGAGTCATTGATCCGTTTAAAGTCATCAATATCAATAATAGCCAAACAACTCGGTGGATGGTTTTTATAGCGAGCGATGAGTTGGGCTTGATTGCTCAGCAAGGCTTCAAACTTGGCTTTGTTCCACAGGTTTGTCGCGCTGTCGCATTCACTCAGCGCTTGCAACTGAGCGATTCGCTGTTGGTGGACGCTGATATCGGTAAAAGCGTGGACGAAATAGTGCACATTAGGCTGATGTGGATTGAGTGGGCGTATTTCCACCTCGCAACTGACCAGTTGCTCTGTGGTGGTGCGCAGTTCACTGCTGCCTTTCCAATAGCGATATTGATGTAACGCCTTCTGGAGCTGTTCACTGGAAATCGGCAACTGTTGCAAATGGGTTACTTGTGCACCGATCAGTTGTTCGTGATGCAGTCCGGTTAACTCCATAAAGCGCCCATTGGCTTTAAGGATATTAAATTGGCTATCGGTTAAAACGATAGCGCTGCCGCTCTCGAGCAAAAGATTGGTAAAGGCATGATCGATTTTATTGCGCCGATAGGCTTCGAACATCAGGGTAAAAATACCGGCACCTAAGCCTAACGCTAACCAAATGATGCCGACTTCAAGTAACAAGAGCTCAAAACGGTTATTACTCCCTTGGCTAAACAGACTTTTCGGGTAGAAGGTGAGAGAGGTCAGGTTGTTTACATGATCAAGTAACGGCGTTTGTACCGCGCGATAAACGTAAAGCCCTTCGCTCGTTAGGTAGCTGCCTGAATTGGGTTGCTGTTGTATCTTATGCCATAACTCAGGTTGCTCTTGGCTGAGTTGATGGTGCTCTCTTTCATTAATTAAGTGACCAAAGAGACGATTGGTACGGGTGCTGAGAATATAGAAGCCATCTTGATTAACGAAATCGACCGGCAAATCTTGAGTGTTTTGTGTGATTTCATCAATCAACTGCAGTACGTCTAAGTTGGCAATAAAATAGCCAAGTCTTTCGTGTCGCTCGTCGTGGTGATAATCCAGAGGATAGATAATGCGAAAGCCGGGTTTATAGGGCAGTACTGGTTTGCCAAACTCATACTCTAAATCAAGACCGACATAACCGGTTTGGTTTTGTTTGAGTTGCTGCGCATGTAAAAAGTAGTCGCGGTGCGCTTTGTTCTGCAGTTGTTTGGCTGGCACAATCGACGGTTGCTCGCTGCCATTTGGGTAGTCGACTCGAATCACCTCTTGTCCGTTAGCATCAAGAAAACGTAGTTGATCAAAACGAGATGAATTGAGAGAGGCAATATACCATTGCTTCTGCAGATAGTTTTTGAGTGTTTTGTCGTTGGTATGAGCAAAATCATGCAGCAGTGAGGAGTGGCTGATTTCGTAAGTGGTTTTGTCAATTTCAGAATAGATGACTTGCGCTCGCTGATCGACAAACGAGAGAAACTGCAGCCCCTGATCTTTAAGCTGAGCGTAAATCTCGTCTTGTGTTTTGGAACTGACGTACCAGTAGTAGAGCAGCGGGATCAGTGTTAGACCTAACCACAAGACCAGTATATTTTTGCCAATACGCACTAGTCTTTTCATTATTGTATGTCACTCGCACTGTTTACAGCTATACCGTAGATCATTCTGGATATTTTTGCCAGTCATGATTTCTAACATTTCGTGAATGGAAACAGTTGTCGTTCGGGCGGCTTAACGCTAATGTGTGCGTAACAAAGGAGGGCTTGTGTTTCCTATCTTACTTTTACTATTTATCTTAGTACCGATTATTGAGATTGGCCTGTTTATCCAAGTGGGCGGATTTCTTGGCTTATGGCCAACGATTGCATTAGTGTTGATCACCGCGTTTGTTGGTGCGTCATTGGTTCGAAGCCAAGGTTTGCAGACATTAATGAATGTGCAAAACCGTCTACAACAAGGTGAATTACCTGCGCAGCAAATCTTTGAAGGCGTAATGCTTGCCGTTGCTGGTGTCTTGCTGCTCACTCCAGGTTTTATGACCGATG
Organism: Vibrio rhodolitus; assembly: GCF_003350325.1. Taxonomy (GTDB): domain Bacteria; phylum Pseudomonadota; class Gammaproteobacteria; order Enterobacterales; family Vibrionaceae; genus Vibrio; species Vibrio rhodolitus. The sequence goes on along the minus strand of NZ_QLYZ01000025.1, from coordinate 16,512 downwards.
CGCTTGGCATGTTGGTGCTATTGCCGGCCCCACGCGCTGCCATTGCTAAATATTTGATGAGCAAAATGGTGGTGAAATCCGTCGGTGGTGGTTTTCATGGCGGTTTTGATCAAGATCCGCTCCAAAGAAATCCATTCGATCAACGCGGTGAGAATGGCAACACCTTTGAAGGTGAATATGAGCGTAAAGATGACGATGACAATGATCGTCACAAGCTCAACTAAGCTTGGTATTAATTGACACAAAGGGCGCTTCGACGCCCTTTTTATATTGTAGCTATATCGAAGTTATATCGAAAATCTGCGCTTACTGCGCACCGTCAAATCCCATTTGGCGCCACGCTTCATACGCGATGATCGCCACTGCATTCGACAAGTTGAGGCTACGCGCATCTGGCATCATAGGAATGCGGATGCGTTGTTCCATTGGCAAGCTATCAATGACATCAGCAGGCAAGCCGCGCGTTTCAGGACCAAATAGCAGCACATCACCTTGCTGGAACTTGGCATCAACGTGATGACCGGTTGTCTTGGTGGTACAAGCGAAAATACGGAAGTCGCCTTCGCGTTCATCTTGCAAATAATCAAGGAATTCTTGCAGGTTTTTATGACGTTTCACGCGGGCCAGATCGTGGTAATCCAAGCCTGCACGGCGGACTTTTTTCTCTTCTAAATCGAAACCAAGCGGCTCGATTAGGTGTAGGTTGGCGCCGCAGTTGGCACACAGTCGAATAATGTTGCCAGTATTTGGCGCAATTTCCGGTTCGTATAAAGCGATATCAAACATGGAATCTAACGGTGTAGTGAAGAAAACTGCATCGAGTATAACAGTATGCACGGATGTGGGGGATAGATAGGCAAAATTTAGCGACGTTATGCACGTCGCTGACTGACGTTATTAGTAAACTGACTACGCGATAGCTTGGCTATAGTTATCTTCAATCGCTGACCAGTTGACTACGTTCCACCATGCATCGATGTATTCTGGGCGACGGTTTTGATAGCTGATGTAATAAGCATGCTCCCACACATCTAAAGCAAGGATTGGCTCGCCTTGTGCCGAGGAGACATCCATTAGAGGATTGTCTTGGTTGGGGGTGGAAACAATCTCTAGCTGACCATCTTTGACAATTAACCACACAAAACCAGAACCAAAGGTATTGACTGCTGCTTGGGCAAATTGCTCTTGGAAGGCGCTAAAGCTGCCAAAGGTTTGCTTAATTGCCTCGGCCAGTTTGCCGCTTGGCTCGCCACCACCATTGGGTGCCATGCAGTTCCAATAGAGAATGTGATTGTAGTAACCTCCGCCATTATTGCGCACAGCGGGTGATAACTGAGAGATATTGGCGAAGATGTCTTCTAGACGGGTGGCTTCAAGGTCGCTACCTGCGATAGCGACAATGAATTTATCGTAATAAGTGCGATGATGTTTGCTGTAATGAACTTCCATTGTTTTAGCATCGATATATGGCTCTAACGAGTCATAAGCGTAAGGAAGCTCTGGAAATAAATGCGACATAGTAAATCCTCCTCGGTGAAGGATTTACTTTAAATGATAATGATATCGATTATCAACTGTGATTTTATAAGGGTATTTGCCGTGATGTTCCAAATAACCTTATTCGTAGAGTAGTGGTAAACACACCGTGACCCGCAATCCACCAAGTGGGCTGCGGCTTGCCTCGATAGTACCACTATGCTGGCGCACGGCCGTTTGAGTAATCGCCAGCCCTAATCCAGTACCACCGCTCACACGGTCTCGCGCAGTGGAGACACGGTAGAAAGGACGGAAAATTGCTTCTAGCTCGTGTTCTGCAACCCCTTCACCATTGTCATCTACATGCACAATCACCTGTTCGCGATCGGCGTTGATGGAGACTTGGATCTGATCTTTGCCGTAATGAATGGCATTGCGCACGATGTTATCCAGCGCACTCATTAGCAGCTTAGGCTTACCAGAAATCATTCGCTCGGGAATCGGAGAGTAGCTGAGTGTTTTATCCATCTGCTCCGCTTCAAATTGGGCATCGCTCAGGATCGCTTCCCATAAACTGGTAAGCGGCTGTTGCTCTCGATCAGTGTGGCTATCCAACTGAGTGCGCGACAGTTCTAGCAGCTCTGCGATCATCTGCTCTAGTCGCTGCGCTTCGGTATCAATACGAGTCAGTTCAGGACTTTCACCTTGTTTACGTGTTGCCAGCGCGGTCGCCATGCGCAGACGAGTCAAAGGTGAGCGCAGCTCATGAGAGATATCCGATAACAAGCGCTGTTGACCAGAAATCATCTGATTGACGTCTTGTACCATCTGGTTAAATGCAGTGCCCGCTTGACGAAACTCTGAAGTGCCTTTTTCTAAGCTGGGATCGGCAATAAATTCGCCCTTTGCCACGCGCTTTGCTGCGCGTTCTAACTTGCGTGCGGGTTGGCTCAACGCCCAAGCAAGCCACAGCAAAAATGGAGTACTCACCAGCATTACAGTCAGTAGCAGTTGCAATGGGTGATCAAATAGGCGCAGCAGAAACGGTGGCGGCTCATCCCATTTAAATGAGATATACATGTGTAAAGGTTGTCCCGCTAATGTCACTGGCACTGGACCGGCTACCATAAAGCGACCGTATAAGCGCTGCTTTGGTTGTTCAGGTGACTCTATGGTGGAAATCAGGTTTTGCAGTGCGCGGATCTTAAAATCGTGTTGCTTTTGAATACTGACAATATTGCCGTCGAGATCGGTTAGGAAATAGAGCGGTTTTGTCGAGCGCGAGCGAGATTTACCATCGCGAGGATCTGACTTTGAGTGCAAAGATGCAGGGCGATCCGCCTCTATTTTACGTAGTAGCCGCTTGAAATTGGTTTCGTCTTGATAGCGCTTTTCCACAGAGGCAGCGAACAGCTGCATCTGTTTATAATTTTCGGCTGGAATGGCATGAGGCTTACGTGGGTCAAGGTGTGGCAGGGCAAGTACCGCGATCAACACGAGCAGCATGGTTAGCCAAAAAATCGCAAAAATACGCCCATACAGGCTGGTGAAACGCGGAAAGCGCATCAATCTTCCTCCATCAACAGGTAGCCACGTCCGCGCAGGGTTTTAATGCGCGGTTTGCCATCAGAGCGTTCAGGCAGTTTCTTGCGTAAGTTGGAGACATGCATATCGATAGCACGATCAAAGGCGGCAAGACGTTTACCCAATACATCTAAACTCAGCTCTTCTTTAGTGATCGTCGCGCCAGGATTGGCAACAAAGTGACTGAGCAAAGCAAACTCCGTGGTAGTGAGCTCGATTAACTGCTCTTGGCAGTAAGCCTCTTGTTTGCCTGGATAGACTTTGAGATCTTGATATTCAAGGCAATCACTCGATTTGCTGGTGGTGTTCTGTGTGCGGCGTAAAATGGCGCGAATACGTGCCATCAGTTCACGATCACTAAATGGCTTAGGCAAATAGTCATCTGCGCCAAGTTCAAGACCGATCACGCGGTCAATCTCTTCGCCTTTGGCGGTGAGCATTAATACTGGCGTATCCCATTTCTCGCGAATGCGTTTGAGGGTTTCCGTGCCATTGAGTTTTGGCATCATCACATCCAATAAGATTAAGTCGATGTCTTTATTTAATGCTGCCAACCCAGCTTCACCATCATTGGCTTCAGAAACACTGAAGCCCTCAAAGGAGAGTACTTCTTTGAGTAAACCAGTGAGTTCGGTATCGTCATCAATCAATAAGATATGCGCCATGCTTTATGCCCTTTATATAAGCGTTACCTCAAGTATATTACTGGTTATTGCGTCTGAGCATTAGCGTAAATTTTGCTCTTTACGTATCTTTACGCTCCCTAGACGCCAATTTACCTCCAGAGATCTAATCTATATTCAAGCGCTGCAATCGCAGCCTCTCGAACACACTTAAAAGGTATAGATTATGAAAACTGTTAAGAAACTTGTATTGGCTGCAGCGGTTGTTCCAATGGTATTTGCATCAGCAAGTGCACTAGCTTTCGGTGGCAAAGGTGATCACAAAGGTGGTCACTGCCAAGGTGGTATGGATCGTGGCATCATCAAACAGTTAGATTTAACTGACGCACAAAAAGATCAGCTTAAACAGATGCGTGAAACCAACAAAGCGCAGATGAAAGAGAACTATCAAGCGAACTTTGAAGCGCGTAAAGCTGAGCGCCAAGCTCAACATGAGAAAGTTCAGCAACTTGTATTAGCAGATAACTTTGACCAAGCAGCAGCGAATGAGCTTGCGAAGCAGATGGTTGAGAAGCAAACAGAGCGCAAAGTGAAGATGCTAGAGAAGCAGCACCAAATGCTGAGCGTGTTAACGCCAGAGCAAAAAGCTAAGTTTGTTGAGCTGAGCAAAGAGCGCATGGAGAAATGTGCAGATAAACGTAAACATCACGATTAATCAAATTGATACCGATACAAGGCAGCCAATTGGCTGCCTTGTTGCTTATTGGCTAAGCTGGTTATAATTGCGACATCCTAGATGATAAAAACAGTGCAATGAAACAAGACTACGCAAAACTTGTCACCTTAGCGGCATGGGCGGCTACCCTAGTCGCCACCTTCTTACTGATTGTTAAACTGGCGGTCTGGTGGATCACCGGATCGGTCAGTTTATTGGCTTCATTGATCGACTCGATGCTTGATATTGCGGCGTCAGTGGTCAATCTCATCGTGATTCGCTTTTCTCTGCAACCTGCCGACAAAGAGCATCGTTTTGGGCATGGTAAAGCGGAGTCGCTCGCCGCTTTGGCACAGGCGATGTTTATTTCCGGCTCGGCGGTGTTCTTGATCCTCAACGGCATTGAGCGTTTTTTCCGTCCGCAAGACTTACAATCGCCAGAGCTTGGTGTTTATGTCAGCTTCTTTGCCATTTTGGTTACATTTGCGCTGGTGCAATTTCAAAAAAGTGTCGTACGCAAAACTGGCAGCCAGGCGATTGCTGCAGACTCACTGCATTATCAAACCGACCTTTATATGAATGCGGCAATCATGTTGGCGCTGGGGCTGAGCTGGTTTGGGTTAGGGCAGGCGGATGCTGTGTTTGCTGTCGCCATCGGCATCTACATCTTATATAGCGCGTTTAAAATGGTGCATGAGGCGATTCAAGCCTTACTCGACCGCCAGTTACCTGAGGAAGAACTTCTGAAAATAAAACAGGTCTGCTTACAGGTTGAAGGGGTACTTGGTGTGCATCAGTTACGAACTCGTATGTCGGGGCCGGTGCGTTTTATTCAACTCCATCTAGAATTGGAAGACGAACTAAAATTAATTGAGGCGCATCGAATTTCTGATCAGGTAGAGCTGAGTTTACTGGCAGCCTTTCCTCAGGCGGATATCCTTATCCACCAAGACCCATACTCGGTGGTACATACCTCAGAGCGGATACAAAAGTCGGCAGATTGGTAAAAAAACGGGTGCTGGACAGCAAGATTTCATTGGCTATCTTTTCAGCGATACGACAAATAAACGTGATACTGATATGTATCAACAAAGTTAATGAGTAAAACTGTAATACTCTTACATAAGTAGAAAACTTACATAATTTCGTGCAAATAAAAGTAGTATTCCTTTCAAGGCAAGGTAACATATTGCACAACTAAAGAATCTGGTCAGCGGCTTTTTTGAAAGCCTCTAACGTAAAAATTGAAACAAGATTCCCAAAAATCGAGGGTGAGCATGATTAAGAAGATCGGTGTTTTGACGAGTGGTGGTGACGCACCAGGTATGAACGCGGCAATCCGTGGCGTAGTACGCACAGCGTTATCTGAAGGTTTGGAAGTTTACGGCGTTCAAGACGGTTACTTAGGTCTATACGAAGACCGCATCGTGAAACTAGACCGCTCTAGCGTGTCTGATGTGATCAACAAAGGTGGTACTTTCCTAGGTTCTGCACGTTTCCCAGAATTCCGTGAAGTTGAAGTTCGTGAAAAAGCGATCGAAAACCTGAAGAAACACGACATTGACGCACTGGTTGTGATCGGTGGTGACGGTTCTTACATGGGTGCGAAAAAGCTAACTGAAATGGGTTACCCATGTATCGGTCTGCCAGGCACTATCGATAACGATATCGCAGGCACGGATTACACTATCGGCTACTTAACTGCACTAAACACAGTTATTGATGCGATCGACCGTCTTCGTGATACTTCATCATCTCACCAACGTATCTCTATCGTTGAAATCATGGGCCGTCACTGTGGCGACCTAACTCTTATGTCTGCTATCGCAGGCGGCTGCGAGTACATCATCACGCCTGAAACGGGTCTAGACAAAGAGAAGCTAATTGGCAATATCCAAGATGGCATCGAAAAAGGTAAGAAACACGCGATCATCGCGCTTACTGAGCTAATGATGGATGCTAACGAGCTAGCAAAAGAGATTGAATCGGCGACAGGTCGTGAAACTCGTGCAACCGTTCTAGGTCACATTCAACGTGGTGGTCGTCCAACGGCATTTGACCGTGTACTAGCATCTCGTATGGGTAACTACGCAGTACACCTACTACTAGAAGGTCACGGTGGTCGTTGTGTTGGTATCGTTAAAGAGCAACTTGTTCACCACGATATCATCGATGCAATCGAGAACATGAAGCGTCCAGTACGTAACGATCTATACAAAGTGGCGGAAGAATTGTTCTAAGCGACTTTGAATGATGTAAAAACCACCTTTTGAGGTGGTTTTTTTGTATCTGTGATTGGCGGTCTTCGTTGTTGCTATAAAGATGACAACTCAGTTTTGTTTGTCGTTTTTGTTCTTATCGATCGACTTAGCCCGACTTGGCGCGGCGCGTTTTTGAAAGGTTTTATGTACCCCACGACGCAGTGCTTTGATGCGGTTTTCCGCTTTGTCGACGCCGAGCAACACGCTTAAAGCCAGTAAGGTAATCAGCACCGATTGCTGCATATAGCCAAGCCCTATCATCATTCCTAAAGCGGCAAGAACCCAGATAACCGCCGCGGAGGTTACGCCATGAATCTTGCCATCTTGCGTCATCATGACCCCAGCGCCGAGAAAGCCTACACCGGTAATGATTTGTCCCAACACGCGGGCTTGGTCAAGAGTGTTCGGTGAGAGTGAGACTGCCATCGACATAAAGAAGTAGGTGCCTGAGATCACTAAAATCGAGGTGCGAATACCAACTGGTTTACCGCGAGTTTGACGCTCAACGCCGATCAGCACGCCATTCAGTGCGCAGCAAAAAAGCCCCGCCCAACTAAATGGACCCAAATCGAGATAGTACTCAAGTGAAATAGACATAGTGACCTCCAAAAACGCGGAGTATCGGCGCAATCTTTTGTCCTAGCGAACAAAAGATTGTTTTGCTTAAGGTAAATTTAGTTTGTTGTTTTAGCAGCCGCTAGTTTCAAGTTCAAATGATGGCGGGGTAGTGGCGCTCGCTTCGTTGTACTGCAAATAGCAATTTTCGCCCCTTAGCTTGCGTGACTTGTGCATAAAGTAGATCAAGCTATCGTTGTCGCCACCTTGAGGGTTGCTAAAGTACCAATCACCGGGATCGTCAGGATGAAATGTGCTATCAGTAAAAGTGGCTTCGATCAGTTCAGCCCAAGTATCTTTCGCGTATGCCGCTGGGTAACCATAAGCAATTTGTATAGTGTCATTTTCAACCGTGATGGCGGAGCTGACTAGCGTGTCTTTGCCTTCGCGAATGGCAATGGGATGAACCATGTCCGAAGCGCTTTGCATGCCGGCTTTCAATCCTTCAAGAGCGGCAATGCGCGCATCAGATTGCAAATTGATCAGGCGAGGCATGGCGGTAACCGCGAGGATGCCAAGTACGACAATAACAATAACCAGTTCAATAAGTGTAAAGCCGCGCGGTGTTCTATTCATGATCCATATGAGGTGAGTGAGTTAACAGACTGGAGTATTGTAACAAAACTCAGCGCCGGCAACTGTGCGCATTACGTAAAAATTACTCTAAGTGTAAATCGAGTGGTGTCTTACTCGAGCGACCACCAATTTCACGGGTTAGCTTTGGCACTAAGTAGCCTGAGACAGCCTCTATCAACCCCGCCATCAGCTGTTTTGCTTGCTCGTCACTGACAAAGAAATGCGCTGCACCTTGTACTTTGTCGAGCACGTGTAGGTAATACGGCAAAATCTGTGCATCAAACAAAGCTTCACTGAGCGCGATTAGTGCTGGAACATTGTCATTGACGCCTTTGAGCAAAACGCCTTGGTTAAGTAACGTCACACCTGCTTGTTTTAGCTGAGTCGTTTTTTCTGCCAGCTCATGATTGATTTCATTGGCATGGTTAATGTGCGTAACCAGTACCACTTGCAAGCGGGTAGTGTGCAAGATTTCTAACAGTTCTGGTGTAACACGAGCGGGGATCACCACAGGTAGACGCGAGTGAATACGCAGACGCTTGATATGCGGAATATCTGCAATACGTTTGATCAGCCAATCCAGTTCTGCATCTTTTGCCATCAGCGGATCGCCACCGGAGAGGATCACTTCATTGAGCTCAGTGTGAGCGGCAATGTAATCCAAACTGGTTTGCCACACCGCTTTACTGCCTTTGTTATCCTCATACGGGAAGTGACGACGAAAACAGTAGCGGCAGTTGATCGCACAGCCACCTTTGACAATCATCAGCGCGCGATTGCGATATTTGTGCAGCAGCCCTGGGATGGCGTTATCTTGCTCTTCCAATGGATCATTTGAGTAGCCTTCATGGACCGCAAATTCTTCAGATAACGGTAAAACTTGGCGTAAAAGCGGATCAAAAGGATTGCCTTTTTCCATTCTATCGACAAAACTTTGCGGCACACGCTGTGCAAAAAGCGTTCTTGCTTCAAATCCGTGTTGCCATGGTGATGGATCAATCTCCAGTAGTTCCAGCAGTTTTGCAGGATCAGAGATCCCATTCGCTAGCAGTTTGAGCCAGTTTTGCTCAACAGAATCGACATTTCGGGTTATGATGTGCGGCATTAAATTTAACTCGAAGAATGGTAAGAGGAAAAAATGGCTACTGTTAGCACGAATGAATTCAAAGGCGGTCTTAAAATTATGCTTGATAACGAGCCTTGTGTCATTCTCGAAAACGAGTATGTAAAACCAGGCAAAGGTCAGGCTTTCAACCGCGTTAAAATCCGTAAGCTGCTTTCAGGTAAAGTTCTAGAGAAAACATTTAAGTCTGGCGACACTGTTGAAGTGGCTGACGTAATGGATATCGATCTAGATTACCTATACAACGATGGCGAATTCTACCACTTTATGAACAACGAAACGTTCGAGCAAATCGCGGCAGACATGAAAGCTGTTGGCGAAAACGCTAAGTGGTTAGTAGAAAACAACACTTGTATGCTAACGCTTTGGAACGGTAACCCAATCGCTGTTACTCCACCAAACTTCGTTGAGCTAGAAGTTGTTGAAACAGACCCTGGTCTAAAAGGTGACACTCAAGGTACGGGTGGTAAGCCTGCAACACTATCTACTGGTGCAGTAGTACGTGTTCCTCTATTTATCGCTATCGGCGAAGTGATCCGTGTTGACACTCGTTCAGCAGAATACGTAAGCCGCGTTAAATAATCTGGCTTAGAAATAAAAAAGGTCACTTCGGTGGCCTTTTTTATTTTTCTGCTAACTTTGATATGACACAATTCTTATTATTGGATATCTCACTAAACTGATGAGCATGAAACAGACGCTGCAAATTTGGCTTGATGCCGCTCGCCCAAAAACCTTGCCCTTGGCACTGGTCTCTATTTTGACCGGTAGTGTTTTGGCGTTTTCGAGCCACCATTTTTCTCTCTCTGTTGCGGTATTGGCATTTATTACTGCGACGCTACTACAGATCTTATCGAATCTGGCGAATGATTATGGAGATGCAGTCAAGGGAACCGACAATGAAGCTCGCCTAGGTCCGACAAGAGCGATTCAATCTGGGGCGGTGACGCCAAAAACCATGAAGCAAGCGATTATCGTCAATGTAATTTTGACCATGATTGCGGGGTTAATTTTGGTTCTGCATGCCCTAACCAGTTGGGAAAGTATCCTCGCCTTTATTGGCTTAGGGCTGCTGGCAATCGGGGCTGCGATAGCTTACACCGTTGGCAATAAGCCTTACGGTTATGTGGGGCTGGGTGATATCTCGGTGTTTATCTTCTTTGGTTTACTCGGCGTGGCAGGCACGTATTTTCTCCATACTGGTATCGTTGACCTTTCTTTAGCTTTACCGGCAATTGGCTGCGGTCTACTCGCGGTAGCGGTGCTCAATATCAATAATATGCGTGATATTGAAAACGACGAATTGTGCGGTAAGCGCACCGTCGCAGTACGCTTAGGGCAACAGCGTGCCAAGCAGTATCACTTTGTCCTGCTTGCTGGTGCTGTGTGTGCGTTTATTGCTTATCTGCTGCTGCAGCCATCACCAGTGTGGGTGATGTTGCCATTTTTACTCAGTCTGATGGTGACTTTTAAGCACGGCAAAGCGGTTTGGCTCGCTGAGCAGCCTGCGCAAATTGCGCCAATGATGCCGGTGGTAGTGAAGTGTTCGCTGGTAACCAACTTGCTGTTTGCGGGAGTGGTTATAGCTCAAACTCTGGTGAGTTAAATTCAGCTTGTCATTGCAATGACAAAGTGACTGGATATACTCGATCTATATGACCAATGCGATGAGAAGAAATGCTATGGAATACAATACGTCAGCATTATGCGACATCTACTTAGATCAAGTGGATGTAGTTGAACCTATGTTTAGTAATTTCGGCGGTAGTGCGTCGTTTGCCGGTCAAATCACAACGGTAAAATGTTTTGAAGATAACGGCATTATTCGCGATGTTCTTGAGCAAGATGGCGTAGGTCGAGTCCTGCTGGTTGACGGTGGTGGTTCATTACGTCGCGCATTGGTCGATGCAGAGATTGCTGCGCTGGCAGAAGAGAACGAATGGGAAGGCATTGTGGTTTATGGCTGCGTGCGTGAAGTCGATGAGCTGGAAGACATGAGCATTGGTATTCAAGCTTTAGCATCGATTCCTGTTGGCGCCACCAATAAAGGTGAAGGTGAAATCGATGTACCGGTTAACTTCGGTGGCGTAACGTTTATCCCAGAAGATTACCTGTATGCAGATAATACTGGTGTCATTCTTTCTCAAGAGCCGCTTAATATTGATCTTGAACTCGATGAAGATGATGTTGAGGACGAAGAGCGATAAGTTGCTAAGTAAGTCACCAAGATAGATAAAAGCCAGCTATTCAAGCTGGCTTTTTTACATCTCAAGTTTTGGCTAGGCAGAAAGATGGCGATACTGGTCGCGCAGCCTTAATGCATAGAGGTAGCTTAAGCTCCCCCCCAAAATGTTGCCGACAGCAATCCCAAAGAACACCCCTTCAACGTCGTAGCAGACACCGCCTAACCACGCCAATGGTAGGGTGAAGAGGAATAAACGCATTGCGCTCCATTGAAAAGCTTTAATTGGTTGATGCATCGCGTTGAGACCGGAAACCAGCATCATCATGATCCCCTGAAATCCGTAGCTAAACGGCACCACAATGAGGTAATGCCACAGCTGGTTTTGTACTGCTTGCTCTTGCGAGAACATGGCTGAAAGCGGAATGCTGAGCGGTACCATCATAATAAAGATCACCAGTTGGAAAGCGATGGCAAAGCGCATGCTAAGGAAAAGCCCCGCAAAGCTGCGCTGTGGATTATCTGCGCCAAAGTTTTGCGCCATAAATGGCGATAGGGCAGAGGTTAGCGACATCAATACTAAAATCAAAATAGATTCAATGCGCTGCGCCGCGCCATAGGCAGCTACCACCGAGGTGCCGTGCGTCGATAAGATCATCATCAGCAGCGCACCAGAAAGCGGTGACATCGCATTTGATAGCCCGGCTGGCGTGCCAATTTTAAGGATCATCTTGCAATCATCGACCAGGTAAGCGAAGTGCGGCCAAGCAAGCAACTTCTCACGTTTGATCAACACATAGAGCGAACCAATTAACGCGCCAAACCAACTTACCGCACTGGCGATGGCTGCACCTTGGATGCCGAGCTCAGGAAAAGGACCGTAGCCAAAGATCAGCAGCGGGTCGAGTACGCCATTAATAAGCCCTGCCAACATCATGATTTTTGCCGGTGTTTTGGTATCCCCCGTGGCGCGAATTGCGCTGTTGCCCGCCATAGGAATCACTAGCAGTGGGATTGAGAAGTACCAAATAGCCATATACTGCTCAATCAGCGGGATCAGTTTGGCTTCTGCGCCCAGTGCAAGGAAAAGCGGTTCAATGGTAAGTAAGCCCAATGTGGAGGCTAGCGTGACTAGCGCTACGGCGAGCAGCAGTCCGTGACTGGTCACGCGCGCGGCATCTTGCGCTTGGCGCTGACCCAGCAGGCGACCAATGGTGGTTGATAGTCCTACGCCAATGCCCATGGTAATGCAGTTAACCGTAAAGGTAACTGGGAAGGTGTAGCTGACTGCCGCCAGCGCTTGAGTACCGAGCAAGGAGATAAAAAAGGTATCGACTAAATTGAACATTAAGATGGCGATCATGCCAACCGTCATTGGAATGGTCATCTGCCGCAGCACTTTAGGGATCGAGCCGGTCAATAGACCATGTTTATCGTGCATAAAGTAGTCGAACTAGGGGAAAAGCGTAGAATACTTGATTCACCGCGCAGGTGATAGGGCAAAGGTGTGAATTTGCCGCAAACTATAATTGTTGTTTGAGTAGGTAGCAAAAAGGTCAGCCGAGGCTGACCTTTGAATCTATTTTCGACAATGAAGGCGAAAATTAAGCTTTTGCTGCCGCAGCTGCTTTAGCGATTGCCGCGAAGCTCTTAGCGTCTAGAGAAGCACCACCAACTAGAGCACCGTCGATGTCTGGTTGTGAGAAGTAAGCTTCAGCGTTTTCTGGTTTAACGCTGCCGCCGTACTGGATGATTACTTGCTCAGCTACTGCTTCGTCTTTCGCTGCGATTAGTGCGCGGATAGAAGCGTGGATGCGTTGTGCATCTTCAGCTGTTGCTGCTTTACCAGTACCGATAGCCCAGATTGGTTCGTAAGCGATGATTGCACCGTTTAGCGCTTCAACACCGTAAGTGTCGATCACTGCGTTGATTTGACGTGCACATACAGCTTCAGTTTCGCCAGCTTCGTTTTGTGCTTCAGATTCACCGATACAGAAAACAGGCGTTAGACCGTTCTCTTTTAGGAAGTTGAATTTCTTCGCGATGAACTCGTCAGATTCGTTGTGGTAATCACGACGCTCTGAGTGACCGATGATGATGTGAGAAGCACCGAAGTCTTTCAACATTTCTGGAGACATGTCGCCAGTGAATGCACCGCTGTTGTTTAGGTCAGTGTTTTGTGCACCAAGGATGATCTTGTTACCGCCTTTTGCGATTAGCTGTTCAGCTAGATCGATGTAAAGTGCTGGTGGAGCAACTGCCACGTCAACACCTTCAACGCCTTCAAGCTCAGCGTTAAGACCAGTTAGCAGCTCTTTAACCATTGCTTTGCTGCCATTAAGTTTCCAGTTACCCATCACTACAGGACGACGCATAGGAATATCTCCATATTTAAATTAAAGCGTTAATGTAAAAAATCTACGTAAGAATATAACAGAATAAATCTTGTAGATCATGACCCGTATCATTTCTTATTTAGGATCTAACTCGCTGTCAGAGACAAATTGTGTCAAAGGGGGCGAGCGAGGTGCTATCAGTGATCTCTTAGACAGAATGATAGCAACAGACTCGGCATCTGTGAGGGAAATTGGTATTAGTGCCTAACTAAAGGCGATTTACAGGGGACGTTATGCCACATCTAGTCATGGAATATTCCAATTCCGTTGAAGAGCGAGTCAACATTCAACGTTTGTTGGAAGACTTACATCATGCTGCGCTACAATCTGCGTTGTTCGATACACCGTCGCTGAAATCGCGTGCCCGTCGCTATCACGATTGGCTGATTGGTGAAGAAGCTGATAGTGTAGACTTTATCCATGTGACGTTTGAGCTGTTAGATGGTCGCAGTGCTGATCAAAAACGAGAGTTATCCCGTTTGCTTATGTCGGTTTTGCAGCAGCAAGCCAGTCATATTCGTAGCTTAACCATCAACATACGTGATATGGACCGAGAGTGTTTTCAAAAAGTGGTCAATTAGCCACCCATTTAGGTATGTAAGATGTCAATGAAAGAGTTACTGTTTTCCTTTCAAGGTCGTATAGGACGCAAAGTCTATTGGACTTGGAATATTTTCTATTACTTTACTATCGTCGGATTTGGGATTGGGATGAATGCATTGTTCCCATCTTTGGCGCATTTGATTTTGCCAGTTTTTTTGATTTTGGTGTTGATTCCTGATCTGGCGATCACTGCAAAACGCTGGCATGACCGAGGTAAATCGAGCTGGTGGTTGCTACTCAATATTCCCTTGATCATCGGACGTATGACGATGCCGGCGGCAGATGCTGGCGTGCCTGTAGAAACCTCAACGCTACAAATGGTGACATCTCTTGCGGCATTGGTATGTGGTGTGTGGATTTTGGTTGAGTGTGGCTTTCTAAAAGGTCAGCCAGGTGAGAATAAATATGGTTCTGAGCCAGTTTAATTCATTATACTAACGTGAAAAGAGCAAGCCAGTGGCTTGCTCTTTTGCTTTGTGTGCTTGGCGAAGTCGCGCTTTACTTACGCAGTAGGATTTCTTCGACTAAGTGACTGGCGCCTTTTTTAAGTACAAGTTGCGCGCGTCCTTTGGTCGGCAAGATGTTCTCTTCGAGATTGATCCCGTTGATGCTACGCCAAATGGCGCGCGCTTTATCGACCGCTTCTTGCTCGGTTAACTGTGTGTAGTGACTAAAGTAGGATCCCGGTTGCGTGAAAGCGCCTTGGCGGAATTTCAAAAAGCGCTCGACATACCAGTTCTCAATCACATCGGTTTCAGCGTCGACATACAAAGTGAAGTCTAAAAAGTCAGAGACGAAGACGCGATGAGGATCGTGCGGGTAGTCCATACCACTTTGCAAAACGTTCAACCCTTCAATAATTAACACATCTGGGCGATCAACGATTTTGACTTCATCGGTAATATCGTAAGTAATGTGCGAATAGACGGGCACTTGTAAGTTGGGCTTACCGGCTTTGATGTCAGAAACAAATTCAACTAAGCGCTTGATATCGTATGACTCAGGAAAGCCTTTGCGGTGCATAATACCGCGCTCGTCGAGCACTTTTTTCGGGTAAAGGAAACCATCGGTGGTGACCAACTCGACTTTTGGGTGGTCACTCCAGCGAGAGAGCAGGGCCTTAAGCAAGCGAGCCGTGGTACTTTTACCCACCGCGACACTGCCGGCAATGCCGATAATAAACGGCGGCGCACTATTGGTGGCACCAAGAAAGTTCTGCAAAACTGAGTTGCGGCTTTGGCGCGCAGAAATATACAGGTTAAGTAAACGAGCGAGCGGCAGGTAGATCTCCACCGACTCTTCCATGGTTAGGCTCTCATTGACACCTTGCAGCTCTTTTAGATCTGCTTCGGACAATGTCATCGGCACTGAATTGCGCAATTCAGCCCACTGTTGCCGAGTAAAAGAGAGGTATGGCGTCATAGTTATCCTAACTGTTTTTGTCGCTTAGAAGTTGCGAAAATACATCAAGCGGATTAGAAAGCAAATCACAAGCATGCGGCATTCACTATTTTCTGCGTAAAACTGTGCGAAATTTCAGCAAATGAGTGGAATCTAGGCAAAAATTTTACTTTTTTCAAATTAGCTATTGCAAGCTAGAAAATCATTCAATAGAATGCGCACCACTTATGCCGACTTAGCTCAGTAGGTAGAGCAACTGACTTGTAATCAGTAGGTCACCAGTTCGATTCCGGTAGTCGGCACCATTCCCTCCTGTTTTAGAAACAGGGAAGCGAGAATGGCTAAAAATTTGGAGGGGTTCCCGAGTGGCCAAAGGGAGCAGACTGTAAATCTGCCGGCACTGCCTTCGATGGTTCGAATCCGTCCCCCTCCACCATATTCTTTAGGAAATAGCTCGAAGAGTTACGTGTGCGGGCATCGTATAATGGCTATTACCTCAGCCTTCCAAGCTGATGATGCGGGTTCGATTCCCGCTGCCCGCTCCAATCACAATTTGTTGCTGATATAGCTCAGGCGGTAGAGCGCATCCTTGGTAAGGATGAGGTCCCCAGTTCGACTCTGGGTATCAGCACCAGCTCTCAAAGCAAAATTTTCCTTTTGATATATACTTTATCACCAATAAGTTTGGTTACGTGGTCTTTTGCGCCACTTAAATCCGTACCTAGAGGGACAACTCATGTCTAAAGAAAAATTTGAACGTGTAAAACCGCACGTAAACGTTGGTACTATCGGCCACGTTGACCACGGTAAAACAACTCTAACTGCAGCTATCTGTACTACTCTTGCAAAAGTTTACGGCGGTGCTGCTCGTGACTTCGCATCTATCGATAACGCTCCAGAAGAGCGTGAGCGCGGTATCACAATCTCTACTTCACACGTAGAGTACGACACTCCAAC
>NZ_QLYZ01000024.1 GCF_003350325.1 Vibrio rhodolitus | reverse complement strand
GCCGAACTCAGAAGTGAAACGAATTAGCGCCGATGGTAGTGTGGGGTTTCCCCATGTGAGAGTAGGACATCGCCAGGCTTTATATTATGGACACTTGCTTAATAGCGAGTAAGCCACTGCGGAGTGGTAGTTCAGTTGGTTAGAATACCGGCCTGTCACGCCGGGGGTCGCGGGTTCGAGTCCCGTCCACTCCGCCACTTATTCGAAAACCTCGCTTTTGCGAGGTTTTTTTGAATCTACAATGTGATAAACTGTAGTTTCTACAGGGGTGTAGCTCCAATTGGCAGAGCAGCGGATTCCAAATCCGCGTGTTGGGAGTTCGAATCTCTCCACCCCTGCCATATACGAAGCCTCAGCAGCAATGCTGGGGCTTTTTCGCATCTATTGCTTTTGCAAAGCAAGTGTTGGGAGCTTGTACGCAAGCCCGGTCGAATCTTCCACCCCGACCATATTCGAAGGCTCTAGCAGAAATGCTGGAGCCTTTTTCGTTTCTGGTAGAAACGAAATTAGAACGTTCGATATCTAAGATATCTCTCTTCGAGATGCGGGAACGTTCAGCATCTATGCTGCATCACTTCGAGAGGGGAAATGACTGCGATACTGCGTTTCGGGATCACTTCGTTCCGAGATGCGGGAACGTTCAGCCTCTTCGATACTTCACTTTGAAGAAGCGATCTCTAACCTGTCTTTTTAATTCTATATTCCAACGAGCGCTTCTCGACTCTCAATTCTCAACTCCCTTGCTCTTGCTCTTCTCCCGCATCCGTAGCGCAGCGTTCCAAACTCCGTTATCCGTTATCCGTTAAAGTGACTACTGTAACTTTTTCAATATCTTCTCTTTTGTTGGGTGAATATTTAGTTTGTAGACTCGAAATTTTGTAGGTTATGGCTACAATATAGCCACTTACAGTTTTGGGGGATTTATGGGACAGCTTTCCATTTTAGGTTTTATTGCTCTTGGTGGCGCTTTTGGTGCGTGTTCTCGCTATCTTGTCTCAGAGCTTTGTGTTGCCCTGTTAGGGCGTGGTTTCCCTTACGGGACACTTACTGTTAACGTTGTGGGTTCATTTATTATGGGGCTACTGATAGCGGCATTTGAAAGTGAAATCATGTCGATTGAACCTTGGCGCCAGATCATCGGTCTTGGTTTTCTCGGTGCGTTAACGACGTTTTCGACATTCTCGATGGATAATGTATTACTGATGCAACAAGGTGCTTTCTTTAAGATGGGGCTTAATGTTGTGCTTAACGTCTTTTTAAGTATTTCAGCTGCTTGGTTAGGTTTCCAACTGCTTATTAAATCTTAACAATAATTTAAAGAATTTGGCACAGGTCGGCTTGGATTCGACCTGTTGATTGCTTATAATCGAATCACTTGTCGGAGTGCCATTTGGCTGAGACCGTTAATTCGGGATCCGTTGAACCTGATCAGATTAGAATCTGCGAAGGGAACAGGAGAAGATAATATTGCTAGCGATCTTGATCCAGCTAGTGTACCTATCAACCAATCGATGTTGTTCTTAGGTTGTCACAACCTAAATTTCGATACCTCTTGTCATACCGTTCCGCCAAGCATTTTTATCCCATACGTTTATAAAAAATGAGCAAGGAAAAATGCTATGTCGATTCGCAAGCAAGCGAGACTGGAAGCTAAACAGTTTATTGATACTCTCTCAGTACAACCTTACCCAAATTCGCATAAGGTTTACGTTGAGGGTTCCCGTCCTGATATTCGAGTGCCGATGCGTGAAATTTCTTTGGCAGATAGCCTAGTAGGAGGCACCAAAGAAGCGCCTGTATTTGAACCTAACGAGCCTATTCGTGTTTATGACACCTCGGGTCTCTATACCGATCCTGAGCACCAAATCGACCTTTATAGTGGCTTACCTAAGCTTCGTGAGCAGTGGATTGAAGAGCGCAGTGATACTGAAATTCTTGATGATGTGAGTTCAGTGTATACCAAAGAGCGTCTAGAGGATGAGACTCTTGATGAGCTGCGTTATGGCAATCTACCACGAATAAGACGTGCTAAGCATGGTCAATGCGTCACTCAGCTGCATTACGCGCGTCAGGGTACGATCACCCCTGAAATGGAATATATCGCATTACGCGAAAACATGGGGCGTGCCCGTTATCGCGATCAAGTGCTTACTCAGCAGCATCCAGGTCAGGCTTTTGGTGCCAATCTACCGAAAGATATTACCCCTGAATTTGTGCGTAAAGAGGTTGCTGAAGGTCGCGCCATCATCCCATCAAATATTAACCACCCAGAGTCTGAACCAATGATTATTGGGCGTAATTTCTTGGTGAAAGTGAACGCTAACATCGGTAACTCATCTGTGACATCTTCAATCGAAGAAGAAGTCGAGAAACTGGTGTGGTCGACACGTTGGGGTGGCGATACGGTGATGGACCTCTCGACCGGACGTAATATTCACGAAACGCGTGAATGGATTTTACGTAATAGCCCAGTGCCAATCGGGACTGTACCAATGTATCAAGCACTTGAGAAAGTAAATGGCATTGCGGAAAACCTAAATTGGGAAGTGATGCGTGACACTTTGATTGAGCAAGCAGAGCAGGGCGTCGACTACTTTACTATTCATGCCGGTCTGTTGCTTCGTTACGTACCGATGACAGCAAAACGCGTTACAGGCATTGTCTCTCGTGGTGGCTCTATCATAGCCAAGTGGTGTTTAGCTCATCATCAAGAAAGCTTCCTTTATACCCACTTCCGCGAAATTTGTGAGATCTGCGCTAAGTATGATGTGGCGCTTTCGCTTGGTGATGGGTTGCGTCCAGGCTCGGTTGCTGATGCCAATGATGAAGCACAGTTCGCAGAACTTAGAACTCTCGGAGAGCTCACCAAGATTGCTTGGGAATACGATGTACAAGTGATTATTGAGGGTCCGGGTCATGTGCCGATGCACATGATTAAGGAAAATATGGAAGAGCAGCTTGAGCACTGTCATGAAGCCCCTTTCTATACGTTGGGACCGCTTACTACCGACATTGCTCCAGGGTATGACCATATTACTTCTGGTATCGGTGCAGCCATGATTGGTTGGTATGGCTGTGCCATGTTGTGCTATGTGACGCCGAAAGAGCACCTTGGTTTACCAAACAAAGAAGATGTGAAGACTGGCTTGATTACTTATAAGCTCGCGGCGCATGCCGCAGATTTGGCAAAAGGTCATCCAGGGGCACAAGTGCGTGATAACGCTCTGTCGAAAGCTCGCTTTGAGTTCCGTTGGGAAGATCAGTTTAACTTGTCGCTCGACCCAGAAACGGCACGCAGTTTCCATGATGAAACCTTGCCGCAAGAGTCTGGAAAAGTTGCACACTTTTGCTCAATGTGTGGTCCTAAATTTTGTTCGATGAAAATATCTCAAGAAGTGCGTGAGTACGCTAAAGACACCGAGCAAGTCGCAGCTGATCAAGCGATTGAGATAAAAATGCTTGATGACCCACTTGAAGGCATGCGCCAAAAATCTGCTGAGTTTCGTGCAACTGGATCTGAACTCTATCATCCAGCGGTCAGTTCAGAGGCAGAGTAATTATGGTCTCAATACTGGTTCCGTCGACTAAGATTGCGTTAACCGGTGAGATTCAACAGGCCCTATTGGTAGCCAAGCAACAAGGCTTGGCTATCGATTACATTGAGTTAGGCGTAAGCCTGACTCAGAATCTGTTGATCAAGACCGAAAGCTCTGAGCTCGCCATCGGCAGTGATTTATGGTCGTGTTCATCACCTGAATGTGATTTATATATTAACTATTTTAGTGACAAATTTAGCCAACCACTCAAGCACAATACCGCATACATCGGCGTTCAAGATGGTGATGTTTGCTTAGATGTTTGGACTCATCCTATTAACAACGAAGTGCGGGCAACTAGTTATGTGCGTGAGTCGAATCAGGCAAATTTTGACTCTCATTTTGCTTGGCTGATCGCTTTACTTAGTCTCGACTTTCCCCTCGAAGATGCGCTGATGCTTGCTCGTGCCAAGACCAATGTTTCACGTGAAACATGGCCGGTAGACTATCGTTGCTTTCCTAAACCTGTTCTAGAACATCAAGGTTTAGGTATCAAAGTCGGCTGGCGCGCCACGACAGATTTAGAACAATTCAGCCATGTTGAGCAAGATAAGTTAGCTTTGTATCCCGTCGTCGACCGTTTAGATTGGTTGGCAAAGCTGCTTGAGCTTGGTATCAAAACCGTTCAACTGAGAATTAAAGATCCCGATACACCCGATTTAGAACAGCAAGTCATCGCTGCGATCGAACTAGGCAAGCGGCATCAAGCCCAAGTATTTATCAATGACTATTGGCAACTTGCGCTTAAGCATAATGCTTATGGTGTCCATCTAGGGCAGGAAGATCTCGAAGTATCAAATATCTCTCAGCTGCAAACTGCCAATATCCGATTGGGTTTATCTACCCACGGCTATTATGAATTGTTGCGTATCGTGCAACTGAAACCTAGCTATATTGCCCTTGGGCATATATTTCCAACCACCACCAAGCAGATGCCATCTAAACCTCAGGGATTAGTACGACTGGCGCTTTATCAAGCACTGATTAATACCATTCCTAATCAGTACGGCACGAGTATAGATAAACAGTTTGGCTATCCTACCGTAGCTATCGGTGGCATTGATTTGAGCAATGCTGAACGAGTGTGGCGTTGTGGCGTAACTAGTTTAGCCGTGGTCAGAGCGATTACTTTGGCTGATGAACCGCAAAAGGTCATCACGCGGTTTGGCGACATTATGCAAAGTAGATGGCAGCGAGTTGAGGAGGTAACGGATGTTAACTGACAATCAGTTTCTTCGATATCAACGCCAAGTTGCGTTGCGAGAATTGGGGGAAATCGGTCAGCAACGTTTATTCCAGTCACATGTATTGATCATCGGTTGTGGCGGTTTGGGCAGTGCGGCAGCGCTTTATCTAGCGGGTGCAGGTGCAGGACGGTTGGTGCTGGTTGATGACGACAATGTTGAAGCCAGCAATCTACATAGGCAGATCGCTTACCGTAGTTACGATATAGACAGTGGTAAGGTCGATGCCATTTCTCGCCAGTTGTCCCAGCTTAATCCTGATGTTCAGTTGCGTAGTATCGCGCGGCGTATGGATGAGGCGCAGCTTAGCCTTGAAGTAATGTTAGCTGATGTCGTGCTCGATTGTAGCGATAATTTAGCGACTCGACAGTTAGTGAATCGTGTCTGCTTTCAGCAAAAGACACCGCTGATTTCGGCGGCGGCAGTGGGTTGGCAGGGTCAGTTTGCGGTGTTCGATTATCAGGTTAGTGCAGGGTGTTACCGTTGTCTCTATCCATTTGATGAGCTGCCAGATCCCAAGTCTTGCAGTGAGAGCGGAGTATTAGGACCCGTGGTGGGCATGTTGGGTAACTATCAAGCATTGGCTGCGATCCAAAAACTCGCACTCGAGCAGTTCTTTGTTGCCACCAATCAGCTTCATTTGTTTGATGGTAAAGCGATGCAGTGGCAGTTAATCAGTATTGCTAAAGATAGTCACTGCTCGGTTTGCGCCGCACAGGTTGAGGAGGGTATTCATGACTAATCCTAACAGTACAGATATCACCATTACGATTAATCAACAGACTCAAGTTGTTGCTCGTAATAGCCACCTAGGTCAGATCATTAGCTTACTCGGCTTGCCAGCGACAGGGTGTGTTTTTGCCATCAATAATCAAGTGATTCCCCAAAGTGAGTGGTCGAACACAACCGTTAACCAAGGTGATCAGATTGCTCTTTTTCAAGCGATAGCAGGAGGCTAAGCATGAGTCTTATATCACCATTAACCATCGCCGATAGAAGTTTTGAATCGCGGTTATTCACTGGCACGGGTAAGTTCGCCAATAGTGAAATTATGGCGCAAGCGATCAAGGCTTCTGGTTCGCAATTGGCAACCATGGCGTTAAAACGCGTAGATGTAAACGACAAGCAAGACGATATTTTGCAGCCTCTGATCGCTGCTGGAGTTAACCTCTTACCGAACACCTCGGGCGCAAAAACGGCGCAAGATGCGGTGTTTGCCGCGCATCTTGCACGTGAAGCTTTGGGCACTAATTGGCTCAAATTAGAAATTCATCCGGATCCAAAGTATCTCATGCCAGACCCTATTGAGACGCTTAAGGCTGCAGAACAGTTAGTGCGTGATGGCTTTGTGGTGCTGCCTTACTGCCATGCCGATCCTGTGTTGTGTAAGCGGCTTGAGGAAGTAGGTTGTGCCGCAGTGATGCCGCTTGGTGCGCCTATTGGTTCTAACAAAGGCATCGTTTCACGTGACTTTCTTGAAATTATCATCGACCAAGCACGAGTACCTGTGATTGTTGATGCTGGGATCGGTGCGCCATCTCACGCCTCTAAAGCAATGGAAATGGGTGCAGATGCGGTGTTAGTCAATACCGCGATTGCCGCTGCTCAGAAGCCCGTGATGATGGCTAAGGCGTTTAAACTGGCAGTTGAAGCGGGTCACTTTGCCTATCAATCTGGTTTGGCTGGGCGGGTTTCTCATGCGGTAGCCTCCAGTCCATTAACGGCATTTCTAGAACAGTAGGAGGCGTGATGAGCTTTTTACAGCAGTTCAATCAACTCAATTGGGACGATATTTCGCTGTCTATTTTGAGCAAAACCGCTGACGATGTGGAACGCGCCTTAAGCAAGCCCAAGCGAAATCTTGAGGACTTCAAGGCGTTGATCTCTCCGGCTGCGGAACCTTACTTAGAGCAGATGGCACAAGCCTCTTTTGCTTTAACGCGTAAACGATTTGGTAACACCATGTCGTTGTATATCCCGTTATATCTTTCTAACTTATGCGCGAATGCATGTACTTATTGTGGCTTCTCAATGGAGAATCGCATTAAACGTCGTACGCTGAATGCGCAGGAAGTGGAGGCGGAGATTAATGCCATTAAAGCCATGAAGTTTGATAGTGTATTGCTGGTAACCGGTGAGCATGAAACCAAGGTGGGAATGAATTACTTTCGTCAGATGCTCCCTGTCATTAAACCACACTTTAATTATCTCGCTATGGAAGTGCAGCCTTTAGCGCAGCATGAATATGCGGAATTAAAAAGCTTAGGACTTGATGCGGTTATGGTCTATCAAGAAACCTATCATCCTTCGACTTATGCACAGCACCACTTGCGCGGCAATAAAACTAACTTTGAGTTTCGACTAGAAACACCCGATCGGCTAGCAAAAGCGGGAATTGATAAGATAGGTATTGGTGCCTTAATTGGCTTAGAAGATTGGCGCACCGATTGTTTCTACGTTGCCGCGCATCTTGAATACTTAGAGCGAACCTATTGGCAGACGCGCTATTCGATATCGTTTCCTCGTTTGCGACCTTGTGCGGGAGCCTTACAGCCTAAATCGTTGATGAGTGATAAACAGCTAGTACAGCTAATTTGTGCTTACCGTTTATTGAACCCTGAAGTTGAGCTTTCGTTGTCTACCCGCGAGAGTGAAGTGTTTCGCGATAATGTATTGCCACTGGGCATCACTAGTTTATCTGCTGCGTCTAAAACTCAGCCGGGTGGTTATGCTCTGCAAGAGGAAGAGTTGGAGCAATTTGAAATCAGTGATGAGCGCAGTGCTGCGACCGTAGAAGCGATGATTCGCAGTAAAGGTTTTGCTCCGGTTTGGCGAGATTGGCATTCTGCTTATTCTGGTTAGCAGACAAGGAATGTTTCACGTGAAACATAAAAGGCTCCTTACGGAGCCTTTTGTTTATCGATGACTGGTTGGCCAAGTCACTGATTTAGTGGTTTAACGATCGAGTTGCTTCGCGCAGCCACTGTTTGACAGTTTCATCGTCAATTAAAGGACTAAGATCTTGCCATACTTTGTCATGGTAGCTATTTAACCAAGCGAGTTCAGGGCGAGTTAGCAGGTTGACATCGATATTACGTAGGTCGATTGGACAGCGCGTTAGCGACTCAAACGTTAGCACTGAGAAATCGCCTTGTGTTGGCAGTTCAACAACCAGCTCCAAGTTCTCAATACGAATACCAAATTGCTCAGCACGGTAGTAGCCCGGTTCATTAGACAGCACCATACCTTCAACTAAAGGCACATCAATTTGTCTTTTCGAGATGCTTGCCGGACCTTCATGCACACTGAGGAAGTGACCAACACCATGACCGGTACCGTGGTCGTAATCGAAGCCTTCTGCCCATAGATGTTGACGAGCAAGTGTATCGATTTGATAGCCACGAGTACCTTGTGGAAAGCGTGCACGCGCGATGCCGATGTGACCTTTTAGCGCAAGTGTGAATTGTTTGATCATCTCTGCGCTTGGCTGACCGATGGCGATGGTACGCGTGATATCAGTGGTGCCATCAAGGTATTGACCGCCGGAATCCACTAAGTACAAGCTATCCATAGTTAACTGACCTGGCTCAGGTTGGTTCTCATGGTTGTAATGACACATTGCCGCGTTACTGCCAGCAGCAGAAATAGTATCAAAGCTTAGATCCATTAAGGTTGGGTCTTGGCGACGAATCGACTCAAGTTGCTCAGCCAGCACAGCCTCATTATGCAAGTTACCTTTGGCAACCTCACTCTCTAACCAGCTTAAGAATTTGACCATCGCAACGCCATCACGAATATGACACGCTTTAATACCTGCAATTTCGGTCGCGTTTTTTGCCGCTTTTGGCATTAAGCACGGATCGGCAGCACTAATTACTTGAGCGCCTGCATTTTGCAGTACCAATTTCACCCAAGCGTTACTGGTCGCGGGGTCAACGAGGACCTTACTACCATTTAGTGCTTCGAGTTGTGCTTGTAACTGCTCAGGGTGGTAGACAGTTACGTCTTGACCAACATGCTGTGCAAACTCAGCAGGAATACGTGCTGGGTCTAAGAAAAATTCAACCGCGCCGTTAGTATGCAAAATAGCATGAGAGAGTAACACTGGCAGGCGAGATACATCTAAGCCACGGATATTGAGTAACCAACAAATTGAATCGAGAGCAGTAATCACTGCGCTGTCGGCACCTTGCTTCGCGATTAGTGCTGCGATCTGCGAGCGTTTCTCTTGGCTTGATTGGCCGACAGACTCGGTTGGCATTAGACGCACATCAGACAGTACTGGCGCTGGTCGGTCAGACCAAAGTTCATCAATTGGATTGCTAGCCAGAATTTCTAGTTGGTGGTTCTTCGCTAGCTTCGCTTGCGCACCTTCTAGCCAAGCACCATTGTGCATGCGAGGGTCAATCGCCACTTTACCGCCAACAGCAACTTGTTCTGTTACCCAATCCAATGCTGGTTCATTGATTAGGTGGCGATATTCGAACAGCTCTGCAGGTACTTGTTTGGTAACTTGTACCGTGTAGCGACCATCAACAAAAATAGCGGCTTTGTCGCGAGTAATAACCGCAACACCTGCTGAGCCGGTAAAGCCTGTTAGCCAGTGAAGACGTTCGTTATGCGCAGGCACATATTCACCTAAGTATTCGTCTTCATGAGGAACCAATAAAGCATCAAGGTTATGCTGAACAAGCCATTCTCTAATGGCATTCAAACGCTGTTCAGTAGTTGTAAGCATCGTTTTAATCCTTCAATTTGTTGTGGTCGCAACTCACGACGACCTTGGCGAATAAGCTACTCTTTTTACCCAACTGCTGCAAATACTAGCTGAAGCCTATTTGTCATTGCTTGGTTTTCACCGAGCCTTTGCCGGCAAGTTTATCTCAGCGCGTTGGTTTTATCGCGGATCATGGTTCTTAGCCAAGATAGAGCAGGGTCATTCTCACGATCGCGATGCCAAAACAGAGTGTAAGCCATAGGTGGAAACTCCATCGGTAACGGCAACACAGTCAAGTTGAGCTGCTTTGCCGCCAACTGAATAAAGTGGCTTGGCGCGGTAAAAATAAAATCGGTATAGCTACATAAACTAGCCGCACTGTTGAAGTCGGGCACGGTAATAGCGATATCTCGCTCGCGGCCCATGTCTGCGAGGCGATAATCGAGTAGCCAGCGATCGTTACCATCACAACGAACTTGTACGTGGCGCTGTTTGAGGTAGTTCTCAAGGTTCCATGGTTGGCTTAACGCGGGATGGTTATTGCGAATTAAGCACACTTGGTTATCGCGATAGATTTCCTGTTCACAGATGTCGCTTGGCGGCAGCATGGTGAGCTTGGCATCGTTAATGTCGATATCTTTACCAGTGATCCCAAGATCGATTTCGCCACGCTGCATGAGTGGAAAAGTTTGCTCATTCCACGGATGGGTACTGATGGTGACATTGGGCGCTTGTTTAAAAATATGCGGTAAAAAGTGCGGCAAGATTAGTGGGTAGACACTTTCGACGGCAGCGATTTGAAAGCGGTAATCGCTCGAGTCAGGTGTAAATTGCTCTGGTTGGGTGAGGATCTCCAATTGGTGGATCAGGTTATCGAGCTTAGGCTTTAAGAATAGCGCTTTGGGTGTGGCGGTTAAGCCATGGGAAGTACGGACGAAAAGCGGGTCATCAAACTGGGTTCGTAGCTTGGCTAAGTTCTTACTTACCGCAGATTGCGATAAGCATAGGCGACTGGCGGCACGCGTAACGTTGAGCTCCTCTAGTAACACCTTTAGGCAAACCAGCAAATTGAGGTCAATACGCGCAAGTTTTTCGATATTCATTGGTATTCCTAATTAGAATAACTGAGATGATTTAATGTCATTGGAAGTAATATCTAGCCTAACTTAGACTAGCGCCAATTTCATTATTTAATCGTTTAGTTGTTTCAATGCATACTTCATACACTCCGAAAAAATCGCAAATGGCGCTGTTAACTCTATTAGTGCTATTTAGCCCTTTAGCCATCGATATTTATCTACCTGCCTTACCATTGATGTCTGAAGCGTTTCATGTGGAACATGCATTAACTCAAGGGACGATCACTTGGTTTTTATTTGCTATGGGTATCGGTCAGCTATTTGCCGGTCCTTTGGCAGATAAACTTGGACGTCGAACTGTTGCATTAGGTGGTATTAGTATCTACGGTTTGAGTGCTCTATTGGCGTGGGGTGCTCAGAATATCGAGTGGATGCTAGTTGCTCGAATGCTACAAGGCTTAGGTGCGTGCGCGACATCGGTAGCAGCCTTTGCAACAGTTCGCGATCTATTTGGTCCAGAAAAGAGCGGGCGCATGATCAGCTACCTAAATGGTGCGATCTGTTTTATTCCAGCGTTAGCACCGATCCTCGGCAGCTGGCTAACCCAGCAGTTTGGTTGGCGTAGTAATTTTAGTTTTATGGCTTTGTATGCGTTGGTGGTGTTTGCACTGCTGTTCGTGAGCATGAAGGAGACCAACCCACAAGCAAGCCAAGAGCCGGTATTTCGCTTACGTCGTTACCTAGATATCCTGCAAACACCATCATTCTTATTCCACGCTAGTCTATGTATGTTAGCGATGGCAGTGATTCTTGCCTATGTGACGTCAGCGCCAGTTGTGCTGATGGGACAACTGGGTTTAGACATGAACCAGTTTACCTTCTGGTTTGGTATTAATGCCGCGCTGAATATCACTGCCAGTATGACGGCGCCAAAATGTATGGATCGATTAGGTACACGTGCGACCTTGTTAATTGGCTTGGCAATTCTGATGGTTGCAGGTGTGCTGATGCTGGCACTGGCGGATGTTGCGAGCCCAATTGCGTTTATGTTGCCTGTGTTTCTTTCATCGATTGGCTTTGCATGGATTCTAGGTGCAGCCGCAGGTAAAGCACTGGCGCCATTTGGCGATAAAGCGGGCACAGCTGCGGCGTTGTTAGGCTTGTTCCAAATGAGTGGTTCTGGCTTAGTGATTGGCATCGTGCAAATGA
This sequence comes from Vibrio rhodolitus, assembly GCF_003350325.1. Lineage (GTDB taxonomy): Bacteria > Pseudomonadota > Gammaproteobacteria > Enterobacterales > Vibrionaceae > Vibrio > Vibrio rhodolitus. Next base: position 44,292 of record NZ_QLYZ01000024.1, on the reverse strand, counting down.
CGGGTCTTGAACCTAAAGTGATGATTGCGATTCAAATGCTGATTGTGTTGCCTTGGTTTTGTATTCTGTTTACCAAACCGGCTCGTGCATGGCACCAAGTTGCTGCGCAATAATTTCTTCTGAGATTACCTGCCGACGACTATGCCTATGACTTCGTAGTAAAACGGTGTATATTTAGTCTTCAATTTTTTACGGGTGGATTTTAGCAAAACATGTCTTTAACGACGTACGAGATGGCTCGACTAATGGAGCAACTGGATAGTTCTCCAGAAAAAGTGATGTTTGGTAAATTACTTAACGAGTTGGGCAACCAAAGTGGTGAGCGTATTCAAAGTGCTGCGAAGCAAATACCGCTGCCAATGCTGAGAGATATCGTTTATCACTTTCAGCAAGTCATTGCGTCGCGCAAAGATGAGCAAGTTGACCTGTTAGCGAAACAAATCTCTGATCAAGGGATTTCAGTTGAAGAGTTAAAAGAGTATTTAGCCTCGCGCTAAATAAGCGTTTGAAAAGCTCACCAATGGCGAGCTTTTTTTATGGATTGACGTTGCGGTTAATCGGATTTTGTAGCGAGATCAGTGTTTCTGTTGATTGCACTTCATCGATCGCTTGCAGTTTATCGATCAACACGTATTGCAGTTCTTCAATCGAGCGACACATTAGCTTGACGAAGATATTGTAGGCGCCAGTGGTGTAGTAGGCTTCCACCACCTCTTCTAGCGCGTTTAACTTCTCAAGCGCTGAGTGATAATCACGTGCCGCATTGAGGTTGATGCCGATAAAGCAGCACACATCATAGCCAAGTTTTTTGGTATCGACGATCACCTCGGTGCCCTGAATGACTTCCGCCGCTTTCATCTTTTCAATTCGCACATGAATAGTGGCTGGGCTAACATTAAACGCCTTGGCCATTTCTGCGTAAGGTTTACGTGCATCGGCCATCAGCGATTTCAAGATCGCTTTATCTAGGTCGTCCAACTTATTTGCGTGAACTTGCATAAATTTTCCTATATTGCTCAGCTCTTTCGATATGTGTGAAGTACAAATTTACACCAACAATGTTACTATGAGTGCAGTAGAATTCCTAAATTTAAGAGCAACTTAAAGTGCGTTTTTGCCTCATATTTGTTACTTGTTTATTCAGTGCCTTTGCTGCAGCAAAAAGTAAAGATGTACTTATCGTTCACTCTTATCATCACGGTTTCTTTTGGACCGATCATTTTCAGCAAGGGTTAGATGAAGCATTGCAAGATGGCGACATTGAACCTCGCGTGCTGTATCTCGATACCAAGCGCTTACAAAGTGCGGAATATCTCGAGCAACTATATCGTCTTTATCAAACCAAGTTCAAACAAGAGACTTATGCTGCAGTTGTGGTGAGTGATAATAACGCACTCGACCTGATGCAAAAGCTTGCGCCGGAACTGGGTAATACACCAGTGATCTTTGGTGGCATCAACAACTACAACCCAGCAATGCATCGTGGGTTGCGAGCCACCGGAGTGACCGAAGAGATCGACATTGCTGCCAACCTTGCGCTTATCGAACGCCTGCAAAGTCAAGGTAAGAAAATCTATATTGTCACCGATAACTCGCACACTGGTGAAGTTGTGCGTGGTCAAGTGGACGCGTTTTTAGTCAACAACGCGGTATTGCAAAACAAGGTTGAGCAAGTTGTACCGCATTCGTTTCAAGATTTAATGGCATTTGTCCGCGGGTTAGATGCTCGTTCCAGTGTCATTCTGGCGGTGTTTTATCGTGATGAAATGGGCTGGGTAACCACCGCACGCGATTTACAGAAAGTGACTCGAGCATCAGGTGCGCCGATTTACATGGCGCATGATATGGGGCTGGGGTTAGGCGCTGTTGGCGGCATTATGCAAAATGGGCGAATGCACGGGCAGCAGGTAGGAGAGCAATTACTTAAAGTTCTCGAACAGCCCGACGCTGCGTTACCCGCAATCATTCAAGGCGCACAAGAGATCAAACTAGATTATCAGGCAGTATCGAATTGGAACCTTGGTGCGGAGGATGAACTTGCTTCGGTATTTATCAATCGACCAGAGTCGTTTGCCGATAAGTATCACTCGGAAATTCGTGTGGTTGGCGTACTGTTTTTGGCGTTAAGCATGGTGATTTTTGGTCTGATTTACTACCTCAGCCGGCTGAAAAAAAGTGAGCAATTGGCGCGTGATAATCAAACCATGATTGAGATGGTGTTTGATCAGAGTTACCACTTTATTGGCATTGTCGACCACACAGGTCAGTTGATTGCGACCAACAGCAAGCTGCAAAGTATTCTTTACCAAGATGATGCGCTAAGTGATCTACCGATTTGGCAATATCGCCATTGGCAAAAAGAAGCGGCAGCGCGAATTGAGCAATATTTTGCAGAGCTTGATAACAGCTCTGTGTGTCAGTTTGAGGCGGAGCTGTACCATCCTGAACAAGGAGCGATGGTACTGGAACTGTCGCTGCGTGTCTTGCCTAAACACGAATATCGTAAGCCACGAGTGATGTTAGAAGCGCGCGACATTACCTCGCGTAAACTGACCGAAGAGCGCTTATTTGAACGTGAAGCAACGCTTAGTTATTACTACAATCAGCAGCCAGTAATGATGCTGACCTTGGATGAGCAAAACCGAATCCAGCGCGTGAATAGTTTTGCGGAGCAGCTGTTGGGGTATCACGAAAAAGAGCTACTTGGGCATCGCTTAAAAGATTTCTATGTTGACCCAAAGGCAACCATTCCGCGCCAAGTATTGTTGCAGCCAAAGCAAGCCTTACAAGGTGTGTGGCGACGAGAGATTGAGTTTCGCCACCGTGACGGACATTCATTGTGGATCCGAGAAAATATCCGTCCATTGGCAGACAGCGGGCAAATCTTAATTGCTGGTGAAGATGTGACCGAGATGCGCCAGTTAGCCAAGCAACTTGCGTATCAAGCTCAGCATGACTTATTGACTGACACCTATAATCGTAACCACTTTGAAATCGAGCTAGATAAGGCGCTTAAAGAGGTGGAGAGCTACACCCGCACGCACGCGATGCTTTATCTCGATATGGACCAACTTAAGGTACTCAATGATACAGCTGGGCATGAAGCCGGTGATGCCGCGATTCAGTTTTGTGCCAGCATGCTGCAAGAAGTTTTGCCATACAATGCCACGCTCGCTCGGATGGGGGGGGATGAATTTGCGGTACTAGCCAAAGACTGCACAGAACGAGATGCAAAAAATATCGCCCATTCAATTATCGCGACCTTGAGCGAGAACCAGTTTATTTGGGATGAAATTAAGCTCAATTTAACCTGCTCAATCGGCATTCGCTTAATCGACCATACCGCTACCTCACCACAAATGGTACACGCGCAAGCGGACACGGCTTGTCATGCAGCCAAAGAAGAGGGGCGCAATCGCTACAACCTTTATTGCCCTGATGATGCAGAGCTGCGCCGCCGTGAAATGGAAATGAGCTGCGTGAACTTGGTACACAGTGCGTTAGCTGATAACCGTATTGAGCTCTTTGCGCAGCGTATCATGGGGTTAGATATTGACGATCAGCGTATGCACTTTGAAATCTTAGTGCGTATTCGAGATGCCAATGGTGAATACATCTCGCCGGGGATCTTTATGCCAGCATCGGAACGTTACAATATTGCCCATTTGCTGGATAAGCAGGTGGTGCGACAAACCTTAGCTTGGTTAGAGAGCCATCCTGAACAACTCGACAATCTCGCTCTGTGTGCGATTAACCTGTCGGGTCAGTCGATGGGTAATCAAGAGTTTATTGCCTTCTTGTTGGATGCGTTAAATCGCAGCCAAGTGCCGTGTAACAAAATCTGTTTAGAGATCACCGAAACGGCAGCGATGAGTAATATGAAACAGGCGATTGAATTGTTTACCCAACTCAAACAGTTAGGCTGTTTAATTGCCTTGGATGATTTTGGTTCGGGTCTTTCTTCATTTGGCTATTTGAAAAAACTGCCAGTTGATATTGTTAAGATTGATGGGCTGTTTGTTCGTGACATTGCCCACAATGAGATGGACCACCTAATGGTGCGTTCTATCAACGATCTCGCCAAGCAAATGGGCAAGAGAACCGTGGCTGAGTTTGTTGAAAACTCGCAGATCATCGACTTGCTGGTGGAGCTTGGGGTCGACTACGCTCAAGGTTATGTGATTGGAAAACCTAAGCCACTTGCCAGCCTGGTAGATGAATTAATGTTAGAAAGCCAAGCACTCGAACGTAGTAGCGTTGAGTAAAATTCGCTACACTTCGGCCTCTTTTTTCTGCGCTTTAATGGAGCACGCTTTTGCAACTACAACTTGTGTGTGAAGATCTAACACAAACCGAACGTCTCAATGAAATAGCTGCTCGTTGGGGGTTACAACATGATGAGCAGAGCGTGTTTGCTTTAGTGTTGACCGAGCAACGACTTGAACTGCGTAAGCTAGATGAGCCTAAACTGGGTGCGATTTATGTCGATTTGGTTTCCGGTGCGGTGGCACATCGTCGTAAATTTGGTGGCGGTAAAGGGCAGGCAATCGCAAAAGCAGCAGGTTTAAATAAAGGCGCTACACCAACCGTGCTTGATGGAACGGCGGGGCTAGGACGTGACGCATTTGTCCTTGCATCCCTTGGTTGTAAAGTGCAAATGGTCGAGCGTCATTCGGTTGTTGCTGCGCTACTCGATGATGGTCTAGCGCGAGCGAAGCAAGATGCAGAAATAGGTGAATGGGTTTCTGAGCGCATGTCACTGCTGCATGCTTCAAGCCACAGTGCATTGAGCGATCTGGCGAGTGATCCTGCGTTTGTTGCGCCAGATGTGGTTTACCTAGACCCAATGTATCCCCATCCAGAAAACAAAAAGAAAAGTGCTTTAGTGAAAAAAGAGATGCGCGTATTCCAATCGCTAGTCGGCGCGGATAATGACGCTGACGCGCTATTGCAGCCTGCACTAGCATTGGCAACCAAGCGTGTGGTGGTGAAGCGTCCGGACTATGCTGAGTGGCTGGATAATCACAAGCCAAGCATGGCAATTGAAACTAAGAAGAATCGCTTTGATGTCTATGTTAAGGCATCAATGAGCTAATTGTCACTTCTGTACCATCTCGATACACTTTGCGCTTGCGATAAAAGCGTACTACATGTATATCTTAGTAATAATAATTCTTATTCTTGCTGAGGTTGTTGTATGAGTAAGCGCTTGTGTAAATTGAATCGTCACGATATTGCTGAGCAGCTAAGTGATATTCAACGTATCGTTAGTGCGCCTAAATATTTGTGCAGCACTTGTGCACGAGCTTCGCAAGATAAAGATTTGCTGTGCAAACCGATGGCGCTGCAAGCGGTTAACCCGGAAGCCTCTCTAGCCATGCAGACGCAAAGTGGTTTACCTGCGCAGACAGAGATCCCACTGGGCGCTCAAGCCGAGCAAAGCGAAACCTTGTTGAGCAAATCCCAGCTGAAACAAGCGAAGAAACAAGCCAAACAGCAGAAGAAGTATTTCAAGAAGCTGAATAAGACGGTCAATAAGCAGCAAAAACTGCTGCGTAAACAGCGCAAGCTGGAAGCGCAGTTTAACAAGACCAATATGAGCCTCAATCAGCTTACGATTAGCAGTGTGCCGTCAGTGAATCCGCAAGCTATGCACTAACAAGCGATACACGAATAAATTCCGCTAATACTCAATCTAAACAAAATAGCCCGCTTATCACGGGCTATTGGCATTTATGGCAGGTAAGCTGTTAAGCAGAAGCGTAATCACGCGCGACGCGACGCTTTACCCAGGTCTCATTGACCCATAAAGACAGCATGATGATCGCACCGCCAATCCCTAAGCGCAGCAAGTCGACATCACGGTTCCAGATCACGATATTAACGATAAGTCCCGCAGGCACCAGCGCATTATTCATTACCGCCAGAGCACCCGCGTTAACCATGGTTGCCCCTTTATTCCAGGCAAAGTACCCAAGACCTGACGCAATCAAACCAAGATAAATCAGAATGCCCCATTGGGTGTTAGTGGTTGGTAGCTTATCTACATTCCCCATCAGGGCAAAGGCGATAGTAGCGACGACTAGAGCCCCGAGATAGAAGTAACCAAATACCGCGTGCTGTGGCAGTTCCACTTGTTCGGTTTCCATAATGTACTTGTAACCGACCTGACCGATGGCAAAGCAAAGGTTGGCGCCTTGTACCACCAAAAAGCCCAGTAGAAAGTTCTCATTAATGCCTGCAAACTTAATCACTGCCGCACCCGCAACCGCGATTGCTGCCGTGACTAAGTACCAAGGTGAGAAGCGCTTTTTAAGCAAATCGTATATTAGTGTGACGTAAATTGGCGTAAAGACGGTGAAAAGCAGTACTTCTGGTACAGAAAGGAGTAGGAAAGATTGGTAATAGAAGCAGTACATTAAGCCAAGCTGGAAGCCACCGACGACCATTAGCTTGCTGATCAGTGATTTGCTTACACCTTTAAATTTAATAAAGGGTAAAAACACCACGCTGGCTAATGCCACGCGCATAAATACTGAAAACCAAGAATCGACCTGACCGGCAAGGTAAACACCAATCAAGCTAAATGAAAATGCCCACAACAAGGTGACGGCTGATAGATAACCCATAATCTATACCCATGAACAATACCAGCCGTCAGTCTAAACGAGATTAATTCGCAGTGCGATCAATCCTTAAGTGGTACAACCAACAAATCGACCGGGGTACAATTTATTAGCTGACGAGTTGACGAAAGTAGTTTGCTCCAAAAATCTTGGTGGTGACCACACACCACTAAGTCGACTTTGTATTCGCCAATGTTTTCACACAACTCGTTACCCAGATCGCCGCTGCCTACCAAGGTATGCTTAATTGGGTAGCCCGCGTTGTCGGCGAGTTGTTGCAACTGTTGCTGCGATGCCTCGATAGCTTTGTGTTGCGTTTCTGCCATGTTGATATCGATTAGCCCGGTATACAACTCAGCATAATTAACATCAATATGAATAAAAGAGACGTCGGCGTTAAGCGGTTTTGCTAAAGAGACAGCTTTTTCCACTAAGTGTTTGCTGTCTTCAGACAGGTCGATTGCAACTAAAATATGTTGATAACTCATAATGCTATCTCCTCTAGGACTTTGAATTTAGGTTAGCATTGGTCGGCTAAGAATTATGCTAGAGCGATCTCATATCTCTTTAAGGATCGTGTTATAGTTTAGTTACTTGCAAGAATATTAGGAGTTGAACATGCTGTCACAGGCAATGGTTGATCAATTGAATGAACAAATTAACCTCGAATTTTTTTCATCCAATCTATACTTACAAATGAGTGCTTGGTGTGAAGATAAAGGATTCGATGGCGCGGCTGAATTTTTACGCGCTCACGCCGTAGAAGAGATGGAGCACATGCAGCGTTTGTTCACTTACGTGAGTGAAACCGGTGCAATGCCGATTCTAGGGGCGATAGAAGCGCCTCAGCACCAGTTTGAGAGCCTTGGTCACGTATTCCGTGAAACCTATGAGCATGAGCAAATGATTACTGAAAAAATCAACAAATTGGCTCATCTAGCGTTTACTTCACAAGACTACTCAACATTCAACTTCTTACAGTGGTACGTTGCTGAGCAGCACGAGGAAGAGAAGTTATTTAAAGGGATATTAGATAAGCTGGAGCTTGTTGGTGAAGATGGTAAAGCACTGTTCTTCATCGATAAAGATCTGGCAGCTTTAGCAAAAGAAGGTTCATCTTCTATCATGGATGCCCCGGCTGCTTAGTTAACAGCCAAAGACCCTCTAATCGGATCGTCTTTTCTTCGGGCATGTATAGAAGGTGTAGGGAGGAAAGATGATCAGTGCAGACACCATTCTATTCGTACTTATGTTGGTTACTCTAGTGAATCTAGCTAGGTATTTGACCGCGTTGCGTTCACTTATTTATGTGATGCGAGAAGCTCATCCTTTGCTTTATCAACAGGTCGATGGCGGTGGCTTCTTTACCACCCATGGCAATGTGAGCAAGCAATTCAAGCTCTACTCTTATCTCAAGACGAAAGAGTATCACCATCACCATGACCCGGTCTTTACTTCTAAGTGCGCTCGAGTCAGAGAACTCTTCATTCTGACGATGGCTTTGATCGGTGTTACGCTGCTGGCTGCCTTTATTCTCTGACCCCAGAAGTTCTGATTGATAGGCTAGCTAACAAGTTGTCGACTTGGGTTGATTAATTGGCAATCAGAAAAAGAATCGCTAGAATAGCGCCTCGATTAGCAAGGATGTGCAAAATTTGCACATCCTTTTTTATTGCGTTTAAAGTTGTTTGAGTAAGTCATCATGAGTGAGAAGTTTGACGTCGTCATTATCGGTGCTGGTGCCGCTGGATTAATGTGTGCTGCTGAGGCAGGCAAGCGTGGGCGCAAAGTATTGGTGCTTGATCATGCGAAAAAGCCAGGGCGTAAGATTCTTATTTCCGGTGGTGGTCGCTGCAACTTCACTAACTATGATGTCAGTGCGAACAACTACCTTTGCCGCAACCCCCACTTTGTTAAATCAGCTCTGTCGCAATACACCAACTGGGATTTCATCTCAATGGTGAGCAAATATGGGATTGAGTTTGAAGAGCGCGATCATGGTCAGTTGTTCTGTCTCGATTCAGCGAAGCAAATCGTCAGCATGCTGCTTGATGAGTGTCAGAATGCCAAAGTTCAGTTGCGCTACCAGCAAGATATTCATCAGATAGAGCAAACCGAGCAAGGCTTTAGTTTGCATACCAATACCAATCAGATTGAGTGTCAGTCATTGGTCGTGGCAACCGGAGGTTTGTCGATGCCAAAATTGGGCGCAACCCCATTTGGCTACAAGATTGCCGAGCAGTTTGGTTTGCCAGTGGTGCCAACTACCGCAGGCTTAGTGCCGTTTACTCTGCATAAGCAAGATAAAGAAGATTTCGAAATGCTGTCAGGTATCGCGATTCCGGCTGAAATTACCGCCCAAGATGGCACGGTATTTAAAGAGGCGCTGCTATTTACTCATCGCGGTTTATCAGGTCCTGCGGTGTTGCAAATCTCTTCCTTCTGGAAAGCAGGTCAGCAAGTGACTATCAACCTAGTGCCAGAAGCAGACGTAGATCAATTGCTTACCGCATCAAGAGAGAAGCACCCAAATCAGAGCCTGAAAAATACGCTGGCGAAAGTGCTGCCAAAGCGTTTGGTCGAAGTAATGATTGAGCGTAAAGAGCTGGAAGACAAACCGCTGAAACAATTTAATGAAAAGCAGCTTAAGCAGGTCACTGAATACTTAGAGAATTGGCAGATTGCCCCAAATGGCACAGAAGGCTACCGCACCGCAGAAGTGACTTTAGGTGGGGTTGATACCGATCATCTCTCTTCGAAAAGCATGGAGTGTAAGCAAGTGAAGGGCTTGTTCTTTATTGGGGAAGTGATGGATGTGACTGGCTGGTTGGGTGGTTATAACTTCCAATGGTGCTGGAGCTCTGGCTTTGTTGCTGGGCAGCACGCTTAATCGTTAAGTTATTTTCTTAAATCAAAGGGCGCCGAGGCGCCCTTTGTTGTTGGTTTTAAATGTGATTAGCGGTATTGATGTACGGCGTAACCACTAGAGAAAATCCATTGGTTGCCATTAGACCAGTAAACTTCAGGCTCTTGTACACATTGACCACCGGCATTGACGAAGCCAACCCCGTACCACTCACCGCCTTTAGTTAGGCTACACAAAGTGGCATTAGACTGTGGTGAAGCAATCACGGGTGCACCCACTTGGCTGCGGTCATGCAGTGACAGCCATTCAAACTGGTTAAGTTCTGAAACCATCTCACGTTCACCTTGGTTATCACGCACCGTAATGTCACTGCCGCCAGTACATTGGTAGTCACCGTTGCCGAATGATTCAACGTAACCATGCAACAGTTTTTCGTTGCCATTGATCGTCATTGGGAAGCGACACACATACTCAGATTTCTCGCCTAAGCGCATGGTTGCCAAGTAGCTGCGTTGATTTGCCGTAAGTTCCTCAGGATTAAATTGCTCGTTATGAGCCATCCAACCGCTCGGCATGTCGACATCAAAATCTTGGTAACCGTTTTCTTGTCCCACAATCACCGGACCGACTAACTCGTCTGCTGCCGGGTTACGTGGCGTCAGTACTGTATCGAGAATAGCTGTGCTGCCTTCTGCGCCAGAACATTCAATACTGATGCGCTCTGGATGACGTTCCGCTGGTAAATTGAGGTGGAACTTGTTGCTCTCACCGCTGCTGTAGCGTTTGCCATGCAGTGCAATTTTATCGACCGATCCATCTTGGTTTTCAACCACTAGCTGACACTGCTTCTGTGATTCCACTTGGTATTGGTCAATGCCACCTTGGTGAGTTGCGTAAGCCCAAAGCGCGCCATTGCTGTGTTTCATGCCATCAATTTGCTTACACTTGTTGTCCGCAAGGAAGCCCGCACCATCGTGACCGGTACCTGGCTTGTTGAGACTACACAACGTCATTTCACCTAGTTCAGGGGTTGGTGTGTAAGTAATATTGCCGACCAGTTCGCCTTTGCTTGCTAGCAGTTGGTATTGTAGCGATTCAGAGACCGGCACTTCTGTTTGACCATCAATATGCCAAACCATTTCGCTGGTTACACGGCACTGCTCACCCTCTTCATAGCCAATAAAGTTAGCTTGCGTACCGCCTTGGCTGGTGTAGCTAAACTGACACAGTGGCAACCACTGATTGTCCACTTTGATGGTTTGCCATTCGGTGTTGAGGCGATCTTCGGCAGTAATAGTATCGGCAGCGACCCAACCTTCACGTTGTACTGGGATGTTGCTTGGCTCTGGCAACTCAAACAGGTTGCCGTAGTTTGAGTAGATCAGTGGGTAGATCTGGCTTGGATTCGCTTCAGTTGGGTCGTAGATACCGAGTACGGTGATCACCGGTACGCCTTTCTCACTAACTGCGCGTTGATTGGTTGCAGATTCGACGTAACGTTGAGTCTCTTGATCCCACGCTGAGTAGCCCGTAGCGCTATTGGTATCGACGTTGCTCGCACCGTTAAACCAGTTTTGCGTTACGCGAGCGGCAATTGGGTGCTCTAAGGTGTAGTGACTGATCAAGCCAGTACGTGCACTTTCACCGCCACCCATTGCTTCGCGCATAAAGCGGAATTGATCAGCAAAGGGTTCAACGCTCTCGCCACTATTGGTATTGGTCACGGTTTGCGCTGCATCAGACCAGTGTAGGTTGCCGATAAAGCGGTTATAGCGCGCATCCCAACCCCAGCCAGATTCCATATCGTGGATTGAGGCGTTTTTCGGATGGTGACCACGACCGTAGTTGTGACCCAGCTCGTGAGACCATTCGTTACCACGGGTACCACTTAAGGTCACCATACCGCCGCCACCACTTAAACCATGGTGGATAACACTTGAGGTGATGTTGCCATCTTCATCTTCGGCGAGGTAGCGTCCGCGGTTGTTGTGCGCAGTAATATGGCTAAATGGACGAGCCCAGTGTGCGCTACCACCGGCGGTGTCAACGATGCCGAAGTTCGCATTATTGATGCCCATTGAAATCAGACGTTTACCAATGTATTCACGCATGTCACCAGCGTAAACCCCAGGGTTGTCGTATTCGCTGGCTCTAGTGTAAACCTTGCCATTGGGTAGCGTAACTTTGCGTAGGTGCAGCGGTGTGTAGTCTGCCATGACCAGTTTGGATACCGGAATTTTTTGGAAGTAGTCTGTCGCCAGTTCAGGCATACGGTCGATCATTTCGTACTGATCGCGCGGTTCGACCAACATACCGATATCGATGTTCTGAATCACCATTTCGGGCGCGCCAGCGAACACTAAATCATTTTGCGCTAGTACGCCTTCACGACCACGGTTGTCACTGAACTTAAGCGACAATCCCGGTTTCATCCAATCCCATTGCAGCGGTAGGCTCCAAGCGTATTTCGAGAAGACCACTTTGCTGCGACCGTTATCAGGTTGGTCTGTATCGGCTAGGGCACTCGGCGGTAGCAGCGCAAAGCGACCTTGGCTAATGCCATCCAGTTCAACCTCTACCCACATCTGTTGAATCAATGGTTGATTTGGTGTCACTAATAGCAGCGCTGCACGATCCATCACTAGGTTAGGGTGATTGAGTTCATCGTTGCCGTTTGGCATCACGCTGGTGTGGGTTTGGGTAAAGTTAATGTGCGCACGCAGTGAGCCTGAAAGGTGGTTTACTGCTGTGCGGCTATCGTTGTAGGCGAGACGCTCAGCTAAAGTCGTAAAGCTCAATTGTTGTTTAGCACAACCCAAATCATTACACGCTTCAATCTCAACTTCGTAGCGGGTGTTTGGCTCTAAATCACTGATATAGAGACCTGGCTCGTTGGTGCGGTAGCGGTAAACAATCGGTGAGCTGTTGGCTGGTCGTGCTGTAAGATCGATGACATAGTCATTGCCCGGGTGATGTTCATCCCAAGTTAGTTCAACGCCAATATCAGACAAAGAACCAATTTTGAATGACTCAAGGTTTGGTATTGCCAGCTCACCACAGTCAGACATAACGGTGCGCAGAATCATGTCGGATTCAGTGATGTAACTGCCGTCTTCGAGCTGTGAACCACGGCTTGCAGGGAGATATTCCACGTAGCAGCCGATGTCGTTAGCGTTCATTACGCCAAGTTCACGATGCATCAAGTAGAAACCACCATTGTAGGCGATGTATTCCCAGTTACTGTCGACAAAAGGAAAAGCGGTCGAGTATTCACCGCCAGCATCGTTGAGTGGGAACTTCGGGAAGTTCTCATGGTTTACCCAATACTGCTTGCCTTGGTATTGTAAGAAGCGGCGACCATCTTGGTGAACGACAATGTTGCTGTCATCCGTTGCCAGTTGCTGCATCGCAAACAGCTGTTGTTGCACTTGGGCACTCAGTTGCGACAGGTTAAGTGTCTCTGCCGCTATGTGTGAGCTGGCAAGAACACCGCCGATCAAAAGTGAGAGTTGCGAAAGTCTCATGCATTATTCCTTATTATTATTGATAAATGCGTTGAATAGATTCGCGGGGATTATGATTGGGATGTTAACCAGCGGCTCAAAATGATGATAAATGCTAGATCTTAATGCCAAAACAAAACTTGAAACTTGGACTCTGCTGCCAATTTGACCGCTAAGTTGTTGGTTTGATGTGTAATTTATCTTGATTGATATAGCAGTCGGTAGGAAAAAAGCCACCCGAAGGTGGCTTTTAGAAGGTCGCTTTTATTCTGCGCTGGTGGCTAATTTAGCTTTAAATTTCAGCTGCTGAATCACGAGGCCAGCAATAATCAGCACCAAACCAATTAAGGTGGTTGGGTGGATGCTCTCGCCAATCACGGTCGCGAGTAGGATCAGCGAGATAAACGGTGAGGCAAAAATCAGGTTGCTAATACGCGCGGTGTTTTGCGTCAGTTTTAATGCGCTTAGCCACAATACAAAAGTGATGCCCATTTCAAATAGACCCACGTAGGTCACAGCTAACCAGCCCGAAGGGGTGATTTGGCTCCAGTTGGCACCCTCCCAAATACTCAGACCAATCGCAAACGGGATAGCGACTAAAAAGCCGAGCAATACACCCACCACAGGATCGGCTTTATTTTTGGTATTTAGAATCCAGTAGCCAGCCCAAAGCAGGGTTGAAAGCAGCGCTAATCCCACTCCAAGTGGGCTTTCAAAATTGAGCCCGAGAATGTCGCCTTTAGTGGCAATCACCACCACACCAAAATAGCTCAGCACACATGCGATCCAATCTTGCTTGCGGATCTGCTGACCAAGAAAGACGGCTGCCATTAAGGTCAAAGTGATCGCCCAGCTGTAGTTGATCGCTTGTGCTTGCGATGCTGGGAGCAAATCATAAGCCTTAAATAAAATGATGTAGTAAGCCAATGGGTTGATTAAACCCAGTAGTAAGTAGTACCAAGGATTGGAGAGGAAAACGGCAGAGAGGGAAGCAAGCTTTCCTTGTACGCCACAAATAACAATCAAAACCAGAGCAGAAACAATGCTGGCGATTGTCAGCATTTGGATAGGAGTAAATTCAGCCAGAGTTAGCTTAAATGCGGTGGCTACTGTCGACCAGAGCAAAACTGCAGACAAACCAAACCCCAACGCGCGGCGCTCGTTCATAGTGTTCCTTCATATAGCAAGCAAAAACGCACCTAGCGAACCATTCGCACAGTGTACGGGGAGCTAAGTGTATCTGTTGATTATCTAACCGACAAACTGGACATTTATCCAGTGGTGAAATACCATTATTTGCAAGCAATAGAAAAGAGTTAACGCCTTATTATGCAATGGATTATCGAGAACCAAAGCGTGTTATTTAGTGCCCTTGGTGGCGCCGCAATCAGCGGAGTGGCAGTCGGTTGGTGGGTAAAGCAAAAATTAAGCTTAGAAAGCCAACTGCTCGAACAGCAATTAGAATCCAATCAGCAATTGGCAGACTCACAGATCAGTCAGTTAAAACAGTCGCTTAGTGAAGCGCAACAAGAGCTTGATGAGCTGGATGAAGATCGCGATAAAGCCGCATACGAACTCAAACAGTCGCACGGCAAATTGATGGCGGTGATGGAAAAGCTACGCTATTTCGAGGCGGTAAAGCAGGAGCGTCAGCAATATGCCGATGATCTGACTCAAGTGCGTGAGCAAAAATCACAACTGGAAGCGCAATTGCGTGAACAAGAAGCGCGTCATCAACAAGCGCAATTGGCTAGCCAAGAGAAACTGCAACTGTTGGAAAAAGCTGAAGAGCGTCTAAAGCAACAATTTGAGCATTTAGCCAATCAGCTGTTTGAAACTAAAACTGCCAAAGTTGATCAGCAAAATCGACAAAGCTTGGAAGGTTTACTTGGTCCACTCAAAGAGCAGTTGGAAGGGTTTAAACGCCAAGTGAATGACAGCTTTAACCTGGAAGCCAAAGAGCGTCATACCTTAGTGCATGAGCTAAAAAACCTGCAACGCTTAAACGAGCAGATGACTCGCGAAGCAGTCAATCTGACTCAAGCACTGAAAGGTGACAATAAACAGCAAGGCAACTGGGGTGAGGTGGTGCTAGCGCGCGTGTTGGCTGAGTCGGGTTTGCGTGAAGGGCACGAGTATCAAACTCAGGTTAGCTTGCAAAATGAAGCTGGTAAACGTTATCAGCCAGATGTGATCGTACATTTACCGCAAGATAAACAAGTGGTGATTGACTCGAAAATGGTGCTGGTGGCGTATGAGCGTTACTTTAATGCACAAAGCGATCACGATCGTGAGCGTGCACTAAGTGACCACTTACTTGCGCTGCGTAATCACATTAAAGGGCTGAGCCAGAAGGATTATCATCAACTTAAAGGCATCCGCAGTCTTGATTATGTGTTGATGTTTATTCCGGTTGAGCCGGCGTTCCAAGTGGCGATTCAAGCGGATCCGAGTTTGGTTAAAGATGCCATGGAGCACAATATTATCTTAGTCAGCCCGACCACTTTGCTGGTGGCGCTAAGAACAATTGATAACTTGTGGCGCAATGACAGGCAGAATCAGAACGCGCAGATTATCGCTGAGCGTGCGAGTAAGCTGTACGACAAGCTGCGTTTGTTTGTTGAAGATATGGAAGGCTTGGGCGGTGCGCTAGACAAAGCAAACCAGAGTTACCAAGGTGCGATGAATAAGTTAGCCACTGGTCGAGGTAACGTGATTCGCCAAGCGGAAAGCTTTAAACAGCTAGGGGTGGAAGTGAAACGCCCAATCTCGCCAAGTATTGCAGAACTCGCGCATGGACAAGATGTGTCAGAAAATGAATATTTGGCGGAAAATCCACCGCAGTTAGAAAGACATCCGGCTGAGGATAAAGTAAACTAATCGACCGCAGCTCAGACCTATGACGTATGAAGAGTTTTATTGAGCTGCTCGAAGAGGAATCACAATGACGGATACAAGCGTGCAGTCAAATACAGCATTAGAAACAGCAGAAACCACCCACTTTGGTTTCACTACCGTAGCTAAAGAAGAGAAAGTCGCTAAAGTGGCTCAAGTATTCCACTCGGTAGCAGCAAAGTACGACATTATGAACGACTTAATGTCTGGTGGTGTGCATCGTTTGTGGAAGCGCTTCACGATTGATTGCAGTGGCGCTCGTCCGGGTCAACGTGTACTTGACCTTGGTGGTGGTACTGGTGACTTAACCGCTAAATTCTCACGCATTGTTGGTGACAAAGGTCATGTCGTGTTGGCTGACATTAACAACTCAATGCTTAATGTGGGTCGTGATAAGCTGCGTGATATCGGCGTAGTGGGTAATGTGCATTATGTACAAGCGAACGCAGAAGAATTGCCATTCCCTGATGATTACTTTGATGTGATCACCATTAGCTTCTGCCTGCGTAACGTGACGGACAAAGATAAAGCACTACGCTCTATGTTCCGTGTGCTTAAGCCTGGTGGTCGTCTGTTGGTACTTGAGTTTTCTAAGCCAATTATTGACCCTCTATCTAAAGTGTACGATGCGTACTCATTCCACTTACTGCCTAAAATGGGCGAGCTAGTGGCAAATGATGCAGAAAGCTACCGTTACCTTGCAGAATCGATTCGCATGCACCCTGATCAAGAAACCTTGAAAGGCATGATGGATGACGCTGGCTTTGAGCAAACCAGTTACTACAACCTAACTGGCGGTATTGTTGCATTGCACCGCGGTTACAAGTTCTAAAAGGGTTGTTATGCCATTCGAACCATTAGTGACCGCCGTTATTGAAACGACGCTCAACACCCTAATTAAAGATGACCCAGACTTGGGTCGTCGTCTTGCTCGCCTAAAAGGGCAAGTGATTCAAGTTCATCTTAAAGAGCTCAACAAGACGCTGACATTTGTCTTTAGCCAACAAATTGATGTGTTGGCTCACTATGAAGGACAGCCTGATTGTTACTTATCGCTCAATTTATCGGTATTACCAGAGCTGCGTGAGCAAGCTAATATCACCAAACTGATCAAGCAAGATAAGCTGATTTTAGAAGGTGATATTCAACTGGCGCAGAAGTTCTCGCAGTTGATGACCGATTGCAAACCCGATATCGAAGAGTGGTTATCGCGCGTGACCGGCGATGTGGTCGCGCATACCTTAGTCAAAGGTGCGACTCAAGTCGGTCAGTTTGTTAAAGCGCAAGCGAGTAAGCATCAAAACCACCTTGGTCAGGTGATCACTGAAGAGTGGAAGCTCACGCCAGCACCACTTGAAGTGGCGTATTTCTGTGACCAAGTGGATGATGTCAAAAGCCAAGCAGCACGTTTGGAAGCGAAACTGAATCAACTGTTGGAGCGAGTATGACGCCGTCTGAACTTCGTCGCCTATACCGCATCATCAAAGTCCAACTCGAATACGGGTTGGATGAATTACTGCCCAATCATCAGCTGACCAAAGCGCCATTATTGGCTCGTAAAGGGTTGTTTTGGCTTAAGAACCAACACACAGACAAAGAGCTGGGTGATCGTCTACGCCTTGCGCTGCAAGAGCTGGGTCCGGTATGGATTAAGTTTGGTCAGATGATGTCGACTCGACGTGATCTGTTTCCACCGCACATTGCCGATCCACTCGCGCTGTTGCAAGACCAAGTGTCGCCGTTTGATGGTGAACTGGCTAAGCAGCAGATGGAGCAGGCACTTGGTGGTCCGCTGGAAAACTGGTTTACCGACTTCGATATCAAGCCGCTGGCGTCTGCCTCGATTGCTCAAGTGCATACCGCTCGTCTAAAAGAGAGTGGCGAAGAAGTCGTTTTAAAGGTGATCCGACCGGATATTCGCCCTGTGATTGATGCAGATCTAAAACTGATGTATCGCATGGCGCGTATAGTCGCGAGGGCGCTGCCTGAAGCACGTCGTTTAAAACCGGTAGAGGTGGTTCGCGAGTATGAGAAGACTCTGCTTGATGAACTAGACTTAAGAAGAGAGGCGGCAAACGCGATTCAGTTGCGCCGCAACTTTGAAGGCAGTGAAGAGCTGTACGTTCCCGAAGTATTCCCTGATTTTAGCAGCGAATCTTTGATGGTATCGGAACGCATCTACGGTATTCAGGTTTCTGACGTCGCTGGCTTAGAAGCCAATGGCACCAATATGAAGTTATTGGCTGAGCGTGGTGTGAGCGTATTCTTTACCCAAGTATTCCGAGACAGCTTTTTCCATGCAGACATGCATCCAGGCAACGTATTCGTTAAACCTGAGCATCCAGAAAATCCGATGTGGATTGGTTTGGATTGTGGCATTGTCGGCACGTTAAATAGTGATGACAAACGCTACTTAGCAGAAAACTTTTTAGCCTTCTTTAATCGTGATTATCGTCGTGTGGCGGAATTGCATGTCGAATCAGGTTGGGTTCCACGTGAAACCAATATCGACGAGTTTGAATTTGCGATTCGCATTGTGTGTGAGCCCATTTTTGCTAAACCACTGTGTGAAATCTCATTTGGTCATGTGTTGTTGAATCTATTTAACACCGCGCGCCGATTTGAGATGGAAGTGCAGCCGCAATTGGTGTTACTGCAAAAAACGTTGCTCTATGTAGAAGGCTTAGGTCGTCAGCTTTACCCACAACTTGATTTGTGGGCGACAGCCAAACCTTTCTTAGAAACGTGGATGATGAATCAAGTCGGTCCACAAGCGGTGATCAATGCGGTGAAAGATCGCGCGCCGTTTTGGGCAGAAAAATTACCCGAGCTGCCAGAGCTGCTTTATGACAGCCTCAGACAAGGCAAAGCGCTGAATCAGCGTATGGATCAGCTTTATCAAGGCTACCGCGATTCGAAGCGCCAGCAGGCGACCGGTAAATTTTTATTTGGTGTTGGTGCCACATTAGTCGTATGCTCGGCAATATTGGTTAACAGCACTTACGAACAACTATCGACAGCTAGCGCTATCGCAGGTGTCACATTTTGGTTGTTCAGTTGGCGAGCTTATCGCCGATAGGCGTTAGACTTTAACGATAATTTTTGTTTAATAGAACCCGAGGTAAAAAGAATGGGTGGTATTAGTATTTGGCAACTTCTTATTATTGCTGTGATTGTAATCTT
Source organism: Vibrio rhodolitus (assembly GCF_003350325.1). Lineage (GTDB taxonomy): Bacteria > Pseudomonadota > Gammaproteobacteria > Enterobacterales > Vibrionaceae > Vibrio > Vibrio rhodolitus. Next base: position 25,219 of record NZ_QLYZ01000024.1, on the reverse strand, counting down.
GCTGTTTGGTACAAAGAAACTACGTAACATCGGTGGTGACTTGGGTAGCGCAGTAAAAGGCTTCAAGAAAGCAATGAGTGACGAGGAAGCTCAGCAAGAGAAGAAAGACGCTGACTTCGAACCTAAAAATCTAGAGCAGCAGAAGACTGAAGCGACTGCTGAAACTAAGAAAGACAAAGAGCAGGCATAACACGTGTTTGATATCGGTTTTTGGGAACTGGTATTAATATCTGTCGTCGCGCTCGTAGTTTTAGGTCCTGAACGTTTGCCACACGCAATTCGTAGTGTGTCGCGCTTTATCTCATCTGCGAAAAGTATGGCAAACAACGTGAAAGATGAAATCAATCACGAGCTCAAGATCCAAGAACTGCAAGAGAACCTTCGCAAAGCTGAACAGATGGGGATGGATGATCTGTCTCCGGAATTGAAGTCTTCGGTGGATGAACTCAAAAAAGCGGCGCAAGAGGTGCAGCGTCCCTATGCCCCAAAGGCTACAGAGACCAGTAAAGTAGAGGCAGAAACTAAGCCACTATCGACTGAAAGCACTGCCTCTGCAGATAAGAAAGCCGAGTAGTCTCATCGTGAGGAGCTGCAATCTAACTGTAGCTCCTTTTTGATCTTTTTGAATGAGGTTTGATATGTCCTCTGTCGAGCAGACACAACCTTTAATCAGCCATCTACTTGAGTTAAGAAACCGCTTATTGCGTGCAATCTTGGCTGTGCTGGTGGTTTTTGTTGGCTTAATTTACTTCTCAAATGACATCTATGAGTTTGTATCTAAGCCGTTGGTTGATAAGTTGCCTGAAGGGGCGACCATGATTGCAACTGATGTTGCATCGCCATTCTTTACCCCACTTAAATTGACCTTAATCGCTTCGGTCTTTGTTGCGGTGCCATTTATCCTTTATCAGGTTTGGGCATTTGTCGCGCCAGGATTGTACAAGCATGAGCGTCGTTTAATTATGCCGCTGATGTTCTCAAGCTCACTCTTGTTCTATGCAGGTGTGGCGTTTGCGTACTTTGTGGTATTCCCACTGGTGTTTGGCTTCTTTACTGCCATTTCGCTTGGTGGCGTAGAGTTTGCCACCGATATTTCGAGTTACCTCGACTTTGTCTTGGCGCTATTCTTAGCCTTCGGTATTGCGTTTGAAGTTCCGGTGGCGATTATTTTGCTTTGCTGGACGGGTGCGACTGACCCAGACAGCCTGCGTGAAAAGCGCCCTTATATCATCGTTATTGCGTTTATCGTTGGTATGCTACTGACGCCGCCAGATATGATTTCGCAAACCTTACTCGCCATCCCGATGTGTTTGCTGTTTGAGGTGGGTCTGTTCTTTGCGCGATTCTATGTGCGCAAAGATGAAGGCGAAGAAGAACAAACAGAAGAATAGAAAAAAGGTTGGCTAAGCCAACCTTTTTTATTGCCTGCGATAAGCGCTTTCTCATCGAAATAACTTACAGTCGAAATAGCGTTTTGGCATTTTGGGTCGTAATGCTATCGACTTGCGCTAAGGTCAATTCGCGTAAATCGGCAACACGTTGCGCGACTAGCTCGGTATAAGCTGGCTCATTGCGTTTACCGCGATGAGGCACTGGCGCGAGATAGGGGCAGTCGGTTTCAAGAATCACATAGTTCATATCAAGGTGCGGGATAACTTTATCCATACCGCCATTTTTAAATGTCGATACGCCACCTAAGCCTAAATGAAAGCCAAGTTGATTGATCGCTTTGGCTTCTTCAACTGTGCCACCAAAGCAGTGGAACACGCCGCTCAGTGAACCGTCTTGTTCTTTTTCCAGTAGTGCTAAGGTTTCTTCAATCGAATCACGGGTGTGGATCACCACTGGCAATTGCATCTCTTTCGCCCAATTTAATTGAGTGACAAACGCATGCTCTTGCTCGGTCTTATAGGTTTTGTCCCAGTAGAGATCGATACCAATTTCACCCACGGCAATAAAGGGGTGTTTGCTAAACCAGCTGTGAATAGTGGCGAGAGTTTGCTCGACATTGCCATCGACATAGCATGGATGTAAGCCCATCATTGAGCGGCAAATTTGTGGGTATGCGGCTTCGGTTGCCAACATCGGCTCGATAGAGTCAAGGTCAATATTCGGTAGCAAAATCTTACTAATGCCTTGAGCTAGCGCGCGCTCAACCACTTGATCGCGATCGTTATCAAATTCGCTCGCGTAAATATGCGCATGGGTATCGATCATGGTAGTACTCGTCTATAACTGATGGCATGAGTATACGGCAGTGTGAAGCCAAGGTCATTTTTTGCATTTTTCGCTTTTGGCGCTAGCGTGCTGAAGTGAGAGTGATATCATTCTGAGCAAGCACTTCACCAGATTGAAGGAGAATAGAGTGTCAGTTTCCATCCAAGGTCAATTCCCAGCGCGTCGTATGCGCCGTATGCGTAAACATGATTTCAGCCGCCGTCTTATGGCAGAAAACCAACTGTCAGTGAATGATCTGATCTACCCAATGTTTGTTTTGATGGGTAAAGATCGTCGTGAGCAAGTGGAATCTATGCCGGGTATTGAGCGTTTGTCGATTGATCTACTGCTTGAAGAGGCGCAATACCTAGCGCAACTTGGTGTGCCAGCGATCGCTCTATTCCCAGTAGTTAACCAAGACGCGAAAAGCCTGTGTGCCGCAGAAGCCTATAACCCTGAAGGTTTGGTTCAGCGTACCGTTCGTGCTCTTAAAGAACATGTGCCAGAAATTGGTGTGATAACCGATATCGCCTTGGATCCGTTCACCACTCACGGTCAAGACGGGATCATCGATGAAGAAGGTTACGTGCTGAATGATGAGACTACAGAGGTGTTGATCAAGCAGGCACTATCACATGCAGAAGCAGGTGCAGACGTGGTTGCGCCATCTGATATGATGGATGGTCGAATTGGTGCGATTCGTGAAGCGTTGGAAGAAGCTGGTCACATCAACACGCAAATCATGGCTTACTCAGCTAAGTATGCGTCAAGTTACTACGGTCCTTTCCGTGATGCGGTCGGTTCTGCCTCTAACCTGAAAGGTGGTAATAAGAAGAACTACCAAATGGATCCGGCAAATAGTGATGAAGCCTTGCATGAAGTGGCAATGGACATCAACGAAGGTGCCGATATGGTGATGGTGAAACCAGGTATGCCGTATCTTGATCTGGTTCGTCGCGTGAAATCAGAGCTACAAGTTCCGACATTTGCCTACCAAGTTTCTGGCGAATATGCGATGCACAAAGCTGCAATTCAAAATGGTTGGCTGAAAGAGCGCGAGACCATATTGGAATCACTGCTATGTTTCAAGCGCGCTGGTGCGGACGGTATTTTGACTTACTTTGCGAAAGATGTGGCGGAGTGGCTGGCAGAAGAGAACAGCAAAGCGGCTCAATATCTGCGTGATGGCGAATAAAGATTAATGCTAATAAATAGGTCAGCAATGCTGGCCTTTTTTATTGCCCACTGCTTTGCGAGAAGTCGAGTTGTTTTAAATTAAAACAATAACTTAACTAGACTTTAAAAAATAAATGAGATTTTTTCTCATTTAGGTGTTGACTGGTTAAATGAGAATCATTATTATTAATCTCGTCTTAGGGAATGAGGAAAGTTCACAAGGACGTTGAGTTACCAGATTCAACCGATTGGATTTAGTGATGAGACAGAACTTAACGGGCTTGCACAAATTCTTTTTGACACGACATTGCTCACATTGCTTCCAGTGTAATTTATAGCTTTATGGCAAAGCGGCATGGCTCACATGAAAAGCTTTGACCTTTTTTCGCTAGGCGACATCGAAAGATGTCGCTTTTTTTATCTCTTTTATTTGCCTTTGAGCAAAAGGACACCAGCACTCTTTTCCACAGTCAAGGATCGTTTTTAGATCGCTGAAAAAAGGATTGATCTTTCTTTTTGTTCTTAATATACATAGTGTTATGTTTTAATTTCAAAAAAATGTGACATTGGTCAACGTCGGTGGATAATTATTATAAACAGAGTTATCCACAGGTGACCACATCATGTGGTGGCTTCTTCAGCAAATCTCGCTAGAGACATCACAGAGTTTGCATAGCATCGTCGACCCAGTCATGGCATCCTTAGCAGATCTAATTCGCATTCTCTTTGGAAACTATAAGACTATGGCTCGCATTCCAGATAATCCACTGATTTTGATCGACGGTTCTTCTTACCTCTACCGTGCATTTCATGCCTATCCAGGCACCATGAGTAACGGTGAAATTCCGACTAACGCTGTATATGGTGTGGTGAATATGTTGCGCAGCATGATGCGCCAATTTGCCTCAGATCGCATTGCGGTGGTATTTGATGCTAAAGGTAAGACGTTCCGTGATGATATGTATCCGGAATACAAAGCGAACCGTCCACCAATGCCAGATGATCTACGTTGCCAGATCGAGCCATTGCACAATGTGATCCGAGCAATGGGTTTGCCATTGATCTCGATCTCGGGTGTTGAAGCGGATGATGTGATCGGCACCTTAGCTTCGCAAGCTTCTCAGCAAGGCATTCCGGTATTGATCAGTACCGGTGATAAAGATATGGCTCAGCTGGTGGATGAGAATGTTACCTTGATCAACACCATGACCAATGTGGTACTCGATCGTGAAGGCGTGATTGAAAAATTTGGTATCCCGCCAGAGCTGATCATCGATTACCTTGCGTTGATGGGTGACAAAGTCGATAACATTCCTGGCGTACCGGGTGTGGGTGATAAAACTGCAACTGCTTTGCTACAAGGCATTGGTGGCTTAGATAAGTTATTTGAAAACCTTGATGATATTGCGCCACTGGGTTTCCGCGGTTCGAAAACCATGGCGAAAAAGTTAGTCGACAATAAAGACAATGCGCTGCTTTCTTACGAGCTTGCGACCATCAAACTTGATGTCGAGATGGAGTTTAAGCCGCAAGAGCTAGTAAAAGCAGAACCAAATACCGATGAGCTGATTAAGCTATTCGGTCAGCTGGTATTTAAGTCTTGGCTCAATGAGCTACTCGAAGGCGGCAGCGGTGTGGTTGAAGCGGATGAAAAGTCCGGTGCCATGGCAGCCACGACATCATCTGCGAGCCAAGCTGAGATCAACACTGCCGCAGTTACGATTGATCGTAGCCAATACCAAACCATTTTAGATAAAGAGACCTTTGCTGAGTGGCTAGAAAAGCTAAAAGCAGCAGAGGTGTTTGCCTTTGATACCGAAACCGACAGCTTAGACTACATGGTGGCGAACCTTGTTGGTCTGTCATTTGCAGTGGAAGAGGGCGTTGCGGCATATGTACCTGTGGCGCATGACTACTTAGATGCACCTGAGCAGCTTGATCGCGATTGGGTGTTAGCGCAGTTAAAACCAATTCTTGAAGACGAGAATCAAGCCAAAGTAGGTCAAAACCTTAAGTACGATGCGAGTGTGCTGGCACGTTATGACATTGAGATGCGCGGGATTAAATACGACACCATGCTGGCGTCTTACGTTTATAACAGTGTAGGTGGCAAGCATGATATGGATAGCTTGGCACTGCGTTTTCTTCAGCATAGCTGCATTTCTTTTGAGCAAATTGCTGGCAAAGGCAAAAATCAGCTGACGTTTAATCAAATTGATCTCGAGCAGGCTGCACCATATGCTGCCGAAGATGCTGACGTGACTTTGCGTCTGCACAATCGTCTTAACGAGCACTTGCTACAAGACGAAAAGTTAAATGCCATTTATCAACAGATTGAAGTACCACTCGTACCGGTGCTTTCACGTATTGAACGCACTGGCGTACTGATCGACGACATGATGTTGGCGGCACAATCTCAAGAGATCGCGGTTCGCTTGGATGAGCTTGAACAGAAAGCGTATGAACTTGCTGAGCAAGAGTTCAATATGAACTCACCGAAGCAGCTGCAAGCGATTTTGTTTGAGAAGATGGGTTTACCAGTGGTGAAGAAGACACCATCAGGTACACCGTCGACCAATGAAGAAGTACTGCAAGAGCTGGCTTTGGATTACCCATTACCAAAATTGATTTTGGAATACCGCGGCTTAGCTAAGCTGAAATCAACTTATACCGATAAACTGCCGAAGATGATTAATCCTGAAACGGGTCGCGTGCACACCTCTTACCATCAAGCGGTGACAGCGACAGGTCGTCTATCTTCGACTGATCCAAACTTGCAGAACATTCCAATTCGTAATGAAGAAGGTCGTCGTATTCGCCAAGCTTTTGTTGCGCCGCATGGTTACAAAATTATGGCTGTCGACTACTCGCAAATTGAACTGCGTATTATGGCGCACCTATCGGGAGATAAAGCGTTATTGGATGCCTTCCGTGAAGGTAAAGATATCCACGCGGCAACAGCGGCTGAGATCATGGGCACCACAATTGAGAACGTTACCTCAGAGCAGCGTCGTCGTGCTAAAGCGGTGAACTTTGGTCTTATTTACGGCATGAGTGCTTTTGGTCTGGCGAAGCAACTTGGTATTCCTCGTGGTGAAGCGCAAGAGTACATGAACAAGTACTTCGAACGTTACCCAGGCGTGATGCAGTACATGGAAGACACTCGTAGCGCGGCTGCAGAAAAAGGGTATGTTGAGACGATTTACGGTCGTCGTCTGCACCTGCCGGAAATTCAATCACGTAACGGCATGCGCCGTAAAGCAGCAGAGCGCGCGGCAATCAACGCGCCGATGCAAGGCACAGCGGCTGACATTATCAAAAAAGCGATGTTGTTGGTTGATGAGTGGATTGAGAAAGAAGGCGACGGTCGAGTGAAATTGCTGATGCAAGTGCACGATGAATTGGTGTTTGAAGTTCAAGAGTCAGCTTTAGCCGAAATTGAAATAAAAGTACAAAAACTGATGGAATCTGCTGCTCAACTAGAAGTGCCACTTATTGCTGAAGCGGGTCATGGTGATAACTGGGAACAGGCTCACTAGACAAAAAATGAACAATAATTAACATTTAACATGAGCCAGCGCACAAATGCTGGCTTTTTTTTGCGGTTAAAAAAGCCAGTTGCGAAAAGGGGTTTGTGTTGTTTTAACTAAAAATGCTGAAAAAAACTTACAAAATGGCTTTGAATTTCTGACCAATTGTTGTACATTAATCGACGTAGGGTACAGAGGTAAGATGTTCTATCTTTCAGACCTTTTGTTTCACGTTATTGGATTAGGCTGATTCAGCCGCCCCAGCCAGTGTTTGGCTGGGGCGTTTTTTCTTGTGGCAAAGAAAATTTCTCTACACACTTCTCAGCGGCTCCAACGCACACAACTTTTCCTATCTTAATCAATATTTATTAGCGCGTTTATGCACTTGAAACGTCTGATTACAAAAATCTGTAATATTCCTTCATCACACTTTTGTTATTTCGTATAAAAAATAAATCTCTACAATTTAACTAATTGAAAAGAAACAATTTGCTCTAACCTTTAAGTCATAAGGCTTAGGGTGAGATTAGGCGATGGCGAACAGCATTTGGCAAGGGGTTGAAAATTAGCGTGAGTTGCGGAAAGCTAGCAACATAACTATAACAACTTATTATTCTCTCCCGTTGCCCCATTGTTGAGTGGGGCTTTTCTTTCTACTGATACTATTTGCTGGGCTAACTTTGCTCAGAAACAAAAAAGCCCCGCAAAAGCGAGGCTATCAATTGTTGTGCGAGTTATTCGCCGTCGTGATCAGAGGCTACATCCGCATCGAAATCTTCATCAATCAGATCGGCAAATGCTGGCGCAAACCATTCATCGAGTTTGTTACGCAGAACATCTACACCAAGACCTTTAAGTGAAGAGAACGCGTCTACTTTCACTGTGCCACCGAAACCTTTGGCATCTTCACGGATCTTAAGCACAGCCGCTTTGCGCGCGCCACTTTTCAGCTTGTCTGCTTTAGTTAGCAGAACTTGTACTGGAATGCCGCTATCTACTGCCCAGAAAATCAATTGTTGGTCGAGGTCTTTCATCGGATGACGAATATCCATCAATACCACCAAGCCTTTTAGACATTGGCGTTTTTGTAGATATTCACCGAGAGACTTTTGCCACTTCTTCTTCATTTCAAGTGGTACTTGAGCAAAACCGTATCCTGGTAGGTCGACGATATGACAGCCATCAGCCACCTTGAATAGGTTGATCAACTGGGTACGACCTGGTGTTTTACTGGTTTTAGCGAGACTCTTTTGGTTGGTCAAACGGTTAAGAGAGCTCGATTTCCCGGCATTGGAGCGTCCAGCGAACGCAATTTCAATGCCCTCATCCTCTGGCAAGTGGCGAATATCTGGCGCACTTGTGATGAAATGGGTGTTTTGGTAATTAATTTTTACGCTCACTGTTAACTCCATCTCGACTTTGTGTAGTCAATTGATTACTTTTTTGTGAAATTGTGTAAAATAACCGTACTCGGCATGAGGTCGCCTATTGTACCATGAGTGGCAATGCAGAGTGGTACTGGAAGCTTGATAATTATAATGGAATGTCATGAAGAAATTAGTGCTAATTGTGAGTCTTTTGGCCAGCTGCTCCGTATGGGCCCAAGGCAGCATAGAAGCTGGTAAAGCAAAATCTCAAACTTGTGTTGCGTGTCATGGAGCAGATGGCAACAGTTTACTTGGAATGTACCCTTCACTGGCCGGTCAGCATGCGAAGTATATTGAGAAGCAGCTGAAAGACCTTAAGCTCGGAATGACGAGTGGTGGTAAACAAGGTCGTTATGACCCTGTAATGAGTGGCATGGCGATGCCACTGAATGAGCAAGATATGGCAGATCTCGCTGCTTACTATGCGTCATTACCACTGGCTCACAACACCACGCCAGAAAATGTGGTCGAGCAGGGCAAAAACCTCTACGCCGCAGGTGATGCTGAGCGTGGCATTGCGGCTTGTATTGCTTGTCATGGTCCGCGTGGTAATGGTACAGAGCTATCTGGATTCCCTAAAATCTCAGGTCAGCATGCAGATTACGTTAAGCTGCAGCTAGAGAAATTCAGAGACGGCAACCGCAACAACGACATGAACGCGATGATGCGCGATGTTGCGAAAAAATTAACAGATGAAGACATCGACGTACTATCTAAGTATGTAGGCGGACTTCACTAAACATTTACCTTCCAGTAAGACTCTCAAAGCCATGTTTCACGACATGGCTTTTTGTTTGTCACCCATTTATTTGATCAATATCACACACGCTATTTTGTCGCGTCTGACGATCTTGCTCAGAACTTTGTAAGACATTTGCCATTCATTACTCAGCTAAATGTGTATCTCCATATTAAATGGCTTTTAAATACAATGTGTTATGTGATTGTGTTTTATTTAACCACAGTTTTTTAGTTTGACCTGTTGCCTGAAAAGGCTCGGATAGTAAAGTATCTCCATCAACACGATGTTGAGCAGGACAAAAGACTAGGATGGTCTCCATGGATGCAAGTAAGGATTGCTTGGCAGATGGAAAAAGGATTCAAAGGTAAGCAGGATGTTTGCCTTAATAAGGATGGTTAACTCGTCTGATGGTACAGACAGGGGAAAGGATCAGGCTTAGGAAGAGCTCAGCTACAGGAAGTAATGGAAAGCCAAAAATTCATTAGGATGATGACAAACAACACCTTTTTGGCAGGGAAAGCTCGAAAAACAAATGGAAATTTGGAGTACAGTTTTTGTACAACCCAGTTTAGCCATCATGGCATTTAGAAAGCGATAGTTCATCTATCGCTTTTTTTATATCTATTTTTACCGATTTGATGATTTATTGCACAATAATACTCCACTCTAAGAGCAGTTTCTGGTATGTTTCGCATCCCCTGTAAGAAGGATGTATCAATGCACAACTGCCCGCTTTGTCAAAGCAATCAAACTCACCATTACTTTGAAGATAAGCACCGTCAGTATTTACAGTGCTCACGCTGCGCGTTGGTGTTTGTTAACCCAGACCAGCGTCTTGATGCAAAGACAGAGAAAGCTCACTATGATCTTCATGAGAACGATCCTAGTGATGAAGGCTATCGCCGTTTTCTCTCGCGTATGGCAGATCCAATTTGCCAGCTAGTCGCGCCTAATTCTCAAGGGTTAGATTTTGGTTGTGGTCCTGGTCCAACGTTATCCATAATGTTGGAAGAGCAGGGGCACGCTATGAAGTTGTATGACATCTACTATCACCCAGAACGCTCGGTGTTGGATGAACAATACGATTTCGTGACTGCTACAGAAGTGATCGAACACTTATACCATCCGGATATGGTGTGGCAGCAATGGTTAAATTTAGTTAAGCCCGGTGGCTGGCTTGGTATCATGACCAAGATGGTGATCGATGTTGAAGCGTTTGCACCATGGCACTATAAAAATGATCTTACCCATGTGATCTTTTTTAGCCGTGCAACGTTTGAGTACTTGGCTGAGCGGGATAAGCTCGAACTTGAATTTATTGGAAAAGATGTAATTTTACTGAGGAAAACCCAGTAATGAGTCGTAGTAAGAAAGCTAGATCAGGCGGTAACGGCGACGTTATCGTAGTTCGTAACCGTACCCAATCAGACGTTGAAGGACGTCTGCGCAAACGCGATAAAAAGCGTAAAGGCTTAAAGACTGGTAGCCGCAACTCAGAAGCGAAATCAAGCAAAGAGTTCACTAACGGTCAAAAGCGCGATCCACGTTTAGGCAGCAAAAAACCAATTCCATTGATTGTTGAAGCTGTTAAGAAGCCAACTAAAGTTGAGCGTCGTCTAAGCGCTGAGAAAGAGCTAGAGATGCTGGAAAATGATGCGCAATTGAACGTGTTGCTTGACCGTATCGATGAAGGCGAAAAGCTGGGCGCTGGTCTACAGAAATACGTAGACGAGAAATTGGCTCGCATCGAAGCATTGATGAAGCAACTAGGTATCTATGAAGATGACCTAGAAGCTGATGATTACTCGGAAGAAGAATTCTTCGAAGATGAGACATATTCTGTTGCAAATAATGCAGAGAAAAAATCGTCATCTGATGATGATCTGTTGTCTCAATTTGAGTCACTAGATATCAATCAATACAAATAGGATAACAGTAAGATATGAATGTAACCTTGTTAGCCATTGCTGGTGGAATCATTGTTCTCGGCTTAGCGTCATACGCAGGTTACCTTCTTCTCCAACTGAAGAAGCAAAAGGAGTTGCAGCTTAGACATCAGCAACTGGCGATTGAAAAGCGCAACGCGAATATTTTTGAAAACGTAAACACACTGTGTTTAGCGGGTATTCAAGGTCAATGTGACCTGTCTGAAATCAGTATTCGCGTCTACTGCATTATGGACTACGTTCAAGGCGATGATCGCGTCGACTTTGATAAAGAGTTCCCAGCGACAGCTGAGCTATACCATGTGGTGAAAGACATGGCTCGCGGTGAAGACCGTCAGGCGCTGAGCAAAAAAGAGCGCATGCAGGAAAACTTAACTCGCCATAAAGCGGAGTCGCGTCTGCAAGATGCGATTGTTGAAGAGTTAAAAGTGCTGCAAGAGAAAGTGCAGCCACTGAATAATCAAATCAACATCCAAATGCTTTAGGCGCCAGCGCCTTCCCTGATAACGTTCAGGGAACGATAGCCGATTTCTAAGTCGGATAACTAAGCCTGATAACCGAACGTCGATCACTTACACTTAAGGGTGAGTGATCGATTTATCAGTTCTGGCATCAGTTCTGAGTATTTGTACTCAAAAAACGGTACGCCTAGGTACTTCAACTAAGCACCTATGGCAAAATAGCCCGTTATTGTAACCATGACCTTTCAGTCAAAAGAATGGAAAGAGCACCATGTCGCAGCAAGTCGTAGCAAGCCAACAAATCGAGTGGGATCAAACGGTTCTGGATAAATATAACTATTCCGGTCCACGTTACACATCTTACCCAACCGCATTAGAGTTCCATGAAGCCTTTACGGTCGCGGACTTTGATATGGCGTGTACGGCTTACCCAGAGCGACCATTGTCTCTGTACATTCATATCCCATTTTGTCACAAGCTTTGCTACTACTGTGGTTGTAATAAAGTCATCACTCGTCATGCGCATAAAGCGGATGAGTATCTTGATGTGTTAGAACTAGAGATCCGCACGCGTGCAAGCTTGTTGCAAGAGCGTCGTGTGACGCAATTGCACTTTGGCGGTGGTACACCAACCTTCCTAAATAAAGCGCAGATCAGCCGTATTATGGCGATTTTACGTGGCGAGTTTGATTTTGAAGCGACCGCTGAAATCAGTATCGAAGTAGACCCACGTGAAATTGAACTGGATGTGCTTGATCACCTCCGTGAAGAAGGATTTAACCGCCTGAGTATTGGTGTGCAAGACTTCAATAAAGAAGTTCAGAAGCTAGTTAACCGTGAACAAGATGAAGCGTTCATTGTTGTGATGGTTAAACGTGCGAAAGAGTTAGGTTTCCGTTCAACCAACCTAGACTTAATCTACGGTCTACCAAAACAGACTCAAGAATCCTTTGCTGAAACATTGAAGCAAGTGCTAGAGATGCAACCGGGTCGTCTATCGGTGTTTAACTACGCGCACATGCCGCAGCTATTTGCTGCACAGCGTAAGATTAAAGATGAAGATCTGCCGCAAGCGACCGAAAAAATGGCGATCCTGCAGCAGACCATTGGCACTTTAACCGGAGCGGGTTACCAGTTTATCGGTATGGACCACTTTGCTCTGCCTGATGATGAATTGGCGGTTGCTCAGCGCAATGGCATTTTGCACCGTAACTTCCAAGGCTACACCACTCAAGGTGAGTGTGACCTAATGGGCTTTGGTGTTTCGGCTATTTCGATGATTGGTGATGCTTACGCGCAAAACCAGAAAGAGCTTAAAAAGTACTACGCGCAGGTGAATGAACAGCGCCACGCATTGTGGAAAGGCGTATCACTGGATAGCGATGATCTGATTCGCCGTGAAGTTATCAAGCAACTGATTTGTAACTTCAAGCTGGACAAAGTGTTTATTGAACGTGAATTTAAACTCAACTTTAATCAATACTTTGCGCAAGATTTAGAGCTTTTACAGACCTTTATCAATGATGGGTTAGTGGAAGTGGATGAGAGCGAAATCCGTGTGACTCTGCGTGGTCGCCTACTGATCCGTAATATCTGTATGTGTTTTGATAAATACCTACGTGATCGCGCTCGTCAGCAGCAATTCTCTCGCGTTATCTAAGCGCTCGTTTAAGAGATTTAGATTTGAAAGCCACGCCTAGCGTGGCTTTTTGCGTTTTGGCGAAGGCTTACAAAGTAATGTATTTTTCTTGCGCCACTTTCCACAGCGCTTTTACCAGCGGATTATCAAGTTGCGAGCGCTTGCAGCATACGCCAAGTTCAAAAGGTGCGATCGGTGCGACTTTTAGACGCTCAATTTTATCTCTCACTGGGCTATTGTTGATCACCACATCTGGCGCGATACCAACCCCACAACCGAGTGCGACCATACTGACGATTGCTTCATGACCGGATACTTGCGCATAGATGTTTGGTTTGATTTTCATCGCTTTAAACCAAGTGTTGGCACGCTCACGAGCCGTACCAGCTTCCGGTACGATAAATGGAATTGAGTTCCAATCTGGCTTATCGCTTTGCAGTTGCTGGGCAAAATTACTCACCCCAGATGGCGCAATCACCGATAGAGGGATCTCGCTAATGGTTTCAAACTCAATTCGTGATGGCAGTTGCTCTGGCATCGCTGAAATGGCGATATCTGCCTCGTCATTGAGTATTTTCTCAATCGCTTGAGCAGGGTCACCCGTTGAGAGTTTGAACTCAATAAAAGGGTGTTGCAGGCGAAACTCAGACAGCAGTTCTGGCAAATGGCTATAGCTGGCAGTCACTGAGCAAAAGAGATGAATTTCCCCTTTCAGTTCGCTATCAGAATCAGCAAATAACGCATGGTAGTTTTGCCACTCAGCTAAGATGTTCAGTGCGACAGGCAGCAGTTTCTTGCCTGCGGGTGTGAGTTCAACGCTGCGGTTATCACGCAGAAATAATCCTTGTCCGGTTTCTTGCTCAAGTTTTTGAATTTGGCGACTGAGCGCCGAAGGGCTAATGTGCATCGCTTCGGCAGTTTTGGCGAAGCTTTTACTCTCACATAAATGAATAAAGAGTTGCAGGCTCTTAATGTTCATAGCTTGTCACATCCATGTTGCATTTTTTGCAATAACTAATTGTGAATATATCACTTTAAGCAACTTTTTGTCTGTTTTAGTATCAGGTTATTCGGTAAGCAAAATTACCGACCTCATGGACATTATTCTTAAAGGAGAGCCCTACAATGGCTAACTATTTCAATACCCTAAACTTGCGTGAGCAATTGGACCAATTAGGTCGTTGTCGTTTTATGGATCGTAGTGAGTTTGCAACGGAAGCAGACTACCTGAAAGGTAAGAAGGTTGTCATTGTAGGTTGTGGTGCTCAAGGTCTAAACCAAGGTCTGAACATGCGTGATTCAGGTCTAGACGTTGCCTACGCACTTCGCCAAGCGGCGATTGATGAGCAGCGTCAGTCATACAAAAATGCCAAAGAGAATGGGTTTGAAGTTGCCAGCTACGAAGCGCTCATTCCTCAAGCTGACCTTGTGGTAAACCTAACGCCAGATAAACAGCACACCAATGTAGTAGAAACGGTAATGCCATTGATGAAGCAAGGCGCTGCACTGGGTTACTCACACGGCTTTAACATTGTTGAAGAAGGCATGCAAATCCGTAAAGACCTAACCGTGGTGATGGTTGCGCCTAAGTGTCCAGGTACGGAAGTACGTGAAGAATACAAACGTGGCTTTGGTGTACCAACGCTAATCGCGGTTCACCCAGAGAACGATCCGCAAGGCGAGGGTTGGGACATCGCGAAAGCATGGGCAGCTGCAACAGGTGGTCACCGTGCAGGTTGTCTAGAGTCATCATTCGTTGCAGAAGTGAAATCTGACCTAATGGGTGAGCAAACTATTCTATGTGGCATGCTGCAAGCGGGTTCTATCGTATGTTACGAGAAGATGGTTGCCGAAGGTATTGATCCAGGTTACGCAGGTAAGTTACTGCAATACGGCTGGGAAACAATCACGGAAGCCCTGAAGTTTGGTGGTATCACTCACATGATGGATCGCCTATCAAACCCTGCGAAAATCAAAGCGTTTGACCTATCAGAAGAGCTAAAAGATCTAATGCGTCCGCTATACAACAAGCATATGGATGACATCATTCAAGGTGAGTTTTCAAGCACCATGATGGCTGACTGGGCGAATGATGATGTGAATCTATTAGGCTGGCGTGCAGAAACGGGTGAAACCGCCTTTGAAAACTACCCAACCACTGACGTTCAAATCTCAGAGCAGGAGTACTTTGACAACGGTATCCTAATGATCGCTATGGTTCGTGCAGGGGTAGAGTTGGCATTTGAAGCGATGACAGCATCAGGCATCATTGATGAGTCTGCATACTACGAATCACTACACGAGCTACCGCTAATCGCCAACACAGTAGCACGTAAGCGTCTATACGAAATGAACGTAGTCATCTCAGATACGGCAGAATATGGTAACTACCTATTCGCTAACGTAGCGACACCGCTACTGCGTGAGAAGTTCATGCCTTCAGTAAACACAGATGTGATTGGTAAAGGTCTGCAAGTTGAGTCAAACCAAGTCGATAACCAGCGTCTAATTGAAGTGAACGAAGCGATTCGTAACCACCCAGTGGAGTACATTGGTGAGGAGCTGCGTGGGTATATGACGGATATGAAGCACATCGCCGTGGGTGGCTAATTTCTTTGCTCTAGAGCTGAATCTCTTTGTCGGGAATGCTCATTTGCAGGTGCAAACTGTGCGTTCCCTTCGCGAGCTTAAGCGCTATAGCGTTGAAATGATCAGAAGGTTTTTTCTGCGGGATGGCTTTATTTGTACTAGGTTTAAAGAACTCTGTTAGACAGAGTCAAAAAATACAAAGTACAGACACAACATTAATAAAAAGGCTTGCTCCGGTTGGGGCAAGCCTTTTCAATTTCTCGCTTATTTATCCGCAAGCTTCGCTTCTAGATCCGCCAGTTTCTTTTCCATTTCGGTAAGTTTTTGGCGAGTGCGTAGTAGAACTTGAGTTTGTACATCAAACTCTTCGCGGCTTACTACGTCTAGCTTGTTAAGCTGACCTTGGATTACTTGACGAACTTTCTGATCAACGTCTGCACCTAGGTCTTTCACTGGTTGCGGCATTGACTCATGAATTTGCTTAGCGATTTGCTCTAATTTCTTTGGGTCAAACATGGTGTGAACACTCCTGTATCTTTGGCGTCATTTTATGTAATTGATACGCAAATGTCGCTAGTTGTAGGGCAAAAAAGCGACTTTTGCGCTTGGCTTATCACCATTGCAGTATCAAATTGCTGGGAATAAAAAAGGTCACCGAAGTGACCTTTTAAGAGTGAATGTTGCGACTAATGATTAGCTTTTCTTGGCGAGTTCACGACAAGCCGCTTTCGCTTCGTCAACTCTGGCTAACTTTTCTAAGTCTTTATCTTCAACAAACACAGGCAGTGGCTTATGTTTCTCTGCTAGGTAACTGTAAATCACTGGCAGTACAAACAGTGTAAACAGCGTACCAATCGCAAGACCTGCGACGATTACGATGCCGATACTAAAGCGCTGCGCTGCACCCGCACCGGTGGCGTACATCAGTGGGATTAGACCCGCAATCATTGCCGCGGTCGTCATCAGGATAGGGCGTAGACGAACTTTCGCCGCCTCCATTACTGCATCCATCTTGCTGAGTTTGTTATGCAGCTGCTCTTCTTTGGCTACCTCACAAATCAAGATACCGTGCTTGGTGATCAGACCGACTAACGTGATCAGACCGACTTGCGAGTAGATGTTCATCGTTGCCGCGCCCCAAGCCAGAGCAATCAATGCACCACAGATCGCCAGCGGTACCGATACCATGATGACGATTGGGTCTTTGATTGACTCAAACTGAATCGCCAGTACCAAGAAGATGATCGCCAAAGCGAGACCGAAGGTGGCATACAGTGCACTACCTTCCGTTACGTATTGGCGCGCTTCACCCATATAGTCGTGGTTGTAACCACTCGGTAGGGTATTCGCTGCGACATCTTCAAACCATGTGATGGCATCACCCATTGCCGTGCCTGGTGCAGGTACTGCACCAACCGTCGCTGAGTTTAGCTGGTTGAAGTGTGGTAGTGAGCGAGGCTCCGCGACAACATCAATGGTAATTAGGCTACCTAGAGGTACCGCTTTGCCATCGGCTGCGCGTACGTAGTAGTTATTCATTGATTCTGGGTTAAGGCGCCACTTACGCTCAACCTGAGGAATAACTTCGTATGAGCGACCATTTAGGTCGATACGGTTAACGTAGCCATCCGCCATCATGGTACTAAGCGTGATACCGATGTCCTGCATCGTCACGCCATAAGCACCAGCTTTGTCTTTGTCGATGTTGATTTTCATCGTCGCGGAATCGTAGTTCAGATCCAGATCCGAGTAGACAAACATCGGGCTCGACTTCACTTGTGTCAACACTTCAGTAGCAATCGCAAACAAGCTTTCAAAGGCATTTGGCGTGGTAATGACGAACTGCAATGGCAGACCTGAGCCTGCACCTGGCAGCTCTGGCATCTGGAATGCCGTTACCGCCATACCTGGAACGTTAGCAACTAGACCACCAACACGGTTCGCCACTTCTGCTTGGCTCGCTTCACGTTCGCTCCACGGCACCATTGAGGCAATACCAAAGGCTTGGTTTGAGTTAGGCACACCAGTAAACACCTGAGCAAACGCCACTTCTGGCTGATCAGACAGAATCTTGTTTACGTCGTTCATGGTGTTTTGCATGTAGTCCAAGTTCGCATTTGATGGGGCTGTACCCATCAACATCACTACGCCTTTATCTTCTGAAGGGGCAAGTTCACTTGGAATAAACTTAAACAGCACTGGGAGTGTGGCAAACACGATAACCGCAAAAGCAAGCACCACTGGGCGATGGTCCATAACGGCTTTAAGCATTTTCGCGTAGCGATTAGTCATGCCATCGAGAATATGATGCACTTTTTGCTCAAACTTGCTCGGCTCTTCATTAGCTTTGAGCATTTTTGAACACATCATTGGCGATAGGGTCAGTGCCACGATACCCGAGACAAACACCGCACCCGCCAAGGTGAGAGCAAACTCTTTAAATAGCGAGCCAGTAATACCACCCATGAGTGCGATTGGCGCGTATACCGCACCGAGCGTTAATGTCATCGCAATTACGGGTACCGCAATTTCACGCGTACCGATAATGGCGGCGCGGAAAGGTGATTCACCCAGTTTGACGTGACGGTCAACGTTCTCGAGTACCACGATCGCATCATCCACCACCAGACCGATTGCCAGTACCATCGCTAGGAGGGTCATCAAGTTCCAAGAGAAACCCATTGCCTGCATCACCATCGCTACACCAATCAGTGAGAGCGGAATAGTAACGATAGGAATGATTACCGCACGGAAAGAACCCAAGAACAGCGTGATTACTACCAGTACGATTACTGCCGCTTCAAGGATGGTCTTCACCACTTCATGAATGGATTCATTAATCGCGATGGTTGAGTCATACATCACGTTCATTTTGATGGTGCTAGGTAAGTTACGCTCGAGTTGAGGCAGCAGTTCTAACACATCGGCAGCGATGTTGATTGGGTTAGCACTAGGCGCGGCGTTAATCGCAGCGACCACGGCTTCTTGACCATTGGCACTCGCGCGGTAAACGTCATGGCTTTTCGCCAGTGTTACTTTGGCGATATCACCAAGGCGGATAACTTCACCTTCGTCAGATTTCACCACCAAGTTGGATAGCTCTTCGACGTTGGAGACTTGGGTATCCGCACTACCGTTGTAAAGTACGAATTCGCCGACTGCTTGACCGGTTGCAGATTGATAGTTGTTGGCGTTAAGCACGTTCATCACATCTGTCGCGGTCATCTTGATCGCAGCCATCTTAGCTGGGTCTAGCCAAATACGCAGCGCGTATTTCATGCCACCATAAAGGTCGACTTTTGATACGCCGTTAACCGTAAATAGCTGCGGGTTGATCACTCGCTCTAGGTAGTCAGTGATTTGGCTTGAATTAAGCTCGTCACTGGTAAAGCCGATGTACAGTACCGCGGTAGTCGAACCGGTCGACATGGTTACCGTCGGGTCTTCCGCTTCTTTAGGGAGCTGCGAACGTACCGAGTTGGTTTTAGCCAGAATATCCGATAAGGCAGCATTCGGGTCGGTATTGAGCTTCATGTTGACTGTGATGGTCGATTTACCTAACACAGACTGTGAAGTCATATAATCAATATTATCTGCCTGCGCGACGGCTTGTTCCAAAGGCTGGGTAATAAAGCCTTGGATAAGGTCGGCACTGGCGCCGTAGTAGCTGGTGGATACCGTCACTACTGTGTTCGTCATTTCAGGGTATTCGCGAACCTGCATCTTGAAAACCGCTTGCATACCAAGCAAGGCAATCAAGAAACTGATCGATACCGCTAAAACTGGACGTTTAATAAAAACATCAGTAAAGCGCATGAATCCTCCAATTACAGCATTGGTGTTTCAGCAGGTGGTGTGGTTGCGTCACTTTCCACGACGCGAACTTTCGCACCATTACTCAAGCGTACTTGACCTGTTGTCACGACCGTATCTCCTGGCTTAACGCCTTCAAGAATATGGGCGATATCAGCCACACGCTCACCAACTTTAACAACGTGTTGTTGTACACGTTTCTCACCATCTTCTTCTGTCACGATGTAAACATTGTCGCCGTATAGGGTGTAGGTAATGGCGGTTTGTGGCAGAGTCACTTGGTCGACTAGCTTAGGTAGGATGATGTTGGCACGGGCGAACATGCCGCTGCGCAATTTACCATCGCTGTTAGGGATATCCGCTTGTACTTGGATCAGACCACTTTGCACGTTAACAGCAGGCTCAATCGCTGAGATGGAACCTTTAAACGGTTTTTCTGGGTAAGCATCCACGTAGATTTCTACTTCTTGTTTAAGCTGGATACGCGAGATGTCGGTTTGCGACACAGTAAAACGCAGGCGCATTACGGTGGTGTCTTCTAGACGGACGATATCGCTGCCAGCTTGTAGATACTGACCAAGATAAACATTACGAATACCCACTTCACCAGCAAATGGCGCTTGGATTTCGCGGCGGTCAATTGAGGCTTTTAGGCTTTCAATTTCTGCTTGTAGAGAGAAGTAGTTAGCGCCAGCTTCGTCGTAAGCCTCTTTGGAGATAGAGCCTTTTTTGTACAGACCTTGGTAGCGCTTATATTTGGCTTGTGCCGCTGGCAATTTTGCCTGAGCACTTTTTAAATTGGCTTTTTCTACTTCAGAATCAAGAGTGATAAGTAACTGACCTTCTTCAACCTGGGTTCCCGACTCGAAACTAATTTTATCAATTACACCGCTGGTTTCATTGGCGACGGTGACACCTTGGTTAGGCTCGATAAAACCGATCGCTTCGATAACAGGTACCCAATCGACAGGTTTTACTTGCGTTACCGTCACCGGAAATTCTGGCTCTGGTCGGTTAGCGAGATATTCAGCTATTTTTTGTTGCTTGAATAGATTGAAACCAATCACGCTACCAAACAGTAGCAAGACGATGACAATCATAAAGAAAGTCCACTTTTTCATTCTTATTAGAACTCCAAGTTAATGATTAATTACTGCGTCCCAGCTGGCATTGATGGCGGCTTCAATCGCCTCATCATCCAGATGGTAAAACCCCCACGCATGTTTACGAGCAAGCGCTACACACGCCTCAAATGTCAAACCAGACAAAACTTCATTAGCAATCGGCTTAAAGACCTTTTGCGTTTTGCCATCTTCAAATAGCTTTTGTACTTGGTGAAACTTCAGCTTTTCTTGGGCACGAATCTCTATATCGGTAGTGCAGGGTAGTGAGTCATATTGCACTCGGTTACTTAAGGCGTTTTTATTCGACACCGCTAAGTTCCAAGTGTTTAACCACATGGTGCGATAACGATCTTTGAGAGGCTCATCCCCATCGACCCCAGCTTGTACGGCATCGGCAATACGTTGGGTGACATTGAGCCGCACCTCAGCAAGAAGGTGCTCCTTATCAGAAAAGTAACAATAGATAGTTCCCGCAGCGACGCCGGCAAGTTTGGCGACTTTCTGCATGGATAAGCCATGAAACCCTGACTCCGCGAGAATTGCTTCTGCGGCATCCAGAATTTGCTGCTTTTTATCTACACTGAGTTTTTTGGTCATTTAATGAGACCGCTAATGAATGAACGTTCATTCATTATAGACCAAATTACACACAGAAGTTCAATAAAGTATTGCATTAATTCAGTAAAAATCTTGTTGATGGATATAAGTGCGAGGGTGGCAATCGCACCTTGTGGGCGCTTTACTTAAATATTAGCAATCGTCGTGTTGCACCATTATTATAGGCGCCATTAATTTTTCTGGATGAGACCATCATGAAGCTGAACCCCGGACAAGACCAAGCGGTTAAGTATGTGTCAGGCCCATGCCTTGTATTGGCAGGCGCGGGCTCTGGTAAAACGCGAGTGATCACTAACAAAATTGCTTACTTGGTTCAGCAGTGCGGCTATAAAGCGCGCAATATTGCGGCAGTAACCTTTACCAATAAAGCCGCACGTGAAATGAAAGAGCGTGTTGGACAGACATTAGGGAAACAAGAGTCGAAAGGGTTGATGGTCTCAACTTTCCACACTCTTGGTTTGAATATTATTAAGCGTGAGCACAAGCATCTCGGTTTGAAATCGGGTTTTTCGCTGTTTGATGACCAAGACCAGTTAGCTCTATTAAAAGAGCTGACCGAGAAACAGTTAGATGGTGATAAAGATCTGCTGCGTCAACTGATGAGTGCTATCTCGAATTGGAAAAACGACATGTTGTCGCCAGATGAAGCCAAAGCGCGTGCTCAGGGTGAGCAACAGCAGCTATTTGCTTTCTGTTTTGAGATGTACCAAAAGCAGATGCGTGCTTATAACGCTTTGGATTTTGATGATCTGATCTTGATGCCAGTATTGCTGCTGCGTGGTAATGCCGAGGTGCGCGAGCGTTGGCAAAATAAGATCCGCTACCTGTTGGTCGATGAGTACCAAGATACCAACACCAGTCAGTATGAGTTGGTGCGTTTGCTGGTGGGTGAGCGTGCGCGTTTTACGGTGGTAGGTGATGATGACCAGTCGATTTACTCATGGCGCGGGGCAAAACCACAAAACCTGGTGTTGCTTGGTGAAGATTACCCAAGTCTTAAGCTGATTAAGCTGGAGCAGAACTACCGTTCAACCAATCGTATTTTGCGCTGTGCTAACATTCTGATTGCCAATAACCCGCACGTCTATGAGAAGTCGTTGTTCTCAGAGCTGCCTGACGGTGAGCAACTGAAAGTGTTGTTGGCAAAAAATGAAGACCATGAAGCTGAACGGGTTACCGGTGAAATCATTGCGCATAAATTCTTAAATCGTACTGATTACCGTGACTATGCGATTTTGTATCGTGGTAATCATCAGTCACGTTTGATTGAAAAATCCTTGATGCAAAACCGTGTGCCATACAAGTTATCTGGCGGCACGTCGTTTTTTGCTCGCGCTGAAATCAAAGACATCATGGCTTACCTCAAAGTCTTGGTGAACCCTGATGATGACAACGCCTTCCTACGTATCGTGAATACGCCGAAGCGTGAAATTGGACCGGTCACGTTAGAAAAGCTTGGCAGCTACGCCAACATGCGTGGTAAGAGCTTGTTTGAGGCAAGCTTTGAGTTAGGTCTAGAGCATCACCTTTCTGGACGAGGCTTAGAGAATTTGCGCCGTTTTACTACCTGGCTGGTGGCGATTTCTGATCAAGCTGAGCGTGGCGATACAGTAGAAGCGGTTCGCTCTCTTGTGCGTGATATCAATTACGAAGATTGGTTGTATGAAACCTCTTCAAGCCCGAAAGCGGCTGAGATGCGGATGAAGAACGTTTCGGATCTTTACTCTTGGATAGTGTCAGACTTAGAAGGTGATAACTACGACCAAGAAGAGAAAACACTGCGTGAAGTGGTTCAACGCCTGACACTGCGTGACATGATGGAACGTGGCGAAGAAGATGAAGATAGCGACGCGGTGCAGTTAATGACGCTGCACGCCTCAAAAGGTTTGGAGTTCCCATACGTCTATTTGATTGGTACGGAAGAGGGCATTTTGCCGCACCAAACCAGCATTGATGAGGATAACGTCGAAGAGGAGCGCCGCCTGATGTACGTGGGTATTACCCGCGCACAGAAAGAGCTGACTTTTACTATGTGTCGTGAACGTCGCCAGTATGGTGAGTTGATCAAACCGACTCAGAGTCGTTTTTTAGATGAATTGCCATTTGATGATGTTGAATGGGAACAAACTAAAAAGCCAGTGACACAAGAAGAGCGTATGGCAAAAGGGCAGGCGCATATCGCGAACTTACGCGCGATGTTTAAGAAGTAACGTTTGTGTAGAGCAAAAATCAAAAAGGCTTGGGGTTCCCAAGCCTTTTGCTTTTTATCACGGTGGTCTTACAGACCTTCAATCATATGGTCGATAGCGGCGATGATTTCATCGTCAGAACAATCCATACATGAACCTTTGGCTGGCATGGCATTAAAGCCATTGATAGCGTGGTTGTTCAACACATCGCGACCTTGGGCGATACGTGGTGACCAGTCACCCGCGTCACCGGTTTTTGGAGCGCCACTGATCCCTGTTGAGTGACAAGCGGTACAGAAGGTGCCGTATACCGTTGCACCATCGCGAGGACCCGTTGGTACTGCTGCCGCAACAGGCTCACTGCCAACTAGATAAACATCACCGACAGGTTTAATTCTTTCTGCAATCGCATCATATTGTTCTTGGCTCACGTTTGCTGCAAAAGTAGCGCTAGAAAATGTTGCTGCAGCGACCAAAGCGGTTAAGATTTTTCGAGACATATCCATTAAACTCACTATACATTCCTGAGGGTAAGTTCATGCTTACCTTTTATTTAGAGTTTCATTTGACAAACAGAACAATTGAGCTGTTAAATCAATGTAAACAGTGGGTGATTATATCTCGATAAGTTGTTGCAATAAACAATAACTTCCCAACGAGCGGGGTTATATCACATGCTTAAGTGACTTTTATTTGACCTTTGTTGCTGAAAAAGGCATCAAACGATAAAAAAAGTTGAAAAAGTACTAGACGCAATAGTGTGATATCCGTATTATTCCTCTCCGCCGATGGGGCATGCGCCCGTAGCTCAGCTGGATAGAGCGTTGGCCTCCGGAGCCAAAGGTCGAAGGTTCGAATCCTTTCGGGCGCGCCATAAGCCTGGAGGAAAATCGGTGAAAAACTATGGTGGCTATAGCTCAGTTGGTAGAGCCCCGGATTGTGATTCCGGTTGTCGCGAGTTCAAGTCTCGTTAGCCACCCCATTTTCCTTTTTGAAAATGGTTTAGGTAGCATAAGCTTCCATTCTCTTAGAGATAAAACATAAGTCGGTGAATAGCGCAGCTTGGTAGCGCATCTGGTTTGGGACCAGAGGGTCGGGGGTTCGAATCCCTCTTCACCGACCACTATTTAGTTTAACGTTTTGAACGGTAAACATGACAATTTGATGGTGGCTATAGCTCAGTTGGTAGAGTCCCGGATTGTGATTCCGGTTGTCGCGGGTTCAAATCCCGTTAGCCACCCCATTCTTTTCTAAAGAATACATGCTCGGTGAATAGCGCAGCTTGGTAGCGCATCTGGTTTGGGACCAGAGGGTCGGGGGTTCGAATCCCTCTTCACCGACCACCATTTAAGACCTCGTCAGCAATGACGGGGTCTTTTTGCATTTACAGCATAAGACTAAGTCTGCACATGTTGAGTCGGGGTCTGGAATGCCAGTCCAATCGAATCCCGCTGCACCGACCACCATTTAAAGCCTCGTCAGAAATGACGGGGCTTTTTGCATTTACATGTCCCGTCCTGAAATGTGTTTACACATTGAGGACGAATTATGACCACTTCAAATAAACTCTACATTAAGCGCACTCAGCGTGATTACACACTAGGCTTTAAATTGCAGGTCGTTGATGCCGTAGAAAAAGGAGAAATGACCTACAAGCAAGCACAAGCCATTTATGGTATCCAAGGTCGCTCAACTGTTTTAACTTGGCTGAGAAAGCACGGAAAAATGGATTGGACGCAAAACCCAAG
>NZ_QLYZ01000023.1 GCF_003350325.1 Vibrio rhodolitus | reverse complement strand
TCAATGACGGATGGGTATGACTGCTACCAGAATGCGTTGGCAGAGAGGGTGAACGGCATTTTGAAAATGGAATATCTCTTGCGAAAGCCTAAAGATGTAGCTCAAGCAAGAAAAATGGTCGCTGAGTCAGTAGAAATCTATAATCAGATGAGGCCTCATACAGCGCTAAAATACAAAACGCCCGATGAAGTACACCGAGCGTTTTAACTAAAAAGTGTCAACCCATATCAGGACGGGTCATTTATTGCAGCGAAATTACCAACCAGTTACTTCGCGAAGTGCTTTGCCGATATCCGCTAAAGACTTAACTGTCTTAACGCCTGCTTCTTCTAGAGCTGCAAACTTATCTTCAGCAGTACCTTTACCACCAGAGATGATCGCGCCAGCGTGACCCATACGCTTACCAGGAGGCGCAGTTACGCCCGCAATGTAAGACACGACTGGTTTAGTCACATTCTCTTTGATAAATGCAGCCGCTTCTTCCTCTGCGGTACCACCAATTTCACCGATCATCACGATCGCTTCTGTCTCAGGGTCTTCTTGGAATAGCTTTAAGATATCAATAAAGTTTGAGCCTGGGATTGGGTCACCACCGATACCAACACAAGTAGACTGACCGAAACCTTCGTCTGTGGTTTGCTTAACTGCTTCATAAGTCAGCGTACCTGAACGCGATACGATACCCACTTTACCTTTCTTGTGGATATGACCTGGCATGATACCAATCTTACACTCATCTGGTGTGATAACACCTGGACAGTTAGGACCGATCATCACAACACCCGCTTCGTCTAGACGCACTTTTACATCCAGTAGATCCAGCGTTGGAATACCTTCCGTAATTGTCACAATTAGCTTCACGCCAGCGTCAATTGCTTCAAGGATTGCATCTTTACAGAAAGGCGCTGGAACGTAGATAACAGACGCTGTTGCGCCAGTCACTTCTACTGCTTCACGTACCGTGTTAAACACAGGTAGACCTAAGTGCATTTGACCGCCTTTGCCTGGTGATACACCACCAACCATTTGCGTGCCGTAAGCGATCGCTTGCTCAGAGTGGAAAGTACCTTGACCACCCGTGAAACCCTGACAGATAACTTTAGTATCTTTATTAATTAGTACTGACATTATTTGCCCTCCGCTGCCGCAACTACTTTTTCTGCTGCTTCAGTTAGAGAGTTTGCAGCGATGATATTTAGACCACTTTCAGCCAATTTTTGCGAACCTAGCGGTGCGTTATTACCTTCTAGACGAACAACGACTGGTACTTCTACGCCAACTTCTTCAACGGCGCCAATGATACCTTCTGCAATCAGGTCACAACGAACGATGCCACCGAAGATATTCACCAGTACAGCTTTCACATTGCTGTCAGATAAGATGATCTTGAAGGCTTCAGTAACACGCTCTTTCGTCGCGCCGCCGCCTACATCAAGGAAGTTTGCCGGTTGTCCGCCATGAAGGTTAACGATATCCATCGTACCCATAGCAAGACCTGCACCGTTAACCATACAGCCGATGTTGCCATCCAGTGCTACGTAGTTAAGTTCCCACTGCGCTGCATGTGCTTCGCGCTCATCTTCTTGTGAAGGATCGTGCATCTCACGCAGCTTTGGCTGACGGTAAAGCGCATTAGAGTCGATATTGATTTTGCCATCTAGACACAATAGGTCACCCGAACCTGTAATAACCAGTGGGTTAATCTCAAGTAGTGCTAGATCGTATTGAGCGAACATTTCGCCAAGACCGACAAAGATCTTCACGAATTGTTTGATTTGGTCGCCTTTAAGACCAAGTTTGAATGCCAGCTCACGACCTTGATAAGCCTGTGGGCCAACTAGCGGATCGATGGCAGCTTTGTGGATCAATTCTGGCGTTTCTTCTGCCACTTTTTCGATTTCCACACCGCCTTCTGTCGATGCCATGAATACAATGCGTTGAGTTGAACGGTCAACTACCGCGCCCAAGTATAGCTCGTTAGCAATGTCAGATGCTTCCTCAACCAAGATCTTAGATACTGGCTGACCATTAGCATCTGTCTGGTATGTTACTAGGTTTTTACCTAGCCACTTTTGGGCAAATTCTTTCACGCCGTCTTTAGTATCATGCAGTTCAACGCCGCCCGCTTTACCGCGACCACCTGCGTGAACCTGACACTTAACGACTTTCTTTTCTGAGCTAATGCGACCTGCTGCTTCGAACGCTTCTTGTGGGGTATCACAAGCGTAGCCTTCCGGTACAGGCAAACCGAATTCTGCAAACAGCTGTTTGGCTTGGTATTCATGCAAATTCATTTTGATATTCCGTTTGTTCTTCCCTTAAGGGATTTATAATTTCCATAACGTTGCAGTAGAACTCTGCTTACACGTCTGTAGGGTCTTCTCAAATCAATCGCAATACGATTCAAATGAAGGCCAGACAGTTGAGCCAGTCTAGCCCCGTGAACTAAAAGCGTCGAGTTATCCAAGGCAACTCGACGTTTTAGCGATATTAAACGTCTAATAGCAGACGCGCTGGGTCTTCCAGTAGTTCCTTAATCGTCACTAGGAAGCCCACAGACTCACGACCATCGATTAAACGGTGATCGTAAGATAGAGCTAGGTACATCATAGGTAGAATTTCTACCTTGCCATCCACCGCCATCGGACGATCTTGGATCTTATGCATACCCAAGATTGCAGATTGTGGTGGGTTAATGATTGGCGTTGACATCAATGAACCGAATACACCACCGTTAGTGATAGTGAAGTTACCGCCCATCAATTCATCAACCGTTAGCTTGCCATCACGACCTTTGATCGCCAGCTCTTTGATGCCTTTTTCAACGTCAGCAAAACCTAGAGTGTCACAGTCTTTAAGAACAGGTGTCACTAGACCACGTGGCGTCGAAACTGCCATGCTGATATCAAAATAGTTGTGGTAAACAATGTCATCACCATCGATTGACGCATTCACTTCTGGGTAGCGCTTCAGTGCTTCGGTTACCGCTTTCACGTAGAAAGACATAAAACCAAGGCGAATGCCGTGACGCTCTTCGAATTGGTCTTTGTACTGCTTACGAAGGTCCATGATTGGCTTCATGTTTACTTCGTTAAACGTGGTTAGCATCGCCGTGCTGTTCTTCGCTTCTAGAAGACGGTTTGCAACAGTCTTACGTAGACGAGTCATAGGTACGCGTTTTTGGCTACGAGCTGCTGCAGGCGCTTGAGCCACTGGCTCTTCCGCTTTAGCACTCGATTTTGCGTTAGCTAGATGCGCTTCAATATCTTCGCGCGTAATGCGACCACCCACACCAGAGCCTTTCACTTGAGAAGCTTCTAGACCATGCTCAGCAAGCAGACGACGAACCGCTGGGCTCAGCGCATCGTTGCTCTCTTCAGTAAGCGCTGCTTTGTGGCGCTTGTCTGGTGATGCCTCAGTCTCAGCAGTGGTATCTGTTGTTGGCTCACCAGCAACAGCACCCGGCTTCAACTTAGCAAGTAACTGTTTAGAAAGTACTGTCGCACCTTCTTCTTCAAGAATGGCTTCTAAAACGCCTGCTTCTGGAGCAGGAACTTCAAGTACAACCTTATCGGTTTCGATATCTACAAGAACTTCATCACGCTCAACCGTATCACCCGGTTGCTTGTGCCAAGTAGCGACGGTTGCGTCTGCAACTGATTCAGGTAAATCTGGAACCAGAATTTCAATTGTCATTTCTATCTTCCTTATGCTTCTAGTTCTTTATCTGAGGTTTTCGAATCTGATGTATTAGAACCAGTGGTCAAAGCGTCTTCAATTAACGCTTTCTGTTGTTTCAAGTGTACCGACATGTAACCTACCGCCGGAGATGCTGAAGCTGGACGGCCGGCATACTTAAGATCTGCACCAGCTGGAATCGCAGCGCGGAAGTTATGCTGGCTACAGTACCAAGCGCCTTGGTTTTGCGGCTCTTCTTGGCACCAAACAAAGTCTTCAACATTGGTGTATTGAGCAATCGCTTCTTTTACTTCTTCCAATGGGAATGGGTAAAGCTGCTCAATACGCACGATAGCAACATCGTCTTGTTCGTTCTTACGACGCTGCTCTAGCAGGTCGAAATAAACTTTACCTGAACAGAACACAACGCGTTTTACCTTGCTCGCATCCAACTGGTCGATCTCTGGAATTGCCGGTAAGAAAGTGCCATCAGATAAGTCTTCTAAACTTGAAACACACAATGGGTGACGGAGCAGTGATTTCGGTGACATCACAATCAGTGGACGACGCATCGGACGCACCACCTGACGACGAATCATGTGATAAACCTGCGCTGGTGTTGATGGAACAACGACCTGCATGTTCTGCTCAGCACAAAGCTGTAGGTAACGCTCAAGGCGCGCCGACGAGTGCTCTGGACCTTGACCTTCATAACCATGCGGCAGAAGCATTGTCAGACCACATAAACGTGCCCATTTTTGCTCGCCCGAGGAAATAAACTGGTCAATTACCACTTGAGCGCCGTTGGCAAAGTCACCAAACTGCGCTTCCCAAATGGTTAAACCACCTGGCTCAGCCGTTGCGTAACCATATTCAAACGCCAGTACCGCTTCTTCAGACAGCACTGAGTCAATCACTTGGAAAGGACCTTGCTTATCATGGATATTGGCTAACGGAATGTAGGTGCTTGCATCAGATTGGTTGTGCAGTACCGAATGGCGGTGGAAGAAAGTACCACGACCTGAATCCTGACCAGAGATACGAATACGCTTACCATCATCAAGAAGCGTTGCGTAAGCCAAGGTTTCTGCCATACCCCAGTCAACCGCTTTTTCACCGCTCATCATTGATAGACGATCGTTGTAGAGCTTGTTAACGCGGCTTTGCAGCTTATGGCTATCTGGGTACTGACACAGACGATTACCGAGCTCAACTAGGCGATCTTTGTCGTACTGACTATTCCAAGGTGTATCCCAGTCGTGACCTAGATATGGAGACCAGTCTACTGAATGTAGAGCCATTGGACGCCACTCTTTAACCACCACTTCACCGCGGTCTAGAGCATCACGATAATCATTGATTAGCGCCGTTGCCGTTTCAATATCGTTATCACCGCGCTCAATCAAAACATCAGCATAAAGCTTACGTGGTGTTGGATGCTTCTTGATTTTTTGATACATCAACGGTTGAGTCGCATTTGGCTCATCCGCTTCGTTGTGACCATGACGACGGTAACAAACCAAGTCAATCACAACATCACGTTTAAATTCGTTACGGTAATCAAGAGCAATACGCGTCACAAACGCTACTGCCTCTGGATCATCCGCATTCACGTGGAAGATAGGTGCCTGTACCATCTTAGCGATATCAGTACAGTACATGGTTGAACGCGTATCGTTCGGATTAGACGTTGTGAAACCAACTTGGTTGTTCACCACGATACGAACCGTACCACCTACACGGTAACCGCGTGATTGTGACATGTTGAATGTCTCAGCAACCACACCTTGACCAGCCACTGCTGAGTCACCGTGAATCGTAATTGGTAGTACTGTGCTGCCGTTCTTGTCGCCTAGACGATCTTGACGTGCACGTACCGAGCCAATCACTACTGGGTTAACAATTTCTAGGTGCGATGGGTTAAACGCCAATGCTAAGTGAACATCGCCACCTGGAGTCGCGAAGTCAGCCGAGAAGCCTTGGTGATACTTAACATCGCCCGTGCCCCATGAATCACCGTGTTTGCCAGCAAACTCATCAAACAAGTCTTGCGGCTTTTTACCCAACACGTTAACCAACATGTTCAAGCGACCACGGTGTGCCATACCAATAACCACTTCACGCATGCCACTCTTACCAGCATGTCGAATTAGCTCTTTTGTCATTGGGATCAGCGCATCACCACCTTCTAGTGAGAAGCGTTTAGCACCAGGGAATTTTGCGCCCAAATAGCGCTCAAGGCCTTCCGCTGCTGTTAGCTCTTCAAGAAAGTCACGTTTTTCTTCTGCGGTAAAGGTTGGCTGACCAACCACAGATTCCAAACGTTGTTGGATCCAACGCTTTTGCTCTGTATCGGTCATGTGCATGTATTCTGCACCAATCGAGCCACAGTAGATTTTCTTCAACGAGGAATAGATGTCTTTTAGCTTCATGGTCTCTTGACCAATGGCAAAAGAACCCACATTAAATGTTTCTTCTAAATCATCATCGTTAAGATTGTGGAAGGTAGGATCTAGCTCTGCCACCTGAGGGCGGTTCCATAGACCTAGAGGATCAAGATCAGCTGCTTCATGACCGCGGAAACGGTACGCGTTGATCAGCTGTAAAACTTTTACTTGTTTAGCATCGACATCGGGGTCACTAACTTGGACATTGTAATGCTTTGTTTCTTGAGCGAGTCGACGGAAGTAATCACGGACACGTGAGTGTGGTTGTTCCACCACATCTGCTGATGGCTTTGGTAAACCATCAAATACACGAATCCACTCCTCACTTACCAGATCGGGATCACTGAGATACAGTTCGTAGAGGTCTTCTACGTAAGTCGCATTTGCGCCTGCCAAGTGTGAAGACTCGAGCCATGCCTTCATCACACCGTTGTGCATATTTTCCCTTAACCAGTAGTTTTCACGTTTGCAGCGGTCTATGCCGCGCTTGTATTGAATAGACCGCTACCCACAACGAGTAGCGGTAATCTTATTACTTCACTAAACCGAACGATTAACCAACATCGACTTGATGTGACCAATTGCTTTTGTAGGATTTAGTCCCTTAGGACAAACACTTACACAATTCATGATGCCATGGCAACGAAAAACACTAAATGCATCGTCGAGATCGGACAATCGTTCATCAGTTGCCGTATCTCGGCTGTCAATTAGCCAGCGATAAGCGGCTAATAGACCTGCTGGACCGATGAACTTGTCAGGGTTCCACCAGAACGACGGACAAGACGTGGTACAACATGCGCACATAATACATTCATACAAACCATCTAGGTGAGCACGATCTTCTGGCATTTGCAGATTCTCGCGCGACGGCGGCATAGCACCATCTGCAATTAAGAATGGTTTTACTTTCGCGTAGTTATCGTAGAACTGAGTCATATCGACAATCAGGTCACGCACAACCGGTAAACCTGGTAGTGGACGAATCACAATTCTATCGCCCTGCAACGCAGAGAGCGGAGTGATACATGCCAGACCATTTTTGCCGTTCATGTTAAGACCATCAGAGCCACATACACCTTCACGACAAGAGCGACGGAACGCGATAGTAGGGTCTTGTTCTTTCAATAAGATAAGTGCATCAAGCACCATCATGTCGGAACCTTCTTCTACCTCAAGCGTGTAGTCCTTCATGTAAGGTTTGTTATCTACATCAGGGTTGTAGCGATACAAAGAGAAGTTAAGTTTCATTTTTCAATCCTCCCTTAGTACGTACGAACTTTCGGTGGGAACGCATCACGATGCACAGGCGTCATATTGACATCACGCTTAGTCATCTGCTCCGTTTCCGGGTTATAAATTGAGTGGCATAGCCAGTTCTCATCATCACGCTCTGGGAAGTCAAAGCGAGCGTGTGCACCACGACTTTCGGTACGGTAGTTAGCCGCAACTGCAGTCGAGAACGCTGTCTCCATCAAGTTGTCTAGCTCTAGACACTCAATGCGCTGAGTGTTGAACTCTTTCGACTTGTCCGATAGGTGTGCTTCTTTTAAGCGCTCACGAATCACTTTCAGCTCTTCTAGACCCGTTGCCATTGCGTCGCCTTCACGGAATACCGAGAAGCTGTTTTGCATGCACTGTTGCAGATCTTTACGAATTTGGAATGGGTCTTCACCGCTGGCACTATTTTCCCAGCGCATAGTACGCGCCAGAGAAGCTTCAATATCAGACTCAGAAGCAGGACGCGCTTCCGATTGTGCCGCAAGTGTTTCACCAAGGTGCAGACCCGTTGCGCGACCAAATACCACCAAATCGAGTAGAGAGTTACCACCCAGGCGGTTCGCACCATGTACCGATACTGAGGCAATTTCACCACAAGCAAACAGACCTTGAACTTCAACATCGCCGCCGTCAGCAGTTTGCTTAATCGCCTGACCAGATACTTGCGTTGGCACACCACCCATCATGTAGTGACAAGTTGGGATAACTGGGATTGGCTCTTTCACTGGATCAACGTGGGCAAATGTACGTGATAGCTCACAGATACCCGGTAGACGCGACTCAAGCACTTCTTTGCCTAAGTGGTCTAGTTTCAGTTTAATATGTGGACCCCATGGGCCATCACAACCGCGACCTTCACGGATCTCGATCATCATTGAACGTGCAACAACGTCACGACCCGCCAAGTCTTTCGCATTTGGTGCATAACGCTCCATAAAGCGTTCGCCATCTTTGTTGAGTAGGTAACCACCTTCACCACGACAGCCTTCTGTTACTAGTACACCTGCACCTGCAATACCGGTTGGGTGGAACTGCCACATCTCCATATCTTGCATTGGCACGCCAGCACGCAGCGCCATGCCTACACCGTCACCAGTGTTGATGTGCGCATTGGTTGTCGAAGCGTAAATACGACCTGCGCCGCCCGTTGCTAAGATCGTTGCTTTCGATTTGAAGTAAACAATCTCACCCGTTTCCATGCAGATAGCGGTACAACCGACCACTGCACCGTCTTGGTTCTTAACTAGATCCAGCGCATACCACTCAGAAAAGATCATCGTCTTGTGTTTGACGTTTTGCTGGTAAAGCGTGTGCAATAGAGCGTGACCAGTACGGTCAGCGGCTGCTGCGGTACGTGCTGCTTGCTCACCACCAAACTCTTTTGACTGACCGCCAAATGGACGTTGGTAAATGGTACCGTCATCAAAGCGTGAAAACGGCAGACCCATTTTCTCCAGCTCAATAACCGACTCAGGACCGTTTTTACACATGTACTCGATCGCGTTTTGGTCACCGATGTAGTCCGAACCTTTTACGGTATCGTACATGTGCCACTGCCAATCGTCTTTATGTGAGTTACCTAGCGCAACGGTAATACCACCCTGCGCTGAAACTGTGTGTGAACGAGTAGGGAAAACTTTAGAAAGTAGAGCACAAGTAAGACCTTGCTCTGAAATTTGTAGAGCGGCGCGCATACCCGCACCGCCTGCGCCGATTACAACGGCATCGAATTCACGAACTGGAATAGACACTTACGCACCCCACAGAATAAACAGACCAGAGAAGAAGTAGCCGAACAACAGAGCGACTACGCCGACTTGCAGACCACCGCGCAACTTCGCGCATTTGATGTAGTCAGTCAGCACCTGCCACAAACCAATCCAAGCGTGAATTAATACGCTGGTTAGTGCGACCATTGTGAATGCTTTGGTGAAGTTACCAGCGAAAAACTGGCTCCATGATGCGTACGAGATATCAGAGAAAGCAATGAAGCTCACTAGATAGATCGTGTATAACGTCATAATGATGGCTGTTGCACGAATCAATAAGAAATCATGCACACCATTACGACCAAATGATGAAACGTGGTTTACCATACCATTACCCCCGCTAATAGAGACAGCACTGCTGTTACACCGAAGGAGACTTTTGCACTCATCGCACCGGTGTCGAGCTCTTCAAAGTAGCCTAAGTCCATCAATAAATGACGAACACCACCCACAATGTGGTAGGCCAACGCGGTTAGGATTCCCCATAGGATAAACGTAAAAAACCAACCATCGATAATATCAACAGCTTGGGTAAATCCATTAGGAGAAGATAGGGATAAAGACAGCAACCATAACAGGATACCGACTGCTACAAACGTGATCACACCAGAAACTCGGTGAAGAATAGATGCGATAGCAGTGATCGGAAAGCGTATGGTTTGCAAGTCTAAGTTTACAGGTCTTGACTTTCTTTCTTTCACGGGCTTGCTCACTCAGCTCACTAGAGCATTTATAGTTATTGACGAAACTTGGTAGCTGAACCCTTTAAAATGATAACATTTCGTTAACAAATAAGACAAAACACAAACCACTTAATTGTAAAAGAATTGTTAACAACAAGTCTTGAGAATTTAGATTATAATTCTTTCAATCCTTGAATTTATTAGGTTTCTCCCAGATTTCACGCCACCAATATACGGTTGGCAACATTCTAATACAATTAGTGTAACAATTTTTGCTACACAGAACAGATTTTTAACTTAATGTGCGCAAAAAATAATAACAAGACCACACATCAGAGGAGAAAAATTGACTTTGTTAACGAACAGACGTACAAAAATGGCACACAAACATCCTGGATGGATTAAATAATAAACAAAGGAGATTGTTATGGCGGATAAGAAAGCGACCCTTCATATTGAAGGTCAAGCGCCAGTCGAGCTGCCAATTATGGAAGGTACCATTGGTCCTGACGTGATTGACGTTCGCAAACTTGGGGCGACAGGCCACTTTACGTTTGACCCAGGTTTTCTTGCCACTGCATCTTGTGAATCTCAAATCACTTACATCGATGGCGGTAAAGGTGTGCTACTGCACCGTGGTTTCCCTATCGATCAATTAGCGAACAACGCTGATTACTTGGAAGTCTGTTATATTCTTCTTTACGGTGAAGCCCCAACCCGTGAGCAATACGAGAAGTTCAAGACAACAGTAACTCGTCATACTATGGTGCATGAGCAGATTGCTAGCTTCTTCCACGGCTTCCGTCGTGATGCGCACCCTATGGCGGTTATGTGTGGTGTAGTTGGCGCACTTGCAGCCTTCTACCACGATTCACTCGATATCAACAACGACGTACACCGTGAGAT
Source organism: Vibrio rhodolitus (assembly GCF_003350325.1). Taxonomy (GTDB): domain Bacteria; phylum Pseudomonadota; class Gammaproteobacteria; order Enterobacterales; family Vibrionaceae; genus Vibrio; species Vibrio rhodolitus. The sequence continues at coordinate 53,553 of NZ_QLYZ01000023.1, read as the reverse complement.
AGCGGCATATCGTCTGATTTCAAAAATGCCAACATTGGCTTCCATGTGTTACAAGTACTCAATTGGTCAGCCATTTATCTACCCACGCAACGATCTAAACTACGCAGAAAACTTCCTGCATATGATGTTTGCTAACCCATGTGAAGAATACGAAGTAAACCCTGTTGTAGCGCGTGCAATGGATAAGATCTTCACCCTACACGCAGATCATGAGCAAAATGCCTCAACGTCGACTGTTCGACTTTCAGGTTCATCAGGTGCAAACCCATTTGCCTGTATTGCTGCAGGTATTGCATCACTATGGGGACCGGCTCATGGCGGCGCGAACGAAGCGTGTCTGAAGATGTTGGAAGAAATTGGTAGTGTAGACAACATTCCTGAGTTCGTTGAGCGTGCGAAGGATAAAGATGACCCATTCCGCCTAATGGGCTTTGGTCACCGTGTTTACAAGAACTATGACCCACGTGCAACGGTAATGCGCGAAGCATGTCATGAAGTTCTAACTGAGCTAAACATCCAAGACCCACTGCTAGACGTTGCGATGGAACTTGAGCGTATTGCTCTTTCTGACGAATACTTCGTATCGAAGAAACTGTACCCGAACGTAGACTTCTACTCAGGTATCATTCTGAAAGCGATCGGCATTCCAGTCTCAATGTTTACCGTAATCTTTGCCATGTCTCGTACTATCGGCTGGATTGCACACTGGAACGAGATGCACAGCGATCCGACTAACCGTATCGGTCGTCCTCGTCAGCTATACACTGGTGAAAGCCAACGTGAATTCCGCCCGCTACACGAGCGTGAATAGGCAAGCAGCATAAAAAGCAAAGGGCTGACGTGAAAGCGTCAGCCCTTTCTTTTTGGATGCGGGATGCGGGATGCGGGATGCGGGATGCGGGATGCGGGATGCGGGATGCGGGATGCGGGAAATTTTGTCTTTTTGAGGACAAGTTGAGTCAATGATTTTTATAAGAATCAAACATCGGCGTCCTAAAGAGTGTGCCACTTTCCGCAACGCTGCATTCCAAAGGGCAAAGCCGATTCCCACTTCCCGAAGCGTAGCGTTCCGAAGGACGAAGTCCGCCCCTTCTTTAAACCGGATTATCTATATCAATAAAGGTGACATCCATGCCATGTTCGCTTGCTAACCACTCACCAAGCGCTTTAATACCGTAACGTTCTGTCGCATGGTGCCCTGCCGCAAAGTAGTGAATATCCAGCTCACGAGCACTGTAAGTGGTACGCTCTGAGATCTCACCAGACACAAACGCATCCAAACCATGTTGCGCAGCCAGTTCAATGTAGTCTTGCCCACCACCTGTGCACCAGCCTACTGTTTCAATAAGCTTATCTGCGCTTTCAGGCGCAATGTGCAAAGGTTGACGGTTTAATACCTTATCAATACGCGCCGCAAACTCAGCACCAGTTACAGGCTGTTTTAAACGACCATACATCGAAACTGATTGAGGGTGCCCTTCTAACCCACCTTCCACTTCAATCTCAAGCAGTCGTGCGAGCTCTGCATTGTTGCCCAGTTCTGGATGAATATCTAATGGCAGATGATAGCCAAACAGATTGATATCATGTTTGATCAGTGTGCGAATACGCTTACCCTTCATGCCTCGGATCGGCTCTGGTTCACCTTTCCAAAAATAGCCATGATGAACCAGCAAAGCATCAGCGCCCAGCTCTACCGCTTTATCAATCAATGCTTGTGAAGCGGTCACACCTGTAACGATTTTCTTAATCTGTTCGCCACCTTCAACTTGCAGACCATTTGGGCTGTAGTCCTTGATCAGGTGTGGTGAGAGTTTTTCGTTAAGTATCTTTTCAAGTTGTAGATTATTCATCTTACTTTCCAGTATGCTGACTTTAGCGAAGTTATAGCAACTTCACTCTCGATTGTCGAAACAAACCCGATACAAAATAGTGAGCAGATATGAGTGCACTGGACGAGTTTTACCAATGGATTACCACCAGCCCTAACCTTATCGATCATCAGGAAACTTTCTGCGATTTACGCTCACTTGAGCCAACTTCACTTTGCAAAAACTCAGTTTACACTGGCAATCGCCGTTTAGGCTTTATCTATCAGCATTTGTGCACGCAAGCCTTTGTTAATAGTGCTCACTATCAAGTGTTGGCAGAAGAAATTCAGCTTTCTGAACAAGGGCGAACGCTCGGTGCCATCGACCTGATTGTGCGCAATAAAGCCAAACAGAGAAATGAACACTGGGAGCTGGCAATCAAGTTCTACCTACTACACGAAGGGCAATGGTTTGGTCCCAATGCCCACGATCAATTAGAGACCAAACTGCCACACATGTTGAACCACCAGCTTGCCATGTCTACCACCGCGCAATTTCATCAGCAACACCCAGAATTAGAAGTGGTGACTCATCACCTGCTCATGCAAGGCAGGCTCTACACGAACCCATTTAATTCCGAGCCTACCCCAACCAGTTGCTTGGGCTTTACTCTCAACACCAGCCAAATTAGCGGCTACTGGTGTCACTATTCTCAAGCCCATCAAATACAAGAAACGCTGTATGAACTACCAAAGATCCGCTGGGCAACCGGTAAAGCGTCTGACGCCGCAATCATTACGCCAAACCCTGAGCGCTTTATTCACGCCCAAACCGACAGCGGACAGTTTTGGTTTGTTGTTCCAGATGTGTGGCCGAGGCGGAACGCATAGCTTACGGAACGCCAAGCTACGGAAAAATAGGAACGCTGCGCTCACGGAGAAACCTTAACGCTGCGCTTGCGAGTTGAACGAGAAAAATCAGAATACCCCCCTTTTCCGAAAGTGAGGCTAAGCCGAACGTTCCGTCTTCCCAACTCCGTACTCCGCTTCCAAAAAAAAAGAGCCGACTTTCGTCGACTCTTCTCAATAAATCATTCACTCGAAATTACAAACCAGCGTCTTTAAACACTTGGTTGACGATCTCTTGTGCTTCGGCTTCGATCTGCTTGAGATGCTCAGCGCCTTTGAAGCTTTCACAGTAGATCTTGTAGATATCTTCGGTGCCAGATGGACGCGCGGCGAACCAACCGTTCGCTGTGGTAACTTTTAGACCGCCAATTGCTGCGCCATTACCTGGAGCATGGGTTAAACGCGCTGTGATCGCATCTCCCGCAAGCGTTTCTGCTGAGACCATCTCAGCGCTCAGTTTCTTCAACACATCCTTTTGCGGACCATTTGCGACTGCTTGAATACGGTTATATTGAGATTCCCCATGCTTGGCTGCAAGCTCTTCATAGTACTCTTGCGGATTCTTACCTGTCACAGCGGTAATTTCAGCCGCTAGCAAACATAACAAGATGCCATCTTTATCGGTTGCCCACGGCGTACCATCTTTACGTAGGAAAGATGCGCCCGCGCTCTCTTCACCGCCAAAACCAAATTTGCCACTGTAGAGACCATCAACAAACCACTTAAAGCCCACTGGTACTTCACACAGTTCGCGACCGAGATCAGCAACAACACGGTCAATCAGAGCACTTGAAACCAGCGTTTTACCTACTGCAACCTCTTGACCCCAGCCTTGACGATGGCGGTATAGATAATCAATACACACGGCCAAGAAGTGGTTTGGATTCATTAGACCTTTTGGCGTCACAATGCCGTGGCGGTCGTAATCTGGGTCGTTACCAAATGCCAAGTCATACTCGTCTTTAAGTGCCAGTAAACCTGCCATTGCGTATGGAGAAGAACAATCCATGCGCACAACGCCATCTTTATCTAGTGACATAAACTGGAAGCTCGGGTCGATCGCTTCACTGACCAAAGTAAGATCAAGATTGTAAGCTTGAGCAATTTGACGCCAGTAATCGATGCCGCTGCCACCTAACGGATCAACACCAATCTTCAGGTTCGCTTTTTGAATCGCTTCCATATCGATCACATTCACGAGATCATCGATATATGGCTTAACCAAGTCCACTTGCTTAAACAGCGGTGAGGCTTTCGCGTCTGCCAATGGCATGCGTTTGACCCCTTGCAGACCTTCTGCGATCAGTGCATTAGCACGGTTCTCAATCGCTTTGGTCAGAGCATCTTCCGCAGGACCGCCATGAGTTGGGTTGTATTTGATCCCGCCATCTTGTGGAGGGTTGTGTGATGGCGTGATCACGATGCCATCGGCTTTCTCAGCGTGAGCTAAGTTGTAAGTCAAAATCGCATGCGAGACACCCGGCGTAGGCGTGTAGCCATTGTCTTGCTGAACAATTACTTCAATACCATTGGCAATCAGCACTTCTACCACAGAGGCATAAGCAGGCTCAGACAACGCGTGCGTGTCTTTGCCGACGAAAAGTGGACCTGTAGTGCCATGCTCAGCACGCACTTCCGCAATCGCTTGAGCGATGGCAAGAATATGGTTTTCGTTAAAGGTCGCTTTATCTGCCGTACCACGGTGACCAGACGTACCAAATTCGACTCGGTGCGCAGGGTTAATTGGTTGTGGTTGCAGTAAGAAATAGTTTGCGACTAACGCGGGGATATTATGAAGATCTTGTTGCTGAGCTTTTTGTCCAGCTCTTGGGTGCATAGCCATTTTGACATCCTTTCTAAATTAACAAACGTAAAAAAGCCCCATAATCGAAACTATGAGGCTGTTATATTTTGATTTAGATTGAGTTAGCCACTTTCTCAATCAAATCCGCAGGAAAACTCATGCGTGACATCAATTGCTCAACCATCTGTCTTTTGCGGCTAGTATTATTATTAGTAATTACCCAGAATGGTGATGCTGGAATTGCTTTAGGCTTGGTTGTATTACCGTTAGCTAATAGCGTTTGCTCATTGTCAGCAAAGTAAACGCGCTTGCGTCCTTTTACTTGAGTTGCCTCTGAAAACCCTTCCGGATCCAGACGGTGTAGCGTTGACAATACCATCATAAAGCGATCGATCGCTTTTTTAAGACCAGCAAACTCATCCGAGATCAACAGAGAACGCATTTCTTTAACGCAATCGACCTGCACATCTTTTACTGCATCTTTGCTTACCACGATACCTTTAACTGCCTTGATAACGTGAGGAGTCTCAGCTGAAACCTCTCCATCAACGTTTAACAAACGGCGTAAAATATCTGAAGCACTCTCACCAATGTGTTGGGTTTGACTTGCGATGTAACGGTATAGATCCTCATCAACCTCAATTGTTTTCATTCGCTTTTCACAATCTCTATGTTTAAACTCTGTGGCGATTATAGCGAGATCTTCTCTCAGACTCTACGTTAAACCAGTCACGAATAAGATAAAATGTCACTACAGCTCAACTACAAACTCGAAGGTGAGGGTCACACCATAGTCTTGATCCATGGATTATTTGGCAATCTCGACAATCTTGGCTTGCTTGCTAGAGATTTAAAACAAGATCATCAAGTGCTTAGCATTGATCTACGTAATCATGGGCTTTCGTTCCATGCCGAGTTGCACAACTACCAAGCACAAGCCGAAGACGTTTGTCAGTTGATCAATCATCTCAACCTTGAACGCTTTACCTTAATCGGTCACTCAATGGGTGGCAAAGTGGCAATGAAAGTCACCGAATTGATGCAAGAGCGCATCGACAAACTGGTTGTGCTCGACATGGCGCCAGTCGCCTACAGCCAAAACCGTCACCAAAATGTGTTTGCTGGAATTACTGCCGTTGAGAGTGCGCGTCCAGCTTCGCGTCAAGCTGCGCTCGGGATTCTCGCTCAGCACATTGAGCTTGAAGGCGTACGACAGTTTTTGGGTAAATCTTTGTATAACAACGGTGAGCATCTCGCGTGGCGATTTAACGTCAGCAACCTTCTTGGTAATTATCAGCACATTATGGGCTGGGAACCTATTCAGCGCGTAGAAACAGCAACCTTGTTTATTAAAGGGGCTAACTCGGACTATCTGCTTTCTGAACACCAAGCCCAGATCCAAGCGCAATTTAGCCAAGCCAAAGCGCATATTATTGCCAATACCGGGCACTGGTTACACGCAGAGAAGCCAGATGAAGTGCTACGTGTTATTCGTAAATTTATTGGATAAACGTAAAGTGAGAAGCTTCCACATTAACTTTGCGTGATAACAGTGGTATAGTGCAGCGCAAGTAAATTAGCATAAAGGGATATCATGCTTTACGACTACATGAACATGCTTGAGTCTATTGGTCTCGATCTATTATTTGCCTCGATTTTCTTTCTGATCGGCATGGCAATTAAAGATGTACTTCATGCAGGTAATGTTCCGCCATTTGGTCGTAGAATAGTATGGTTGGTGCTGTTTCTTGGCTGTGCCGGATTTGTCGCAAAGGGGCTTATCCAACTCAGTTGGGAAGGAACCGGTTTAGGCTAATCCACTTTTGATGCTAGTAAGTAGACAATTTTAAAGGTAACGAATCTATGGCAAGTGTAGGTATCTTCTTTGGTAGCGACACAGGTAACACTGAAGCTGTTGCAAAGATGATTCAAAAAGAACTAGGTAAGCAACTAGTTCACGTTCAAGACATTGCAAAAAGCAGCAAAGAAGACATCGATAATTTCGATCTTCTGCTTCTAGGTATCCCAACTTGGTACTACGGTGAAGCGCAGTGTGACTGGGATGACTTCTTCCCTGAGCTTGAGCAAATCGACTTCTCTACTAAGCTTGTTGCTATCTTCGGTTGTGGTGACCAAGAAGACTACGCAGAGTACTTCTGTGATGCAATGGGTACTGTACGTGACATCGTTGAGTCAAAAGGCGGTACTATCCTAGGTAACACGTCTACTGAAAGCTACGAATTCGAAGCATCAAAAGCACTAGTAGAAGGTGATGACAGCCTGTTTGTTGGTCTATGTATCGATGAAGACCGCCAACCAGAATTGACTGATGAGCGCGTTAAAAACTGGTGTAAACAGATTCATGAAGAAATGTGCCTAGCTGAACTTGAAGGCTAATGGCAACATTTATAATGCAAAAACCTCCCACTCGGGAGGTTTTTTGTTTTTATTGGTTGAAAGTCTTCGTTACGCTTGCGACTCAGCTACCTCACGATACTTCGGCTTCTTACGTACATACAGTTTGCGCTGCACTTCCGCTATCACCTCACCCTGCTTATCTTTCACATGCACAACAAACTCAGGAAAACTCTTATCCCCCAAAGAAGTTTGTTGATAAATGTCTTCTAGCTGCCCGGTATGCAGTTCAAAGTCAGCAAACAAATCACCCTTACCCGGTTTGATAAAATTAATGCTCGCTTCCTTGTCCCAGACGTAATATTCCTCTCCTAAAATGCCCATCAGCATCAAAGCATAAATAGGATCGGTAAGGGAAAAAATACTGCCACCATACTGAGTTCGATTGGCGTTTTTGTTCCACCAGCGCAACTTCAGCTTAACCTTAACCTGACGAAAATCAGCACTAATTGAAACAATTTTTATCCCACTGCCCCAAAAAGGCGGCCAACAGTTTAAGGCGAACCTTACTATGTTTGGCTTGTAAACCTTTGAAAATAAAGAACTCATTCTTATAGGCATCCATGCTTATTACTTATTAAGTTAAAAAATTGTAACTAATCTGACCAGTTTTATCCGTGACACCACACAACTTTGGGAAAAATATAAGTAACCCCTTGAACTTCGTGGTTTATTGTTAAGGTAACCTGCCCTATAATGGTAGGAATATTGAATTCTGTTAAACACTGCAGATCATCAACGGGAAAGTATATGTCAGACAATAACCAAGCGCTTAAGGATGCTGGTCTTAAGGTAACCTTACCTAGACTGAAGATTTTAGAAGTATTACAGCAACCTGACTGCCAACACATCAGTGCTGAAGATTTGTACAAAAAACTGATCGATCTAGGTGAAGAGATTGGCCTTGCGACAGTTTATCGCGTTTTAAACCAATTTGATGATGCAGGTATTGTTACTCGTCACCACTTCGAAGGCGGCAAGTCGGTATTTGAACTATCTACCCAACATCACCATGACCACCTAGTGTGTCTTGACTGTGGTGAAGTAATTGAGTTTTCAGACAGCGTTATCGAAGAACGTCAACGTGAGATCGCAGCAAAATACAATGTGACTCTAACCAACCACAGCCTATACCTATACGGCAAATGTGGTGACGGCACGTGCAAAGATAACCCTGACGCACACAAAGCTAAGTAATAAAAAGGCGCCTTTAAGGCGCTTTTTTATTGTCTTAACAAGCAGACAAAAAAATGCCAGTCACATGACTGGCATTTTTACTATTCTCATGCAGAGATTATTGAGCTTCGATTTTCGCCCAAGTGTCGCGTAGACCAACAGTACGGTTGAAGACTAGCTTGTCAGCAGATGACTCTTTTGCATCTGCACAGAAGTAACCCATACGCTCGAACTGGTAACCCTTTTCCGCTTCTGCAGAAGCTAGGCTTGGCTCAACAAAACCGTTCAACACAACCAGTGACTCTGGGTTGATAGTTGCCGCAAAGTTGTCTGCTGCTGCTGGGTTTGGCACAGTGAATAGACGGTCGTATAGACGGATTTCAGCTGGTAGACCTTGGTCTGCTGATACCCAGTGAATAACGCCTTTCACTTTGCGACCGTCAGCTGGGTTCTTACCTAGCGTCTCTGCATCGTAGCTACAGAAGATAGTAGTGATATTACCTTGTGCATCTTTTTCGATACGTTCAGCCTTGATCACGTAAGCACCACGTAGACGTACTTCTTTACCTAGCACTAGGCGTTTGTACTTCTTGTTGCCTTCTTCACGGAAGTCTTCACGCTCGATCCATACTTCACGAGTGAATGGTACTTGGCGCTCACCCATTTCAGGTTTGTTCGGGTGGTTCGCAACGGTTAGCGTTTCAACTTTACCTTCTTCGAAGTTCTCAATCACAATTTTCACTGGATCAAGTACTGCCATCGCACGTGGCGCGTTTTCGTTTAGGTCATCACGAATACAAGACTCTAGCGAGCTCATTTCGATCATGTTGTCTTGCTTAGTTACACCGATACGCTTACAGAACTCACGGATAGCTGCTGGCGTGAAACCACGACGACGTAGACCAGAGATAGTTGGCATACGTGGGTCATCCCAACCGTTAACCAATTTCTCAGTCACTAGTTGGTTAAGCTTACGCTTAGACATTACCGTGTATTCTAGGTTTAGACGGCTAAACTCGTACTGACGTGGTTGGCAGTCAATAGTGATATTGTCTAGTACCCAGTCGTATAGACGACGGTTGTCTTGGAACTCAAGCGTACAAATAGAGTGCGTAATGCCCTCTAGAGCATCCGAGATACAGTGCGTGAAGTCGTACATTGGGTAAATGCACCACTTATCACCTGTTTGGTGGTGAGAAGCAAAACGTACGCGGTATAGCACTGGATCGCGCATCACGATGAATGATGATGCCATATCAATCTTCGCACGAAGACACGCTTTGCCTTCTTCGAAGCCACCGTCACGCATTTTTTCAAACAGCGCTAGGTTTTCTTCTACGCTACGGTCACGGTATGGGCTTGGCTTACCTGGTTGAGTAAGTGTGCCACGGTACTCGCGGATCTGCTCAGGACTTAGCTCTTCAACATACGCTAAGCCTTTATTAATTAATTCCACGGCGTACTCGTAAAGCTTATCGAAGTAGTTTGATGAGTAACAAACCTCACCATCCCACTCAAAGCCTAACCAAGACACATCATTCTTAATTGACTCAACGTATTCTACGTCTTCTTTTTCTGGGTTAGTGTCGTCAAAACGTAAGTTACACTTACCCTGATAGTCCTGAGCAATACCAAAGTTTAGGCAGATTGACTTAGCGTGACCGATATGCAAGTAGCCATTTGGCTCTGGCGGAAAACGAGTATGCACGCTTGTGTGTGTTCCATCGGCTAAATCTTTATCAATGATTTGGCGAATAAAATTCGATGGACGAGCTTCAGCTTCACTCATCTATAACACCTCAGATATTTTAGTATTGTCAGAGAAAAAAAGGCTCTGAAGAATATCAATAGACTTCTCAGAGCATATAGCGACTTATCATCCACAATTCTAGCCAAAGACACAACTAAATCTGAGCGAATATTGAGAAATAATCACTCGCGATCGCTGCTTATTTAACCAGCCAGAATCGTGATTGCGCACAAAAGCAAAAAAGCCTCCCGAAGGAGGCTTTTACACTTACATTCTAACTAATCGTTATTATGGAAGTTTTACGTTAGATAGGTCTTCGTTAGCACCGATAGCTTTCATTTCACCAGCTACGATTTCTGCTAGAGGACCAAGGATAACTTGTAGGTTGTTCTCACCTAGTTTCACAACACCTTTCGCACCAAGCTTCTTAAGAACATCTTCGTTCGCTACTGAGCGGTCTTTTAGAGTAAGACGTAGACGAGTGATACATGCGTCGATAGAAGTTAGGTTGTCGTGACCACCTAGAGCTTTTAGGTATTGACGCGCTAGGTCACCTTTTGCAGCGTCTGCTGCTGGAGCGCCTGCTGCAGCTTCGTCATCATCTTCACGACCTGGCGACTTCAAGTTGAATGCGCGGATTGCGAAGCTGAAAGTGAAGAAGTATAGAGCACCGAAACCTAGACCGATTAGTAGTAGTACTACAGGTTTAGTTGCTAGACCCCAGTTAAGTAGGAAGTCGATTAGACCTGCAGAGAAGCCGAAGCCGTGCAGAGTACCGAACATGTTAGCAACTACTAGAGATAGACCAGTAAATACTGCGTGCATTGCGTATAGTGCTGGCGCTAGGAATACGAACATGAATTCTAGCGGCTCAGTGATACCTGTTAGGAATGAACAGAATGCTACTGAGAATAGTGCACCACCAACTTGGCTGCGTTTTTCAGCTGGAGCTGCTAGGTACATAGCTAGAGCTGCACCTGGTAGACCAAACATCATTACTGGGAAGAAACCGTTCATGAATACACCAGCAGACTTGTCGCCGCCGAAGAAACGGTGTAGGTCACCAGATTTAACTGTTTCAGTTACTTCTTTAACAGTTGCAGTGATTTCTGGAGTTACAGAGTTTGCAAATTCAAACGTGTATTGCTGACCAGCAACTAGAGTTTTCGCTAGAGCTGGGTCCACACAAAGTTGCTTGATGTTTTCGAAACCAGCAGCGCCTGCTACTACGATTTCTTGACATGTACCCATACCGAACCAGAAGTATGAGTTAAGAACGTGGTGAAGACCTACAGGGATAAGTGCACGGTTAAGAGTACCGTATACGAATTGACCGATTGCGCCAGAAGTTGATACTGCGTGCGCTAGAGCGTCAAGACCGCCTTGGATTGAAGGCCATACAACACCAGATACCGCACCTGCAACTAGAGCAAACAGACCAGCCATGATTGGTACTAGACGTTTACCTGCAAAGAATGCTAGCCACTCAGGAAGACGGGTAGCATGGAAAGCGTTGTATGAGTGACCTGCGATGATACCAGCGATGATACCGCCGAAGAATGACATGTTAACGTCAGCGTTAATTGTTGTTGCTGTCGCTGTTAGTACGAAGTACGCAACTGCACCAGCTAGACCTGCAGCACCGTTACCGTCTTTAGAAAGACCAATCGCGATACCTAGACCGAATAGTAGTGGAAGTTGACCGAAGATAGCACCACCTGCTTGTGCCATAAACGGAATGTCTAATAGGTCGCCTTGACCTAAGCGAAGTAGAAGCGCCGCAACTGGTAACGTTGCGATAGGTAGCATAAGCGCCTTACCTAGCTTCTGTGCATATCCAAGAATATTCACCTTAAGTTCCCCCTATAGGATTTGTATTTTGGTCGAGCTACTTTTTTCTGCGGCTCAATTTAGTCGAGGTCAGTTTATGATATTAATTTTGCTCCGCAAATTAAAACCTTACCATTTGTGATCATAATCACCAGAAAAGGGTCTAGCCGAAGGTTTTTGCTAGCGAGATCATAAAACTTATTTTACAATTCAAAAAAATACCAATTAGCAGATATTATTTCCGCTACTGATGTGAGTTTATATCGGCAATAAAGTCTGATTGAGCAAGGCTTCAATCGTTATAACAAAATTATAAATTACAATGGATTTTTTTCGCGACGGAAAGCACACAAGTGGAGCTAATAAAGGACAAAATCATCCTTTGCTAAAGATATTTTGCGGCCTAATTGAAGTTCACGAATTAAGTAAACAAGTGAGGAAAACTCCTTCGATTTGAGTGGCCATAAATTCCCAGATTTCAACATATAAGGATTAGCTAATCATGTATGCGCTAACTAACTGTAAAATTTATACAGGCAGCGACGTTCTCGTTGACCATGCAGTCATTATCAACAATGGTCTTATCGAGTCTGTATGCCCTATCGCTGAGCTTGCAGCGGACATTGAAACTCGAGATCTGCAAGGCGCAAATCTAAGCCCGGGCTTTATCGACCTGCAGTTAAATGGCTGTGGTGGTGTGATGTTCAACGATGAAATCACCGCTGAAACTATTCAAATCATGCATGAAGCCAACCTAAAGTCAGGTTGTACTAGCTTCCTACCAACACTGATTACTTCTTCTGACGAAAACATGCGCCAAGCCGTTGCAGCTGCGCGCGACTACCACGCACAACATCAAAATCAATCTCTAGGCTTGCACCTTGAAGGTCCATACCTAAACGTTGCGAAAAAAGGCATCCACAGCGTGGACTTTATTCGCCCATCAGATGACAGCATGATCGATTTTATGTGTGACAACGCTGACGTGATTGCCAAAGTAACGCTGGCTCCTGAGCACAACGACCCACAACACATTAAACGCCTTAGCGACGCTGGTATCGTGGTTTCAATTGGTCACACTAACGCGACTTATGCTGAAGCGCGTGAAAGTTTTGCTCACGGCATCACGTTTGCTACTCACCTATTCAATGCAATGACGCCAATGGTCGGTCGTGAGCCTGGTGTGGTTGGTGCAATTTACGATACATCAGATGTTTATGCTGGTATCATCGCCGACGGCTTCCATGTAGATTACGCGAATATTCGAATCGCTCACAAAATTAAGGGCGAAAAATTAGTATTAGTGACCGATGCCACAGCTCCTGCAGGCGCTGACATGGATTACTTTATTTTTGTAGGTAAGAAAGTATATTACCGAGATGGTAAGTGTGTTGATGAGAATGGCACACTTGGCGGCTCAGCACTCACTATGATTGAAGCAGTTCAAAACACTGTTGAGCACGTCGGTATCGCTTTGGATGAAGCACTACGCATGGCTACTTTGTATCCTGCTAAAGCAATCAAGGTTGACAACAAGCTTGGTCGTATTAAGGCTGGCATGGTGGCAAACCTGACTGTGTTTGATCGTGACTTCACTATCCAAGCGAATATTGTTAACGGACAGTACGAGCAAGTGTAAACATGAATGGCGGACAAATAGGTAACGTAGATTTAGTCAAACAACTAAATAGTGCAGCGGTATATAGACTGATTGACCAACAAGGACCAATTTCTCGGATCCAAGTGGCGGATGTCAGTCAATTAGCGCCGGCTAGCGTGACAAAAATCACCCGCCAACTTCTAGAGCGCGGCCTAGTTAAAGAGGTCGCACAGCAAGCTTCGACTGGTGGTCGACGAGCCATTTCGTTGACCACAGAAGTTGAGCCTTTCCACTCTGTCGCGGTTCGACTTGGACGCGATTACATCGAATTCAGTTTATTTGACCTTGGTGGCAAAGAGCTTGCTCACGATCATCAAGAGTTTTTCTACACGACTCAAGGCGAGCTCGTTGACGGATTACTGCTTTTCCTTAAAAACTTTATTCAATACAACCAATCCACTATCAACCAGCTAATCGCCATCGGCGTTGCGCTGCCGGGTTTGATTAACCCAGAGACAGGTGTGATTGAGTACATGCCAAACATCAATGTCGACAACCTTGCCCTAGCTGACTTGATCCGCAATACCTTCCATGTTGAATGTTTTGTTGGTAACGACGTCCGTGGTATGGCATTGGCTGAGCACTACTTTGGCGCGAGCAAAGATTGCCAAGATTCAATTCTAGTCAGTGTTCACCGTGGTACTGGTGCCGGCATCATTGTTAATGGTCAAGTATTCTTAGGGCATAACCGCAACGTTGGTGAGATTGGTCATATCCAAATTGATCCACTTGGCGAACAGTGCCAATGCGGCAATTTCGGTTGTTTGGAAACGGTCGCAGCAAACCCTGCGATTGTTGAGCGCGTAAAAAAACTGATTGCACAAGGCTACGAGTCTAGCCTCGCTCAACTCGACAGCATCACGATTAAAGATGTATGCCAACACGCCAATTTAGGTGATGAACTGGCAAAACAAAGCTTAGTCCGAGTGGGTAACCAACTTGGTAAAGCGGTGGCGATTACCATCAACTTGTTTAACCCGCAAAAAGTGATTATTGCCGGTGATATTACTTCGTGTGAAGAGATCCTCTTCCCTGCAATCCGTCGTAATGTCGAAAACCAATCGCTAACCACTTTCCATACTGATTTACCAATCGTGGCATCAGAAATTGACAAACAGCCAACATTAAGTGCCTTTGCAATGATCAAACGTGCAATGTTAAACGGCGTTTTGTTACAAAAATTGCTCGAAGATTGATAGCTTAAGCATATTGTTGCGTTAGAATAAGAGGCTGCGTCAGTGACGTGGCCTTTAATTTTTGTAGGACGTAATATTTTAACTATATGGAACTCACTCTAATCACTGCAGCATTTGCTGCTGGCTTTGTTGCCCTAAAATGCAATCTTCCCCCCTTAGTTGGCTTCTTGTTAGCTGGCTTTGGTCTCAATGCTTTTGGCTATAGCAGCAACGACACTATAGTCACCCTCGCCGATCTTGGCGTAACGCTGCTACTTTTCACTATCGGCTTAAAACTCGATATCAAAACTTTGCTGTCAAAAGAAATTTGGGCAGGTGCAACGGTACATAACCTTCTCTCTACTGCACTTTTTACCGCTGCCCTATTACTTTTAAAAGTCCTTGGTGTAAGCAGTATCGCTGCGATGAACATTGAGCAGTTAGTATTACTTGGCTTTGCACTTTCTTTCTCAAGTACTGTTTTTGCGGTGAAGTCGCTGCAAGAAAAAGGTGAGATGAATGCCACCTACGGCACGCTCGCAATTGGTATCTTGGTTATGCAAGATATCTTTGCCGTTATCTTCCTTACCGCATCTACCGGCAAAATCCCAGAGTGGTACGCGATTGCGCTGTTTGCCCTACCTCTGTTAAGACCGCTGTTCTATAAACTGTTAGATAAAGTGGGACACGGTGAGATGCTGGTATTGTTTGGCATCTTCTTCGCTTTAGTAGTCGGTGCGGGATTGTTCGAATTGGTGGGCATGAAAGCCGATCTGGGTGCGTTGATTCTCGGTATGCTGCTAGCCGGACACAAAAAAGCCTCTGAGTTGTCCAAATCGCTGTTTAATCTCAAAGAGCTGTTCTTAGTCTGCTTTTTCTTAAATATTGGCTTATCTGCCGAGCCTACCATCAACGGACTGGCACTCGCCCTGCTGTTCTTACTGCTGTTGCCACTTAAAGGTCTACTCTACTTTTTGGTCCTCAACGCATTTAAGTTCCGTGTGCGCACATCGCTGCTTGCCTCACTAAGCCTTTTTAACTTCAGCGAATTTGGTCTGATTGTCGGAGGTCTGGCGTTTAAGATGGGCTGGATGAGTGGCGATATTCTTGTCGCGCTGGCGTTAGCCGTCTCTATCTCATTTGTGATCTCAGCGCCTATCAACCGCAAAGGTCATGAACTTTATCAGCGTTCAAGCCGTTGGCTCAAAGAACACGCCGCTGAAAAACTCAATCAACGCGATCAATTGATCAATCCCGGTAGCGCCCAAGTCTTAATTCTTGGTATGGGACGCATTGGCACCGGTGCTTACGATGAGCTAGTTAGTAATTATGGCAATATCAGTCTGGGCATCGAGGTGCGCGATGAAGCCGCGAAGTTACACCGCGAACAAGGACGCAATGTAATTCAAGGCGACGCAACCGACCCGGATTTTTGGGAACGGATCTTAGATACAGCACAGGTTAAGCTAGTGCTTCTTGCCATGCCGCATCACCAAGGTAACCAAATTGCACTGGAGCAACTGCAAGCACGTAACTTCCAAGGACAGATTGCCGCGATTGCTGAATATCAAGATCAAATGGATATCCTACTTGAGCATGGTGTGGACGCGGCATTTAACATCTACAGCGAGGCTGGTGCTGGTTTTGCTAATAATGTGTGTGATCAGTTAAAGCCAAACTTCAATAAACCACAGTTTTAATGCTGGTTTAATCCAAAAACCCACAATGATTGTATTAAAATCCACCGATAGGTGGATTTTTTTTAACACTTTAGAAATATATTAAATTTCATTCACCACAATTAATGTTTTATGATTTTTTTTATCGCTTAAGGTTGAATTTATTAACCAGAATGGCAAGGTTATAGCTAACAGATTAAATAAAGTTTACATGAGGGATTTGTATGTGTTCAATTTTTGGCATTTTAGACATCAAGAGTGATGCAGCCCAGCTTCGCCCAATCGCACTTGAGATGTCGAAAAAACTTCGCCACCGTGGTCCAGACTGGTCAGGTATCTATTCATCAGATAAAGCGATCCTTGCCCACGAGCGCCTTGCCATCGTTGGTCTAAATAGCGGAGCGCAGCCTCTATACAGCCCAAATGGCAAACACATCCTTGCAGTAAACGGTGAAATCTACAACCACAAAGAGATCCGTGCGCGCTACGAAGGTAAGTACGAGTTTCAAACCGACTCTGACTGCGAAGTGATCTTAGCGCTATACCAAGAGATGGGGGCAGATCTACTCGAAGAGCTAAACGGCATCTTTGCTTTTGTGCTCTACGATGAAGAGAAAGATCAATACTTAGTTGGTCGCGACCACATTGGTATCATCCCTCTGTACCAAGGTTATGACGAACACGGTAACTACTACGTCGCTTCTGAAATGAAAGCACTAGTGCCAGTATGTAAAACCATCAGTGAATTCCCTCCGGGTAGCTACTACACAAGTAGCGACAGTGAACCACAACGCTACTACATTCGTGATTGGAACGAATACGCAGCGGTACAAGGTAACCTATCAAGTAAGGAAGAGCTGACTGAAGCCTTAGAAGCAGCAGTCAAACGCCAACTAATGACTGACGTACCTTACGGTGTGTTACTGTCTGGTGGCTTGGACTCTTCAATTACTTCTGCGGTGGCAAAACGTTTTGCTGCAATGCGTATCGAAGATGATGAAAAGTCTGAAGCTTGGTGGCCACAACTGCACTCATTTGCGATAGGCCTAGAGGGAGCACCGGATCTAAAAGCGGCGCGTGAAGTTGCCGACCAAATTGGCACGGTTCACCATGAAATGACCTACACCATCCAAGAAGGACTTGATGCTATTCGTGATGTGATTTACCACATTGAAACCTATGATGTAACAACGATTCGCGCTTCAACCCCAATGTTCCTAATGGGACGTAAGATCAAAGCGATGGGGATCAAGATGGTGCTTTCCGGTGAGGGCGCTGATGAGATCTTCGGCGGTTACCTATACTTCCATAAAGCGCCAAACGCACAAGAGTTCCATGAAGAAACCGTACGTAAACTGCTAGCTCTCAACATGTTTGACTGTGCTCGTGCCAACAAATCGCTTGCAGCGTGGGGCGTGGAAGGTCGTGTACCATTCCTAGATAAAGAGTTTATTGATGTTGCTATGCGTTTAAACCCAGCAGATAAGATGTGTGGTAACGGTAAGATGGAAAAGCACATACTACGAGAGTGTTTTGAGCATTACCTACCTGAAGCCATTGCTTGGCGTCAAAAAGAGCAGTTCTCTGATGGTGTCGGCTATAGCTGGATTGATACACTAAAAGCAGTCGCTGAAGAGAAGGTTACTGATCAACAACTTGAGACAGCGGCATACCGCTTCCCATACAACACGCCAACCACCAAAGAAGGTTACGTTTACCGTGAAATCTTTGAGGAGCTATTCCCACTACCATCAGCGGCAGAGTGTGTTCCAGGTGGTCCGTCAGTAGCGTGTTCATCAGCTAAAGCTATCGAATGGGATGAATCGTTCAAAAACAACGCAGATCCTTCAGGTCGTGCGGTCAAAGCAGTCCATAACGACGCTTACTAACAATTGATTAACCTTATCAACTAAAGGGCGCTTAGCGCCCTTTTTTATTGGCTACTATCAGCAAAAAAGCCAAATAAATCAATCTACCACCAAATATGAAACCTAAGTTTTAATTGGGTTGAAAATGAATAAACCACACTCACAAAGCACCACAAAACATACACTTGTCACATTTTTTATGCAAATTCCAACAAATTAATAATTTGCAATACTTAATCTCATCCTGTATAGATATTCCCCACATAAAATTCTTTAACAAAATCTATTAGTAAAATTTATGTCAACACAGCATCATCAAATCTTAGGACACCCACGAGGGTTGTTCTTACTATTCGGTACTGAGCTTTGGGAGCGTTTCTCCTACTACGCAATGCGCGCAATCTTAGTGCTATATCTGACAGACACTACGTTAAACGGCGGTTTAGGCTGGTCGACTAAAGATGCTCTAGATCTCTACGGCATCTATACTGGACTCGTCTACATCACGCCGCTAATCGGTGGTTGGTTAGCAGATAACTACTTAGGTCAACGTCGCTCTATCCTTATCGGTGGTGCGTTGATGGCTATTGGTCAGTTCACACTAGCGATTCCAGCCGATATGCTTGGTCTTAGCGTACTACACAGTTTCTACCTAGGTCTTGCACTGCTGATCGCTGGTAACGGTCTATTTAAGCCAAACATTTCTACTATGGTGGGCGACCTATATAAAGAAGGCGATAACCGTCGTGACGGCGCGTTCACTATCTTCTATATGGGCATCAACATTGGTGCGCTACTTGCGGGCGTTGTATCAGGCTCTGTAACTAACGAATTTGGTTGGAAAGCAGGCTTTATCGCAGCCGGTATCGGTATGCTTATGAGCTTAGTAATGCAAATGACGCTAGCACAATCATGGTTAGGCGACATTGGTAGAGAGCCAGCAGCGAAACGCGATCTTGAGCTTAAAAACTCAAGCAAGAAAGAGCCGCTAACTAAAGAAGAATTTGATCGCATCAAAGTTATTCTAGTGATGAGTGTGTTCACCATCGTATTCTGGGCAGGCTTTGAACAAGCTGGTGGTCTAATGAATATCTACACTCAGCAATACACCGATCGTATGATTGGCGGCTTTGAAGTACCAGCGGCTTGGTTCCAATCACTTAACCCATTCTTTATCATCACATTAGCACCGTTACTGGCTGTACTGTGGGTGAAACTGGGTAAACGTGAGCCAAACTCACCGGTAAAATTCGCTTTAGCAATGTTCTTCCTTGCGCTTGGCTTCCTATGTATGGTTGGCGCGGTGATGGAGCAAGGTGGTGACACTACAGTGAAGACATCTATGCTTTGGCTAGTTGGTGCATTCTTCTTCCATACTTTGGGTGAACTGTGCCTATCGCCAATTGGTCTGTCACTGGTAACCAAGCTTGCGCCACTTCGTCTAGCATCTCTTATGATGGGGGCATGGTTCGGTTGTAACGCTATCGCAAACTATGTTGCGGGTTACGTTGGCTCACACGTAGGTGAACTGGGTGCACTATCTATCTTTAGTGGCATTGCAGTAACAGCAACCATCAGTGGTGTTATTCTGCTATTGTTCTCAAACACGCTAGTTCGCTGGATGCACGGTGCAGAAACACCAATTAGCACTGAACAGCAAATCGAAGAGCAGCAAACTCAAGTTGCTTAATCGCTTTCGAGTTCGACTTTATCGCCCAGCTTTATGCTGGGCTTTTTATTACCGCTAAAAACCTTAGCCACACCATCACCTTAGCAACAAAATTTGCGAGTTATTTCACATTAAAAATTTAGTTAATTTTCTAGCGTGCTTATTTTATTCAGAAAACTAATGCGTTGCAGATCACGAATTGATCGCTCTTCTCCTCAAGCAATAGCATCGCCTAACTTCACATTGCCGAATTCTCTCACTAAGTTGTTATAGTAAAGACGACCTACAAATATCTGAGCATGTTATGAAAAAATTTTGCTACCTATTACTTTTCATTCTCTTTACTCCCCTAGCTCAAGCTGAGCCACTTTATTGGCAAGCAAGTAAAGGCAAGTTGACCTATCTTCTGCTCGGTTCTGTGCATGTTGGTGATCAATCCATGTACCCATTGCCAGTCAACGTCACCACTTTTCTAAAGCATTCCGATGGTTTAGTTGTAGAAACAGACATTCGTTCACAACAAAACATCCGCTTTCCGGCAATGAAAGTGACAACCGAACAAGTGCTGAGCGACAACAATATCCGTGAATTGAAAGGGATCGCTGGATTGCTAGGTCTCGATGCCCAGCAGCTTCTGATGGCTTCGCCATGGGTCACGGCATTAACCGTACAACAGAAACAGATTGAGTACTTGGGCTACCGAGCTCAAGATGGCGTTGATTTAGCACTACTCGGACAAGCTTCATCACTGACAAAACCAATCTACAGTCTCGAGTCCGTCCAATTTCAAATTGATATGTTGGCAAGCCTGCCAAATGATGGTGAAGAGCTGCTCACTTCGGCTATTGAGCAGTTTGATATCAATGAAGAAGCGGCGCATTGCTTAATCAAAAGCTGGCAAAATGGAGATAAGCAGAACCTAGAGCAATTTGCTACTCTCGCGGAAATGTCACCACAAATGGAAGAGGTGTTTATGCACCAGAGAAACCGCGACTGGGCAGATAAACTCACCCAAGGTTCCATCTTCCCGAGTAACTCTGGCAACTACTTAGTGGTCGTTGGCGCGCTGCACTTAATTGGTCCTGACAACCTACTTATGCTTCTTGAAAGCCGCGGCTTTAAGGTCACCCAACGTTCCAAAAGCCAAGTTGCCAATTGCCAGTTTAATTTCTAGTGATACAAACGTAAAAAAGCCGCAGTATTTCTACTGCGGCTTCTTCGAAGATGGTCGGTGAAGAGGAATTCGATGCGACTGGGCTGCCAGCCCCCGATTGCGCCTCTCCTTAATCTATACCGCTAGATACGAAAAAGGCTCTACATCGCTGTAGAGCCTTTTCCTTAATATGGTCGGTGAAGAGGGATTCGAACCCCCGACCCTCTGGTCCCAAACCAGATGCGCTACCAAGCTGCGCTATTCACCGAGATGTTTTATTCGAGCTGTTTGCCCGTCAACGGATGCGTATATTACTGATAATTACCGACAACGCAAGCAGTTTTAACCATTTTATTGGTGCAAATAATCCGTTTGCCTAAAACAACATCAACGGGCTACAAATTGTGAGCAAAAACACACTAGTAGAAACAATTTAGCAACCTTAAAAGAACGATTGATCCAGATCATTAATATATTTTATCCAAAAGTTAACCTAACTGTGTCTTCGGAACTTTGGAGGAAACATGGACTTTTGGCTCGATCTTCTTTTTGGTAATGCAGTTGGACTTTCGTCAATGATTGTTATTTTCGGCGCTTTAGGTCTAATGCTCTTTTATGGCGGTTTCTTCGTTTACAAGGTGATGACTGACAAATCTCCTCACTAGATCGCTAAGCACAGCTAATTATAGCAATACGCTTTGCACCGAAGTGGATTCTCTGTTCACTTCGGTTTTTTCTTTACTTCTCCTTACGCTTACCAAACAAAATTGATCACTCTCTACCAAGACTAGGTATAATTGCAATATTGAACTCTTTGCCTGAGATGCAGTTATGTCTCAAGACGACTTCGACTTATTCCAACAAATGATGGGCGACGTAAAGCCTCTCAATCATGACACTGCCGATCTGAAAAAGACGCATCATGTTAGTGAAGCGCAACTTGCCAAACGCGAGGCGGCAATTTGGTTGACGGAAGATAATCCAGAATACCTATCGATTGATCACGCGCCGATGATTAAACCCGATGACATTATCGAGTTTAAGCATGATGGCGTACAAGATGGCGTTTATCGCAAGTTACGGTTAGGTAAGTACCCAATTCAAGCTCGACTCGATTTGCACCGTAAAACCCTAAAAGATGCTCGCGATGAAGTGGTTCGCTTCCTTAAGCAATGTATGCGTATGGACATTCGCACCGTGATGATTGTGCATGGGCGTGGTGAACGCTCTAATCCACCAGCCATGATGAAAAGCTACCTTGCGCAATGGCTCACACAAATCAATGATGTGCAATGCGTTCATAGCGCGCAACGCTTTCACGGCGGCACTGGTGCGGTCTATGTATTGCTGCGTAAAAGTGACGACAAGAAACTAGAAAACCGCGAACGCCATCAAAAACGAATGGGCTAATCCCACTTCGACTGTTACAATCGCCGCGTTTTACTCCGCCATGTGAAGGATTCACATGGCGCTTTACAATTTGCCGTTGGGAAACGTTAAGAGAAATTCTATGTCACAAGATAATGCCAAACGCCTAAACAAATACATCAGTGAAACCGGTTACTGTTCACGCCGCGAAGCAGATAAGTTGATCGAACAAGGTCGTGTCACCATTAATGGTCAACTGCCAGAAATGGGCACTAAAGTACTTGCAGGCGATGATGTTTGTGTCGATGGAAATCCACTAAAGTCGAAAGAAAAACCGGTCTACATTGCTCTTAATAAGCCAACCGGTATCACCTGTACAACTGAGCGTAATATCCCAGGCAACATCGTTGACTTTATCGGTCACAAATCGCGTATTTTCCCAATTGGTCGTTTGGACAAACCTTCTGACGGTCTGATCTTTTTGACTAACGATGGCGACATCGTTAACAAGATCCTGCGCGCAGGCAACAACCACGAAAAAGAATATGTGGTACGTGTCGACAAACCGATCACTAACGAGTTCATTAAAGCAATGAGCTCTGGCGTAAACATTCTGGATACCGTGACCCTACCTTGTAAAGTCACCAAAGAGACTAAGTTCTCTTTCCGAATCGTATTGACGCAAGGCTTAAACCGTCAGATCCGCCGCATGTGTGAAGCTTTGGGCTACGAAGTGTTCAAACTGCGCCGCGTACGCATTATGAATATTAGTCTTGATGGTATTCCAAATGGTCAGTGGCGCTACTTAACCGACGACGAAATTAACCAAATTCACGCAATGTGTGAAGGCTCGGTAAGTACTGAAGAAGCGTCTAAATTAGATGCTAAAGGTCAACGTATTCGCAAAGCCACCGACGCAAAACTGTTTGATAGCCGTGAAGAGAACCAAGCTTCAACGGCACGCCGTAATCAGAAAGAACGCACCTTTAAAGGTCGCAACGCTGATGAGTTCCGTCACGCGCCGAACTCGAAAAAAGGTCGCAACCAAAACAATAGCTATAACAGTGAGCGTCGCGGTGAACGCAATGACGAGCGTAACAATGAGCGTGGTCATTCTCGTAATAACGAACGCCGTTATGAACAAGGTAATGAACGCAATCGCGAGCGCTTCAATGACAAGCCAAGCTACAAAGATCGTGCAAACGACAATAGAGGCAAAGGTTACAGCAAGCCAAACCGCGATGGCGGCTCTTACAACGCTAGAGATGACAAAGCGCATGGCGGCAAGCCACACCATGGCAAACCAAACCACAATAGATCTGGCAACGCAAAGCCGACCAATCGCAGACCAGCCGATCACAAACCAAGCTCAGCTCCACGCGTAGGCGGGACATTGACGCTGAAGAAATAAAAAATACGGCTTGCCAAAGGCAAGCCTTATTTTTTGGATGCGAATACGGAATACGGAATACGGAATACGGAATACGGAATACGGAATACGGAATACGGAATACGGAATACGGAATACGGAATATCGTTACACTCAGCAACGACATTTACAACATTTTCAGCCGAAAGCCTTCTCCCAAAGTGAAGCCTCGCTTAGCATTCCCAACTCCGTAAATGAATCTCTGATTCGTGTTCCCGCATCCAAGAGCGCAGCTCGTCTCACAAAGCAAAGCCCCGCTTTGCGCCCTATCTCTCAGACAAAAAAAGAGAAGCCTAAGCTCCTCTTTTTACATTTAATTCGGTTTACTTAGTACCGAAGATCTTGTCACCCGCGTCGCCTAGACCCGGAACGATGTAACCTTTATCGTTTAGCTTCTCATCGATAGCTGCTGTGTAAAGTTCTACATCTGGGTGTGCACGCTCAAGTGCTTCGATACCTTCTGGTGCTGCTACAAGTACAAGTACTTTGATTGCCTGACAACCTTTCTCTTTAAGAAGGTCGATAGTTGCAATCATAGAACCACCTGTTGCAAGCATTGGGTCAACAACTAGCGCGATACGCTCGTCGATGTTAGAAGCAAGCTTATTAAAGTAAGGTACTGGCTCAAGTGTCTCTTCATCACGGTAAATACCTACCACACTGATACGTGCGCTTGGCATGTGCTCTAGTACACCGTCCATCATGCCAAGACCTGCACGTAGGATTGGCACTACAGTTACTTTTTTACCTTTGATTTGATCAACTTCTACTGGACCATTCCAGCCTTCAATGGTTACTTTCTCGGTTTCAAAATCCGCGGTTGCTTCATAAGTCAGTAGGCTACCAACTTCTGTCGCTAATTCACGGAAGCGCTTCGTGCTGATGTCACCTTCTCTCATTAGACCAATTTTGTGTTTAACAAGCGGGTGTTTAACTTCAACAACTTTCATGTCCATCTCCGGCTTTTTAGTATTTTTTAAACAAACCTTCAGATTATATACGATTTCATTCTGTTTTTCTTGATCTAGGGTAAGAGAAAAAACTTGCGCAAACGTTTGCTATTGCACTTTATCCACTGTTAGAATAGCGCCGTTTTCTCATATCCAATTGACTAGACCGAGGACTTCCCGTGAGTGGCAATAACACATCTCTTAGCTATAAAGACGCTGGCGTTGATATTGATGCAGGTAACGCACTTGTCGATCGTATCAAAGGTGCCGTAAAACGTACTCGTCGCCCTGAAGTAATGGGTGGTATTGGTGGCTTTGGTGCACTTTGTGAACTGCCAACCAAATATAAGCAACCTGTGTTAGTGTCTGGCACTGACGGCGTCGGCACGAAACTGCGCCTAGCGTTGGATATGAACAAGCACGACACCATCGGTATCGACTTAGTGGCAATGTGTGCCAACGACCTGATTGTACAGGGTGCTGAGCCACTATTTTTCCTCGATTACTACGCAACAGGCAAACTTGATGTAGATACAGCAGCAGACGTTGTCTCTGGCATTGCTGAAGGTTGTGTTCAAGCGGGTTGTGCGCTAATCGGTGGTGAAACAGCTGAAATGCCGGGCATGTATGAAGGCGAAGACTACGATGTAGCCGGCTTCTGTGTTGGTGTCGTAGAGAAAGAAGACATCATCGACGGTACTAAAGTGGCGGCTGGTGATGCGCTTATCGCCGTCGGTTCAAGTGGTCCTCACTCAAATGGCTACTCGCTAGTACGTAAAATTCTTGAAGTGTCTGGCGCAGACAAGAATCAGGAGCTAGAAGGTCGCACTATCGGTGAGCACCTACTAGAGCCAACCAAAATTTACATCAAATCAGCGCTTAAGATGATTGAACAGCATGATATCCATGCGATTTCGCACATCACTGGCGGTGGTTTCTGGGAAAACATCCCACGTGTACTACCTGAAGGTACTAAAGCTGTTATTGATGGCAATAGCTGGGAATGGCCAGTCATCTTTAAATGGCTACAAGAACAAGGCAATGTAACCACGCACGAAATGTACCGCACCTTTAACTGCGGCGTTGGTCTTATCGTCGCGTTGCCAGCAGAGCAAGCTGATGCCGCCGTCGCGCTGCTTCAGCAAGAAGGCGAGAATGCTTGGGTTATCGGCACAATCGCACCAGCACAAGCTGACGAAGAGCAAGTAGAGATCAACTAAGTTATGAAGAGTATTGTTGTTTTAGTTTCCGGAAACGGTAGTAACCTGCAAGCGATAATCGACGCCTGCGAAAGCACGATTCAAAATGGTAAAGTGACAGCGGTTTTCTCAAATAAAGTAGAAGCCTACGCACTTGAACGTGCAAAAATCGCGGGGGCAGCGGGCGTGTTTCTTGATCCTAAAGCATTCGATACTCGTGACGCATTTGATCATGAGTTGATGCGCCAAATGGATGAATTTACACCCGATTTGGTTATCCTTGCTGGCTATATGCGTATCCTAAGTGGCGAGTTTGTGCGCCACTACTTAGGTCGCATGATCAATATCCACCCTTCTCTATTGCCTAAGTACCCAGGTCTTAATACTTACCAGCGTGCGATCCACGCTGGTGATGAAGAACACGGTACCAGTGTTCACTTCGTCACTGAGCAACTTGATGGCGGTCCAGTAATCTTGCAAGCCAAAGTGCCAATTTTCGACGAAGATAGCGTTGAATCGCTTACTGAACGCGTACAAAACCAAGAGCACCGCATCTACCCGATGGTGGCAAAATGGTTTGTTGAAGAGCGTTTAGAAATGCGCGATGGCAAAGCTTACCTAGATGGTGAACTACTCGGCATGCACGGCTACGCGACGGAATAAAAACAGAACGCAAGCTCACGGATGACGGAACGCTGCGCTACGGAATGAAGGCGCGGTGAGAATGTCGCTTAACGATCACCACTATATTAGACGAGAGTTTGAGTTTATCTCGATTCTCGTTTTCTTCCGCTAAGTTCTTTTCCCGCATCCGTATTCTCGATTCCACTTCATTAATCCCCCGTTCATTTTCCTTAAGCTAACCTAATCCTTGCGATCCCTATTTTCCCAGCCAATAACTTGAGGTATTTATGGATATCAAATCATTACTAAATCAGGCGCTTAATTCCGATGTGCTTCGCCAAGGGCAACAACAACTTAAAAGTGCCTCAACATCAAATACTCTAAAATCTCTTGGTGCTGGGGCGGTTGGCGGCGGACTGGTTAACCTGTTAATGGGCTCAAAAAAGAGTAAAAAGATCGGTAAAAAAGTCGGCAAAAATGCACTTAAAGTCGGCGGGGCGGCAGCACTTGGCGCACTGGCTTATAAGGTGTACAACGATTGGCAAGGCAAACAAACCACCACGCAAAATGCACCTGAAGCATTTGATGCCAATAACACTATTCATGATCAGTTGATCCTTAAAGCCATGATTGCGGCAGCCAAAGCTGATGGGCATGTCGATCAAGCAGAAATGGCACATATTGAATCTGCCATTAAGCAAGCCGGTGCCGATGAGCAACTACAAGCGTTAATCCATACCGAGCTCAACAAGCCACTTGACCCAAGCTATATCGCGCAATTAGCGCGTACACCACAGCAAGCATCAGAAATCTATTTAGCATCGCTTATCGTGATTGATGAACAAAACTTTATGGAAAAAGCCTACTTGCAGGAGCTCGCAAAACAGCTCAACTTAGCCCCTGAGGTAACCCAGCAGCTCGAACTGCAACTTAATAGTTAACCCAGTTGAGCAAGATTGCAGCAAACCTTAGTCTGAATTGAGTTAGCTCAAGTGCTATGTTTTATCTAGCTTTGAACTTGAGTAATAGAAGCAGTATAGTGAGATAAGTTCTCATTTATAGTGGATGTAATACGATGAAAGTATACGATTGTTGTGATTTAGTACGTGAGCTTTACGCGCAGATTGGCAGTGGCGATCAGGGCTATATTCCTCAGGCAATTACCTGTGCAGTGCGCACGCTAAACGAAATTGCTGCTGATACTAATCTAGATCTGCAAGTTCGTGAAAAAGCGGCTTTCGCAGCAGCTAACCTACTAATCTCAGACTTTGAGGACTAAGCATGGATCTGAGCAAATTTGAGAGCATGGACCCAATCATGCTGATGAGTATCGTCAACTTGAAGCTGCGTGATGACTTCGCTGGCGATCTGGACGAGTTGGTTAAGTTTTTTGATATTGATCGCCAAGCACTAGAAGCAAAACTTGCGACCGCAGGCTTTGAGTTTTTACCTGACGCTGGGCAGTTTCGCTAAACTCATTCAAAGATTTACTGGATAAAAACAAAAAACCGCCGATAGGCGGTTTTTTTAGATTCAGATTTTGTCAGCGATTAGAAATCGTCTTCATCTTCTTCGTCAGCTTCTGCTGCTAGTGCTGCTTCGCTGCGACGACGCATTGCTGCTGCTTTACGCTCTGCTGCTTCACGCTCTTGACGCTCATTGCGCTCCGCACGTTGATCCGCTTTACGCTCGTTGCGTTTAACTTGGTTCTCAACGAATTGTGCTAGCTCTTTTTCAGCCCACTCTTGTGCAAGTGCTTCTGTTTCAAAACCTTGTTCACGCTTTGATACTACTTGCTTACGAGAAGTTACTTGGCGAGTGATCTCTGCACACCAACCGTTACGTTTTTCTGATACGCGAATTGCAAACTTTTTACTTGTGGTCATAGTCTTTGCTCTAATGAATTATTAACAATGACTTCGCCTGCTGCATTCCCGCTCAGCTAAGTCGATCATTCCCCTCCTTTGGGGCGGCGTATTAGAGCACAAACCGCGCGCTCAATCTAGCCATGCGCCATTTTTCTTACGCTAACTCACGACGCAACGAGTCAGAAAAATAAAGAAAAGCCGCCGTCGCGAGTGCTTCGGCGGCTAGTTTGCTAGCGGTTACTATCAATAGTTAACCAATCTCACAACCAAATAAAAGTCTGGAGTTGAGAGTTAAGAATTGAGAATCAATAACTCAGAATCAAACTTAACCTAGGTTCTTACGCGCATTCTGGAACATACGCATCCAAGCACCATTCTCACCCCAGCTCTCTGGATGCCATGAGTTTGCCACAGTGCGGAATACACGTTCAGGGTGCGGCATCATAATCGTTACACGACCATCTTGAGTAGTTAGACCCGTGATAGCGTTTGGTGAACCATTCGGGTTATTTGGATATTGCTGTGTTGGCTTACCAAAGTTATCCACGTAGCGCACCGCAACCGTTCCTGATGCTTCAAGCGCCGCAAGATGTTGAGCATCACGTACTTCAACGCGACCTTCACCATGCGATACCGCGATTGGCATACGTGAACCAGCCATACCATCAAAGAACACTGAGTCCGACTTCTGTACTTCAACCAAGCTAAAGCGCGCTTCGAAGCGCTCAGATTCGTTGCGTACAAAGCGAGGCCATAATTCAGCGCCTGGGATCAGCTCTTTTAAGTTAGACAGCA
The DNA here is from genome assembly GCF_003350325.1 of Vibrio rhodolitus. Taxonomy (GTDB): domain Bacteria; phylum Pseudomonadota; class Gammaproteobacteria; order Enterobacterales; family Vibrionaceae; genus Vibrio; species Vibrio rhodolitus. The sequence continues at coordinate 24,422 of NZ_QLYZ01000023.1, read as the reverse complement.
TCTGACAGCCGTTACACACACCGAGAGAGAAGGTGTCTTGACGGTTAAAGAAGCTTTCAAACTGCTCACGAGCTTGTGCGTTGAATAGAATCGACTTCGCCCAACCTTCACCAGCACCTAATACGTCACCGTAAGAGAAGCCGCCACACGCAACTAAACCGTTACATTCATCTAGTACCGCTTGCCCACTAAGAATATCGCTCATATGCACGTCAGTGGCTTCAAAGCCAGCGCGATCAAACGCGGCTGCCATTTCTACATGCGAGTTGACACCTTGCTCACGCAAGATTGCCATTCTTGGCTTGCTACCTTTAGCGATGTAAGGCGCGGCAATATCCTCGTTTACATCAAAGCTCAGCGATACATTCAAACCTGGGTCTGAGTTATCTTTTTTCGCCGCAAATTCTTGGTCCGCACAAGCTGGGTTATCGCGTAGCGCCTGCATTTTATGCGTAGTTTCCGCCCAGATAGTGCGTAGTTCAGTACGAGAACGCTCAAGCACAATTGCATCACCAGAGGTAATCGTGATCTTGTCAGATGCTTCCACCTCACCAATCACATGTGAACATGCCTCAAGACCATTGGCTGCCAAAGTCGACAGTACCGCATCAAGATCCTCGTCTTTAACCTGTACCACCGCACCAAGCTCTTCATTAAATAGCGCCGCAAGCACATCATCACCAAGCTCAGCAACGTTAGCTTTCACGCCGCAGTGACCAGCAAATGCCATCTCTGCCAAAGTAACAAACAGACCACCATCACCTTTATCGTGATAAGCCACCAGCTTATCGTTACGAACCAGAGACTGCATCGCATCGAAGAAGCCTTTTAGCTGCTCAGCGCTATCTACGTCTGCAGGCTTATCACCCAACTGCTTGTAAACCTGTGCCAGTGCCGTCGCACCCAAGCGATTTTTACCGTTACCTAGGTCGATAAGAACCAGTGAAGTGTTACCTAGTCCCTCAAGGTTGTCTGGAGTGCGAAGTTGAGGAGTCACCGTCTTACGTACATCTTCTACACGACCAAAAGCAGTAATGATCAGCGACAGTGGTGACGTCACCTCTTTATTTTCGCCATTATCTTCCCACTTGGTCTTCATCGACATTGAATCTTTACCCACAGGGATAGTAAGGCCCAATGCAGGACAAAGCTCTTCACCCACCGCTTTTACGGCTTCGTAAAGACCGGCATCTTCACCAGGGTGACCCGCAGGAGACATCCAGTTAGCCGACAGTTTAATGTGTTTAATATCGCCAATATCGGTAGCAGCAATGTTAGTTAATGACTCACCCACTGCAAGACGGGCTGACGCGCCAAAATCAAGCAGAGCCACTGGTGTGCGTTCACCCATCGACATCGCTTCGCCGTGGTATGAATCGTAACTTGCTGCTGTCACTGCGCAGTTAGCAACTGGCACCTGCCACGGACCAACCATTTGATCACGCGCCACCAAACCGGTTACCGAACGGTCACCAATGGTGATTAGGAAAGTTTTTTCTGCTACGGTCGGTAGACGCAGTACACGCTCAACCGCATCGTTGATTTCAATGCCATCACGGCTGATCGCTGGGCTATCCACTTTTAGCGTCGTTGCATCACGGTGCATCTTCGGCGGCTTACCAAGCAGAATATCCATTGGCATATCAATTGGTGTGTTATCGAAATGCGAATCTTCTAGAGTTAGATGACGCTCTTCTGTCGCTTCACCAACTACTGCATATGGTGCGCGCTCACGCTTACAGATGGCATCAAATACTGCCATGTTTTCTGGCGCAACTGCCATTACGTAACGCTCTTGCGATTCGTTACACCAAATCTCAAGTGGGCTCATGCCCGGCTCATCGTTTGGTACATCACGCAGCTGGAATTTACCGCCACGCTCACCATCATCAACAAGCTCTGGTAATGCGTTAGAAATACCGCCCGCGCCCACATCGTGGATAAAGGCAATCGGGTTTTGCTCTCCAAGTTGCCAACAGCGGTCAATCACTTCCTGACAGCGGCGTTCCATCTCTGGGTTTTCACGCTGCACGGATGCAAAGTCTAAATCTTCTGCCGATTGACCCGATGCCATTGAAGATGCTGCACCACCACCAAGACCAATGTTCATTGCAGGACCGCCCAGCACGATTAGCTTCGCGCCAACTGGGATCTCTTTCTTCTGCACGTGCTGATCACGGATATTACCCAAACCACCAGCAATCATGATCGGCTTGTGATAACCACGAACTTCTTCACCAGCATGTGAAGTCACTTTTTCTTCGTAAGTACGGAAGTAACCGAGTAGGTTTGGACGACCAAATTCGTTGTTAAATGCCGCGCCACCCAGTGGACCTTCTAACATAATGTCGAGTGCGTTTACGATGCGTCCTGGCTTACCAAAATCGGTTTCCCATGGCTGTTCAAAACCAGGAATACGTAGGTTTGATGTAGTAAAACCTACCAGACCCGCTTTTGGCTTACCACCGATACCTGTTGCGCCCTCATCACGAATTTCACCGCCTGAACCGGTCGAAGCACCTGGCCATGGCGATATTGCGGTTGGGTGGTTATGAGTTTCAACCTTCATTAAGATGTGCGCATCTTCGTGATGGTAGTTGTACTGACGAGTTTGTGGATCTGGGAAGAAGCGACCAACTTTAGACCCCACCATTACCGCTGCGTTATCTTTGTATGCTGATAACACGTGATCTGGCGTTGTCTCGTAAGTGTTTTTAATCATCTTAAACAGCGACTTCTCTTGCTCGACGCCATCGATAGTCCAATCTGCATTAAAGATTTTATGACGACAGTGCTCTGAGTTCGCCTGAGCAAACATCATCAGCTCGATATCATTTGGATTACGACCGAGCTTAGTGAAGTTCTCAACTAAGTAATCAATCTCATCTTCAGCCAGCGCGAGACCTAGGGAAACGTTTGCTTCTTCAAGCGCAAGACGACCGCCCGCTAAGATATCAACATGCGCCACAGGAGCAGGCTCAGATACCTTAAATAACGCATCGGCCGCTTCAAGTTCGGTGAACACCGCTTCCATCATGCGATCATGAATAAGTGCTTTCACAGCGTCGATTTGCTGCGCCGAAAGCGCAACTGACGATTCGATATAATAAGCCGTACCGCGCTCTAGACGTTTTACTTTGTCTAAACCACAGTTACGTGCGATATCAGTCGATTTTGAAGACCAAGGCGAAATCGTGCCTGGACGTGGCGTCACCAACAACAGCAGACCTTGCGGCTCGTGCTCTTCAATGGTTGGTCCATAGGTGAGAAGCTTCTCAAGTTTATCTAATTCAGACGCATCTAGATCAGCGTTCAAATTAGCAAAGTGCATAAACTCTGCGTAAATATCGTTCACAGGCAACTGCTGTTCACGGCAAAGTTCTAGTAGTTTGTTAACACGAAACTCGGAAAGAGCTGGGGAGCCACGCAAAATTCTCATGTGCTTAGGTCTCTCTGCAATTGATTAAGGTGATATTGGAATAAATTCAGATAGTTAACTCAGTAACCACTGACGACCCATACCAATTTCACCTCGGGTTGCGGGCGCATTATAAAGGATTTATTTTTGTGATGTAACACCAAAAGCAAACGTTTGCTTTATTTTTTTGTCAAATTTGAAATACAACCCCTTGCTGCAAATTCCAGCATGGCTCACCACCCCTGATGGCACCTCGCTTGCAACGCTCTGCAGTAGCTCAAACATCCACACAAAATTTTTTCTCATTGGGCAGAAAAACTTAGCCACCCTCGCGAACACTTCAGCTTTACTTTGCCTTGACCGCCTACTCTGATATAAATGCGGTACATGAAGTACGAGAAACTATGAATGAGTAGCCAATTTCTAATTAAAGCACGCACATACATCTTACTTGCCCTTAGCACACTGTTGCTGGCTGGCTGTCAGATTGAGTCTGCGCCAAAGAGCGATCTCGACCAAATTCGTGAACGCGGCGTATTGCGTGTCGGCACATTAAATAACCAACTTTCATACTATATTGGTCCTGATGGTCCTGCCGGTTTGGACTATGAAATCGCACGTCAGTTCGCTGAAGAGCTGGGTGTGCGCCTTGAAATGAAACCTGTCTACCAAATCTCGAACCTTTATCCTGCCTTGGAAAATGGCGAGATTGATATTATTGCCGCTGGGTTAACTCAATCGCCTGAGCGTATCAAACGCTTTAGACCCGCACCTGCTTACTATTACGTTAGCCAGCAGTTGATCTATAAAAAAGGTCAATGGCGTCCACGTAACCTTGAACAGCTACTGAAAAAACAAGCCGAGCTTATCGAAGCAAATAATGCCGAGCCAGTGATCACCATTGTGGGTGACTCTCACTTCAATCAAACTCTGAGTAAAATCAAAAGTGATCACCCAGAGTTTCAATTTAAAATTAATCAATCTGCCGATGTCAGCGATCTACTGAAACAAGTCTCAGAAGGTAAAATCCTCTTTACCGTGGCAGATTCAGTTGAAGTGTCACTTTCACAACGTATCTACCCCGATGTGGCAACCGCATTTGAGCTAACGGAAGACCAACCAATTTCATGGTTTTTACGTCGTTCAGACGATGAAAGCCTGTATGCCATGGTGATTGAGTTTTTTGGACACCTAAAGCAGTCAGATCAGTTGGCGCAGTTGGAAGAGAAATACATCGGTCATATCGGTAGCTTTGACTATGTCGATACCCGTGCCTTTATCCGCGCACTGGATAACAAGCTGCCTAAATGGGCACCTTTGTTTAAAGAGTATTCTGAAGAGTTTGATTGGCGCTTGATTGCAGCACTGGCGTATCAAGAATCGCACTGGAACCCGATTGCCCGCTCACCAACTGGGGTACGAGGCATGATGATGCTTACACTGCCAACAGCGAAAAGTGTCGGTGTGACTAATCGACTCGATCCTGAGCAATCGGTGAAAGGCGGGGTTGAATACTTGCGCCGCATGGTTGCCCGAATTCCAGACTCAATTAATGAACATGAGAAAATTTGGTTTGCGCTGGCTTCTTACAATGTGGGCTATGGCCATGTTATGGATGCGCGCCGCCTAACGAAAAAGCAAGGTGGTAACCCAGACCAATGGTCTGACGTTAAAGAGCGCTTACCGCTGCTGCGCCAAGCGAAATACTATCGTCAAACCCGCTATGGTTACGCTCGAGGTGATGAAGCACGTAATTACGTTGAAAATATCCGCCGTTATTACCAAAGCATCATCGGGCATATTGAGCAGCAAACACCAGATGAAGGTGAAGTCGATATCAATGATTTAACTGTGATTGAAATCGACCCGCAAATGCTTTCAGGGGCAGAGAGCTCTCTCTCTGGTGCTGTTGAAAGCACACCGGAAAATGCCGAGAAAACTGACCAAGCAAACGATAAAACCAACTAAAACACTGGTTTCATATCCTAAATCAAGGGAAGTCTCGATTTATGCAGATTTCCCTTGAATTCTCCCCGTAAAAGCAGAGATACTCACTGCCCTTTCAGAGTTGATGGCTAAACAGCCATCAACTCTGATGATAAAAATCCAATGAAATCTACCTAAGCAACCTAAGTTGCAAAGGTAAGCAGCTAATTCTCATCGCAGTTTGGGTGGGAATTTTTCGGTTTTAACCGGTATGCAATTCGTATAATTTGGAGGTTGTTTTATGCGAAAACGTAGCATGCAATCAAAACGCCTAAAAAAGACTGTTGCCGCTAACCGCCGTAAACGCAAACTAGCAAACAACAAGAAAAAGGTGATTGCTCGCCATCGTGCATTTGTGCAATTGTCTAGCCACTAATCGAATACCAATCAGGATAAGTAAGTGGTCAGAAAATTGCGCAAGGAAAATCGCTTAGAACTAGGCGCAGATTGCCGCTAACTAGTGATTCTAATTACAAAATCTGCAACAACGTTATCAGCGATTTTAATCAGCAAGAATGCTCAAAGACTTATGCTGTTTGGTATAATTCGTGGTTTAGCAAGAAGTTAGCAAACATAGCTCTATGTTTGCTAACTAAGATCTACTCACGCAAGCTTGCTAGCTAATGTTTACTAACTAAAAACTAGCTATTCTGTTCTTTATTGCCCTTTTCTTGCTTCAACGCCTTAATTTCTTTACGACGACGTTTGAAGAAGGCTTGCAACTGCTCACGACACTCATCTTCCAATAAGCCACGTTCAATGGTTGCATAGTGATATGCTGCCTGATGCTCAAACAGATTCAACACCGTCCCTGCCGCACCCGCTTTAAGATCTGGCGCGCCAAATACAATCCGTTTAACACGGCTATGCAGCAAGGCGCCAGCGCACATTGGGCAAGGCTCTAGCGTGACATAAAGGGTCGTGTCTAATAGGCGGTAATTCTCTAGCAATTGTCCTGCTTTACGCAATGCTTGCACTTCCGCGTGCGCGGTCGCGTCATGACGACCAATCGATTGATTCCAACCTTCTGCAATCACTTCGCCATCTTTTACCAATACTGCCCCAACAGGGACTTCTCCTTCTTGCTCTGCTTGTGCGGCAAGCGTCATGGCGCGGCGCATAAATTGCTCATCGAGTGCGGAAAACTGCTGATCCAAACTGGGCTCCCTATATAAAACAGGTAAAATTGATAAAAAAATAGGTATGCCGCGAAGCATACCTAAGATTAGGTCTATTGCACAACTGAAGTAAAACTTAAGCGAAGCTAAGATTATGACTCGGCCGCTTCAAGAACGACAGGCGTTGCTTTCACGCGCATAATACGGTTGTGCTCAACCACCAGCACCTTGAATTGCCATTGTTGGTAAGTAAACACTTCACCTTGTGTTGGCAAACGCCCTGCATGCCAAGTTAACCAACCATTGAGGGTTTGGAAGCCTTCTTCTTCGCCATCAATTTCCGCCAGATCGAGACGGTTTTTCAGCTCACTGATCGGGATAAGCGCATCTAATTCCCAACCATTGTCAGCAGGCTCTGCCCATAGGTCATTAGGGTTATTCGATAGTTCACCCGCGATCGCTTCAAGCACGTCATAGTGGGTCACGACACCTTGAATATCGCCATACTCATCAACAATGAACGCCATCTCAGAGCCAGACTCTTTAAAGTAAGTGAGCAGTCGCAAACCTTTCATCGACTCAGGAATGTAAACCGGCGCTTTACATAGACCAACAATCACCTGAACACTTAGGTTATTGGCTTGGTTGAGTAACGCTTTGGCTGTTACGGTACCAACCATCTTATCCATATGCCCTTGGCAGACAGGAAACACGCTATGTTTTGTGCTGCGCAAGCGCTTTAGAATCTGGTCAATTGGCTGGTCAATATCGAGGAAGTCGATATCACGGCGTGGCGTCATCAGCGAACTCACCAAGCGATCATCTAACTGCAGGATGTTACGGATCATCTCTTGTTCACCCTGCTCAATCGCACCTGACTCAGAGCCTTCGCGCACAATGGCGTGAATATCATCTTCAGTCACGCTGTCTTCTTGGTTTTTCTGTCCCAGCAGCTTAAGCAGAGCTTCAGTAGACCATGACAGAAGCCATACAAACGGCGTGGTGAGCTTTGATACCCAGTAGATAGGCAATGCCACTAATACCGCAATCGTCTCAGCCTGAGACTGCGCAAAGCGTTTAGGCACCAGTTCACCAACTACAATCGCAAAGTAAGTAATGCCGACAACTACGATAAGCGTGGAGAGCACGTTTGCTTGTTCAGCGGACAAGCCCCAAAGTTCCATTTGCTGTGCCAGCGGAGCAGAAAGAGTCGCTTCACCGACAATACCGCTTAGTAGACCAATGACCGTGATACCGATTTGAATGGTAGAAAGGAAACGTGTGGGATTTTCCTTGAGGTTAAGCGCGACTTGGGCGGCTTTGTGTTTTTCCGCTAAGCGCTTTAATCGACTTGTTTTTGCAGCAACCAATGCGATTTCTGACATCGCAAAAAGACCGTTTAATACAATTAACCCTACTAAAAGCAGAATTTTCATAAATTTTTATTTTCCAGGAATAACGGCATTTGCCGCCGAATTGCAGTGTATAGCGAGTCGCAGATAAAAAAAAGCCTACCCGTGTGGGTAGGCTTGTAACCATTTATGTCGCTTACATAGTGTAAGTGTATGGCGCTTGTACACCTAGAGGAATACCAAGCATCCAGTAAGCGATTAGGAAGATTGACCAACCAATTAGCATCGCGATAGAGAATGGCATCATTAGAGACGCTAGCGTACCGATACCTGTCGACTTCACGTAACGCTGACAGTAAACAACCACAAGTGGGAAGAATACCATTAGTGGTGAGATGATGTTCGATACAGAGTCACCCACGCGGTATGCCGCTTGAGATAGCTCAGGAGAGATACCTACAGCCATTAGCATTGGCACTAAGATTGGACCAATTAGCGCCCATTTCGCTGAAGATGAACCGATCAGTAGGTTTACAGAAGCCGTTAGCAGGATCATACCCACGATGGTTGCTTCACCAGGAAGGTTCATCGCTTTTAGACCTTCAGCACCGTATAGCGCAAGCATAGTACCGATGTTTGACTGTGCAAATGCAGATAGGAACTGTGCACAGAAGAACGACATTACGATGTAAGCACCCATAGTCGACATTGTTGTCGCCATCGCTTTGATGATGTCGTTGCTGGTCTTGAATGTGCCAGACACTTTACCGTAAACGTAACCTGGAATGATAAACAGGATAAAGATTAGCGGTACGATAGACTTCATTAATGGCGCAGAGAACGCTGTGATTTCGCCTTCAGGAGAACGTAGCGCTGATGTTTCAGGAATGATTGCCGCGATAAGTAGCGCAATACCTGCCATCATTGACCAACCCGCTGCGCGGAATGCTTTCGATTCTTCTTCAGTAAAAGTACCTAGATCCGGTGCTTTTTCTGCATCTTCGTCAATCGGCGTGCTCGCTAGGCGAGGCTCGATGATTTTCTCAGTTACATACCAACCGATAAGGATGATGACTAGAGAAGAAAGACCCGTAAAGAAGATGTTTGCTAGTGGGTTAACAATGTAGTCAGGATCTAAGATCTGAGCCGAAGTTTGCGTGAAACCAGCTAGTAGTGGATCGATGCCTGATGGGATGAAGTTTGCAGAGAAACCGCCCGATACACCCGCAAATGCAGCAGCAATACCCGCTAGAGGGTGACGACCCGCCGCGTGGAAGATGATACCACCTAGAGGAATAACCAGTACGTAGCCCGCGTCTGCCGCTGTGTGCGATACGATAGCCACAAGGATTAGCATTGGCGTTAGCAGTTTAGCTGGCGTCACGTTCAGCATCTTCTTAAGACCTGTTGTGATAAAGCCAGAAGAGTCTGCAACACCAACACCTAGCATCGCTACCAGTACGATACCTAGTGGAGCAAAGCTAGTGAACGTTGTCACCATGTTTGCTAGGAAGCTTGCTAGCGCTTCACCAGTTAGAAGGTTACTTACCGTTAGAGCATCACCAGTACGAGGGTTGATTAGATCGAACGTCACGTTCGACAAAAGAGCTGATGTTACCCATGTAATAATTAGAGCCCAGAAGAACAGGATCGCTGGATCTGGAATTTTGTTGCCGACGCGCTCAATCGCGTTTAGAAAGCGATCCATACCACTCGGCTTTGGTGATGGTGCTTTATTTACAGCTTGGTTACTCATGGTAATTCCATATGTGATGTTGTTTAGTCTGACCTGTAAAAATAGTTATAGCGGTCTATATCCAATCGAGCATTTTATTAAATACATCACACAAAAGCACATACCCCTACAGAAAAAAGCACATTTAGAGACATATTTTGCAAATTTACCCTGTTGACACAACATTAAAGACACAATACTGCAAATTAGCCATAAACAATATTGAAACCTTTTTGAAACCTTTACCGTATTTTTCGTGCTAGAAACATTTTGTTACAAGTCAAATTCACTAAATTTTGACACCTGACTCACCAAAGAAAGCTGATGTTGTGCATTGAGCTCAGCGCCATCACTCACCCGATTGTGCCAAGTTACTGTCACTTTCACCATTTTAAGCTCTGCTGCCATCAAACCAGAAACCGCCTCGACTTGGCAGTCAATCGCATAAACAAAACCATTAGCACCTATTTGCGAATGTAGGCAGTTATCACTGCTTTCAAGCTGCGCATAGCTCAAAAGCCCACTTGACTCAGCAGGACTTTGCCCACGAGCCAGATAGCGCTCTAACTGGCGCTCGGCGATATACATCGCCTCCGTTTGTTGCAAAATATAACTCGCCTGTTGCTCCAAACTCGCTTGCAGTTTAATGATCCCTAAAGCCGAGCTCCCCACTAAAAATAGGGCTATCAACACTTCAAGTAACGAAAATCCGTTATGCTTAGCTTTATGCTTCGCCTTGCGCCTTGTGTTACATCTTGCATTCCAGTTAGTAGTCATTCCACGCCCCCTTAAGCCAACGATACTCTCCGCTCGTGGCATCCAGTTCAATAGCGCGGCTTAACCGAATGGTGCCATCATATTGATATGAAAGCTGATAGCGACTAGCACTCAAAGCATGGCTAAACAGCGCTTCATGGCTTAGCTCGCTTAAACACTCATGTTGCATACTTTGATAACTCGCCTCAGAACTGGCAAAAAACAGTTTGTTAGGATCAACATCCATGACACGAATAAAGCTGTAGCCACACTCGATTGCCCCTTCTGCGAGCCAGTGAATCCGCCGCATTTTCAGCTCGTTTTGCGCCACTTTAATCTGATGAAAAGTGATTCGATAGCTGCCTATTACCAGAAAAAGTAGACTTGTAAGCAATACAACAACCGTGACTAAACTTAATCCGCCTTGTTGCTTTTTCATTGCCAGTTCCTTTGTTTGATATCAATAGTTAGATGATGGGAATAGCTAAGATCTCGCCTTTGCACCGCCATACTCAGCGTCCAAAGCGATGATTGCGCGCTGGATGAGATCAGCGGCAACGGCGTCAGACTGAATTCGGTCACCCGCAGGTTTTTCTCATCCAACATTGAGCGACAACTACCTATCGCTTCTAGTGCTTTTATTGCCGCTTGCTGCTGTGCCCCCTGCTCACATACCAATAGCGCATCACCATCCAGCCGGTAACGAATCGCGCGAAAGTGTTTGTTGTCTGCCATTTCTCGATAGTAAGCCAAACCAAAATCACTGCTGCTGCGCATATCTACCACCTCGTTTGTCCCCGTAAGGGTCAACACATCACCTTGATAGTTATCAAAACCAGCGCGTTGGATATCCCCCTCAATAGACTGGAAAACCGCGCTTAACGCTTGCAATAAATAAAGCTGTTTGGAACGCTGATGCGCTACCTTTTGCGCGCTAATAAATACCGAGCCAATCAGCCCTATCGCCATTAAACTCAGTGTCATAGCAACTAAAAACTCAACTAAGCTAAACCCTCGCGGCTGCCTAGTCACACGCTGCGTAGCCATAGACCTCTCCCTCGGTGCTGCAGATGCGGATCCTTCCTGGTGGATTAGCCAAAATCGCTTTTAAAGCTTGCTTGCTACCGACAACCTTGAATTCAATTGAGCCGCTGCTCGGACGCCCGCGAATCGGGTCAAAAGTGATGTAGTTGGTGACATAGCTGTGGCGAATCTCAAGCCCTTGAAATGCGTTACCACTTAGCTGAAGCCATCGCTCGCCACTTAAATCGCTCTGAGCGCTTAAGACAATGGACCACTCCCCTTGCCTGCCCACAGCGGCTTTTTCAAATGAAAAATGCGCATACAACCGCTTATTACGCAAAATCGCCTCACTTTTAGCTTGGAGAACAAAACCCACCAATTCATCAGCTAAGCGCTTTATTGCAATACGACGACTCAAATCACTAAATGTTGGCAGTAGCAGACTCGCAGCTAGGGATATCAGTAACATCACCAACGCCAATTCAAGCAAGTTAAAGCCTCGATTCATTTCCCAAAACCTCATGCAACTCCGATGACATTTCGATTCAACCTTGTCCCGATACTAGCAACTCGCACAATGAGCAAAGTATGAAACGAGGGAAGAGTTGAAATGGCGCGAAAGAGTCACTGCAAATTAGGTACAAACCGTTTAAGAGCAATGACATTGCTCGAACTGCTAATCGTACTTGCGATCGTCTCAGTGCTGGTTGCTGTGAGTTACCCTAGTTACCAAAGCCAAATGATTAAGGCAGCTCGCAGCCTCGCCAAAACGGATATGAGTCGCTTACAGCTTTATCTGGAGAGTAATTACAACGGCAGTTATAGCGAGGCTAAAGAGGCATTGATGCCCGCAGGAGAGTGCTCGCTTTGCCAAAGCAAACCAAGCGATTATCTGTTTTCAATAGAGGCAAGTATTGATAGCTACACCATTTACGCGCAGCCCGTCGGTAAGCAAACACAGGATGATTGCCTAGCCAGCATAAGTGATCGTCTCAGCTTAGATCAAACTGGTTTGGGTAACCCAAGCGCTTGTTGGTAGCCGTAGACAGAAGATTGAAGGAAGATAAATGCAAAAAAGCCTGCTTAAAGCAGGCTTTTAAAATAAGAGTTCTAATTCACTAATAATTAGCTAGTTAGGTCGTCAAAGAATTTCTTCACACCGTTGAAGAAGCCTTCAGACTTTGGCTTGTGCTTAGTTGCCGCTTCGCCGCCGCATGATTCTTCAAACTCTTTCAATAGTTCTTTTTGACGAGAGCTTAGGTTAACTGGTGTTTCCACTACAAGTTTCACGATCAAGTCACCGATGCCGCCGCCACGAACGCCTTTCACGCCTTTACCACGCATACGGAACATACGACCGGTTTGCGTTTCTGTTGGTACTTTAAGGTTCACACGACCATCTAGTGTTGGGACTTCAACTTCACCACCTAGTGCTGCCATTGCAAAGCTTACCGGTACTTCACAGTACAGGTTGTTACCATCACGCTCAAAGATGTGGTGCTCTTTCACGTGCACTTGAACATACAAGTCACCCGCTGGTGCACCCATTTCTCCCGCTTCACCTTCGCCAGATAGACGAATACGGTCGCCAGTATCAACACCAGCTGGGATCTTAACGTTAAGCGTTTTAGTCTTCTGCTTACGACCTTGACCATGACATTCATTACATGGGTCTTTGATGATCTTGCCTTTACCATGACAGGTAGGACAGGTCTGTTGTACCGCAAAGAAGCCTTGACGCATTTGCACTTGACCGTGACCGTGACAGGTGCCACAAGTGTCTGCCGATGTGCCTTTCTTCGCACCGCTACCATTACAACTATCACAGTGTACGAGTGTTGGTACTTCAATCTCTTTTGATACGCCACGAACCGCTTCTTCAAGTGTCAGTTCCATGTTGTAACGCAGGTCAGCACCGCGCTGCGCACGTTGACCACCGCCACCACGACGACCGCCACCGAAGATATCGCCAAATACATCACCAAAGATGTCACCGAAATCAGCGCCGCCGCCACCAAAGCCGCCACCGCCGAAGCCGCCGCCACCTTGTTCGAATGCTGCATGACCGTATTGATCATAAGCCGCTTTCTTTTGCGGATCCGTCAGGATTTCGTACGCTTCTTTTACTTCTTTAAACTTGTCAGATGCAGTTTCGTCACCCTGGTTACGGTCTGGGTGGTATTTCATCGCTAGGCGTTTGTAAGCCTTTTTAATATCGCGCTCAGATGCATCGCGGCTTACGCCTAATACTTCGTAAAAATCACGTTTTGACATGCTTTAGTCACCAATTTATTACTGCAAACGAGCCAGAATCAGCATCGCTTGGTGTTTTTTGTATCGTTCTAGCTAAAAGCTTTTTACTCAAAGAGCTTAGCTAGAATGACAATCCTACTTACAAACATACGGGCGTTAGAGTTACCTCTGACGCCCGTATCGTTAGATTCTAAAAACGATTTATCTAAGCTAGAGCGCGTTAGTTCAAGGAGAGAGCGCGCAGCTTACGCAAGTAAGTGAGCACTCTCGACACAGAAGTTACACGCTATAGCGACGATAAATTATTTTTTGTCGTCTTTAACTTCTTCGAATTCCGCGTCTACAACGTCATCGTCTTTAGACTGAGCACCTGCGTCAGCACCTTGTGCTTGCTGAGCTTGAGCTTGCTGTTGAGCGATTTCCATTAGCTTTTGCGCTGCTGCTGCTAGAGCTTGAACTTTCGCATCGATCGCTTCTTTGTCATCGCCTTTACGCGCTGTTTCAAGTTCTGCGATTGCTGCTTCGATCTTCTCTTTCTCGTCTGCTGGAAGCGCTTCACCTGCTTCTTCCACTTGCTTACGAGTACCGTGGATCATTTGGTCTGCTTGGTTACGTGCAGTTGCTAGCTCTTCGAACTTCTTGTCCGCTTCTTTGTTAGCTTCTGCTTCTTGAACCATTTTCTCGATGTCTTCATCGCTTAGACCGCCTGAAGCTTGGATAGTGATCTTCTGCTCTTTACCAGTCTGCTTGTCTTTCGCTGATACGTGTAGGATACCATCAGCATCTAGGTCGAAAGTAACTTCGATTTGTGGCATACCACGTGGTGCTGCTTGGATGCCTTCTAGGTTGAATTGACCTAGAGACTTGTTGTAAGACGCTTGCTTACGCTCACCTTGTAGCACGTGGATTGTTACCGCGCTTTGGTTGTCTTCTGCTGTTGAGAAAACTTGGTTCGCTTTAGTTGGGATAGTTGTGTTCTTCTCAACTAGCTTAGTCATTACGCCGCCCATAGTCTCGATACCTAGAGACAAAGGAGTAACGTCTAGTAGTAGAACGTCTTTAACATCACCTGCTAGTACACCACCTTGAACTGCTGCACCCATAGCTACTGCTTCATCTGGGTTCACATCACGGCGTGGCTCTTTACCAAAGAATTCTGTTACTTTCGCTTGAACCATTGGCATACGAGTTTGACCACCAACTAGGATAACATCAGTGATGTCGCCTACAGATAGGTCTGCGTCAGCTAGAGCTACTTTTAGTGGCTCAAGAGAACGTTGTACTAGATCTTCAACTAGAGATTCTAGTTTCGCACGAGTCACTTTAACGTTCATGTGCTTAGGACCAGTCGCGTCAGCTGTCACGTATGGTAGGTTTACGTCAGTTTGAGAAGTAGAAGAAAGCTCGATCTTCGCTTTTTCTGCTGCTTCTTTAACACGTTGCATCGCTAGTGGATCGTTCTTAAGGTTGATACCTTGCTCTTTTTGGAACTCATCTACTAGGTAGTTGATTAGACGGTTGTCAAAGTCTTCACCGCCAAGGTGAGTGTCACCGTTAGTTGCTAGAACTTCGAAAGTTTTCTCGCCTTCAACTTCATCGATTTCGATAATAGAGATATCGAATGTACCACCACCAAGGTCGTATACCGCGATAGTGCGGTCGCCGCCTGACTTGTCTAGACCGTAAGCTAGCGCTGCTGCAGTTGGTTCGTTGATGATACGTTTAACTTCTAGACCTGCGATACGGCCAGCGTCTTTAGTTGCTTGACGTTGAGCATCGTTAAAGTAAGCAGGAACTGTGATAACTGCGCCAGTTACTTCCTCACCTAGGAAGTCTTCAGCAGTTTTCTTCATTTTTTTCAGTACTTCAGCAGATACTTGAGGAGCAGCCATTTTTTGGCCTTTCGCTTCTACCCATGCATCACCGTTGTCAGCCTTAACGATTTTGTAAGGCATGATTTCGATATCACGCTGAACTTCTTCGTCTTCGAAACGACGACCGATTAGACGCTTGATTGCAAATAGCGTGTTAGTTGGGTTTGTTACTGCTTGACGTTTAGCAGGTTGACCAACCAGCGTTTCACCATCTGTGTATGCAATAACTGATGCTGTTGTACGCTCGCCTTCCGCATTTTCGATTACGCGTGGCTTGTCACCGTCTAGAACAGCAACACAAGAGTTAGTAGTACCTAAGTCAATACCAATGATTTTACCCATCAGGCTATCTCCGAATAAATTCTATTTTCGTTTTGCTATATCCCCTATGTGGGGGATAGAGAATCGGGTTTCAACCCTTGCTCACAAACAAAAAATTTAATGTTTGCTTCTCGTATGCACCATAGATAAGGGCGCTAAACAGCATTTCAAGGGAACAAGGGAAAAAAAATTGAAAAAAGATGCGGGATGCGGGATGCGGGATGCGGGATGCGGGATGCGGGATATTTTGTTTTTTTCGGGACAAGTATTGTCAACTGTTGAATCAACTCTCAACATTTGGTGCTAATTTCCCACTAGATTACAACACTCTTCAGCAAAACTAAGTTTTTCACCAACAAATGCGTTGATATGAAATACCAAAACTTAGATGTATGGAAAATGAGCTTTGTGCTGTGCAAGGAAATTTACATACTGTTTCGTTTCACCAAAGATTACTCTTTTCGCGATCAAATACAGCGTTCTGCGTTATCTATTCCTAGCAATATCGCAGAGGGCATCGAAAGATATAGCGACAAAGAAACCGCTTATTTTCTAGATGTCGCCAAAGGATCAACTGGAGAGCTTAAAACCCAATTGATGATGGCTAAAGAACTCAACTATATACCTCACGACGATTGTGACGTACTAAGCGAGCAATGCGAACGGATCAGCAAAATGCTATTTGCTCTTATTCGCAAACATAGAAGATTTGCTGGGTAAGCTCAAAATTCAGTCGCAAAAATCCCAATTCCATAGCGCCAGCGTTCTGTAAGCGAAGCGTCCGTATGCGAAGCGTCCGTATGCGAAGCGTTCCAAAAAAACGCCCCGTCGAAAGACGAGGCGTTTTTTGCAATCAAAAGATTACTTCGCAACCATAACCATGGCTGGGCGGATCACGCGACCGTTAAGCTCGTAGCCTTTTTGCATTACGAACATAACAGTGTTTGACTCGTGGTCTGGGCTCTCTTGAATCGACATCGCTTGGTGGAATTCAGGGTTGAATGCTTCACCTTCAGGATTGATTTCTTTCAAGCCGAACTTCGCAACTGCGTCTGCGAAAGTTTTGTGCGTCAGTTCTACGCCTTCAAGTAATGGCTTCACTGCTTCGTTTTCACCGTCAGCGGCTGCGATAGCGCGCTCTAGGTTATCGATTACTGGCAGTAGCTCTTCAGCAAACTTGTTCAGGGCGTATTTACGCGCTTTATCGATTTCAGTTTCAGTACGACGACGCATGTTTTCTACTTCTGCTTTCGCTCGTAGCACGCTGTCTTGCTGATCTTTGATTTTCGCTTCGCTAGAAAGTAGAGCTGCTTCTAGTTGAGCGATCTTCGCTTCTTGCTCGTCTAGCTCAGTCTCTTCGTTCCATTCGATATCAGCGTCTGTACCAACTGCTTCTACGTCAGACTCAACTGCTTTTTCTTGCTGCTGAAGCTCTTCTTCTTGGATCTTTTTCTCTTCGTTGCTCATGATATCTCCAGAATTCACGTATTTGTGCTGCCCGCGTGTCACGAATACACGCTATAAATACACAAAAATTCGCATATTTAGCTAACTTGCCATTATTATGGGGATGAAGATTATCGAATCAAGCCTAATTGTGCCGGAAAAGACATGAAAAAACCTTTTGAAGTGATCGCCATCATTGGTAAACCTCGAGATCAGCAAGCAATTCAAACCCATAGAGAGTTGTTTGATTGGTTAACTGCCGAGGGTTACAGCGTATATATTGACGACCGCTTAAGCGACATTCTTAGTGATATCCCACAGGAGCATTTTGCGAGCCTTATCCAACTTGGCAAAATTGCCGACTTGGCGGTTGTAGTTGGTGGCGATGGCAATATGCTCGGCGCAGCGCGCGTCCTCTCTCGATTCGATATCTCCGTGATTGGTGTCAACCGCGGTAATCTAGGCTTTTTGACCGATCTTAACCCTGAAGATTTCCAAACTGCACTTAAAGCGGTGCTGGATGGCGAATTTATCGAAGAAGAGCGTTTCTTGCTTGAAGCGGAAATTCATCGTCATAAACAGATCAAAAGCCATAATGCAGCGTTAAACGAGGCAGTGCTCCACCCAGGGCAAGTGGCACACATGATTGAATTTGAAGTGTATATTGATGATAGCTTCGCCTTCTCTCAGCGCTCTGATGGTTTGATCATTTCAACGCCAACCGGTTCTACCGCTTATTCACTCTCAGGTGGCGGTCCGATCCTCTCACCAAGCTTAAATGCCATTTCGCTGGTACCGATGTTTCCGCATACCCTATCAAGCCGCCCACTGGTGGTTGATAGCAAACGCCGCATCAAGCTCGTGGTATCACCGGACAACCGTGGCACGCAAGAAGTCAGCTGTGACGGACAAGTTTCACTGCCCGTCTCTCCAGGTGATGAGATCCACATTTACCAAAGCCCGAATGTGCTTAAGCTGATCCATCCGAAAGATTACAGCTACTATCACGTACTGCGTAACAAATTGGGCTGGGCGAGTAAGCTCTTTTAGCGGCGAGAAGTGAGAACGCGAATACGGATTACGGATTACGGATTACGGATTACGGATTACGGATTACGGATTACGGATAAAATAGCAAAGGCTTGCACTCTAAAAGCAAGCCTTTTTCATTAACGTTCGCCTAATACTTCAAAGTCATCGCTGGCTAGGCGGGCTTTGCCGTCAGCGTCAATTTGCCATACTTCTTTGTGCACGACGCCAAAGGCTTGGTTCATAGTCCACTTGGCAGACAGAATAAACGCATCGTCGCCAAGAGGTTGCCACTCGACTTCGGTGTAATCGACATCTTTAAAGCCCTTATCCATGATGTCTTGCCAGAAAGCTTGGATAGCTTCGCGCCCAGTAAACTCACCAAATGGTCGCGCGTGCATGGTGCAACTTTCTTGATATTGCGCCGCGCAACCTTGGGCATCTTGTTGATTAAACGCCGTTTGCCACGCTTTAATGCCTTGTTTGCACGCTTCTAACACTGCGTTTTGTTCAATTGTATTCACTGTCATATCCGTTTCTCGTTAGTCATTTTGATACCACAAGTGTAGGTGGGTTGATTACAATGAAATACAAAGACAATAGAAATCACTGTTTAGAAAAAGAGAACAATAATGAATAGACTCAGACAAATGTCTATCTTCGCTCATATCGTCGAACAAGGGTCGGTCTCGGCAGCAGCAGATAAACTCGATCTTTCTAAGTCAGTTGTGAGCCAGCACCTCAAAGCCCTTGAGCACGAGCTCGGCGCGACCTTGTTAAAACGTACCACACGTCGCCAAACCCTGACTGAACTGGGTGAGCAGTTCTACCTTAGCTGCCAAAACATTAACAGCATTGCCGATCAAGCTTGGAACGCCACACGTCAACAGCAAGCGGAACCCGCAGGAAGAATCCGCATTACCGCGCCGCACGCTTTGATGGATACCTTAGTCGCCCCTGTTATTGCCGAACTCCTCAAGCAATACCCAAAGCTGCGCCCTGAACTGATTAACGATGATCAAAGGCTTGATTTTATGCAGCACGACATCGACCTGGCTATTCGCGTGGGTAACTCACCCGACAGCAACCTAAAACAAAAACGCATCGGACAGTTTCGTGATGTGCTGTGTGGCAGCGCCGCCATGCTTGGCAAACCGCTGGAAGCATTGCCCTATATCGCCAACTCCTGGCAAGGTGAGCAATATGTTCACCACTTTCAATCCAGCTCTGGTGATGTGACTCCCTTTACCAGCCAAGCCAACTGCATGAGTAATTCATTTCACAGCTGCCTTGCTCTGATCCGTGCAGGCGCTGGCATTGGACTAATTCCTGACTTTTATCTTGAGCAAACATCACCGCAGATCGTCAACCTCACGCCTCAATGGACACTGCCAAACAATACTGTATACGCGCTCACAGCGTTTACCGCACATCCACCGATTGCCGTGCAAAAAAGCATAGAAATGTTAGCAAATCGTTTATCAAAATAAGGGAGTGCCTCCCGAGCGATGCTTATTTTTTGTCATATAGAGCAAAGAGTTAGGAAGATTCTCTTTGCTCAACTCCTCAACAAATCAATCAAGAAATAAGCAAACAATGTAATTCAATATTGATTTTCCTCCACTTTCCTCACAATTTTTTGCCTACCTATATTTACTGTATAAAGAAACAGTATATACTGAATCTATATACAGTGTTGTTCATTTAAACAGGTAACTCAAAATGCTGGCTCATCTAAGTGTTAATAATTTCGCTATTGTTAAATCTTTGCAGCTAGAACTTTCTAAAGGCATGACCACTATTACTGGTGAAACGGGTGCAGGTAAATCCATTGCGATTGACGCGCTGGGGTTATGTTTAGGCGGTCGCGCGGAAGCCTCTATGGTGCGCCAAGGCGAAGAAAAAACCGAAGTCAGTGCGGCTTTTTCACTGGAGAATAACCTCCATGCCACCCGCTGGTTAGAAGACAATGAACTGTTAGATGGCAATGACTGCATCTTGCGCCGTACCATCACTAAAGATGGTCGCTCACGCGCCTTTATTAACGGTAGCCCTGTTCCCCTTTCGCAACTTAAATCTTTAGGGCAATTACTGATTAATATCCATGGTCAACACGCGCATCATCAATTGATGAAAAGTGAATACCAACTGGCAATGCTGGATCAGTATGCTGGACACCTTAACTTGCTGAAAAGTACCCGCAACGCTTACCAAACTTGGCGTCAGGCGGATAACAACCTAAAACAACTTCGCGAAAATAGCGCACAAAACCAAGCGCAGAAACAGCTGTTGGAATACCAAATCAAAGAACTTAATGAACTTTCACTTGGTGAGGAAGAGTATGAAGAACTCGAACAAGAACATAAACGCTTGTCCAATAGCGGAGAGCTTGCCTCAACTTGCCAACAAGCCATCGAGCTTATTTACGAAGGTGAAGAAGTTAATGCGCTTGGTATTTTGCAATCAGCCAGTCACTCCCTAATTCAGCTTGCAGAACTGGATGAAAAATTGGCTGAACTGCCGAATATGCTGGCAGAAGCGATCATCCAAGTCGAAGAAGCCAATAGCGAACTGCGTAACTACCTGGATAACATCGATGTTGATCCCGCACGCATGGCATTTGTGGAAGAGCGTTTCTCTAAAGTCATGTCGATGTCACGCAAGCACCATGTGTTACCAGAAGAGCTTTACCAGCACCATCAAGACTTGCTGGCGCAAATTGAACAACTTGATTGTTCAGATGAAAAACTCGAAGAATTAGCACAAGATGTGGAGACCAAATACCAAGCCTTCTTGGCAAGTGCTGAAAAACTGCATAAATCACGTTGCCGCTACGCCAAAGAGCTCAACAAGCTGATCACCGAAAGCATGCATGAGCTGAGCATGGAAAAAGCCCAGTTTAGTATTGAGGTCACTAACCAAGGTGCACATCCATCACCACTGGGTTTAGACAGCGTGTGTTTTGTGGTTTCGACCAACCCTGGGCAACCAATGCAGCCAATCGCCAAAGTCGCCTCTGGTGGTGAGCTGTCACGTATCTCACTGGCAATCCAAGTCATCACCGCACAGAAAGTTGATACTCCTAGCTTGATCTTCGATGAAGTGGATGTGGGTATCAGCGGTCCTACTGCGGCAGTTGTGGGCAAAATGCTGCGTAAATTGGGAGAGTCAACGCAAGTGCTGTGTGTAACGCATCTACCTCAAGTGGCAGGTTGTGGTCATCAACAGCTATTTGTCGCCAAACAAACTAAAGGCGGTAAAACCGAAACACAGATGAACCAATTGGCAGTTGACCAACGTGTTGCGGAATTGGCTCGCTTGCTGGGTGGTAGCCAAATTACCGAGTCGACGCTTGCCAACGCACGCGAATTGCTGATTGCGGCATAATTGGTAAATTTTGCCCGATTTGTATTGTGACTTTGCAACCTAATTCAAAAATCATGGTCTGAAATAATTCAAAACAAGATGAGCTTTTTACATTAGGGGCAAGCTTGTTTATTATCAGCCCAGATTAACAAATGGATAGTTACAAGAATTTGAGTATGCAATTTAAAAAGTGGCTTATCGCACTACCACTCGCAATGACAATGCTGACGGGTTGTTCGCTGTTAGAAAAGTTGGTGTATCGCATTGATATCAACCAAGGTAACTACATTGAGCAAGAAGCGGTAAACAAATTGAAGTTTGGTATGAGCAAGGAGCAAGTGCGCTTTGTAATGGGCTCACCAATGTTAGTAGAAAATGGATACCCAAATACTTGGTATTACATCTACCACCATACCGAAGGTCATAAAGAATCGATTCAACGCGACTTAATCGTGAAATTCGATGATCAAGGTCGCTTAGTTGAAGTAACTGGTGATTACCCAATCAGTGAATCTTTCTACGAAAGCATCAACTAAATCACTGAATTGAAACATTAAAAAGGCTCGCAATTGCGAGCCTTTGTTTTATCTAAGCCAAAATAGGTTTAATCTTTCTTGCGCAGAGCATTCGGTTTGCCGCCGGTTACCGGATCAGCAGAACCCGCCGCTTTAGCTTGCTCAGCACGTTTACGGCGAATCTCTTTTGGATCCGCCAGCAGCGGACGATAAATTTCAATACGATCGCCATCACGCACTGTCGCGTCTAAACGCACATTACGGCTGTATACTCCGACTTTATTCTCTTTAAGGTCAATCTCTGGGTACAACTCAAGCACACCAGATTGCGCGATGATCTCTTCAACTTTCATCGCCTTATTCACCACTAGAGTAAACACACGTTGTTCGTGCGGCAGTGCGTACACTACCTCCACATGAATCATATCCGACTCAATACTCATAGCACTCGTACACCTGTTTCGCGCGTTTGGTAAAAGCATTCACCATATTACTGGTCAATTCATTAAAAATCTTGCCGAAAGCCATTTCAATCATCTTGCTGGAAAACTCAAATTCCAGTTTTAGCTCAACTTTACACGCTTGTTCATCAAGAGCAGTAAAGAACCAGCCACCTTTTAAGGTTTTAAATGGACCGTCAACGAGGTTCATCAAAATTGCCTCACCTGCCACTAACTCATTTGAAGTGGTAAAGGTTTTGCTAATCCCTGCTTTGGAGACATCTACCGAAGCAACCATTCCAGACGTGCTCGCTTCTAAAATGCGCGAGCCAGAGCAACCTGGTAAAAACTCTGGGTAACTGGCTACATCATTAACTAGATCAAACATCTGATCAGCACTAAAGGATACCAATGCAGAACGAGTGACTTGCTTCATATATTCTCCTACTTCAGAACAATCTAAGCGTTAAGCTCAGTGCAATTTTACTTTTATTTGCCTTGAGCGCAAATAAAGGGATTTGCTAACCCATCAGTGCACCGTATAATGTCGCCATTATGGCAAAGAAAAATTCAAAACAAAAAGCGGGTAGCAATACTATCGCGCTTAACAAGAAAGCTCGCCACGAATACTTCATTGACGATGAAATTGAAGCTGGCTTGGAGCTACAAGGCTGGGAAGTGAAAGCCCTACGCCAAGGCAAAGCCAATATCGCAGAAAGCTATGTGTTTATGCGTGACGGAGAAGCCTTTATCAGCGGCATGACAATCACTCCTCTTAATCAAGCATCAACCCACGTTGTCGCTAACCCGACACGTGTGCGTAAACTACTTATGAGCCGTCGCGAACTCGACAACTTGTTTGGTCGAATCAACCGCGAAGGTATGACACTTGCTGCCCTATCTCTATATTGGTCTCGCTCTTGGGTCAAAATCAAAATTGGTGTAGCAAAAGGTAAGAAACTGCACGATAAACGTACTGATCTTAAAGAAAAAGATTGGGCTCGTGAAAAAGCGCGCGTAATGAAGAGCGGATTGCGCTAATCTTGACCACTTAAGAAGTAGAGTACTAGACAGGCTGGGCTTTTCTGGTACTATGCTTCCAACACTTGGGGCTGATTTAGGATTCGACGGGAATTCAGAAGTCTGAGGTGCATGCCGAGGTGCGGTAGGCCTCGTTAACAAACCGCAAAAAAATAGTCGCAAACGACGAAAACTACGCACTAGCAGCTTAATAACCTGCTCAGAGCTCTCTCGCCCTAGCTTCCGCACGTAAGACGGGGACCAACGAGGGATCAAACCCAAACGCGCTAGTCCGGATTCTCCCGCCTGAGAGATGAACGACGAATTATAATTCAGGATAGCCATCAGCTAGCGTGTCGGTTCGCAGGTCGGTGGTGAAATTAAAGATCGACTAAGCATGTAGTACCAATGATGAAAGGTTTTCGGACGCGGGTTCAACTCCCGCCAGCTCCACCAAACGTTTGGAAAGGGCCAACTCGAAAGAGTTGGCCCTTTTTGTTTAAGTTGACTCTCGTTTTGCAGTTTTGTACTAAAAGTAGGTACTAAAACATGCGCTATCTTACACTCTCTAAACAAGGTATCTGGACATTTAGGTTGAATAGCCACCGACTTGATAGACACCTTTTAGTTAGACAAAATGACTAATAGAGAGGTGCTTATGAGCAGTAAGAGATATCCAGAAGAATTTAAAATTGAAGCAGTCAAACAAGTGACTGAAAAAGGTCATAGCGTGGCTGATGTTGCAGCGCGACTAGGAACAACGAGCCATA